>VXSB01000033.1 GCA_009838175.1 Chloroflexota bacterium
ACTGACTTTCAACCGACTTATCGCACGCGACCCGAAAGACGCGGCGATGCTTCGACCAACACGAACAGCCCCTTTCGCAAGGCGAAAGGGGCGCGAGCAAACGAAGTGAAGCGAGCGGGGTATGCCCCTTCAATTAAACGCGCCTGCGAACCTCCCCCTCCCCCAAAATGGGACGAAAATAGCGAGATCGCAGAGGCATCAAAGGCAAGATACAAGCGCGATACGGCGTCTCATATCGGCATATGTCGAATAGAATCGCCGTCTGCGTGCTTAGGCAAAAACAGAGAGGAGACTGCAACTTTGTCACAGAAGCAGGAAGAGAGTTCGACCTACGCGATGGGTTACAGCGACGAGTTCACTCAGATATTGCACCGCCGCAACGCTGAGACTCACGCCGCGCATCTTTTGCCACATCTCCGGTCCGGATCACGAGTTCTAGATGTCGGTTGCGGGCCAGGATCGATATCAGTCGGTTTGGCCAAGGCTATTGAACCCGGCGAGCTGCACGGAATCGACATGGAGGAGTCGCAGATCACGATCGCCCGCGCCTCAGCGGCGGCCGGCGGGCACGACAACGCTACATTCCACGTAGGCGATGCGACTGATCTCCCGTTTGAAGATGATTCATTCGACGCTGCCCACACGCACGCGGTGCTGATGCACGTACCTGACACCGAGAAAGCGCTCAGCGAGATCATGCGCGTTTTGAAGCCGGGAGGCATATTGGCTAGCCGAGAGGTTGTCACCTATGCCTCCTTCGTGGGCCCTGACGAAGCAGTTGACGACGAAGCGTGGAGCACTTTTGCGAGACTCGTCAGTGCGAGTGGAGGGCATCCCGACATGGGCAGGGATCTCAAGAACGCATTTGTCGAAGCAGGCTTCGTCGATGTTGAATGGTCCGCATCGTTCGACGTGTTTTCGAGTCCCGAAGACATAGCATTCTTCCACGCATTCGTAAATGAGTGGTTCCTGTCGGACGAAGTTATCAGTCAAGCCACGCAAGCCGGCTTGGCAACCCGAGAGCAGTTCGAGATGTGGCGCGCGGACATGGACAAGTGGGACGGGCATCCTGGTGCAGTCAGCGGGTTGGCTTTCGGGGAAGCGATCGGGTTCAAGCCCTAGTTCAATCTCAAAAGTAACGCTGGTGCCGATTTCCTCTATCGGAGGTCTAGAGCTACGTCGGCAAAAGACCGTCTTGGGGAGTAGCCCACGGCAATTTCGTGGTAAACGCGAACTGAGGCGCGCGCGGCATCTGCACGTGTTGCACAGGCACGTCGATTACTACTGGCGCATCTAAACCTAACGCGTGAGGGATGAGCGTTTCCAATTCCAAAGGATGTTCTGCCCGAAACGCGACCGCGCCAAACGACTCCGCGAATTTCACAAAGTCAGGATTGCGCAAGTCCGTCTCGTAGGTCCCATCGAAAACCTCATCCAAGTCCCGTTCCACGTTTCCGTAGGCATCGTTGTTGAAGATCACCGTTACCACGTTGATCCCGTACTTGACCGCAGTTGAGAGTTCGGACGCGTTGAACATGAAGCCACCGTCACCAACCATGCACAACACGGGCCGATCGGGGCTGGCCACCTTGGCACCCAAAGCAGTGGGGAACGAAAAGCCGAGGTTGAAGGAGTAGCCGGAATCGATGTAAGTCTTAGGGTGGTTGACTTGGTAGTGAGTGCGTGCGTACCAACCGAATTGAGTAACGTCCCAGACGATGAATGCGTCTTCCGGGATCGCTTGATTGATGGTCTCGATGATTTCGTAAGGCGGTTCTTTGAGCCGGATGTCGTAGTAGGCGATCAGATTTCGCGCCGCGGTTACGGCTTCGGCAGGAGATGGTCGATCACCCGCGCCAGCGTCGTTTAAATGAGGGATGAGTGCTTCAATGGTCGCTTTCGCGTCGCCGTGCAACGGGATGGTGTTGGACTGGATGCGGGTTAGGTCGCCGTCATCGATGTTGATGTTTATGAGCGTGGAAGCTTCGCCAGCAGGGTTGCCCAGCGAGAAGCGCGCACCGATACCGATGACCACGTCGGCGGACTGCATGACCTCGAAGAGTTGGTTCATCGATGGCTGCTCGGACATGGGGCTGAAGCATGAGCCATATGAGAGCGGGTGATTGTCGGGAATGGCTCCTTTGCCGCTGTTCGAAGTTACGACCGGTATGTTGGTAGCTTCAGCCAATCGGACGAGGGCTTCTTCGGCATCGGAAATCGCCACCCCGCCGCCGGCATAGATTAGTGGGAGTCGGGAATTGGCGATGATTTGGGCCGCTTCGCGCAGTTGGTCAGGACTTGGCACAATGCGAGAGATGCGAGCGGGCTCTCGGAGTACGACTTCCTCGCGCTCCACTCCCGTCTCAGGAGGGATTTCGATGACCACCGGACGCGGTCTGCCGGTACGCATCTGCCTAAAGGCTTCAAAGACAGCATCCGGGACGTCGCGGGGCCTCATGACCCTCCGTTGCCACTTCGTGACCGGCTTCAACACGCCAATTTGGTCCGCTACTTCATGGATGCTTCCGATGTCCTTGTCGATTTGTGCCCGGGGGATCTGTCCAGCGATCAGTAACACGGGCGAACAGCGCGCGTAGGCATTAGCGATGCCGGAAGCGGCGTTGTAAACGCCGGTGCCGGGGACGACGAGTGCTACACCTGGTTTGCCGGAGGCTCGGGCGTATCCGTCGGCCATATAGGTAGACCCTTGTTCATGGCGAGTGGTGACCATACGGATACTCGGTTCATCCCTTAACGCCGCGACGATGCCGTAGATCTGGATACCGGGGATTCCAAAGACGACCTCAACACCCTCGTTAACGAGCGATTTTACGAGTGCTTCGCCGCCACTCAACTTCATCCGGTAATCCTCCCACAACGCGCATTGTTGATGCTAGCGATGGTTCTACTCGTCGTCATCGTCGTTCGCGCCGCCATACCAGTCCGTTCGCTGAGCTTCCGGTGCATCGACATCGACTTTGTACTCCTCTAACGCTTCAGGAATCGGTTCGATGCCCAACCCCGGTCGTCCGTTGGGGTGGATGTGTCCGTCGCGGACGTCGAACATCGGATCGATGAGTTTCGCGAACTCGGGGAACCAGTGGTGCACGCACTCTTCTCGATAGAGATTCGGCATCGTCATGCAGGTTTGGAAGCTCGCGGCGATAGCTATGGGCCCTAAAGCGTCGTGCGGGCTGATACGAATGTGCGCGACTTCGGCCATCGCTGCAATCCGACGGATCTCGCTTATACCACCGCACCACGCGATGTCGGGCATGATGTAGTCGACCAGGCGATCGTTCAGAATTTGCCAGTAGTCCCAACGTGTGAAGTGCCGTTCTCCAACGCAGAGCGGGACGTTGACGTTTTCGCGTACGTGCTTCAAAGCGTTGTGATTTTCGACGTGGATCGGTTCTTCGAGCCAAACGAGGTTGATGTGTTCCATTGCTCGGCAGGCTTCGATGGCTGAAGCGACATCGAAACGTCCATGAGCGTCAATCATCAATTCGTAATCATCCCCAACAGCTTCGCGTAATCCCTCCATCCACTGCACTGATTCACGGATCGCGGCCGGTTCAAGCCTTTCAACCATGTACGCGCCCCGGAACTTGCCGTATTGGCGACGTGATGGGAATGGGTCGGTCTTGATAGCTTCGAATCCCATCTCTTTGGTTCGCCGGGCATCCTCCATCATTCCGGCTAGGTGGTCTTCGAAGGTGTCGCCTTGTGAGGTGTCGCTGACATGTGTGTATAGGGGTACGGATGCACGGACAGGTCCGCCGAGGAGATCGTAGATAGGTCGATCTAAAACCTTCCCTTTGATGTCCCATAGCGCGATGTCGATAGCGGAGATTAGGTGTGAGACGAACCCGCGCCCATTGAGATCGGAGTACATGTGAAAGATGCGTTGCCAGATCTCTTCGATATGTGAGGCATCGATACCAACCACGAACGGTTTAACCGCTTCGATCCCTCGTACCAGTTGAGGATTAGCGATGTAGTCGGTGCATTCACCCCAACCGGTAACTCCCTCATCAGTTTCGACGCTGACGAAGACCCACGGCATGGTGGACGGCATCTTCACAACGTGGGTTTTGACATCGGTGATTTTCATGGTTGCCTACCTAAAGCACTCAAGGATGGTGATGGGGCTAGTTTACGCGCCGCAGGCGCGCGAGGTTGCGGCATAACACTTGCAATATGAAAGAGTCAGACCTGATAGGCACTGACTGGATTGTCAGTGAATCTGCCTCAAACGAGGATCCAGATAGTCGCGCAGCCAGTCGCCGATGAAGTTGAAGGCGAAGACGGTGAGGAAGATTGCCGCGCCGGGCATCACCGGCACCCACCATGCGGTCGTGATGAACTCCCTTCCATCAGCGACCATGCTGCCCCACGCCGGCTGAGGTGCAGGGATGCCGACACCGAGATAAGAGAGGACGGATTCGGTGAGGATGAGGGATCCGATCTGTAGGGTTGCTATTACGACGACGGTGTTGAAAACACCAGGCATGATGTGCCGAAAAGCGATGCGGAACTGTGAGGCGGAGTTGACGCGAGCGCTTGCGACATAGTCCATGTTCTTGAGTTGGAGAGTAAGTCCGCGTGTCTGGCGGGCGAAGATCGGCCATGAAAAGATTGTCAGAAGTGTAAGAACGAGCTGGAAGCTCGTGCCGAACACCACCGCGGCTACAAGAGCGATAAGCAGGAAGGGTGTGGCATAAACGAGGTCTACGATTCTCATTGCGATCTCATCCCACAATCCTCCTGCCATACCGGAAGCAATGCCGATTGCGCTACCGATTAAACTGCCGCAGATTATGACGATGAAGGCGACGGAGAGGGAGATGCGCGAGCCGTGGATGATGCGGCTCAAGAGATCGCGTCCGATTTTGTCAGCACCGAGAATGTAGTCGAAGGTGCCGTCTTCCATCCAAACCGGCGGGTGAGCAATGAAATCGAGGTCGCTCTCCAATGGGTGCGCCGGAGCGACCCATGGAGCGAAGATCGCCATGATCGCTAGCCCAACAGCGATCATCACCGGTAGAACCGGATACCGCCGTATCCATCGGTATACCGTGCCTAGCACAGGTACTCGCAGATTCGAGCGTCCAGTCGCCGTGTCCGGCAGTGGCGTATCACGAATCATAGATACGGATCCTAGGGTCGATATAGGCGTACAGCAGGTCCGCCAAGAGGCTGGAGATAAGGAACAACCCTGCAAAAATGACGGTGATCCCAGTGATTAATGGAAAGTCGTTGTTTTTTGTCGCGTCCACAGCGAGTCTGCCAAGACCCGGCCATGCGAAGACAGTTTCAACTACGACGGTGCCGGAAAGGAAGCTGGCGAGGAGTATTGCGGCAACGGTAAGGGGCGCAATAAGCGCGTTTTTCAGGGCGTGTTTCAGGATCACCTTGTTGGTTGATACGCCCTTCGCGCGAGCTAATTTGATGTATTCACTGTCGAGGACTTCTAAGAGGGATGATCGGGTCAGCCTCGCGAGGCCAGCGGAACCCAGCCATGCCAGGGTTGTGGCTGGAAGGACGAAGTGCGTCCAATCGCCTCGACGGGAGGTGGGCAGGATGTCTAGGTAGACAGCGAAGAAGAAGATCAGGATGAGAGCGAGCCAGAATGGAGGTGCCGCTTGGCCAATTAGGGCGAAGGACCGCACCGCGATATCGACCAGTGTTCCGCGTGTGACGGCGGATATGGTACCTAGAATTACACCAAGCGCGACGGCCATCAAGTAGGAGATGCCGGAAAGCTGGAGGGTGGCGGGCAACTTTTCGATGATGATGCGCAAAGAATTTCGCTTGTGCCAAAGCGAATCTCCGAAGTCCCCTTGAATGGCGTTCCCGGCCCAGACAAGGTACTGCACAACCATCGGCTTGTCGAGCCCGAGTTCGCGTCCTCTGGCATCCCACACTTCTTGCGACCAGCGTGTGCCTTGCGTCATATAGAGCAGGCGAGGATCGCCGGTGAGCCGTGACAGTCCGAAGACGATCATCGAGATACCCACCATCACGGCGGCCATGTAAAACACTCGGCGTATGAGGAATCTAGCCAAGGAGCGTTTCCAATCCAGACATATCTACTAACCGCTATTTCACAGCGGAGATTAACCGAGCCAAATCGTACATCAAGGGCATTCGCAAGCCCACCACGTACATAGTCGGAACTTGCGGAGCCGCCCCGCCGCCGGATCCACTCCCGTTCTCACGGGGCCGGCGTCGGGGCGGAGAGATGTCCCTTTGGTGATGCTTATTCGGAATCAGAGACAGCTAGCGACTCAGGTCGGTTGGGCAACACGTCCTGCGAGTTGTAGGGGTCCCATGCGGTCACTCTTGACGCGACAGCGAATAGGTTTGCGCTGTGCTGGAACATCGGCAAGAAGAGCATCTGATGCGACAGGTAATCTTGCACCTCGATGTTGTTCGCTATGCGCTGATTCAAGTCCCGCTCAGTAGCGTTCGAAAGCCCGACGTCGCAAACTGCTTGCTCCATCGTGAAGCCTACGATGTGACCTGCGGCCGCGCAGATGTATCTGGCCGATGTCGCGCCCGGTATCCAGTTGATGCCGTGTGTGAACGGAACGTTGATCGTCTTGTCGACGGTCTGCGGGCGTCGCGCGCCGTACTCAGTACGGTCAATGGTGACGTTGATGCCGAGGTCGCTCCGCCACATCTCAGCGGTGGCTTCGGCGGCAGCTATCGTGCCTGGCGAGAATGTGCTGGGCACCCATATCTCCATGTCGAAGCCGTCGGCTACGCCAGCTTCTGCCATGTACTGCTTGGCCATTGCGACATCGTAAGGAATGACCCATTCGGCTTTATGGCTCGGGTCGTCCGGGAGAATGTTCTGCCATGCGTAGATTACACGGCCGAGTCCGTCAAGGACGTTCTCAATGATCGACTCTCGGTTGACGGCCATAGCCATCGCCCATCGGACTTTACGAGCGTTTTCCATAGAGGTCGGATCACCGGGGTCACCGATCCACGGGAAACCTTCAGCTAGACCTTCTTCCCAGCCGGGACGCGGCATTGCACCGCCTTCACAGTCGGAGCAGTCGGTAGACCAGTAGTTGCCAGCCATCTGGAAGCCTTGTGGTCGGGCGATGCCGATCTCTTGTACTCGTCCTCCGATGTCGTCAACGACTTGGTTGATGACCTGCGGGCTAAGTTCGCCGATGTCGATCTCGCCCGCGCGCAGCGCTGCCTCACGAGAGGCCGCTTCGGGCATGTGGACGATGTTGACGGTTCCGACAGACGGCTCAATGCCTGTCCAGTGGTCGCGCACCGAATGGAGCACCACTTGGTCGTCTGCGGTCCATTCAGCCACTTGGTATTTTCCGGTGCCAACCGCGGTGGTTCCGAAGCCTTCGGCTCCTAGTTCGTCAAACGCTTTCTTGCTCACGACGACGATGCCGTTGAAGCCAGCGTTACCTTGCAGCCACGCCCATGTGGGGTCGAAGCCGCCTGGCTCGATATTCTGTCGCACTGTCAGATCGTCGATGACATCGAAACCGACCTTCATCTCAGGGCCGATTTCTTCAGCTCCGTTGTTGACGGAGTCTGGTGCGAATGCTGAGTTGAAGGAAAAAGCCACATCTTCAGCGGTCAGATCACCCCAGTCCCCTCCGTTGTTGTGCCACGCAATGTCTTCACGGATCGTGAAGGTGATGCTGTTGAAGTCAGACGCGACTTCCCACGATTCGGCGAGGCCGAGGTCTGAAGGCGAGTACGCGGTGTGGTCCTGTGGCGGCGGCGTCGGTGGACTGACGTGCGGCGCACGGACGATCGTCTCGTAGATCGAGAGGTCTTTTCCGATGCCACCTGTCGCGCGAATGTCTCGACGCGGCTCCTGAATTAGCGGCGGGACTTCCCCGACCGCAATCGTCACTGTGCCTTCCGCCGCGGGACCCGAATCGTCGGTACACGCGATCGCAGCGAACGCCGCGAGGGGTATCAGCAGGGTACTCCCGAGGATTAGCAACAGTGTTCGAGGATCGTGACGAAATATCTTTCGCATCAAATGCCTCCTTTCATGACGCATGGGCTCAATTGCCAAGCACTTAAAGCGAAAACCACGCGTCTCCAGATTGCGATTTTCGCAGTTCTTGGCTCGCGTGATGATGGAAACAGTTTATAGCACTGTCTCGCGCCTGCGCGCGTTGCAATGGGAGATGATTCGGCGTCAGAAATCGTCTCTACTGGGCTAAAATACGCTTGGGTAGTCAACGGGTTGGTAGTTAAGAAAGAGGTTGAGATGGATTTGGAATTCACGATTTCGGGGCAACAATGGATCGGAGTGGCGATCGGCGCGGTTTTGTACATGGTGCTGTCGATGATCTGGTACATGCCAAAGGTGTTCGGCAACCGGTGGATGGCGGGCGAAGGCTTGACTGAAGAGGACCTTCAAGGCGCCGGAACGCCCATCATCTACGTGATCACATTTGTGATGGCGCTCGTCTCCAACGTCGTCATCGCGCTGATTCTGAGCAACGTAGGCGGCGGTTTTGCAAACGGCCTCATAGTAGGGCTGCTTTTGGGTATCGGCGTTGCAGGCATGGCGATTGCACCGCATTACATGTTCGCCAACAAGAACAACTTGGTCTTGATCCAAGCCGGGCATGCCGGGGTTCTGATAACCGTTTCGGGCGCTGTGATCGGTGCGTTAACTTAAAAGAGCCAATGCGGATCAACGATCGAAAGGTTTTGGAAATAGATGCTTGATTTCCCGGATGGAATTGACGAGTACGCCACAGCGCATACGACTGTTCCGGATAACGTATTCGACGACATCGCGGTAGATGTGAAGTCGACCGGTGCTGCTGGCATGATGTCGGGGCGTACCGTCGGCTACTTCCTGAACACGTTAGTCACCATCAGCAACGCCAAACGGGTTCTAGAAGTTGGAACCTTCGTCGGTTACAGCGCGTTGATGATGGCATCCGCCCTGCCCGAAGACGGCGAGGTGATTACGTGTGACGTAAGCGAAGAGTTCACCGCTATCGCCCGTAAGCATTGGGCCCGACATCCCGCAGGCAAGAAGATCGACTTAAGATTGGCACCTGCGACCAAGACGTTGGATACGCTCTCGCCACCGTTCGATCTGGTATTCATAGACGCCGATAAACAGAACTACCCGGTCTACTACGAGAAGGCATTAGGGCTGTTGGCGCCGCGTGGTGTGATTGTTGTCGACAACGTTCTGTGGGGCGGGCGCGTATTGGGCCCGGACGACCCCGAACAAGACGATGAACAAGGCGCTACGAGATCGATCAAGACACTAAACGACATCGTTCAGGCCGATGATCGGGTCGTCAATGTAATGCTCACGGTGCGCGATGGGATGATGCTCATCCGCAAGCGGGACGCGCATTTGAGCTAACTCACCGCTAGGAATACAACACGGGTCTGCACGAGAGCTTCCAGCAACGCTGGAACTCCAGATTTGGCGTTCATCCGGACTACCACATCGCAGATCGACGACAACTTCGTCGGATTCGGATTGATCTCGATCAACTTCGCATCTGGCAGACGCGTCGGACCATTCGACTGATCGCCCCTTGACCGGTGCTTCGCGACCCACAACAACCCGCTCGCCGGCCTGACCGTCGCCGACGTCCCGATCGCAACCACACAGTCGGCGCGATCGATTTGTTCCCGCGCCGCTGACATCACCTCCGGCACAATCGGCTCACCGAACATCACCGCATCAAACTTCACTGGCTCTCCGCACTCATCGCAGGGATCGGGTACAAACAGTGGCACAAAATCGTTCAGATCCGTACGCTTGGCACACCCAATGCAACGTAGGCGTGAACGATTGCCGTGAATTTCGATCAACGCATCACCCATCCCGGCTTTTAAGTCCAACCCATCGATGTTTTGCGTGATCACGGATTTGACGTACCCGCGGTTGACTAGACCCACCAACGCGAAATGACCATCATGCGGCTTGGCCCTCCGTAGTGACTCTCTCAGTTCAATAATGTGCTCATCGATCTGTGCATTTATCTGTCGATCCCAATAGGCTGCGGGATCGGCCCTGAATTGACGATAGCCATCCATCGATGGAGTGCCGTACTTCGTCCACAGGCCGTTTGTGCCGCGAAACGGTGGAATGCCGCTCTCCACCGACATGCCAGCGCCAGTCATTACAACGACATACTTAGATTCGGCGATTGTTTCGGCAGCGCGGTGTAGATTTTCACTCGCTGTATCCGATGTGTCGGATTTGTAAGAGTTCATACCGAGATGGTACGGTATGAACTCGGGATTTCGAGGATTCCGACGATTACTTAAGGCTGCGGCTACGCCGTGACGGTACAGTTACTCTTCCGCTTCTTCGTCAACCCGGCCCAAGAACACATCCGTCAATATATCCGTCTCGCGCACCGTCGTAGGTGTTCCATCGTGGGCGATTCGACCCTGATTGAGTACGTATGCGCGGTCGGCAATATCCAAGATGCCCTTGATGTTGTGCTCTACGACCATGATCGTTGTATTCAACACCTGACTGATCTCCGAAACCTTCTCGAACACCTCTTTGACGATAATCGGAGCCAATCCCAGCGTCGGCTCATCGAGCAACAACACGTCCGGGCCAGCCATCAACCCACGTCCGATAGCGAGCATCTGCTGCTGGCCGCCGGACATCGCGCTGGCGTAGTCGCGGCTTTTCGTCCGCAGGATCGGGAACAGGTCTAATACCGAGTCCAGCCTCCGCTCCTGCTCATGCCGATCACTGACATGCAAACAACCCATACGCAAGTTCTCCTCGATCGTGAGATGAGTGAAAACCCTCCTGCCCTGAGGCACAAACGCGATGCCTTGTTTCACGATCTGATGCGTCGCAACATCCAACGGTTCCCCGCGTAAGAACACAGTGCCGCCAACTACCGGCGCCAAGCCCATGATCGCTTTGAGTACAGTCGATTTGCCAGCACCGTTGGGACCCATCACGGCAACCAACTCTCCTTCGTTCACTGCCAGTGAAACGTTGTCTAGACCAACAACTGCGCCGTAGTGGACGGAGATATCGACCAACTCCAAGAGATGGGTGACATCCGCCGCACCGTTTCCGTCCTCCGCCGCCGTAATGTCGTCTGTTTCAATCATCTTTACTTGCACTGCGTAACGCGCTTCAAGCTCCTAGGTACGCCCTTATCACTTCCGGCCGGTTGAGAACTTCCTCAACTTCACCTGCCAAGAGGAATTTTCCGCTTTCCAGCACGATGATGTAGTCGGACAGTTCCCGAACGATGTCCATGTTGTGCGAGATGAAGACGACAGTTCGTCCGCTGGCTCGTAGGTCGCGCAACAGGTCTTTCACTCGTTCGAGCATCTGCGGGAATAAGCCTGCGAACGGCTCGTCGAGGATGTAGACCTGCACTTCGAGCGCCATCGCGCGTCCGATTTCCAGCAACTTTCTTTGACCGTACGATAGTTCACCCGCCATCGACTCTCGCTTCTCCCACATCCCAACCTGCTTGAGAATCTCCTCAGTCTTCTTGCGATGCTCTGCCTTTGAGCGTTCGAAAATCGAGGGCAATAAGCTTCGATTGGTCAAGACCACCATCATGTTGTCCCAGACCGTCATCTGGTCGAATAGGCGAACTTCCTGGAACGTCCGAGTGATGCCATGCTCCGGCGTCTCGTGAGCGTGAATGACTTTGAACGAGTTGGTCTCGATCTTCACGATGCCATCGTCGTACGGGAGTACACCCGTGACTAGGTTGACAAAGGTCGATTTCCCCGAGCCGTTGGGACCGACGATGCTAGTAATCCCAAACAAAGGTATCGTCAGCGAAACATCGTCCAGCGCCTTCACACCACCGAACTGCTTGGTGATACCGATGGTCTCGATTCCGTAGTATTCGCTGAGGTCGGTCTTTTGGTCGACGTTTTGAGAAATCACAACTTGTACCTCCCGGCCAATCCTTGCGGCCTGAAAAGCATCAGCAGTACAAGTAGCACACCCAAAACCACCTGTCGGGCTTGACCAATGAATTCATCCGGCAGGAAAGGTAAGAACCGCATTCCCTCTTCAAGCAGCACGAAAGCCAATGCTCCGAGCAAAGACCCGCGGATCGAAGCCAGACCGCCAAGTATCACTATCGATACGAGAAGCATCGACTCGAGAAGGATGAAGGAATTGGGGTCGACAAACTTGGTAAAGCTGCCGAACAGACCGCCTGCCAGACCAGCCATCATCGCCGAGATCACCCATATCGCCAGTTTGTAGTAGGTGGTCTGATAGCCAAACACCTGAGCTACCTGCTCGTCCTCTCGTATCGCCTTCAACACACGCCCGAATGAGGAGGAGACGAGGAACCACGATATGCCGACCGCGATGAGCAGAAAGACTACGCAGAGGATCAAAAATTCTATGTCGCCAGTGAGCTGCCATCCCCCGATGCTCGGTCGCTGCACGTCGTGGATCCCAAACGCCCCTCGGGTCAATGCACGCCAACTCAAGAACACGTTGAAAGCAATGATCGCGAACCCGAACGACACTAGAACGTAGATGTCGTCCCTAAATCGGTTGAACACCGCGCCAACACCAAGGGCCACTACGCCTGCTGCCAACACGCAGGCTGGTAGTGCCGCGAAAAAGGGCCAGCCGAACTGCGGGATGGCTTCGGTTCGAAGCAGTTCGTACGAGGTGTCAGAGGTCAGGATCGCCATTCCGTAGGCACCGATTCCAAAGAAGCCTATGTGTCCCACTGACAGCAGTCCGGTGTAGCCAACGACCAAGTTCAAACTCACGGACAATATGGCCCAGATGCAGAAAACTGTCGCCAGCGTTATGGCGAAACCGGTGCCTTGCCACAGCGTGAAAATGACGGCTATTCCGATGATGAAAACATTAGCGTAAAGTTCGAGGTCACCTTTCTCCCTCAACGTGTGCAAACCTCGTTCGAGGACTGACGGAGATGTTGTTGCGGAACTGCTATTCATGCGATCGGTCCTACTTCCTAGGCAGGATGCCCGTCGGCCAGAACGACAGGAAGAGTATCAAGACGAGAAACGAAACTACGTCGCGCCACTCTCCGGCAAGGTCCCATATCCCGAACTGTTCCAACATGCCGAGGATAAAGCCGCCAACGATCGCGCCTTGCAGATTGCCTATGCCCCCAACCACGGATGCGATCCATCCCTTCAACAACAGGAGCAAACCCATACGCGGTTGGATCGCGGTATCGTGACCGCTTAGCAATCCGCCTAAAGCGGCGAACACAGCGCCGATGAAGAAGACGATAGCCACGATGACGGTGGTGTTGATGCCGACTACCTTGGCAACCTCTTCGTCGTCCCCGATGGCTCGCACTGTCCTACCGAATGTCGTCATCTTGAGCAACCACGTCAATCCGAGGAACCCAATGACGGCGATGGCAATCGTAAAGATATTGAACCCTTTGATAGCGGCTCCAAGAATGTTCATCGTTTCATTGCCGAATGGTTCGGGCAATGGTCGCGGGGTGGGTTCGAACACGATGACTATGAGTGCGCTGAATGCGAGCAATATGCCCAATGTGGCTACTAGCATCACTAGCGGAGAGCGTGCTCGTTCACGCATGTAGACGTACAGTCCGCGATACAGCGCTAGGGACACCACGCCAGCCAAAAAGCAGGATACCCCCCAGCTCAAGTAGAGTTTTGATCCGGGCGAATCGGCAATCCAGACAGCCAGAAACAGGCCCAATCCGATCCCGACAACTAACGCCGCCAGCGTCGGCACTTTCAAGCCATCGGACCCGGCAATCCGTATATATGCGGTTCGACAAATCAACACAACGCCCGTCGCCACTAATGCCGCGACGACTGGACTCAGCGTGATGTGCAGTTCCTTCGGATAGGTGAGCACGATGCCCGCGTACAAGCCCGCGATCGCGGCTACCACGCTTCCGGTTATTCGCAGGGTTCTATCGCTGAAACGGCTCCTCAGGCGGTAGTAGAACGCGGTGTGGAGCGCCCAAGCGACGACACCGGCAACCACCAGAGCGAAGATTCCATTCACGATGGGATTGTTGATTTCGTACAACCCGCCCAGAGTCTCGGAAGATCTGAGATAGAAGACCCCATATGCTCCTAATGCCGCCGCCGCACCATAGTACATGTCGAAGAACCAGACGGTGCTGTAGACGATCGTGAAACCCATCGCCACGAGCGCGTAGACCGCACCCACGGACATCCCATTAAATGCGAATTGGAGCGCCTGATCAGGAGATTCGGTTATCTTCCAGCCGATATAGGCAACTACTAGCGCGGTCATCACAACCGCGAGGAGGTTGCTGCGACTAGAGAAGTAGCTACGAACGTCAGTCACTTGCGTTAGCTCGATTTCCGAGGATCATTTCAAAGCGATCTAGGGCGACGGTTCCAGTATCCGCTAAACCTGCGATCAGTGTCAGGACTGATCACAGGTTTAATGATCAGACGCTGATCTCAACGCCCGTTTTTGGTCGCTAAGATCCTCTGGATCTCGAGCCGCTGTGACTTGTGGTGATCCGGCCGTCTACTCCAGCGGCGCCGGGCCCAAGACTTTGTACCCCTGGTTATCCTCGTTTCGTTCACCTGTGGGCAGGACCTCGACTACTACGTTAGACAGGCCGACGACTTCGCCGTTCGAATCGAAGCTGTAGCTATTGCCGATCGCGCCGCTCCAAGTTATGCCGTACAGACAGTCTCGGAAGCCGTCCGCGTCTTGATCGTCTTCCGTCTGCTTCAGGCACTCGGCAGTGATGTAAACGTCGTCGTATGCGGAACCTAAGTACCACGCCAAGGTGACGTAGTCGTATTTTTCCCTGAAGTTTGCAAGCACCTCTTGCGCCTTGTTGTTGGCGGGATCGAGATCAGCGGTGACTGCTATTAGGCCGTTGGCGGCATCGCCGGCGATTTCCAACGCTGTAGCACCGATGGGCACAACTTCGGAGTAGATCGGCCCATCGTAGCCGAGTTCACGTGCCTGCTTCACAATGGTTCCACCGGCAAACTCCGATTGCGCGGCGAGATGGATCGCGTCGGGATTGGCGTTGGTTAGCTTGGTCAGCTGCGTTCGGAAGTCTGTCACGTCGGAGGCGTAACGCTCTTCGGCGACGACAGTACCTCCGCGCTTCTCGAATTGCGCGACTGAAGTGCGGCGAACGCCTTCGGCATAGTCGGTAGATTCGGTAATCGTCGCTAGGTTCCGGATGCCGTCGGCCCACAAAAGGTTTCCGGTATCAACACCCAACTGGGCATCGCTCATCGACGTTCGGAAGATGTAGTCACCAGCGGTTGCGATGTCAGGGTTTGTCGCCAAGCCAGAGAACAATATCGTTCCGTCCTCTTCCGCCAACGGTGCTGCACCCAGCATTGCGCCGCTGCAGGAAGTACCCAATATGATCTTGACTTCGTCGACGTCAGTCAGCTTGTTGTACGCGGTGATGGCGTCTTGGGCACTGCACTTAGAGTCTTCGACGACAAGTTCGATCATGCGACCATTGACACCGCCGGCTGCGTTGATCTCCTCAACCGCGAGCTGCTTGGCTTGGTTCGCCACCGTCCCATAGGTTTCGCCGGGGCCAGTTAGGGATTCCATGACACCGATGCGATACGGTTCGTCGTCATCCGAATCGCCGATGAGACCGCAACCAATAGCTGATAGGGCGACAACCACCAGAACTGCTAACAGAACACTTAATTTGTATGTCATTTTGGCGCGCCTCCGCTGCTTGTCAAAATAGCCGACTCCGAGTTGTGATTCGTTATACCACGTTGCAGGTTTTGCGGTGATTTTGCTGTTTGATCCGGGCTATATCTCTAAAACTCATGAATAGCGGTGACAATACGCCGTTGCTCTGACGTGGTTGAGCGAGTAATAAATATCCCGACAATTGAATTGCCGAACGCTATTACGGCAGTTGATCGGATATTACCGGAGTTTCAAATCCGGGATAACTGGACCTATCGGGTTGGCGTTATCGCGCGTCTTTGGGATAGACGATCACGTTTGCGCCGCGCACCGCGGTGATGGTTACTGGTGCGCCGTCTGGCAGTGCTACGCCGTGTGAACGATTCCGTACGCGAAAGGTATCGCCCGACGGCAAGCGTACGCTGAAGTCGGTGAAATCTCCATGGAATTCGCGGGATGCGATCCGAGCGACGCAACGACAGTCGACACCGCAAGGGGCGAACGGCTCGAGTGTCCAACCGTCCTCCTCGGAACCTCGGGTGTCGTGCCTCCGCAACCTAAGTTCAGAAGCGCGCATCAAGGCTGATACCTCTTCGCCGTCCACAATCTTGTAACCGTTCGCGGCAACTGCCGGAAACTCGCCGGCCTCGGTGAATACTCTTCCATCCCTGTATGTCCCCTCGATGAAGGACGACCGGCCGATAACGCGGGCGACGTGCGGAGAGACCGGTCCCGCGTACACTTCCTCGGCCGTTCCGATCTGTTCAACCCGCCCGCCGCGCATGACCGCTACGCGATCCGAGGTTAAGAAGGCGGTCTCGCGATCATGAGTCACCAATATCGCGGTTTTGCCGGCCTCATGGATGATGTCTTTGACCTGACGCCGCAGTTCGACGACGAGGCTTGGATCGAGGTTGCTGAACGGTTCGTCGAGTAACACGGCGACGGAATCTGGTGCGATGGCACGCGCAAGCGCGACGCGTTGCTGTTCGCCACCTGACAGTTCGTGAACGTCACGATCTGCGTATTCCAAGATGCCGCACATATCTAATATCTCGAGCGATCGGCGACGTTTATCGGACTCTGAGGCATCTTTGATTCCAAATTGGACATTCTGGACCACTGTGAGGTGAGGAAACAAGGCGTATGACTGAAACACCAAACCCAGGGCGCGCTCGTGCGGTGGTACGTGAATGAACGGCGACCCTACCAGCCGACCGCTAAGTCGCACATAACCGTTGATCACGCGCTCGAAACCGGCAATAACGCGTAGGGCAGTTGTTTTGCCGACACCGCTGGGCCCAAGCAGGCATACGATCTCGCCATCTTGGACCTGCAAGTTGAAGCCGCTGAGCACCGGCGGTTCGTCGGGATGGTAACGCGTCTGCACCCGTTCAAGGTGTATGGCGCCAGTCCCGCCCGAACGATTGATGCGCGCTTGGGCCATAGCGCGTTCTATTCTCGAGGGACGTCGAAACAGTTTCATCTGTCGATAATGCTATTACTGCTACTGCGAAGATCAGTTCCGCCGATCGAGGTGGATGCATCAGCGAGAGCGAGAGTGCTCGCGCAAAACCAACCAAGCCGTCGGTACGCCAGCCGCGGCGACGAGAATCAAGGACGACGCGGCGGTTTGGGTGAAGAATGCTTCGGAAGATGCCGACCATATAGAAGTCGCCAAAGTGTCGAAGCCAGTTGGTCCCAATATCAGAGTTGCAGGCAGCTCTTTCATCGTCAGAAGAAACACCATCGCAGCACTGGCAAAAATGCTGGGCATCATTATCGGTAGAGTCACGCGAACGAAAGATTGCAACTGTGTTTTGCCCAGCGATTGCGCGGCCTCTTCAAGGCCCGGGTTGATCTGCATCAATCCCGATCTCAACGAACCCAAGGCGACCGGGAGGAACAAAACCGCATATGCGAACACTAGAAGGAGCAACGTTTGGTACGCAACTAAAGCGAAGTTGACGGCGAAGAAGACCAAAGAGAGAGCTACCACGACCCCAGGAAGTCCGAAACCGATGTAGGCCGCCTTGCCGAACAGATCGCTAAACCAGCTCCGGTATCGCACCGTGACGAATGCAACCGGCAACGCCATCAATACCGTTGCGATCGCTGCTAATCCCGATGCTTGCAGTGAGTTCCAAAGCGGCGTGACAATTGGCGCGCCTTCAAGGCCCTTGGCGAAACCTCGCAGCAGCCATTCCACTAATACCGCAACCGGAACAACGACACCAGCGATGATGGGCAACAACACGAACACCAAAGCCGGCAACGTCCACCAACCCAGGCGAATCTCGCGCTGGGTACGACCTACATTTCCAGAAGCGTCATCGTATCGCCTACGCCCTCGTATCGTCGACTCGATGAACAGCAAAGCGACCGCAAACACCACCAGCATCATCGACATTGCGGCACCTGCTGTTCGGTCGATCGATGTCTGGTAGTTGGTCATTATCGAGACAGTGAGCGTATTGTGTCTCATCAGCGCGACACCGCCGAAGTCGCTCAGTGTGTAGAGCGCGGCCAGTATGCTGCCAGATCCGATAGCTGGCATCAACAGCGGCAAAGTCACCCGTCGGAACGCGCCAAGAACGGTGTAACCCATGCTGCGCGACGCTTCGGCTAGCTCCGGGTTCAACCCTGCGATCGTCGCGCGAACTGTCAGGTATACGTACGGATAAGTCATCAGGACCAAGACCAAGGTTGCACCGGCCAGACCGTAGATCGACGGCATTCGTTCCACTCCGAACGGTTCGAGCAACTCTTGCAACGAACCTTTGGGTCCCAACGCCTCGATCAGTGTTGTGGCCATGACGAAACTTGGCACGACTAAAGGCAGAGCCAGTGCGACAGCCAAGACTCTGCGAAACGGCATGTTCGTTCGCATCGTCAACCACGCCGCCGGCACGGCTACAATGAGCGAAAACAGAGTGACCGTGAAGATGACGGTTACGGTCCTCCAAATGACCTTCATCGATTGCGGGCGGGTCAAGAAATCCCAAGTGGTCTCCCCTCCGTCGATGCCGCGTATGAAGAGGTAAACAACGGGTAGCATCGCAGCGATGACTACCGAGCCAGCTGCGATGACTACCCAGACCGGGGCCCCGCGCGCGCCGCGTCGAACGGCGCGCCGGGGTCTCAGCGCAGGTCGTATTGCTACTTCCGCTGTAGAGCGGGTCACGGAAGTGCTCCAACCTCCTGTAGTAGTTGTTGCGTGCCAGCCAAGTCGTCCAGCAGACCTAGATCGATATCGAAGCGTTCGCCGATATCGCCTAGATCAGGTAGATGCTCCGACTGTTGCACGGCAGGATTGAACGGGTATTCGTGAGTCTTCGTCGCGAAGTACTGTTGGGCGGTTACGCCGAGAAGGAACTTTAAGAGCCGTTCGGCCTCTTCCTGCGCATCGGTCGACGCGAGGATACCCGCACCGGCGGCCATTACGAGTGAGCCGGCATCGTTCGAAGGAGTGTAGAAGTTGCGGGCGGCAAATCCTTCGCCTTCTTCCGCCAAGAAGCGGTGCAAATAGTAGTGGTTGACGAAGCCGACATCGATTTCGCCGGCACCTGCGGCCGCGACAGTGGGTGTGTTCTTGGCATAGAAGATTGGATCGTTCGCCATGATTCCTTCGAGCCACTGCTTGGTCTTCTCTTCGCTCCAATCCAATCTCATCGCCGTAACCATCACATGGAAAGATGCGTTGGTGGGCGGGAAGCCGATGCGACCCTTCCACTTGGGATCGGTGAAGTCCCAGATAGATTCCGGAAGTTCGTCTTCGGAGATATTCTCAGTGCTGTAGACGATGACTCTGGCACGGCCGGAGATTCCCACCCACTTGTTGTCCGGGTCGCTCGCCCATGCCGCAGACCGGTCGTAGATGTCTTCTGGCAAGGTCATGAATAGCGGCTTAACCGCGCCAAGTCCGCCCGGGTCTTGGGCGAAGAACACGTCGGCGGGGGACTTGTCCCCTTCCTCCAATAGTGTGGCGGCCATCTCGCCCGTGCTTGCGTAGCGGACCTCGATCGGGATGCCGGTAAGTAGTTCAAACTCTTCCAGGATGGGGTCTACTAATGACTGGCTACGCCCGGAGTACACGGTTAAAGTCTTCGGGGATGCCAAGGGTTTCTCAACTTCGACGACGACCTGCTTTTCGACAATGACAGGCTTCTCCACCTCAACGACTCTCTCTACTTCAACTACGACTGGGGTGGCGGCGGTTTGTGAACCGCATGCAATCATGGCGACACTCAATGTCAACAGAGCGAAGCTGAGAACGAACGCGCGTAGCGTCCTTTTGTTCGTCATCGAAGCGTCGTTTAGAAAAGCGACGGAGCGGGACGATCGACGGCTTATCATTGTTATTACCTCTCTTGGTTTTTGGCTTCTTTTGTCTGGTTGGATTCCCGCTCGAAATCACCAATCAATAATTATTACCAATTAAGTCAGGATTTGCAACCCAGTTGCAGAAACTTTCTGAGAATCTCCCGCGCGGTCGCGTCTCTCCACATCGCAACATCCAGCTTCATTCTTGTAGCGTAGAAAGTTAGTGGCGCGCGCATTCAATCTAACGGGTCAAATCAGAAAATGAACCAACCTGACGATCAAAACAATTCCGGCCTCCGCGTCTCGGGTTACGGGCCGCGGATCAGGCAGACTTTGATCGTCGGCGTCATCCTCGCCGTAATCGTCGCCGCCATCGCGGCGGCCGCCATATGGTCGAACAGCCGCGAACCGGAAGTTGGGGTGCAACCGACGCCGAGGCCGACTCAAGCGCCCGAACCGACTGCGAGCGTCGTCCCGTCCGATACACCGACTTCAGAGCCAACTGAAGCGGCAGAAGTGATGGTTGCGGATACTGCTACCTCGGAACCTACAGAATCCCCAGCTACAGACACTCCGACTCCGACAGTCGAACCTCCAGATGACGAGTCGACACCGACCGCTATTCCGCCAACAGCGACCGCTACTGAGACACCAGTTGCCGAGTTGGCACCCACTCCTGAACCGACCCCAACACCTACCGCTGAACCCACGGCGACCCAAGTTACGCCGACCGAAGAACCTACCGCTGTACCAACCGACACGCCGCTTCCCGAGCCTACTGCAACGCCGACGATTACACCAACCCCCTTACCGACAGCGACGCCTACGTTCACGCCAACACCTGCTCCGATGGTCCCAACCATTCTCGAGATCAAAGCCCGCGGCAACTTGATCGACCAAGGTATTAACCAAGGCGAGATAGCTATCCTCAGCCAAGTGGAGCACACTTGGCCAGATTTGACGCTTGGGTGTGGAGCCATTGAAGGCGATAACCCTGCGCGACCGATCGAAGGGTGGATATTGACGCTCGGCAATGAAGAAAAAGTCTACACATTCCACGTTGCGAGTAGAGAACAAGGCGACCCTAAAGAGCACCTCAAAGAGGACATAATCGCGAACTGCACCGATGTCGAGAATCGAGTGCAACCGACGATAAACCTAGTTCTCGAGCTGCGATTGCACGAAGCTCGTCGCGCCGTCTTGTACCGCGGTCCTGCCGGCGGTGAAGAGACTGCGATCCAAGACATTAAAGACGGCGCCTTGATTCAGACCATCGTCGACGCGCTCAATCTCACTATTCCGATTGGGAACACCTCAACTTGCGAAACCATTTATAGATTGGACTTCGATGTTTTGCGCGGAGTAGAGACGATCCGGTTCTTCTGTCCGAACGATTGGTATCGCATCGGTGGTCCGCAAGAGATTTGGGGCGGGACTCAAGGTGCTTCAACGGACGCACTACTCAATTCGGTCGCTCCGTTCTTCGCAAACCAACCCATTCCGCAGATCCCAACTTTCACTCCAGACGAGTGATACCACCTCCCGCTAGGACGTGCGAAACTCAAACCCGATGGAATGAAAGTTTGAGCGATTTCCGTGTCACAAGAGATCACCATACTCAAGAACGGCAAGTTGCCGGGACATCTCTTGCAAGAATTGATCGACGGATTGCCGAAAGGGTTCGTGGATGAAAGGCTGCTGATCGGTCCAGGGCTCGGCGAAGATGCCGCTCACATACTCTTCGGAGAAAGCACGCTACTCGCCAAGACCGATCCGATAACTTTCGCCACCGACCGCATCGGCTGGTACGCGGTGAACGTCAATGCCAACGACATCGCGGTTGCGGGTGGGACACCTAAATGGTTTCTGGCGACTCTGATGATGCCGCCGGGTTCGACTGAGAGCGAAATACGCGGCATCTTTACCCAGATCGGCGAGGCGGCGCAAGAGATTGACGTTCAGCTGGCAGGTGGGCACACCGAAATCACACCTGCGGTAACTCAACCAGTAATCTGCGGCTTCATGCTTGGCGAAGCGCCAACGGGCCACACTGTCTCCGCATCAGGTGCAAAACCTGGGGACTCCGTTGTCCTTACCAAAGGCATCGCCATCGAAGGCACGTCGATCCTCGCCAACGAGTGTCGTGACGCGCTCATCCAAGCTGGTATCTCGTCATCAGATATAGATGCTGCTGCCGAGATGCTCACTAATCCTGGCATTTCGGTTCTCGAGGACGCACAAACCGCGGTCTTGGCTGGTGGGATTACGGCGATGCACGATCCGACCGAGGGTGGATTGGCGACGGCGCTGCAGGAACTGGCGTTCGCCTCTAACGTCGAGATCGTGATTGACAAATCCGCAGTGAATGTTCTGCCATTGTGCCAATCGATCTGTGAGGCGTTGGGTATCGACCCTTGGGGATTGATCTCGTCTGGTGCCCTGTTGGCAACAGTACAGTCCGAATATGCGGACGCGGTGGTTGCTGCACTACGAGACGCGGGCGTCGATACGGACGTCATTGGTCGAGTCGAATCACATGCGGACGGCAAAACAGGATCATCGGTTTATGTTCAAAGAGATCAAACCTCTTCGCCGATAGCAATCACCACATTCGAGCGTGACGAATTGGCGCGATATTTCGAAAACGATCCATAACTCGTTTTTGGCATAGCTGAGGCGCGGACCCTGTATGCCAAGTAACGTGTTGTCAGGGTTTCCTGAATATGCGTTTCAGATTCACATATGCGTTGGCTATGGTGCTGGTGATCAGCGCCTTCGCCTACTCGCTCTCGGTCGACGCGCAAAGCATCGATACCTGCGAATGCGGTGAATCGATCTCAACCGATGAACGTCTGAACGAAGCATCGGCGGTATTTCTGGGCAGAGTGACTAGAATGCACTTCGAGGATTGGCCTTTCGACATCGACTCGGCAGATGTCCCGCCTGATGAGCCTCTAACGGTTGAGTTCAGCGTCCACACAGTGTGGAAAGGCGAGGTTCCCCAGACCATGCGTCTGACCACCGCCAGATCGGCTGGGTGCGGCTACCCGTTCGATAATCACGTGGATTACGTCGTCTACGCCGACGGCGAGCAGGCGGCACTGGAAGTCCGGGCTTGCAGCGGTACCAAACTAGGGGCTGAAGCGCAACAAGACCTAGATGCGCTCGGTGAGGGATATGCGCCCGAACCGGTGGAAAAAAGGGTCATCAAGCCTGCAACTCTCGGTAGTGGTTGCAACGCAAACACCGAGACCGCACGTGCTCATTTTGTTTCTTGGCCATTGGGGTTAATTGCCGGCATCGTCTGGATAGGCGTCCGCGAAAGGCGACGTCAGCCCTAGCAACAATACCTAACGGACCACCACGAAGTCCAATTTGAAGGTTCGTTTGAAGCGTGTGGCGAAACGTTTCGGTTCCCAAGCGTTCAACTCTGGCGCCCTAACTTCGAGACGGCCATCGACTAAGTTCATTTTGATCTGCGAATATCTCTCCGCGCCCAATCGGCGCTCCATCTCATCGGATATCCGGAGGATGCTGGTGGCTCTGCGGACTATGGTTCGATCGGATTTTTTGAGTTCTGGACGGTACCTTGACATTGATGTGGAGTAGCTGCCGCCAAAGCGTAGGGCGGCCGACATCAAACCGATGTCGCGGTGCGAGAAGCCACCGATTTCGCCCTGTTCGATGATGTTGGCTGCATGGACGTAGCGGTCGTAGTAGTTGACACTGCGGCCGGTGTCGATGAGGCGAGCAACGTGAGGGATCAGTTGCGTCATCTCGTCGTCCAGATGGTCTAACAGCAACGCGGCCATCTTTCTGGCGATTGCGGCACGTCGGTCTGCGCGGAGTCGATCCCAAGTATCGAATCTTGCGCCGAGAGCGTATGTTGAGCGCCGTCGTACCTCTTCGATCGAAGGCAGCTTCTCGATAACGCCGGACATCGCCAAGCCCTCGCGTATGCCGCGACCAGACACGAGGATCGGCTTCTTGTCAAAGAACTTGGCGATTTCAGAGGCGACGATTGCACCGCCGAGGATGCTGTCAATACGTTCGGGGTTCAAGCCAGGCATGAACTCCAAACTCGCACGATCCAAGCCGCGCAACCCGTTCACGATCTTTTTCAGCGAGCCGTATCGAACGACGGAGCCGTGCAGACGTCCGAAGGAGTGGTCCCGTGTCTCGCGATCGATCTTGGTCAGGTTTCGGATCGTTCCGCCAGCGCCGATCAGCTGTGCTTTTGCACCTATTGCGGGCATACCGGAGGTGCGCAACATCTTCTTGACGTGTCTCCTCAGGGCCAATACCGCTTCGTGTTCAGGCTCTTCCGAATTCAGGAAATCATTGCTAACGCGGAGCGCGCCGAGATCTAGGGTGTATGCCCTCTGGAGAGACCTGTTTTGAAAGAAGGAGAATTCAACGCTGCCGCCGCCAATGTCGAAAAGGACGCCATCATGGGCGGGCAATGTGAATACTGCGCCGAGGAATCCGAACTGCGCTTCTTGGGATCCGGAAATAATTTCGAGCTTGATGCCTGTTTCGTCAAGCACCCGCTCAAGCACTTCGTCTCCGTTCGTGGCATCGCGCATGGCCGAGGTGGCGACGGCGCGGATCGCGTCAACTTCGGATGCTCTGGCTACGGTTGCGAAATCGTCTATGAGGCGTGACAAGTCAGAAATGGCTGATGGAAGCAACCGACCGTCTTTCGACTTGCGGCTCGCCAATCGCAACAGCGCTTTGACTTCCGACATGACGCGGAGATCGTAGTCGGTTGTCAGTTGCAGGACCTCCATCCGGGTGGAGTTGGATCCGACGTCGATGACGGCAACTAAGTGTGACTCGGATTCACCGTTCTGTTGGGCGCGCTGAAAATCGTTGCTAGGCAATACCTGCAAGATATTTGGGCGTGCCTCTACTGTCATCGAGACTCCTTTATCGGATCTCCTTGGGTACCTCTGCAATCGCCACCGATTTAGAATGATGGTGGCGGGTCAAAACCATATGCCCCTGTAGCTCAGAGGATAGAGCAACGGTTTCCTAAACCGTGTGCCACAGGTTCGAGTCCTGTCAGGGGCGCCATCTTCGAACCCGATTTCACCCTTCACTTGCACTCACCTCTTCGACGGCGTTCAATCGATTGTTGGCAGTGCGTCTCAGCGTCATCCCCAAAAATGCTATACCACCCAATACGACGACGCTGAGCCAGGAGATTGCACGGTCCAACAGCGTCAGGGTGAAGGCGTCAGTGTGGCTCAGTCCCACTAGAAGCAAGATGGTGACCAGGGCCGTTTCCACAAAACCTAGTCCTCCCGGAACTGGGATGGTTGTCATGATGGCATTGGCGAGGGCTGCAAACATGGCGATGCTCATCGCCATTTCGAGTCCCATCGCCTGGGCTACGAAATAGAACCTCAGCACCTCCATCACCCATCCCAACACGCCAAGCACTATTAGTCGGGGCATGTCGCCACCCTTGAAGCTGTCGAGAGTGCCGTCTTGGAAGTGCAGATAGTGTTGACGGAATCGCGCTGGCAGCCAGCGCGCAAATCTATCTCCTGCTTTACCCATCATGTAGAGGACGAGCAATAGCAACAGCACGAGGCCTGAGGCTACGGCTACGACGATCACTGCAACGTCGACGATCCGACCGGACGCGGCGAATCCGTCTACCAGCAGCGCCCAAATTGCGGATATGACGACGAGCACAAGAACTACTGCCATGTCTTGCACTCGTTCGGCGAATACTGTGCCGAGAGCCGTGGGTGTGTCGCTGGAAGTTCTATCGGCCAAAGCCCAAGCACGGTAAGCGTCTCCGATGCGGAAAAACATGACCGAATTTACGAACCATCCCGACAGTATCAATCCCGCCATGGTCGGAACGTTGGGCGCGGGCGACCGTCTCATGTCAGCGTTGTCGGATCGAGTGGCGACCGAGTTGTATATGAGTTGCCAACGCCAGCCTCTGAACCAGAAGCTCACGTAGTAGAGCAGTCCGGCCAATATGAACAGCCACCAGTTGATCCCGGTTAGGTGCTCGATGAATTCATCCCACTCGAAATCCAGCACACGCCACAGCAGAAATCCGATGATTGCCAACCCGAAAGCGATGCTCAATATGGTGGGCAGCGAAAACACCCGCCGCACCATAGCGCCGATGCTGTAAGCCTGACTGTTGGTGCCGCGGTTGGAGTTGTTGGTCAAAAAGCGCACGAAGTCACCAAAACGTATCTTAAGCGACTGCCAACGGTCGTTTGGAGGGAATGCCGACGCGGCGAGGGTAGCGGTCGGAGGTTGGACGGATTTTGAGCCAGTAGACCATGTGGTCGGTCGGTGATGTGCCTGGGTGGGCGACGGCTTGGATTATCGCGGGTGCCGCGCCCATTTCGTCTGCGGCATACGCTGCATCGTCCGCTTCTGTTTGCACGGCTTGAGTGTCCGGGCCCTTCGGCAGTACTGCGACGCCTCCTTGTTTAAGGAACGGAAGGGTGTATTCAGCCAAGACCGGAAGCTTAGCTACGACGCGTGCGGTGGCGAGATCGTAGCTCTCGCGATGATTGGCGAAATGTGCGGCGATTTCGGCGCGCTCGTTGATGACGTGGATGCCATCTAAGCCGAGGTCAGCGACAACATGGTCCATGAAATCGCATTTTTTGCGGTTGGCTTCGAGCAAGGTGACATCAGCTTCGGGCAGTATCAGCTTAAGAGGCAAGCCGGGTATGCCAGCGCCTGAACCGATGTCGATTATCCGGCGTCCGTCGAACCAACCTGCTGTTGTCACGCTCCCGCCGGCTTGAACGGCGATCCTGAATGAACGGATGAAGAGTTGCTCGATGATCGCTTCGGGATCCTTTATCGCGGTCAGATTAGTGTGGCTACCCCACTCGATCAGCAACTGGCGATAACGCCGGAAGCGCTCGGTTGTGGCGTCATCGACCTGTACCCCGATGGCATCTGCCGCCTGAATTAACGATTCCAATACGTGTCCCCAATAGATAATCCGGGCAAATGCAGATAGGATTTTTTGCGCCGCATATGCGACTTAACATGATAACGACGGTTCGCTCATACACTCAACGCGGGCTAGGAAGGCACATCAATTCATCATGAAGATTCTCATAACTGGGGCTAGTGGTTTGATCGGCGGGGTCTTGCGGACGCATCTCGGCGAGTTTGGTCGTTACACGATTTCGGGTGTGGATGCGCGGGATGTGGACGACGATTCGCTCGCCAGCTTCACGCTCGGAGATTGCTACGACTACGATGCCATGTCTCTGGCTTTTGAGGGGCAAGACGCGGTGGTGCACCTTGCGGCCAACGCGCCAGTAGAAACTCCTTGGCCGGATGTTCTTCGCAACAATATCGCCTCGACGCACAACGTTTATGAGGCGGCGAGGGAGCATGGGGTCAAGCGGGTCGTGTTCGCAAGTTCCAACCACGCGGTCGGGAACTTCGAGTTGGATGAGCCGTACAAGAGCATCGTTGTAGGCGACTATTCGTTGATCGACAACGACCCGTCGAATATCGTGCAGGTCGATCACACGGTGCCCATTCGTCCAGACAGCGACTATGGGGTAAGCAAGGTTTTCGGAGAAGCAACGGGGCGTTATTACAACGAACATTTCGGGCTTGAGGTTGCGTGTCTGCGGATTGGCGGCGTCGTGCCTCAAAATCGTCCGATGAATATCCGCGCTTACGCGACATGGCTGTCACATCGTGATCTGGCGCACTTGGTGGATCGATGTCTGGTCGCGGACATCAGCTACGAGATCTTCTACGGGGTGTCGAACAACCGGTGGCGGTTCTGGGACATCGAGTACGCGCGCGAGACTATCGGGTACGAACCGCAGGACCGGGCTGAGGACTGGAAGTGAGGGAGCTCGGGATCGAGTGATAATCGCCCGATGTTATTCTTAAGCGGTTGTGGTATGAGGTGTTGTGGCGTTCCCCGCCCCGTTGGTGCAGCGGCCTAGCACGTCGGCCTTTCAAGCCGGAGATCACGGGTTCGAATCCCGTACGGGGTACCAGCTCCTAAGCGTTCTTCAGACTTCGTCGATGTCCGACTCGTCGTCGATTGCCGGGTGTTTCACGGCGTTGTAGATGAGCCATATCGGTATCGCGACGATGGCGAGTCCGAGCACTACGATGAATGTCCAAGGGCCCCATCCTAGGAGGTCGTGGAGCAGGTCGTTTATCCATTGAGCCAGAGTAGGGTCGACCGACTCGCTATGGTGCATCAGCACCGAGCTTGAAGCATCTGGCTCTAGTACTGGGGTGCGCATCGTCAGGTTAGGTTGCCGGTGAAGTTGCTGTGCCTCTCGCAGGGGCGTATCTGATCGAGTACTTCTTCTCTTGGATGGTCAGGATGACGATGCCGGCGACGAGCAGCCACAATGCCCCGGCCGCGAATGCCGGATCGTAGGTGCCCCACCGATCAAAGGTCAATCCGAAGAGTAGCACTGCTGCGCCTCCGCCCATCTGGTGCGAGAAGTTGATCAACCCGCCCAGCATTCCGACGTTTCTTACTCCGTAGACATCCGCGGTCAAACCCGTCGTAAGCGGCACGGTTGCGAGCCACGAGGCTCCGCCGATCAAGGCGAAAGCCCACATCGCCATGGCTCCCGGCAAGACAATCAACGAAACGAATGCTACTCCCCGGACTAGATACACGAGCGCCAAAAGATAGTGTCGTTGGATGTAGTCGGACAGCAATCCAATGAGAATGACACCGCCAGCGTTTATTCCCATTAGTATTCCGAATGCCCATGCCGCGTCGGCTTGCGATATGTCCTCGCTGATCGCCCAGCGCACGAAGTGGGTGGATATGCTCGCGGTAGTGATGCCGCAGACGAAGTATCCGATCGAGAGTTGCCACATGGGCCAAGATTTGAAGGATTCGGTCCATCGTTCGGCGCCAAGCGGGCCGCCCTGCATCAAAGCCTGAGCTCGCGATCGTTGTTCGGCCGAGGTGCGTTTGTCGGTTGATCTGACCTCGCCATCGGGCAACTGCCCCATCTCGTCCGGACTGTTGCGAAGAATCAGCATGGATACTGGCACGCCCAAAGCGAGGACGATAATCCCGGAAACGATAAAGGTGGTCTGCCACGAGGTCGCGAGCATGAGTTGGGCAAGAAACGGGACCATCACGAGCCCGCCGAGGGAACCTCCGGCGGCGACGACGCTCATCGCAACGCCGCGTTTACGTTGGAACCACCGGGTTATGACCGCGCCTGACGTGCCTGGGGAGACGCCACCGGCGAAGAACGAGATGACGCCGCCGAACAGCACCGCCAACATCAGCACGCCTTCGATGAAGGCCATCAACAGGTAAGCGACACCGAGCACTATGGTGCTTATAACAACGATTACCTTTCCTCCATATCGATCAACGATTTTGCCGAGGATCGGTTGCGAGACACCGTTGATGATCCACCCAATCGCGGCGGCGATCGATATATCGCCGGTGGTGACGCCCCACTCTTCCTCCCACGTGGCGACAAACACGCCGAAGCTTTGTCGGGTTCCCAGGACGAGAAACATGCCGAAGAACATGGCGCCGACAACGTTCCAGCCGTAAAAACCTCGCCGTCGGCGCACGCCAACGCGGGCGCGACGGGCTAGGCGGTTGGGGTTAAGGGAAATTGACATAAGGGTAAGGTCGCCAGCGGTCGCGTGGTCGTGGTGAATGTTGCAAGTTTAACCGCGAGGTTGGACAGGGGGAGGGGCGTGTTTGTATGTCCACTTGGGGTGGCTGTTTGCTGCCGGGCCTTCCGGTTGGAAGGCCCGGCGGCCAGGGTCTTCGGGCCCGTAGGAACTGGCCCTCGCCTCGAG
>VXSB01000038.1 GCA_009838175.1 Chloroflexota bacterium
ATGTCTCCCTGTGGCCGCTTGGGTCGGGGGTCTGCACACGTCTGCGCAGCACTGTTTCGATCCGTCGATCTGTTTGTTATATTACAACATATGTTGCGGTTGTCAAGTGGGAGTTGTCTGAACCGGGGATTGCGGGGATTTGTGGATCGGCGGGCCCTTTCGTCCCCGTCTCACCCTCTCCCTGACCCTCTCCCATCGAGGGAGAGGGGATTGCTGTTCGCACCGCCGCCCCGGCCATCCGCTGCTCTGGTGTCGCCCTCGTATAGTGGTGCGGGGCTCTGGGGCTGGCCCACCCCCGTGCATCCCCCGCTCGCTTTGCTCCGCTTGCTCGCGCCCCTGTCGCCGGTCTTCTTGGGCTTCGCGAAGGGGGCGTGGGGCTTGGTGTCTTGGACATTTCGCCGGATCGCGGTTAACAACGCTCACCTTTCACTGATGCTCTCCTAAAATGAACGATGTCAGGCACGTATCCAGTTGCTTCGAACCGGATCTGCCTGACACTGGTCACCAACTTATCCTCCGCGATGCTCGTAAAGCCTTGTATGCAGATCCGCGAATTAACCAAGAGCGACGCTTTAGAATACCGTGGTCTCAGGCTCCGAGCCCTTAAGGAGTACCCGACGGTGTTCAGTTCCTCTTACGAGGTGGAACGGGAGTGGCCGTTAGCCCGGTTCGCCGATCGGCTGGCCGAAACTCCCGGATCGACAGATGCGTTCATGCTTGGATGTTTCGTCGAGGACGATCTTGTCGGCTCGTTGGGGTTCTTTCGATATGAGGCCCCCAAAGAGATGCACACCGGCAGGATCATCGCGGTGCATGTGGCTGCCGAGCATCAAGGCAGTGGATACGGTCGGGCGATGGTGGCTGCCGCTCTAGAGAGGGCGCGTCGGATATCCGGGCTCTCAACCATCCAACTGACAGCGACGACCACGAACGAACCCGCAAAGTCACTCTATGCCTCCTTCGGATTTGAGATTTGCGGCACGACACCGCGGGCGATGCTCGTAGAAGGTGAGTACATCGACGAACACCTGATGGTGCTGAAGTTGGATTAGACCGCGAGCCGCGAACGCGCTACGCCTTCACGGTGCTACCATGCGTCCATGAACCGCCGCGACGCTGCCACCGAAAGTTCGACGTCGCCCGGACGTGAGCGTGGCGGGATCTTCTGGGGCTGGTGGATCGTCATCGGCGCAATCGTTGGGCAGTTTGTGGGCATAGGTGTCGGCGGGAGCGTTGCCGGGGTCTTCTTGCGTCCGATAACGGAAGACCTCGACTGGACCTCCGCCGAATACACGCTCGGCGCGTCGGCCGCTTTGCTTGTTGCCGGACTGGCAAACTTCTTCATTGGTCAGTTAGCCGATCGTTACGGAGCGAGGCCATTGATGCTGATCGGCGCGTGTATCTACGCCGGTTCGTTTATCGCTTTGTCGAGAGTGGATGCGCTTTGGCAGTTCATCCTCTTGTGGATGGTCGCGGGCGGGATCGGATTCTCGCTGGTCGGTGGCTTGGTGGTGAACATCACGCTCGCCAAATGGTTCGTAGTGCGACGTGGTTGGGCCGTCGCCCTTGGTTCGTCAGGGATCTCGTTGGCGGGATTGACCATGCCCATCGTTATGACCCGTGTAGTCGATTCGATCGGTTGGCGGGACGCGTACGTGTTCCTCGCGATCTTCGTATTCGCGATTGTCGTGCCAATCGCGCTTTTCATGCGACGGCGACCCGAAGACTACGGAATGTTGCCGGACGGCACGAAATCCGGCGTTGGTCAAAGCGACGACCGAACGAGGCGCGATGTCGAGCATCAGAGAATCGACGCGGCTAATTCTTACACCCGACGCGAAGCGATACGGACATCTGCCATCTGGCTCTTAATCGCGGGCTACGCGCTTCACACCATGGCGATTCTGGCGGTACTAGTTCACGCCATTCCATTCATGACCGACAGCGGTTTTACTCGCACTGAGGCGGCGATAGCGATCGCGTTGAACGGGGGCGCGAATCTCTGTTCGAAGTTCGTGTGGGGCTTTTTCTTGCAGCGCCTACATGTTCGGTATCTGTGTGCCACGTCGCTGTCGGCATGCGCCGCGGGAGTAGCGCTGATGCTAGTTTCGGCCCAATCTGGATCGCTGGGATTGATGTTCGTCGCGTTTTTGTGCTGGGGATTTGGATTCGGAGGAACGATACCGCTAAGCGAGTTCATTTGGGCGAAGTATTTCGGCAGAGTTCACATCGGAGCGATTAGAGGCGCGAGCGTGCCGTACATCACCATTTTTCAAGCGTTGGGTCCGATTGTAGGTGGACTGTATTTCGACTTCGTCGGCTCGTATGCAGGAGTGTTCGCAGTCTTCATAGCCGCGCATCTGATTGGCGCGGTCGCGATCCTAGCGTCGCGTGAGCCGCCAGCAAAACATGCGACAAATCCTCTCGCAGCCTGATTCGCGGGATTGGTTTCGGCACGCATCCACATGCTCACTTGTGGATTTTGCGGGCGGCTACTCCTCTTCAGGTAGCAGGACCACTCTGATGTAGCGATCAGAGGTCAGGTATCGTTGGGCGGCGGCTACTACTTGGTCGAGAGTGATGGTGTCTAATCGCTCTTCAAATCGGTTGATTTCTGCGAATTCTTCGCCACGTTGACTGATAGCGCGTATCTGGTTGACCCAGAAACCGTTTTCTCGTAGCTGCTCCTGGCGGGGTGTGCGCAGGAGTTCCTTAACGGTGTCTAGGTACTCCTGTTCTCCTCCTTCGCGGAGCCATTCAATCTCCTCGATGACCGCGTTCAAGAGTTCGTCCGTACGATCTGGATCGCTCCCGTAGAAGATGGAGATTTGATACTCGTGATCGGGTAGCGATTGGAGTTCGGCGTTCACATTCACGAAATACGTACCGCCAAGATCCTCACGAAGCGTTTCGCGAAGTCGGATTTGGAGCATCTCGCCAGCGACCCTTAGCGTGAGCGATTCTTGTCGGTCCCATTCGGCGTCACCTGCGAATACAACTGCGGAGATGCTACGAGGTTCGATGCCGCTGCGGACGACGTGATCGACCAAGCCTGTTGGGGGATCGATGTCGGTGTCGCGCCACTGCTCGGCGCGATCCGCAGTCGGAAGGCTGGCGAGGTATATGGTGGCCAACGACCGGAGCTGTTCCCAATCGAAAGCTCCCACGAATATAAATGTTGCATCAGACAAGTCTGCGAATCGGTCATTGTAGACGGCCAGCGCGCGTTCCATGCTTAGTTCGTCCAGAAGTTCTAGTGTCAGAGGGCGCTCGCGGAAGTGGTTCTGGCTCAACACATCGTAATACGCGTCTGAGAAGGCGGCGTCGGGTTGCTCTGATCGCGTTTCGGCGGTTGTACGTAGGCTAGTTTCGTACCTCGAATAGAAGCTGGGATCGAGGCGTGGCTCGGTTGCGTAGAGTGTGATCAGTTGGAACATGGTTTCAAGGTCTTCGGGCGAAGCATTGCCAGTAAACCCTTCGAAAAGTTCCCATATCCGGGGTGTCACAGCAACCTGTTTGCCTGCGAGAAGCTTGTCCAAGGCCACGTTGTCGTGCGGCCCTACTCCGCTACCGGAAATCAGGTTGTCGGCGTATACGGCAGAGACGTGATCAACATCTTCGACGAGAGAGTGACCGCCTGGGCTGAAGGCGGTGAAAACGACCTCGTCGTTGCGGAAGTCGGTCTGTTTGGCGATAACGGTGATGCCGTTAGAGAGGACCCACTTTTGAGCGTCGATGGACTCGATCGCCTCTTCTTCCGCGATGCTCCCTGCCATCGGTATGTTGGCTAACAGCGGCACATCGTCGAAGGCGTCTATGTACGGCTCTACCTGCAGCGTGCCTGCCGCTTCCAGTTGTGCCTGAACGACCGAGGCAAGTTCTTCGTCGGTGGTGACGATGCCTTCTTCTGGCCGCAGGATCAAGAGCACTGAATTGTCGGTCTGGGCCCAAGAATCTGCAAGCTTGTCTACCTCTGCCAGAGTTATCTGTGGCAGCAACTCTTGGTAGAGTTCCCATTCTGCTTCGGCGCCGACGGTCAAGGTACCGTTCAGAAAGTGGTCGGTGTATACCTGTGCGAGATCTCCCGACTTTCGTTGGTCGCGCTCTTTGTATGCTTTTTCCACCGAGCTCAAGAGATTGGTCTTCTCGCGTGCGAGTTCGGTTTCAGTGAAGCCGTGCTGACTAGCGCGTTGCATCTCTTCGAGCAATGCGGCAAAGCCATCCTCGATACCGTCCTGTTCGGTCCAAGCGTAGAACTGCACGAGATCCACTGGGTTGACGAACGCGCCCCGCTGAGCACCAGCAGATAAGTAGGGCGGGTCTTCAGTTTGCCCGCGTTCGAAGAGACGTGCGTTGATCATCATGAAGGCGAGTGCCTCGACCGCGTTGCGGCGGAATGCGGACAGGTCCTGCCCGGTTTCCGGTGCGAGCTTGCGCACGAGAATCAGCTGAGTCGCTGGTGATTCGGGATCGGTGAAAACGTTTATGCGTGGCGCGTCGTGTTCGGGAACAACGTGAATTGGGCGGTTCGTAGTCGTTCCTGCGGCGCGTTCCTGCGTGGCTTCGCCCTCGGGTGGCGGAGCGAAGTGTTGTTTCACTTTGGCCTCGATCTGCTCGACATCGAAGTCGCCGACGGCTACAACGGACATCAGTTCAGGACGGTACCAGCGCTCGTAAAACTCCACTAGACGATCTCGAGGAGCGGTTTCGATAATCTCGGTGAGTCCGATTGGGGCCCGTTCGGTATAGCGCGATTCGCCGAAGATTGGAGGGAACCAGTTTTCCTGAAAACGCGAGCCAAAGCCCTGACTCAAACGCCACTCCTCCAAGATCACGTCACGCTCCAACTCCACCTCTTCAGGATCGAAGGAAACGGCATATGCCCAGTCACTGAGAATCTCGAACGCCGTCTCGAGGATTTCAGGATCATCGGTCGGAATCTCGAGCCAGTACACGGTTTCATCGAAACTGGTGTACGCGTTGAGGTCGGCTCCGAATGTGCTGCCGATAGATTCGAGGTAGTCGACGATCTGCTGTTTTTCGAAGCGCTCGGTTCCGTTGAACGCCATGTGCTCGACGAAGTGTGCCAGTCCGCGCTCATTCTCCTCTTCAACCACGGAACCGGCCTTCAGCACCAGCGATAGTTGCGCGCGGTCGAGCGGCTCCTCGTTGCGTCTGACGTAGTAGGCCATGCCGTTTGAAAGGGTGCCCCGCACCACCGATGGATCGAACTCTAAAGGTTCTTCGGGTTGAATTTCGGGCGTAACGGTAACAGTTGGCTCAGGCACAGCCGTCGGTGTTTCAACGACTGGCGTTGGAGTGTCAGTAGCTTCGGGGGTCGCCGTCGGAGTGTCGACCACCGGCGTTGGGGTTTCCGTCGGTTCGGGAGTTGCTGTCGCTGCTTTGACGACCGGCGCGGGGGTGGCGGTAGGCTCGGGTACCGGAGTTGGAGTGTCAACTACTGGAACGGCGGTGGCGGTGGGTTCAGGAACGGGCGTCGGTGTCGGATCGGCAGTGCAAGCTAACAACACGGTCAGCACTAGCCCGATGGCTGCTATAGATAAGGAAAACTTGAATTTCTCGCCCATTTATCTCTTCTCTTGTCGTTGTTTCAAGCGCCAGTTGAGGTTTTGAGTGCACTGGCGATCATTGCAGTCGCGGTCTTATGCGATGGTGGTGTGTCGGGGTCAACGATCTGCAAAGCAACCTACGATTCTATGGTCTTGCCTAGCCACCATCTGTCGGTGCTATACGCCCATTTCCTACGCAAAGCCTTCTCTAACTAGGCGATTGAGGAAGATGTCGTCTAATTTCATCGGCGATCTCGTACTCCCGCTCCAGGCTTACAACTACGTCCCGGCTGGGTTTTGTCGGTGGATTGCCTTCTAGGACTGCGATGTGCGGCGGCCCGTTGCCCCATTCGGAGCCTTCCTTGCGGCGAGGAACGACGTGCATGTGGAAGTGCGGCACTGATTGCCCCGCCACGACCCCGTTGTTCTGGATGAGATTCAAGCCGTCGGGGTCGTATGCCTTTAGCAACGCTCTACCCACCCTCCGAACCGCTCGCATGATCGCTGTCGACTCTTCATCGGTCAAATCGAAGAGTGTCGGCGCGTGCCTTCGAGGAATCACATAGACCTGACCCAACTCAAACTGTTGCCAGTTCACGAAGGTGAGCGTCTGATCGGTCTCCTCGACGATGCCCTTCTCCTCGCGACCAGCGATGACTTCGCAGAAAAAGCACGGATCATCCGGCGAAGTTTGACGGCCCCGACGCGCGTCGCCGGAGCCTTGTGGTAGCTCAATGGGCAATCGAGTGGGGCGAACTCTGGTTGACTATCCCATTACTCTAATGTGGTTTCCTCCGGGACTTCGATTTGACCGCTGCGGAGCCAGATGCCTTGAGGCATTTCCGCTGGCAAGTAACGAATGTCGGGCAGTACCACCTGACCTCCGGTATTGACAAATCCCACCTCCAATCGACCGTCTTCCAGTCGCCGGGTTCGGATTTTGCCAATCGGCTCTTCACCCAGTTCGACAACGCTGCTCGTGTGCCAGATTCCGACACTAGCATCGGCGCTGAGGTGACGCACATCTGGCATGACCTGCTCGCCCCCGTCGAATTCGACACCGTGTTCGATACGTCCGTCTTCCGAGAGTCGGGCGATGACTCGCAGGCGCGGTGGGGATGCCGGCAACTCAGTTGCTGATTCCAGCAACGCGTTGAGCTCTGCGGCATCTGATGGCGACCATGTAGCGATGAAATCAGCGTTTTCACTGTCCGCCGCAGATGCTGAGCACAGAACGGCATCGATCGCAGATCCGTACAGGGGCAAAGCGACTCGTAACTCGGCATCAAGGTCTACCAACTCGTCCGCGGAGTCGAGACCAACTGAACGCAACGCGGCTCCCAGTTCCGATGCTCCCGCGCCACATGACGCGTCTCCAGCGATATCGCCCACCATCGATTGCACGTCCTCGTCATCCCATCCGTCCTCGGCCACGCGCGCGGCATCAACAATCTCACCGGCCTTAACCATCGGTGCCACAACGCGCTCGGCGTATGAGAGTTGCGAGTGGATGGTGAGTGCCTGCGTGAACCACAACGCCTCACCATCACCTACACCCTCTTGTATATGCCTCCAAGATGCCGCCAAGGTGGCGAATTGCTCAGACGCGTTCTCGGCATTGCTGATCAACAGGTCTTCGACAGTGACCGGATTTACCGATTCGCCGTTCTCGACCGCTTCGAGCAACCCAGAAGCTGCGACCGCTTCTGTGTACCCCTCGGCGAACTTCATCAACAAGGTCTGCGAGGAGGGATCGAACACGCTGATTGTGGCTTGCTCCTCCGATTCCGGCAGAGCCGCGATCTTTGGTCTATCGAATAGACCGGGCAACAGTTCGGCTTCCGCACCAGCGGTATAGATAGCCTTCGCCCTTGTCGAAGATTCAACTTCGGCCTCTGCATCGCCGGCTGCACTCACCAGCACGGTCACTTCACCTTCTTCGTCGGTTTCAGATGAAACCTCGTATTCAGCGCCATCGACCGACACCGTTGTCTCCTCGAATGTCCTCCCGCTCAGGATCAAGATTTCGCTCCACTGACTGTGCAAGGCAATTTCTTCACCCGATTCGTCGTTGATTACAACCGCTAGCCATACCCACGAGGGCCCGGATTGGTTGATGGTCAATTCGAATGCGCTCACTTGGTCGGATTCGACGCTGGTATTGCTCGCGGCGATATCGTCCGAGTGGTAAGAGACACCGGGCAACCAGCCGATCTCGGGATCGATGGTGAGCTCGGTATGATCCCAAGCCCGAGGTCCGATTGCGTACACATCCACAGTGCCATGATCTTCGGTCATTGGGCCATTGCCGACGTTTCCTATGCGGTAGTGGACTTCGTACGGCTCACCTGCTACTGCGTGGTCCGGGACAACGCTGGCTTCGATCTTCAGTTGGTAGCCGCTCTCTTGCCTCTCCTCTTCGTCGATGAGGTGAATGACCAGTTCGAAGTCGCCGGACGCGAGTCGGGCTTCACGTTCCAAGTACGTCGTAGCCTCGACAAAGTAGAGGCCTGGCTGGAGGTATTTTTCGATGCGGGAATTTCGACGTTCGCCGCCGTCGTCGTTTGCGGAGATCAATCCTGCGGTCGCCGAGATCAGCGACAACACTGGGTCGCCTTCTTCCGATTTCACGTCGATCCGGACTCTGCCGCCAGTGGCCATTTCAAACGAATAGCCAAATGCCGGGTGTTCGACGACGAATCTAGAGCCGCAAGTGTCAAGTGTCCAGGTCCCCGTAGCCGTGAGATCGGTCCCAAGTTCCAATGTGCCAAGATGTTCCGGTTCGCAACCTACGACTCGGCTGATCGTCAGACTGAAATCCGCGGCACCCTGTCTACGTCCGCCAACGGTAGTAGCTTCAACCGAATAGACGCCGGGAACGAGATCGCGCTCGATCCGCGCGTCTAGCTGTCCACTGCCGTCATCGTTGTCCGTGATGCGATTGCCATCAGAATCCAAGAGATACAAGTACGAATCGGCTTCTTCGGACTTCAATTCGATGCGGATCCGACCGCCTTCTTCAACGGTGAATTGATAGTCGTGAGCGTCACTGTCGAGATGGAAACTCGAATCGCAGTCCTCGGTAGTCCATCGGCCCTCAGCCTCGAGAGTGCTGTCATCTCCCGTCCCTAACGTACCCAAGTCGATGACTTGGCAAGTTGCCGTCTCCTGCGCTGTCGTTGAAACGCCTGATCCGAGCAACGTGACCGTGACTATCGACAACACAGCGACACTCAACGCGAGGATCGCTCGCGTTCCGATTCGGGTCAAGTCGATCGACATTAACGAACCATTAGTTTTGAGACCATCCTTCACAGCTAATCCCCCTTCAGAGACGAATTGATACAACGTATTGCAACCCAAGATTCTAAATCGGAGTTATCTGTCCGAATCAGAAATTCAATGGACTCCAGATACTGCATTTCAGCGGATTCGAAAGCCAGCTCTCACTACTACTCGGCCGAATACGAGCTAGGTACGCGCCTCAACACATCCCGTTTCAGCCATCAATCCGCGCAACGCATCCGCCGCCATCTTCATCCCCTCAGCACCGCTGAACCCTCCGCGCTGTCCGGCAACCAACAGGTGAGGTTCAAGCGCGAGAAAGCCCACATACTCGGCGTCGCGCAGATTCTGGAGCAATTCCCGCACCTGACCATCACCCTCGCCTGCGACGGTGATAGTCCCGTCCGTGATCCGACAATCCTTGACCTGCACGCACTCGGTGTATTGGGCCAGCAGAGGCCAGCCGATGTCGACAGAACGCGCAAAGCCCATCTGCGGGTAGTTACCCGTATCCCATACATATCGGAGGTGCGGGCTATCTACTCCCTCGACAAGTGCGCGACACCGCTCAGGCGTATCGCCAACCAAGCCGCCTTCGTTCTCTAGCAGCAATCTGACATTCCGCTCAATGGCCACCTCAGCCATCAAACGCAATCTCGTTATCGATTCCTCAACCCGCTCGGCTTGCAGACCGTCAGATTCGGGGTAGAACGAAAAGACACGCACCCGGTCAGTGCCAACCATCTTCGCGATGTCGGTGATGCGCTCAAAATCATCTACAACCTTTTCAATCGGTCCGTCGATCGGTGATTTGCCGATCGGACTCCCGATGCAACTAACGCGGATCGAATGCGCATCGCACCGTTCTATTAGGCGACCCACTTGCTCGTCTGTCAGCTCAAGAACGTTAGTCCCCCACGCACTCCGCAACTCCAGATAACCGATATCGAGCTCGTGGAGAACCCGCAACTGCTCGTCCACATCGTCGGCGATCTCGTCGCCGAATGCGCTTAACGTGAACTGCGCCGTCATAGCCCTTCGCCGATAAAAGCTGCCACGCGCTCGCCGATCACCATAGATGTGACGTTCGTGTTCGCGCGGATGCAGTCCGGCATGATCGACGCGTCCACAACCTTCAGGTTCTCGAGTCCTCGCACGTTACCGAACTGATCGACCACAGCCATCGGATCAGTTTCGGGTCCCATCTTGCAGGTGCCCGAAACGTGATGGCTGGTCACGGCGGTCTCTTTGATCCAAGCATCCAGCGCGTCATCTGACTCCATGTCCAAATCCGTAGGCTCGACACGCTCCGTCACCAAGCTGGACCAACCCTCGTGCTCTCCGAAGCGATTGGCGATCCGCACACCTTCACGCAACCGCTTCAGGTCGAACTCCTCCTCGAAATAGTTGTAGTTGAGGAACGGCTGGATGCGCGGGTCTTTGGTGCGCAACCGCAGATTTCCAGACCCAACAGCAAGGTCGAGGCAGACGACCATGAGAAGACCGATCTCCTCACTCGCACCTTCTCCCCACCATCTACGCCCGATCACGCTACGAGAACTCGGATGAATCAGCATGTCGTTCACCAAGTCCGAACCTTCCGACGTGTATCGCAGAGTGAACTGCACGCCCGGCAAGCCCAAAGGCTGCTCAAAGTCGTCGCGCGTTCGCCACGTCGCCCTGACGTGCGGATGATCGCGGAGATTCTGGCCCACACCCGGCATCTCGTGATGCACAGGAATGCCAACCGCATCCAGAGCGTCTTGCGGTCCCACACCGGAGAGCAACAGCAGGTGCGGCGATCCTATTGCACCCGCCGATAGGATCACATTCTCGGCCTCAAAGTCCGAGACCTCACCGCCTACCTCGGCCCTCACGCCTACCGCGCGATTCCCATCGAACAGCACTCGGTGCACTAGACAATCTGCCAATATTTCGAGATTTGGACGTTCCCTAGCACCCGCGAGGTAGCCAATCGCCGTGCTCCACCGTACGCGGTCTGGATTGTTGAGCGGCGTTGGCCCTACACCGGTAGACCCCGGAGCGTTGTGGTCCGGACAATCCGGGAAGCCGCTGGCACGTGCCGCATCATAAAACGCCTGCTGGGCGGGATTCCAATCCTCAGGCTTCCACCGACGCACAATGATCGGACCATCCGAACCGTGGAAATCACCGCTGAAGTCCGTGTCCGTCTCGATCATCCGAAAATACGGCATCAACTCCTGAAAACTCCACTTGTCGTTCCCCCAAGACGCCCACGTGTCGTAGTCCTCTGGCACCCCACGCAAGAAAATCTGACCATTCACCGCGCTCGAACCACCCACCACCTTTCCCCGAGGTATGATCCCCGGCCGTGCTTCGTCGGTATAGCGCGCCACGAAAGTCCAACGATGATCGTTGAGCGGCCTCTCCCACGGCGGGATGTCATGCCCGTACCCGTACTTCACCGTGTCGGGTATGTCGTCGAACTCTGGATAGTCGGGACCCGCCTCAATCAGAAGCACCGAATGGTCGGGATCCTCCGTCAGACGTGTGGCAACAATGGCGCCGGCCGAACCAGCACCAATAATGATCGTGTCGTATCTGTCAGGCACGTCCGGACTCCCTTAGATGGCGTTCGTTTGAGCGGATTATACGCCGATTTGCAACGCCATTGAGCCGACGCTCAGAGCAAGTTTTATCCAGACTTCAATCCGGTCAACTGGTTGTCAATTTTGTCCGCCTCCACCGACAACCTCTCCCACTCCTCCCAAAGCGACGCGGTCTCCTCTTTCAGCACACGATATTCCTGTCCCGACGCAGCTATCCGAGCCGGATCGTCATACAACTCAGGATTAGAAAACATCGCTTCTAATTCCGCTGTACGAGCCTCCTTACCAGCGATCGAAACACTCACGTTCTCTATCGACTCGGCGACCTGTGCAGCCTTCCTGCTGAGCGACCGCCGCTGCAACTCCTCTGCGCTGATCGCCTGAACCCTGCGTCTCGCGGTCGGGATTTTCCTCGAGACACTCACGGCTTCCAGGTCAGCCGTTGAGCTTGCGCTCCCCGCATCTGCCTCAACCTGCTTCCGGTACAGATAACCGTCGTAGTCGCCCGGGTAGACCGTCGGTTGGCCACCATCGATCTCGACGATCTTGTTCGAAACCTGCCGTATTAGCGTACGATCGTGCGTGATGAAGCAGATCGTGCCGCGATAATCGCCGAGAGCATCCGCAAGAATCTCCCGCGAAGCGATATCGAGATGGTTCGTCGGCTCGTCCATAAACAGCAGATTGCTCGGTTGTAAGAGCAGCTTCGCCAAAGCCACCCGCGCCTTTTCGCCGCCGGACAGCACCGAGATCGGCTTGCGGATGTCGTCGCCACTGAACAGGAAACCCCCTAGCGTGTTTCGCAGGTTCTGTTCCGACTCCGTCGGCACCGCTTGCTGCAACTCATCGATGATCGTCTTGCGCGGGTCGAGCAGTTCCAACACGTGCTGCGCGTAATACGTCGTGATCACGTTGTACCCGGTCTTGCGTTCCCCTCCATCAAATGGCAGAACACCCGCGAGTATCTTCAGCATCGTCGTCTTACCTGCGCCATTCGGCCCCACCAACGCCACACGGTCGCCGCGCGAAAGCGACAGGTCAACGCCTTCATAGACCACGTTGTCCCCGTAAGACTTGCTGATGTTCGTAAGCGATATGGGCTCCGAACCACCGCGCGGTGGTTCCGGGAACGAGTAGCTGACCTTCTTGGTGGCTCTCGGCAACTCGATGATCTCGACCTTTTCGAGCTGCTTCAATCGACTCTGCACCTGACTCGCCTTGGATGCCTTGTAACGAAAACGCTCCACAAAGCGCATCTGCTGCTTCATCTGACGCTGTTGCCGTGCCGCAGAGGCACGTTTGATCTCAAGAGCGCTTTGGCGCGCAACCAGATATTCGTCGTAGTTGCCACGGAAAAGCACCACCTCATCCGGCTCGATCGCAAGAACTTTGGTCGCCGTCTCGTTCAGAAATTCACGGTCATGAGACGTCACGATCACGCCGCCTTGAAAACCAGACAGATACTTCTCGAACCACACGTTCGCGTCGAGGTCAAGATGGTTAGTGGGCTCGTCGAGCAGCAACAGATCGGGATTCCGGAAAAGTATCTTGGCGAGTCCTGCCCGCATCACCCATCCGCCGCTGAACTCGCTCATCGGCCGCAGGAAGTCGCTCTGTTTGAAACCCAAGCCTGATAGGATCGCTTTCGCCTCATGATCACGGTCGTCACCACCCGCCGCCTCCAACTCCTCGTCTAGCTTGCTCACACGATCCAGCAACCGACTCTGTTCGTCAGGATCCGTTGGATTCGACAACGCCTCCCATGTTGCGGCGATCTCGTCCACCAGAGCGTTCACCTCCGCACCCGCGTCTAGCACCTCCTGAAGCAGCGGCTTGTCGCTAAACGCCTCCGGCTCCTGCGTCAGATAGCCGATGGTTACGTTGCGTTGTCTGTTCACATCCCCCGAATCCGGATCGACTTCACCGGCCAGGATATCCAGAAGCGTCGTCTTGCCCGAACCGTTCGCACCGATAAGCGCGACCCGATCCCCAGCGGCCACACTCAACGTGAGCCCGCTGAACAGGGTCTTCTCTGAATAGGTTTTGCTGATGTCGGATGCGAATAACATGCCGTACCGCCCAAACTGTCATCCTATCCGCAGGTAGCAAATACAAGGAAAGTGCGCGGATTTTGGAAGGGATCAGATTTGGTGGGCCAAAGTTGACTGTAGGCAGAACCGTCTTCGATTTCGTGTTCCCATTTTGAATCGTATCAATCCGAGCAGCGAGACTACGCCTAACGAGGTCGCAGCAGGGCGACTCAAGTCGATTTCCTGCGGCTCCCCACGTGTCGAAGGTCGGCCACAGGCCTGAGCTGACTTGGTCGAACGACGTCGCGATCTAGTCGCAACTCGCGACCGAAACTACAGCAGATCCGTCAAGCGGCGGATGTCCGATATCCTCTCGCCGTCTCACCCCACCCGGTTGCCGTCCGCCAGATCGTAAGGGGAGCGCATGAGCACGACGCTCACCCCGGCTTCCGACGCGCCGCTGAGCTCTGGGTCGGCCCCGTCGCCGATGTAGAGACATCGCTCGGGAGAAACTTCGAGCCAGACGGACGCCATGCAATGGATGGCAGGGTCGGGCTTTGCCGCATCGACTTCGAACGAAAGGACGGCGGCGTCGACCGGAGGGGCGAAGGGAGTCGAGTCCCATAGCAGCGCGAATTCCTCGATGCAGTTGCTGATCAGCCCCACCTTAAAACCGGATTCCCGCAGCATCGATATCGTCTCTACCGTTCCGGCACGGGGAGATATAGAACAGCGCACGTACGCGTACCACACTTCAGCAACGGCATGGACCAAACCATCGTCGATTTCGATCCCGAGGTTTCCGGCGATCCCTGAGAGCGCGGCTTCGGTCGTGGGCGCAGCTCCGATCATGCGCTCATCGAAACCCGCGAACCGCGCTTCGACGAACTCTTTCCCGTTCACGCCGAGAAGTTCGGCCATTTCGTCCATCTTGTGGCCGAATCTGAGGCGGTTGGCTGCGGGAGACCTGAGATCGTCGACCAAAGCGCCCCACAGATCGAAGACTACGGCTCTGTACCTGCTCATGCTGAACGTCTGATTCGAACGTGTGAATGTACCAGTCCTCGGAACACCCTGGCTCTCGGCCCGTTCCGAGTTCGGCGGGGTCCCGGCCTCCATCCGGTCAAATGATAAAAACCGTTTTTCAATTCATCCTCGAGTCTCAACGAACCAAGATTTACTGCAATAAGGACCGTTTTCGAATCGATCTTCGAGATTTGAGTGGCTGCCACGTTTAGTTGCCCGTCAAGCGGTTGCGTTCCGTGGCAATTTTGAGGCGCACTGCAGAGACCTAAGTATTCCGCCGACGCCTCAGCGAATCCCGTTTTTCCGGGTGTTTCACGACTGGTGACGAGGACTAATCTGCAACCCGTTGAAACTCTTACAATCCAGCTGGTGGCCAACGGAAACTGGATGCTCTGCAACTTTTGGGGGCGTCCCTCGAATGCGCGTTCGCGGTTCCGGAGTCCGCGTCCGCGCGATTATGCTCACCCGCTGCTGGATTTTCGTCATGCAACCCACCCTACCGACAAATTGCATCGTGCTCCGACGTCGGACACATCGCTCTGATTCACCTCCGCATCGGAAACTATGCCCGATTGATCCGCTGCCTAGGAATCACTGAGCCTGATGAGCAGTTCGCACCAACAGGGCGAGATGTAAACCGATCATCATTCGCCATTGCATTTGTCACGTCATGGATGGTTTCTCCCTCAGTGATGCGAATCATCAACGATAATCCGTGCCCATTCGCTCCAAGATGGTGTCCACCCCGAACTAAGCCGGCACGAACACTAACCCCGTGTTCGCTCCTGTCCCCTTCACAGCATCTCAAGCCGCTACGCAATATTGTTTCTCAACCAAAGATGAAAACGCTTCGGTTCGGATGCACCGCCATCACCATGTTCGTTCCAAACCTCACCATCCGCTTCGCAAGGTACGACCCATCGCGTCTGAGGCTATTCACAAGCAACTCACAAGACTTGGAACTTCGTTTGGAAAATGCCGTCATTTTCGTGACCGGTCGTCTCATCTTCTGAACAAGCCGCAGCAGTTAGTAGAATCAATATACGCTTCCGCGCCGCAAGCTAATCGTGGTCGATGCTCTGAAGTCATCATGTTTCGACACCGCGCTCGAGAGTCGTTAGATTCGACCTCTGAAGCGCGAAACACCCTCTGATTGCGGTCCTCGCTTCAAAGCGCGTGCGGTAACAATATCCAAACAAGACCAAACGGTCCGCTCGGCGGTCATTGTGGGCTGGTCGGCCGGATAATCGGAAATTGGGCCCGCTGAATTGGCAACCCGATTTGCCACTGCCATTTGCCATCGGTGACCTAACTTGCAAAGAAAGATTCGCAATGCAGACGACGCTAAATTCCAACCCGGCAGAGCGGTTGGCGGAAAAACCACAGCTGGGTGGAGGTTGGACCGTTGTCAGCAAAGTCCCCAGGCTGCCGGGAGCGACCGGCGGGAACTTTTCTGTGGGATATGTCGTCGAAAACGGACGAGGCAGGCAGGCGTTCCTCAAGGCTCTGGATTACTCACACGCCTTTAAGCAGCCAAATCCAACCGAGGTGATCAATATTCTCACCAGTTCTTACGTCTACGAAAAATCGCTATTGAACCAATGCCGTGACCGCAGACTTAGTCGTGTCAATGTATCTATCGACGACGGGGAAGTACCAGCAGGCGAATTGCACGAAACCTTGACCGTCCCGTACATCATCTTCGAACTAGCCGACGGCGATGTTAGGCAGAGATTGGACCAAACAGACGGTTTTGATTTGGCTTTCGTTCTCAGGGCGCTTCATCATTCCGCTGTTGGGATACGGCAACTTCATGACGCGAAGGTCGCACACCAAGACTTGAAACCATCCAACGTGCTCGATTTCCGAGATGACGGCTGCCGTGTGGCGGATTTGGGACGCTCGTCTTCGCAAGATGGCAATTCGCCCCACGACAATTTGGTAATCGCGGGAGATACAACCTACGCGCCTCCGGAGTTGTTGTACGGGCACATCTCTCCAGATTGGCGAGTTCGCCGGTTCGCCTGTGATCTATATCAAATCGGCAGTTTGGCGGTTTTTTTCTTTACGCAAGTGGGGATCACAGCTTTGTGGCACGAGTACCTCGACCGAACATTCTTGCCAGACAATTGGGGTGAAGGATACGCGAGCGTCCTACCTCACGTTCGACAGGCGCACGACTTAGCATTCGAGGAGTTCGAGGAACAACTCCCAGACGAAATCCGAGGAATATTGGGCCCAGCGGTACGTCAGCTATGCGATCCTGACCCCGGGCGGCGCGGTCACCCAAGAAATCTGTCTCAACGGGTAAATCGTTATTCGGTTCAACGATACATTTCGATTTTCGATCGAATCGCCAGAATTGCAGAATGGCGCTTGAGAAAGACGATGACATGAGCACGGGCCTAAACGAAACACCCAGAAAGATCATCCCACGTTGGCGAGATTCTGAAATCGCAGCGACCACGGGAGAATTGGAGCCGCTCGCGCATCAACTCAAGCCTCGGATCCCGTCACACAACGAGCTTGCGCCGCGCAAACATGACTGGCGGGCCAATAGATCTGTTGCATTCGCGACAGATTTGATTTCGGCTGGGTTGGTAACCGGTGACAAACACGATAGCGATGTCGAGGAAGCAGTTGAGTTCCTATTGGAACAAGATTTGGCCACCGAATCGTCAGCTAGGCGTTTGGCGGAATTCCTCGCAGAAGGGGAAACCGGCGGTTGCATTGACATTGCGGGACCTGCTGGTGACGAAGGATTCAAAGAATCATCACGGCACCAGATTCAGATTTTCAAACGACGTGTTAGGAACAATCCTCGCAACGCCATCGCTTGGGTTGACATGGCACGGCATTACGCTGTTCTAGGCGCTGACAAGAAAGCTCTACGTTCAATCACCAATGGCTTGGCGTTAGCCCCCGACAATCGATTCGTCCTTCGTTCGGCCGCTCGGTTCTATGTTCACAACAATGATCCCGAAAAAGCGTACGATGTGCTTCGCCGCAGTGCTGGGACCCGGATGGATCCCTGGTTGCGCGCAGCGGAAATAGCGGTCGGCGGCATGGTTGGCAAGACTCCCCCAAGGCTGGGGAGAACCAAGAAGTCTTTACGTTACGGCGCGTCTGATCCGGGTCATATTAGCGAACTGGCGAGCGCGGTCGCTACCTTCGAATTGGATCACGGGGCGAACAAATCTGCACGCCGTCTATTCGATCTAGGTTTGGTTCAGCCCACAGAGAACGCCGTAGCGCAAGCGGACTGGGCTCAAACACAGCTTCCGGGTATCTCATTGGATGAACACCACTTTGCATTGCCTAGGACATATGAAGCCAACGCGACTGAGCATTTTGAAAGATTAGATTTTGAAAGATGTATCAAGGAATGCGAGCTCTGGCTGAGTGATGAGCCTTTCTCATCTCGTCCGTTGGAACTCAAGACTTTCTTGTCCTTAGTTGTTTTCGAGGATTTCGATGAGGCGATTTCTAGCGCGACGCGAGGGTTGGTGAGTAACCCTGATAACTTTCTCCTTTGGAACAATATGGCTATCGCGCTCGCGGAGTCGGGTAATGTCGAAGGTGCCAAAACTCAGTTTGAAACGATCAGGGAAACCGATTTGGGTTTCTGGGATCGGACTTGCTGGTTAGGTACAAACGGTCTATTGGCATTTAGATCGAACAACGAGCAACGCGGCCGAGAGTATTACCAACAGGCTGCGGGTAATGCCGAACTTCAATCTGAGAATCAATTGGCTGCTCTGGCGCTCTTCTATTGGGCAGGTGAAGAGATGCTAGCAAATGAGAATGAGACGGCTGACCAAATCGCGGAACGAGCCGACGATCTCGCGGGCGAGACTCCCCGTACCGCGATAAAACTTGCCAAGCGCCGGTTCCTTAACCTGAAACATCGCAGTACAACCCGGTAGGTTAACTCGCCCCGCAGGTATCCCTTGTCCCTCTCGTCCAATCGACGTTTCGCATCCCCCAAGACAATGTCTGGATTCTTTCCGTGTATTTCCCGCATGTCACGCAAAGTCAAGTTGTCCAACGGATTAGCCGTTGCCTCAGATTCACGAAGGACTTCGGGATGTAAGACGAAGACTCTTGAAGCGCGGAGGTGAAAACCGACACCAGATCAGGATCCGTACGTTAAACAGGCCGTGTGAGGCAAAGTGCAACTCCTTGTGGAGGATTGGATCAAGTCCCAGGAGCGAGAATCAGAAGTTGCACAATAACAAACGAGCGTCAAGTTAATCTCCAACGCAGCAACCGATCGTGACTTTCATCGGGCGGAAGCAACGGGCGTACCTGCTTTTCCCGGACCTCGCCGAAAACGAACTCTTTCAATCGATCGACATCTGGGACATTGATCAGCCCTGAGAATCTCTCGCTGTCCTCGTCTCCAATGCGGATGAGTTCTTCGTGCGCAAGTGTTGAAATGCCGTTTGCGACGGCAGAGCGAGACATTACCGTCAGGCGACCAATCTCCCGCTGCCGCAATGCGATTTTGCGCTCGCGACCGTGATCCATTCCACTAAGGGCCAACCGAGAGATCAGTGCAGCCGCAACCCTAGGGGCTGGACTCCCGGTGGTAGAGAGTGAGATCCAGTAGTAGCGCGCCAAACGCCTCAGTAGCACGAGGTGCATTTTGGCGCGCACTTGAGGGATGCTGTCAACTGCGATTCTCATCGTCGCGACAGGGATTGCCACAACGGTTGTCTCCGTTACGGCCGAATAGGAAGCCACCCAGCGCTCGGCACCCATCATGAACTCGTGGTCCCCTATGAGGAATGGGGAAACCAGCTCCGAGTGGGGATACTGCCATGGCACGACCATGCCGTGTTGAACGAAGTATAGATGGCTGAAGGTTTCTCCGGACTGGATTAAGGCCACATCAACCGAGGGTTCGACGAAAAGCATCTCCAGTGGGTCAACACCAGCGTAGAGCACATTTTCAAGCTGCTCAGGATCAACGGACTCGAATGCCTGACACCGAGTTAGAGCCTGGGCGAAGCCGGTGATTTCAATCGCCATTGTTGTTCGCATCCAATCTTGCTGTCTGCATCGTAGCATACGAGTTAGCAAATTGGAAGCAGTTATACAGCCATTGACTTTGTTGTTTCAAAGACATAAACTGTGTCCTGTAGCGACACGCCCAAAATAGTGAAGGCGAAAAGATAATGAGAGCGGTTGCCGCTCGGCAGCAAGGAGACACTTACCAAGGACGAGTGTTCTGGCTTGAAGCCTGCCGCTTGTTCCAGCGCCACCCAAGGGTTTCGAGCGTTGGTTACGAGATCGACGATGTACCTCATTTCGAAGATGTTTCAGTCGTCTATTCGGAGCCCGTCAGGGACGCCCACGGCGAGTTGGTCTCTGCCGACTACTATCAGATCAAATGGCACGTCGACCAGCGAGGTGCCCTCACCTGCGACGCCCTGACGGACCCGTCTTTTGTCGGGTCCAAGCGCACATCACTCCTCCAGCGGTTGCATGAGGCCGTAAATGCGACTTCGGCGAGATCCGAGACCGCAAGGTTCAACTTCATGACTACATGGAACATCCCAGCCGACGACATTTTGGCGAAGCTGGTAAGTGCACGCGATGGGGAGTTGAGGTTGGATGTCCTCTTCGATCGTAAGACCTCCGGTCGGTTCTCAAGGGTCGTTGATCGATGGTCCCGACACTTGGGGGTAAGTCACGAGCAACTGCGACGAGTGCTGTCTCGCCTACGAATCTGCGCCAACGCATACAGCCTAGATTGTTTGACTAGGACATTGAGTGAGAACATGGCCAGAGCAGGCTTGCGCGCGGTTGACGAAGGCAAACGGGCCAATCCGTACGACAGCCTGATCGAACGTCTGTTCTCCGAGGGACGCAACAAATTCACCGGGCCGGAAATCCAGAGCATCTGCAGCGAGGAAGGGCTATGGACGGGCCCGGACTCGGACCGTGACGAGCCTCTTGTCGGCATAAGGAGTTTCCTCCGGTTCGCCGAGCACATGGAAGACGAAGTCGACCACATGCTGGACCTGACAGCGCTGTTCGATGGTAGAGAGATCGGTGCGGCAGAAAACTGGAACGCCAAGGCTGGCCCCACGATACGTGAGTTCATGACGCGGTCAGTCGCACCCCTTGGTCAGTGCCAACTACACCTCTCCGCGCATAGCTCGATCGCATTTGCGGCCGGTTACGAACTTGACCCCAAATCCGGCACGCGAGTCTCCTTCATCCAGAACACCGCCGCCGGTAGATCGATTTGGGAGTTTTCTTCTGCGGCGGCGAACTGCAACTCCAATCTTTGGAGCGTTTCTGAGATCATTGTCAACCCCAAAGGCCAAGATATCGGAATCGTCTTCTCAGCGACTCATGATGCTCGCCCCGAGGTTCTCGCGCATGCTCAGGATCACATCCCGCAACTGGGCCAATTGCTTGTCTTCAGTATCGAGCCCCACGTCGGCCCGACGGCGGTACAGGGCGGAAACCACGCATGGGTACTGGCCCAGGAGCTGGTGAAAATCGTTCGCGAACGGCATCCACGGCGCGATTCTGTGGGACCGCTCCACGTGTTTGGCGCGGCTCCCAACGGACTGGTTTTTCTTATCGGGAGGCTCGCTCGCAGTCTCGGGCCGATACAGCTATACGAGCACGCTTTCGAGTCAGACTGGTCGACGCGGTACCGCGAGTCTCTCACACTACCAGCCGGATAGGAACCTAGAACCCAATTAAGGAGAAGCTAAGGATGGAATTGAACAGCTACTTTACGGACCTTCTCAGCAAAATTAGGCCCACTGAAGCGCAGACCAAGGAGCTGCAAGCGGCTCACACGCGACTGCGCGAAAGACTGCTGGCCGACGAATATCTCGGCCCGATGATCGTCAGCGTTTTCCTGCAAGGGAGCTATCGGCGATCAACTTCCATCCGGCCCGTGGGCGACGACAAGCTGGATGTCGACCTGGTTGCCGTCACTCGATTCCGACGCCAGGACTACCCTGTGGCGGACGACGTGATGAATGAGTTCACGTCCTTCTTGAACAAACACTACAAGGGCAAGTGGAAGAGGAAGGGACGGTCCATAGGCATCGAGATGTCCAAGGTGAAGCTCGACCTGGTGATCGCTGCCGCACCCTCGGAAGAAGAGGCTGTGTCGTCCGAATTCATCCAGGGGCACTTCACCCCTGACGACTGGCCAACGGGCCCGGATCCCCTGCCAGAATATCTTGCCGACTTCTTCAAAGACGATGATGGAGAGCCCAAGTGGAAACATGAGCCTCTATACATACCTGATCGGGACACCCATCAATGGCAGCGCACCCATCCGCTCGAACAATACAGATGGACTACGAACAAGAACAGGCGCACGAACGGGCACTACGTCAACATAGTTAGGCTGGTCAAGTGGTGGTGGCGGACGGCGCATCCCGAACTCGAATACCCCAAGAGCTATCCGCTTGAGCATCTCGTGGGCGACAATTGCCCGGACGGGGTAGGATCGCTGGCTGAGGGTTTCACCTCGGTGCTTGAGAATATGGTCGCCAGATATTCTGCGTACGCCGCGTCGGGGGCGGTGCCCTTCGTTCCAGACCGTGGAGTTCCAGAACACGACGTCCTGAAAAGGTTGTCCGTCGGCGACTTCTCGAGATTCGTCGACCAGGTGCGGCAGGCATCCGCTGTTGCAAGGAAAGCACTGGACGACGACGATCCATCGGAAAGCGCGAAGCTGTGGCGGTCGTTGTTCGGCGAGAAATTCCCGGCGGCTCCCTCCCGATCATCGACAGCGGCGGCCGGAACTGCGGCAGCAGGAACGGGCGGGTTCACACCGCGCCGGAAGCCGACGCGTGTTGGGGGCGGAAGATTCGCCTAGCTCCTGACACGAATCGAAATCTGCCAGAAGCCCTGCGCGTGGGTCGCAGGGCTTTGGAGTCGGTGCCTGGCGTAGAGATGCTCGGCGACTTCGCCTGGCACGATGATTGGTCAATCTGGGCACTCCACTGCAGGATCACCGCAAAAGTAGAATCCGGGTCCGTCATACCTCGTTTCACAGACTGGTTTATCCACGTCCGTGACATATACCCGTACGGTCAAGTGGTGTTTTATCCCGCAAAGGTCAGCGGCATCGCGCTCACATTCAATCACCAGAATCACAACAGCGCAGGGCCGGACGAATCCCCATGGAGATGCGGCCGCTTATGCGTCGATACCAGCCTGCGGACTCTTGGTCGCCATTCCTATGACATCGAGCCCTTCGATCCGGAATCGAGGCTCGCGTGGCATGTCCGACGAGTTCAGCTGTGGCTCTCCTTGGCGTCGCGGGGCAAATTGGTTCGACCTGGCGACCCGTTTGAGTTACCGCATATTCCATTCTCCCCAGGTCTCAAGATCGCATTCGCTGAAGGGCGAGAGAATCTTGCATTCTGGCAAGGGAAACATCCGCGTAAAGGGACAGCAAGTGTCCGAACCGTGCACGCAAACCCGCTCACGCTCGCCGTAGACAACCTCGACGCGGGCAATTCTGGAGAAAGTGCCCAATCCACATGGACCAAACCTATCGGCGAGAAAAACGATCTTGCAGTGGCGTGGATTTGGCTCGATCAGCTGCCCGTAGTCGATCCTTGGGCGATACCGACGACTTGGGGACAGCTCCGCGGGTGCTGCCAGGCGCAGGGGATTGAACTTGACCCGTTGCTGCGGTCGGTATGCAGGAATCTCCGAGATGGGCAAGGGCACGTTTTGCTTGTCGGTTTCCCGATCCCGGCCAGAGTTCAGGAACCTGATGTCCAGGCCCACTGGCTCGGCCTCCGACTCCCGACTTTGACCTCTCGGCCAGTTTCGGGATTTCGACCGACGGAACACGGCTTCTGGAACCGAGACCGGTCATTGGTTTTCCGAGACGACGCTCCTCTCGAATGGGTCGAGACCGAAAACTGGCACCAAGAAGAGATATCGGGTCGAGGCAGACTGGATTCGTCAGTACGGTCGAAGTCCGTTCTGATCATAGGAGGTGGTGCGGTTGGTTCGGCGCTGGCGGAAATCCTGGTCCGATCGGGTGTCCAGGATGTGACGATCATGGACCGCGACCGCTTGAAAGTTGGCAACCTAGTCAGGCACACCTTGGGTGTGAGCCACCTGCAGAAGCCGAAAGCTCTGAGTCTGGCGGACCGCTTAGACGATGCGGCGATCCATTCAGTCGTAACTCCGATAAATGATGCTTTTCCCCCGAGTGCGCCGAAAGACTTAGATCTTGTCTTGGGAGCTGATACAGTGATCGACTGCACAGCTGACGACTCGGTTGCTGAGCATATGCGCAGGTTCGCATGGGGCGGACCTCTGACATTCGTGTCGGTGTCGGTCGGCTTGAAGGCCAGACGCGGATTCATCTACGTCGCACGCGGCAGCACGTTCCCGGCTGACGATTTCTCCGCCAAGTTGGATCCGTGGCTGCGATCTGAGATGGATGGTTACGACGAGGCGTTGCCGCGCGATGGCACGGGATGTTGGCATGCGCTGATGCCGGCGCGGATCGACGACATTTGGATGATGACGGGTGCAGCTGCAAAAATCATTGAAACCGCGATGGCCGAGCCTCCGAGTGAACCCGATCTGGTCGTGTTGGAGCAAAAGTACGTGAATGGAGAATTCGTCGGATTGCGTAGAGTGTCGGGACCCCATGGCCTCGTCTGACCTGACAATGTGCTCCCCCGATGGGCGATTTCGGGTCCGAGTCGGCTGTTGCCAGTTGGAGTCCCTGATGGCGATGTGCCGCCGTTCCGGCGACTTGGAAACCGGAGGAGTCCTAATCGGTCGGTACAACGAGGCACACGACACCGCGATGGTGACACGTGCGATGGGCCCGACATCCGACTCGGTCAGGGGACGGACTAGTTTTTGGAGGGGAATCCAAGGACTTCAACAGCGAATAAACGCCTTGTGGAAGGACCGAGAATACTACCTGGGCGAATGGCACTATCATCCCCGCGGAGCCGGTCAACCCAGCGTGAGGGACAAACGGCAGATGGTCCGCATCGCCGAATCGCTCGATTACAACACCCCGGAGCCCGTGTTGATCGTAGTCGGTGGATCGCGTTGGGAAGTGACAGCCTACGTGTTCCCTCGGCACGGACATGCCGTCAACCTTACCTGAACGCGCATACCGGCACTGGGTATACTCAGTCCGGATCCGGTTGCCGATGTGGCTGAGAAATGCTTCTCCCGTGGCAAGTCCAACAGCAGAATCGGGCGCCCTCAATCGGATCGCGACAGAACCATAAACCCTGATCGGGTCCTCAACTAGGTCCAGCGGTCGACTGGCGTGTGCTCAAGGACGCGCCGCCATGAGGTTTCGGTGGCTTCACAACCTGCCAAGCCACATCGGGTAGATCGTTCTGCCTGCGCTACCTCGACACATGCAACCATTCTTGAAAAGGCTTTACGCGCTCTCACAGTCGGCTGGCGGCAATCGAGGGAATCCCGGTTGCGGAACGCCACCCTTTCAATCCCGGAACAGGCGATCGATGCTAGCGTTTGGTGGCATCCCGTCTTCTGGTTATGATTGCAGACGACCGGGTTGCGAGCGGCAATCCGCAAGCGGCGGGTGCGGGGACAGAAACCGCATGCCGGCCCGAGACCGACTTCCCAAGTACCCGCGCCGCGCTTCAAGTCGCGACTTGGTCAAAGAACCCTATGGCATCCGGCGAGCAGCGTCCGAAGGCCGCCGTGAGGGTCGCGACAATCCAACAGTCTACGTGTTGTTCATCCACGGCAAATCATCCCAGCCGGTGAGTTCGCCGACCACCATGAACCCCCAAGCTGCCAAGACGAAAGCCGCCGAGCTCGCAATGACGATCCTTTCCCTCCGGGTTCCAGTCACCCATCGCCGCTTCTTATCTTTATTTCTCGAATCCCCACCGAAGCACCATGGCGCCAAAGATGAACATCATTGGCGTGAGCAGGACCAGAAAGACGGTGGCCAATTCTTCCCCCGAGACGACTCCGACCAACCGTCCATGGGAAATCACTAACAGAACGGCGACCCTCGTCGAATCCTGTTTCGATGACAACCTTTGAACGAGACAGTACGGCAATTGATCCCCAAAATCCAGGTTTATCGAGCTGCCGATTGTTTGCATTTGTTCATCAATTTTGACGCGCGAATATAGCACTGGTGGGCCAAGATTGACTGTAGGCAGAGCCGTCTTCGATTTCGGGTTCGCGTTGTGAATCGCATCAACGTTGAAGCTAGTTTACGGCTATCAGAGCCTATTGCGTTTCAAGAGGCAGGTCATCTCTAGAGTGCCATCAAAAGAGCGATACCCGTCGTCAAGTACAACATGTCGGAATTTCCTGCTACCTAGGGGTTGTCCTTCAACGAGAAAACGAAGCGCCTGCCGGGATCGATCACTTGGAAACGGCAGACGATTGGCGCTTGCCGTGACCTGGAAGATATAGGAAGCAGCCAGTCGCCGATAGAGGTTACAGAGGGCCGCATCAGCATCGAGTCTGCGTCGCAAGACGCATGCAAGAACCGAGGGATTCGTTACCGTGTCAGTCGAATCGAGCAGGACATCCAAGAGCGGATCCTCATCGTCGCTGAGTTCAACGAGCCCAATGTATCTTGAGAGTACCAGTTCATGCGCTAGTGAGTAGGCACCGTCGTCGGTTAAGGCGAACTGGAAGTCCCCTGCACGGTACGAACTCGCCTTATCGTAGCGATAATTCAGATCTACAGTGCGGTGGAGAAGAACGCTTGCCCTAGGGCTATTGAACGAAAGACAACGAACTTCCCGGGCTGATCTCCGGATCAACGGTTCGGACGACGGCCCAGAGATCGGCGTTCTCCGGTCGACCGATAGCATTGGGGCATGATCGACAGTAGAGTTCGTGAGAGTTGGAAGTGAGGAATAAGAATGTTCCCAAAATCAGAAGTGTTCGTAATCGAATCGGCGAATTTTGAGGACGAAGAGGAAGAAGACCGGTTGGAAGGGGAAATCCTATGCGACATCCTGCGGTTGTCGGGCAAGGAGCCGCTTTACTACTACCTTAGGACTGAGGCGGAGTTCGAGGAGATTTTGGATCTCTTCAAGAAAAGCAACTACAGATATCTGCATCTGTCATGTCACGGAGACAGCGAATCGCTTGCGACCACCTTGGACGTTATCGAGTTCCCTGTGCTAGGGGCGATGTTAAAGCCGTATTTGAAAGGCCGGAGGCTTTTTGTCTCAGCATGTGATGCGGTCAACGAGAATCTAGTACGTGCATTGATGCCTGGATCCGGTTGCGAATCGATTCTCGGGCCGCACCAGGAGATCACTTTCGACGACGCGGCGGTAATGTGGGCGTTGTTCTACCACCTGATGTTCCGCGACAATTCGGCCCGGATGCGGTCCCGGGACATCAGACAGATCCTCGATGAGGTGGTCGATCTTTTCGAAGTTCCTGTTGCGTTTTGCGATTCTGAGAAGTCGTCGCGCGAGGGATATCAGCTCGAGATATTCGGGGGTTGACCGCCGCGCCAGTCGCGACCGTTGCCGCACTTGTCAACAGGCAAATCATCGACGAAGCCTCCCACGCGTATCTAGCGTCGGACGGGCGGATTTTCGGACGCCCCAATATCCAGGTTCATGAAGTTCCGGAGATGATCCAGTCCCTCCTCATGAGCCATCTCACTGAATGCTTGGTATGTGGTTCGAACCTAGCTGCAGGAAAAAGCCGCGCCGCGCGCCGCTAGATGGCTTTCTATCGGGAGGCAAGCGCTATTGTCGGCATAAGTTAACAGCAGCCGCGATACTGATGTTGGCGCAGATCCCGCAGGGATGCGGCGTCTACGGCCTTCCCTTCATCCTTTCTCCAATTGACGGTAATCGCGATAACTCTCCTACGCGGCTGACTTCGGTACGGCTATTGCCGTTGTCTCAGGAATTGTGGATGTCTGTATCGGCGTGGACACAAGTCCACATGATAGGGGCGCCGATACAGCGCTTCTTGATAGGTGCATTAAAGCGGCAGCTCCCAGGGCCTGCGACCTATCTAGACCTGGGGAAAGTCAAAAGGCGGGAAGCTGAGAGGCTCGCCGCTCCGAGGACTCGAGAGCGAGTATGGGGCAGAAACGGCATTGGAAAAGGCCGCGTTCAACAGAGGATCGAGAATTAACGCCACCCTCCTCTGGCAAGCATTTGGGGTGCCCCCTTGAACCTATGAGTACGGTTCCTGCGACGGAGTCTGCACAACAGGTCCGGGAAGGGGGCAAGGTCGCGCCATACCGTTGGTCTTGCAAGTCTGTTCTAATGAACAGACCCCGTCACGATGAACAGGTTACATCAAAATCGCAGATGATTACAGACGTTCTTCGTAAAATCACGCAAAATCTCTACGAGATTCGGCCATCACTCCAAAGTCGCGCCGACGAATAATGTTTGATCGTTATGGAACAGGCCCACACTCACTACCTGTGGATGGTTGCTAGCCGGAGCTTCCGCCATGATAGGGGCAGGGGGCGCGTAAGACCCCATCGCATAGATGTGAATGCCCCCTGCATGAACAAGTGACACTCTGGTTGTTCGGAACCCTGACAAACGTGAAATCCGGGAACTATGGTTCCTTCACTTTCCTGCTAGGAGATGCGCCACGGAAATTCAGAGCTCACTGGTGAAATCGCGACCAAGGACATACTCGACTTGATTCGTGTAATCGATGAAATCGGCCGCGCTCACCCGCTCGCGATCCATAGGTCCGATGACGGAAACGATCCTTGCGGATTGACCGACCACACACAGTTCGAGATCGAGGAGAACCCTGTGGGTTGGATCAGGATTTCCAACCCATTGCTCAATACAATCCCTTCCAGTCTGTACGAAGACGCGTCATCAAAAGCGGAACCGCTAGGTGGCGATGAACTGACCGTTCTTTGGTCGTGTTGTACGTAGTCAAAGTCCAGAGAAAACACCACAGACAGCCCCGCGGAAAATCTGGAGGAGGTTCCAGAGTCCGAGTAGGCCTGTCTGTTCCTCAACATCTATTTCAACGGAGGCAATTGATCCAATGCCACCTGCGCCTTCGCGGCGGCTGTCGTATAATTCGACCGTTACCTGCGAATCACGGAGTCTCTGCTCATGTCTTTGAAGGCGTACGTTCCTTATCTTATGATCGTCCTGCTGCTCGCCGCCGTGGCAGCGATGATCGTGTCTCAACCGTCCTCTTCGCCGCCGCCGAACGTGGTCCACGCCGCGCACGGGGATGTGGACGCCGCGACCATCACGTCGTTCTCCAACGTAACGCACGACTCTTTCGACGTTCAATGGCAGAAGGGCGGTTCAGAGATCAAACAGTACTGGCTGTATTCGGTCAAGGACAACGGCAAAGGCGGCAAGTTCCAAAAGATCAGCTTGCCCGAACCGGGCGCGACGGGTCAGCAAGTCACCGAACCTTCGATCACGACCGTGCTGTCCGGCCTCAAGCCCGAAACCCGGTACTGGTTCGCCGTCATGGGGGCGATCGCCCCGTCCGAGCGTGCGCCGAGGCACTGGGTGATATGGAGCAACTGGGGCAGAGGAACTACTGCCGCCGAACCCACTGCTACCCCTACACCTACGGCCACGTCAACAGCAACCCCTACTCTTACACCTACGGGCACGGCAACGCCTACGCCCACGTCTACGGCTACGCCGACACCCACTGCGACGGCAACGCCTACGCCCACGGTAACGGCCACCGCAACACCCACCGCGACACCCACACCGACTCCAGCTGGACCGTCGAACCTACGCGACACGGGGAGGACTTCATCTTCCATAACTTGGGAATGGGATTCTGTTCCAGGTGCCCTAGTCTACGATTACAGCCACCGAGAGTCTGGTGCTGACGACTGGAGCGATGATACGCGAACCGCGTCGACTAGCTCTACCGTGTCAGGCTTGAACGGCAACACAGTGTACGAGTTCAGAGTCCTGGCGGTCAGCTTCGATGGTAGCAGCGACTACGCGATCCATAGTACTTTCATTCCTACGCCTATTGAATATCGAACTCCGGGCACGTACACGCTGACTTGGAACCTGCCAGCGACGAAGGCAACCCTAGTCGTCAAATCGGGCGCGGGCGGTGGTGGTGGCGGCGGCGGCGGCGGGGGCAGCGGTGCTACAAGT
>VXSB01000027.1 GCA_009838175.1 Chloroflexota bacterium
GCGCCCGCCGGCGGTGCCCGCCACAAGCCCAGAAAGACGGGCGCAACGTTCCCAACAATCCGGTTACGAAGACCGTTGTAGCTGCAGGGCTCGGACGCGGAGCATATGCTGGCTCCGCCAACAAAAGCAAGCCAGACGGGAATCCCGTCCCCTTCGCGAAGCGCAAGGGGACGCGGCGGGCGAAGCCACGCCGCAGGGGATGCCCGTTCAAGGTTCGGGCGAACGGCCTTCTACCCGGCAAACGTCTTTCCGCTTCGCTGGACGGAAGAGGCTACAGCACCAGCAAGAGGGGTGAATCGAGCGATGACGAGGAGCAGTCTTTCAGATGCTCCCCGGAGGGCCGACGGTCTGGCGACGTCGGCGGTGCTGGACTATTGACTGACTTTCACAACCAACTTATCGACGCGATCCCGAAAAGACGCGGCTATGCTTCGACTATCGACCTGTCGAACAGAATCTCCCCGAAAGGGAGAATTCAACGCGCCCACGAACCTCCCCTTTCGCAACCCACCTTCACCCTCCCCCTTCAGGGGAAGATTCAGAGGGGGTCGCGTAGCGGGTGCGCATCACACCCCATCATCACAATCAGTAGCCCAGACTACCGCGAGTAGTGCGACTCTCGATCCCCTGGAAACTTACCCTCTCCCACATCCTCAACATACCTCTTCACCGCCGCCGTAATCTCGCCGGCAAAATCCCCGTAATGCCCCGCATGACGCGGCCTAAAAGTCGGGTCCAAACCCAGCATGTCGTGCAAAACCTGTATCTGACCATCGCAGTGCGGACCTGCACCGATCCCAATCGTCGGAATGCCTAACTGAGCCGTAATCTCCTTCGACAACTCGGATGGCATCAGCTCCAACACAATCGAATACGCTCCCGCACGCTCCACAGCCAAAGCATCCTCAATCACCCGCTCCGCGTTCTCCCCACGTCCTTGTACACGATACCCGCCAAACGAATGTATCGACTGCGGAGTAAAGCCAACATGCCCCATCACCGGTATCCCAGCCTCCACCAACGCTCGGATCGTCCCCTCAACCGATACTCCACCCTCTAACTTCACCGACTGCGCACCGCCTTCCTTCATCAGCCGCGCCGCGTTCTTGATCGCCGTCGGAACATCCGACTGATAACTACCAAACGGCATATCTGCAACCACAAAAGCCTTCTTAGCACCCCGAGTCACCGCCGCCGTAGCCCGCACCATATCCTCAACCGTCACCGGAACCGTCGAGTCGTAACCCAGCACCACGTTACCCAAACTATCCCCGACCAAAATCGCCGGAATACCCGCGGCATCAACCAATAACCCATGGTTGTAGTCGTAAGCCGTAACCATCGGGATCAACTCGTCACGAGCCTTCGCATCCCCGAAGTAACGAACCGTCAAACGCTGTGGTGCCGCACTCATACCCCAATTATCCATAATCGAACCGTTAAACTTCACCCAGACCACTAACTCACCCAATCGAGATCAACCAATGAAAACCGCAACCCGAGAAACCCTCTACTACGAACATTCCGCCGCCAACCCTGTTACTCTCCACGTCGAACCCGGCGAATGGTTCGAAGTACAGACCCAGATGAACCGCGGTCCCGATGCCGAACTCGTCCCAGACGACATTCGAGACCTCTACAACACCTACCGTTCGGACTCCCAACCCACCGACCGCGGCAACGCGTCTTCTGGCAGCACCTATGTCGAAGGTGCCGAACCCGGACATATGCTTACCGTCCACATCGGCGAAATAAAGACCCATCCCGTCGGTTGGACGCGTTACGGCGGATCTACCGGGGCCATGCCCGGTTACCTCGGTCACTCCAACATTGGCCCTCAGTTCCGCATCTGCCGCATCGACGTTGAAAACGGTCAGATCATCTGGAACAACAAACTCTCGTTCCCCGTCGAACCAATGCTCGGAGTAGTCGGCGTCGCACCTCAGCGCGAAGCCCGGCATAACGGTTGGGCAGGGCAGTGGGGCGGCAATTTCGACATCCAAGAGGTCACTACTGGCGCAAAGCTCCACCTACCCGTATACCACCCTGGAGCCCTCCTCCACGTCGGCGACATGCACGCCCGCCAAGGCGACGGCGAGATCTGCGGCGGCGGCGGCATCGAAACCGGCGGTTCCGCCATGATGAAGGTCGAACTCTCTCCCATGCCCGAAAACATGTGGTGGCCTCGCATCGAGGACGACACCCACATCATGACCACCGGCATCGAGAAACCCGCCGAAGACGCCTTCCGCATAGCGCTCTCAGAGATGATCGTCTGGCTCGAAGCCGACTATGGCATGACCCAAGGCGAAGCTTTCATATTTCTCGCCCAATGCCTCGAAGCCCGCGTTACCCAGTTCGTAAATCCCACTTACTCTTACGTATGCAAAGTGAACCGCAAATATCTCGTTTAGGTCCTATGTTCGGGACTAACGTGCTCGCATTATTCGGAGAAATCGATGCCAATAGTTGATTACGCGGCCGGCAACACGCAAGAGTACCGTGCCGTGATGCTTGAACAAATCCGCCAGAGGAAGGCCGCCAATCCAAACTACACCGTCGTCGATATCGGCGGACGACACAACCCGTGGGCCGACGACGTTGTTGACGTATATGTTGACGTCTTCCCCTTCGAAACCGACAAGCGCCTATACGTGGGCGACGTGAACGGCGAAGACATCTGGCGAGAACTCGGAGCTGACGGGCCGTTCGATTTCGTCATCATCTCTCACGTTTTGGAAGACATCCGTGACCCAATCACTGGCCTCAATTGGCTCCCGCGAATTGCCCACGGCGGCTTTTTGGGCCTACCCGTAAAACACCGTGAAGTGGCAAACTCCAAGTCTGGATACTGGCTTGGTCAGTCCCACCACTACTGGATATTCGGCGTCAAAAACGACGACAACGGCGAGCCAATCTTGATGGTTGTGCCCAAATGGCACTGCGTCAACTACTTCAACACCAATACGCCGCATTGCGAACCGATGGGCGAAGAGGATTCAAACCTAGGATCGAGAACCTTGGAATGGTTTGACCCGGACAAGGCAGGATACGATCGAGAACTCGGCGTCATCTGGCAAAACACCTTGCCCTTCTGGGTCCCCGACTACACGTTGATGGTGCCAGAGCAAATCGAACTATTAAGGACGGTTTTCAAAGATGGCGTCTAATTTCGGATTCTGGGGTCTCGCCATGGACGCTAACGACGTCGAATCGTTGGCGAGATTCTGGCGCGACGCAGCGAACTACAAAATCGAAGATTCTCACTTTCCTTACTTGGCCGTTTTGACGTCTGGCGATCCAGTCCAACCTCGCATAATCATCCTCCAAGTCCCCGAAACCAAATCTGCAAAGAACCGAGTACATATCGAATTCAAAACCGACGACCTCAAATCTGAAGCTGAGCGAATCGTCGAGTTAGGCGCAACTCTCATTGAAGAACGTGAATTCGGCGACACTCAATGGATCGTGATGCAAGACCCCGAAGGCAACGAATTCTGCCTCGTAAACCCAGCCCACTAGGATCCCAAAACCCATGTCAGCACCAAATCTAAACCGACAACGATCTCGCGAACTGATGGAACGCTCCCGACGCGTGGTCGCTGGGGGCATCTCCTCTCAAATTAGGCTCAACGAACCCGGCGGCGAACCATTGTTCTTCGACCGGTCCGAAGGCGCCCTCATGTGGGATGCTGACGGCAACGAGTACATCGACTACATCCAAGGCATGGGTCCCAACATCTTCGGCCACGCCCCCGAGTTCGTCTCCAACCAAGTATCCGAGGACATGCGCAAGGGATATGTCTTCGCCGCCCAATTCGAGCGTGAACTCGAAGTCGCAGAAATGGCCGCCGATGCCGTCCCTATCGAAGACTGCACCGTACGCTTTGCCAGTTCGGGCACCGAGATCGACCAACTAGCCCTGAGGCTAGCACGGGGATACACCGGGAGAACAAAGTACATAAGATTCGAAGGTCACTACCACGGATGGATGGACAGCGTCAATCACTCCGTCCATCCGCCCATCGACGAAGCCGGCAATGTTGAATCCCCAAACGTCGTAGGAGAATCAGCAGGCATGGACCCAGGTGCGGCGTCCCAAGTCATCCCGTGCCAATGGAACGATCCCGATCGCCTCGAAGCCGCCTTCGATCGAAACCCAGGGCAAGTCGCTGCCGTCATCATGGAACCCATCAACGCCAACACCAACTGCATCATGCCTGAACCTGGCTACCTCGAAGCCGTCAACGAGATTGCACATCGCCACGGCGCGCTCGTCATCTTCGACGAAGTTATAACCGGATTCCGAGTTGCCTACGGCGGTGCCCAAGAACTTCTGGGTATAACTCCCGATCTGGCAACCTACGCCAAATCCATCGCCGCTGGATTCCCCATCGCAATGCTCGCGGGCCGCCGCGACATCATGGACATTCTCGGCAGCGGCGAGGTCTACCACGGCGGCAGTTTCAACTCCAACGTCATGTCCATATCGGCCGCATACGCAACATTGAACCATCTCAAATCCGAAGGCGACGCATTCTATGCCGACCTAAACCGCCGAGGCCAAAGGTTGATCGAGGGTCTCCGCCATGTCGCCATGGAGACGGAAACCGACATTCATATACAAGGCCTCGGCAGCGTCTTCGGCATCTCATTCAATCGCAGCGGAGACACTATCCGAAACTACCGCGACCACGCCACGAAGTGCGACGATGCGCGCTACATCCAATTTGCATCCGAGATGATGCGCGAAGGAGTCCGCCTATCGTCCAACGGACGCGTGCATATGTCGTCCGCGCACACCGATGAGCAGGTCGACCAAACCATCCAAGCAGCGGGTCAAGCACTCTCTCGCATCTGACCGTCAATCGCTTGAGATTGAGGTCTAGTCGTATTCCGCCTTATTGTTTCGACTCGCCGTGATTTGCCACAATCACAATCACGCATCATGACGAGTACCGTGTCGGGCTCATGGGTTGAATGGTGCAAAACGAACTCAGGATTTCGGAGAAGGACGCTTCATGCAGGCAGAGTTTCAGTGGGGCTCGAATTCCAATACGACCGCACCATCAAACCCTGTACGAGTGCCTCGGGATCGCGATCCACATTCGCAACGATTCGCCGCGGCGGTCTGCGACAACTACGACGATAAAGCCGAAGTCGAGGCGATGTGCGATGAGATCAAGTCGGAGTTAGACGGTCAATCGCCCGACACAGCAATGGTGTTCGCGTCGTCTCCCAAGTACGCGGATTTCGAGCACATCCTACCGGCAATCCACCGCAATCTCGGCCCTGAAATAGTTGTTGGTTGCTCAGGTTCCGGCGTCATAGGAGCAGGCCGAGAGCTCGAAACGGGTCCCGGACTCTCAGTGCTCGCTGCAACCTGCGACACAGATTCGATCCACCCGTTCGCCTTCAGCGACAAGCAGGCATGCGGCAAAGAAGCGACACCGGAATCGCTCGCCGATGCCATCGGAGCCGATCCCGCCGACTTTGAAGGCGGTCTAATGCTGATTTTCATCGATCCGTTGACCGTTTCCACCGAATACTCGCTCTCGATGCTCGACTCCGTCTATCCGTCGGTGATGAAATTTGGAGCGCTTGTAAGCGGCGGCCACGAATACGGAGAAAATCGATTGTTCTTCGGCGACGAGTTGCGTCACCACGGTGCTGTTGGTCTTTTGATGAAACAGAACTTCGATGCCGACACCATCGTTTCCGGAAGCGAGGAGCCTGTCGGTCCGAGCATGGTCATCACCAAATCGACCCGCAACGAAATTCACCGTCTCGATGATCGCAATCCGATGGCGGTATTGGAGGACATTTTCCTGAACGCTGACCCTTCGAGCCAGATCCGGATGAAAAGGACATTGGTCGTCGGGCTTGAATCGAGCGGGGTCTTGATGGATCCCGACTACGTGATGCGCAACATCATGGATATCGACCAAGAGACCGGAGCGATGATGATCGGAGATCTGGTCGAGGAGGGTCAGGCGCTCCAGTTCCACGTTCGTGACGGTGAACTTGCCTCACAACGTCTTACCCAGAACCTCGACAACTACGTATCGCATGTGGTCGAACGGGGCAAGAACATCGATGCGATGCTGTGTTTCAACTCGGTTGCTCGCGGCTATCGAATGTTCGAAGAAGATGACCACGACGCGAAGATCATCGCTGAGCGTTTTGGCGATATCCCGGTGGCCGGTTTCTTCTCGAACGGCGAGATCGCATCGCGTCGGGGAGGTTTCTCCCTTCTCGATGACGAAGAGGAATTCTCAACGCGAGTCATGGGATACTCCGACACCCTCGTCATGTTACGCGATCTGACTAGGCAGCGAACCCACGGATTGGCGAACAGCGGAGCCTCCTCCGCGATAAGTTGACCTTCACAAGCCCAGCAGTTCCAAAGTTTCAAAGCTGGTCGAGCGGTCGCACAACATCAATCACCGACGATACTCGTCTCAACGACGAGTTCAAGGATTTCGCATCGACATCCGACCGAAAATTTGTCGTCGCGCAGATCACATAGTTCGCGAACGTCCCCAGAAGCGCGAGCATTATGTCGCGCCGAAACGATGAGAATGGGTAGTCGGATCGGATGTCGTCTGACAATGTCGAGTAGTAATCTGCGACGAGCCTGTCGAAGTGGCGTCGGACAACCTCTGGAGACATCGTTGTAGAAAGAAACTTCGCCACATCGCTGCTTGCCCCGCTGTATACCGCGTCTTGCCAGTCGATCAACACGGGAGTGGGAGGATCGCCAACCCTGCGTAGCATCATGTTTGCAGTATGCAGATCTCCATGCGTAAGGGTTCGTGGTCGATCATCTAGTTCGTTAAGAACCTCCACGATGTTGTCAGCAAGATAATCTGCGACCTCGTTCACAGTCGCAGTGTCGAACGGATGCAGGACCGTTGATCTAGCCAACTTCTCCCAATTCGGCGCGAACAGCTCAACGTCCTCGTCGAAAATATCCGCGCGGTATCCGTCGCGCATCCACCAATTGGTACCCAGCGACTCATCGCCCCAATAGCGCGAGTGCACCTCAGCGAGATCTGACAGCGCACGGCTAATGGTCTCTAGGGTGAACTCTTCGCGTTTAGGTAATTCGCCTAGATCTTCCATCAACAATGCGGTTGTCTGGGATTCTGGATCGTAAAGCGCAGCAAATATGCGTGGTTGAAACCCGCCCTGCATATCCCGAAGCAGGTTGAAGACCTCCAATTCACGTTCGTACACTCCGCTAGTGGCCTCCTCATCGCGGTCCGTGGGCAATTTGGATGGGACCTTAACGATGGCACAGGACAACGTATCGCCACTGCCGGCAATCTCGACTCGGAATACCTGCGACTTCTGTGGGTTTCCACCAACGAGAGGGTGGTAGGACTTGATGGTTGCGCGCATGAAGCCAGCAATAGTCAACAGCTCTTCGCCGACCGATGTCGGGTCGCTCGTCTCGGCGGCATGCTGAATGAGTGTGGTGAGTCGGGTTTGTGACATGTCGATATCGTGCGTCAAGGGTTCCCGCCGACGCTCAATGGTGTGGCTATATCATCACACGCAAGCAAATCACTTGGAGGTAAAAGTTCGATGTCAAGATTCGAAGGGAAAGCCGCATTGATCACAGGCGGAGCATTGGGCATCGGAGGGGCAACAGCGCGACGGTTGGCTGAGGAAGGCGCAAGCGTGCTGATCGCCGACATCGATGACGATGCTGCTGCCGCGAACGTGGAACGCATCATCGATTCTGGTGGGGTCGCCGTCGCATCCCACATCGATGTATCTTCGTCTGACGACTGTCGACGAATGGTCAACGATACGATTGACGCCTTCGGTCGCGTAGACATCTTGGTTCAGAACGCGTTCAGCGTCATCTCTGGCGAATCTCGCATTCACGGGGACGCCCTGAGCGTCGAAGAAGAGGACTGGGACTACGGCATCGATGTGCTTGTGAAGGCGTTGTACCTCGGGGCTAAACATGCGGTCCCGCACATGCGATCCGTAGGTGGAGGATCGATCATCAATCTTGCGTCCGTACATTCTTACCTTCAGGAGACAGGGATGCTGGTATACGAGACGGGAAAGGCTGCTGTAGTTGGCCTAACCCGCCAGTTGGCGGTTCAGTACGGCCCAGACGGCATCCGCGCCAACGCCATAGGACCGGGACACATAGTTGGCGAAGGTCTTGCCGAGATGTGGGCGCAAAACCCCACCGGTCACGCGTTTTTCGCCGATCAATACCCTTTAAGACGGACCGGCAAACCCGAAGAGATCGCGGCAGGCATCGCTTTCCTATGCTCGGATGACGCTTCCTTCATTACCGGACACACGTTGATGATCGATGGCGGCTTGACAGTTCAGCTCCAAGAAAAGTTCGGATTGCGGCAAGCCCACTACGCCCTCGAACACCCCGACGATAACTTCACATTTAGTGCTCTGGATTAATCTAACGCTATGATGCCTTTGTGCGCGACCTCGCTGATGGGTTTCCGGTCGTTCGGAGATTCTCGTTCCTGCAAATCTTCAGGCAAGGCTTCGCGTGGTCCGATCCTACCGACGACGAACCCGCACATCACGGTATAGAACTCCGTGGAAACGCCGAGTTTTTCGTGGGCCGCGTCTAGATCGATCCCGCCCATGCCGTGAGTGTAAAGTCCCATCGACCGGGCTTGAAGCGTCAACGCCATCCAAGCCGCACCGGAATCGAACTGAGCAACTCGATTTCGTCGTCCATCAGCCGATTTCGTTTCGGCGAAGATAAACCCGAGTAACGGTGCTTTGGTTGCCCAAATTCGATTTCCTTCCATCAGTATCGAGTCGAAAATCTCGCGATCCGATCCGTCGGTCTCGTAGACGAAGAGCCAAGGTTGCCGGTTGAACGACGAGGGCGACCATCGCGCGCCTTCGAACAGTGAGGCGATTTCGGCGTCGGTGAGCGGCTCATCGGAGAAAGAACGTGGGGACCAACGGTTGAGGAACAGCGGGTCCACATCGGCACTAGCGATGCGCGGGTTTTCAATTTCGGTCAAGTCGTGAGTCCAATCGCTTACAGGTAGGTATTTTCAGATCGAATTTCGATTGTAAGTCGGATGCATCAGTCGGAGGTTTGAGAACTCCGAAGCTGCGTCGAAGAAATCGGATCCGAAAATTCCTCCTCTGGAATCTCGATTAGCAGTCCCTCAAATCCGGGAGGGATAAACATATCGCGTACGGTGTTGAACGTGCCGTCGGCGCCATGTCGGCCGCCGACAATGAATCGCGAGCCCAAATCGCGCAACTCGCTCATAGCATCCAAACTTGGCGTAAGCGAGTCGGTGCCAGTGTAAAAGCGATCATCGAACAACCTAACAGCGGTGTCATAACCGATTACAAAGGTTGTTCCCGGCATCAATCGCGCCTTTTCCAAGAACGTAGCGGCGCAAGTGACGATGACGATGTCTCCAGGTTCTTGGAACTGTTGCACCCGTTCATCTAAGTCGGAAGTCGCGATCTCAGGTTTCTCAACGTTACGAACCGAGATTTCGAAACAGGGGGTCAATGCTTTTCCAGCTACAGACAAACCCGTTTCAAGCAACGTCCTATGCGCCCGATGTAGTGGGCGGAAAGATCCGGCCAGCATGATGGCGTCGTTTGGAGGCGTGTCCGACCAGCCGTGATTGACGCGATAGACAGCAAGCGGCTGTTTTCCGGAAATGACCGCTTCAATGTACGACGCGTTCGACATTTTCACCGGGAAGCAGTTGTAGCTTGAGTCGATCTTCGATTCCGAATGCTTCGGCAAGCGCGTTCAATACGATGGCTGAACACACAGCCTCCTCTCCGGCTCGGTCGCGTTCGCCTTTGTTCATGACTAACGAGTAAATAGTGCCTCGCCGTCCGTCGTGCCACGCAACATGAACGCGGTTTTTGCCCCTGCGATGGCGGTCGGTGGCGATTGCAGCCGTGCACGAAAGGCCAATCAGGCGAGTAGACGGAGATTCTGGATCCGAGAGTTGGACCGAGTGCTCATACGCCTTGATAGCCATAATTTTGGCTTCGTCTTTGGAGACGTGTTGTTCTGCTTGAGCACCGACGTAGGCGTCCAATGCGGTGCGTGAATACGGTATTTGGGCATCAATCACCGTTCTTGATGCTCCTGCGACGGAGAAAAGCGCAGAGATAGCGCTTGTCCCCGCACCCGTGATGACTAAGCACGATCTGGCGTCGGCATCGTGGATTTGCTGGATCAACCTGAACTGGTCATCGCCGTTCATGACGCGAGTAATCCTCCGTCAATGCCAACCATCTGTCCAGTCACATAGGAACTTCTGTCAGATAGAAGCCACGCCACGAGTTCGCCGACTTCGTGCGGCTGTCCATAGCGCGCAAGCGGTACAGCCGATTCGATCCTGCGCCGCATCTCGGCGTCGCCGCGATCTACCGCTAGCATCATGTCGGTGTCGATTGGACCCGGGCAGATACCATTCACGCGGATGTTCATCCTGGCATAGTCGAGCGCGGCGGCTTTAGTCAAACCAGTCACCGCATGTTTGGTCGCGGTGTATGCAGGGCGTTTGATGTCGGCGCGCAATCCGTTGCGGGACGAGTCGTTAACGATTGAACCGCCGGTTCCCTGGTCCACCATGGCTGCAAGTTCCGCTTTCATGCAGAGCCAGACTCCTAGAACGTTGACCTCCCACGAGCGTCGGAGCACGTCGGCATTCATTTCGTGGATTCGGCCAGTGTCCAATAAAACGCCGGCGTTGTTGAATGCGCAGTCGATTTTTCCGTATGTGTCCAAGGTGTGACCGAGCATGCGCTGGACATCGGAATTTTCAGTGACATCGGTTTGGACCCAGGTCGCTTCTCCACCGTCATTCCGAATATCTTCAGCAACTTCTGCACACAAATCGGCTCTTCGCGCCGCGATGACCACATTCGCTCCATGCTCGGAAAGGACTTTAGCGGTTGCCCTGCCGATGCCGGAACTGGCACCAGTGACAAGTGCTGTTTTACCTTTCAACATTTGAGGCGTGGAATGGTCTATGTTTAGGGTTGGCTTCGATGTCATCAGGCTCCTGCAGAGTTCGAGATTCAGTTGGATTCAGTTGACAAACTGCGATTGTGATGCTAGATTTACCCGCGTATTGTAAGTCGCGACGCGTCGTGTATGCTGTATACTCTGCGGAGTTGCAGGCATCCATGACGTGATCATGGCACTGTGAACGACTGGTGGAGCAAGGCGCGGCGGATCCGTGTCTAGAACCATCTCTACCGGCACAATACAGGAGGTTCATTAATGAAACTAAGCTATCTACTCAGGCGGTGGGGATTCCTGCCCTTGACGGTTGCTGTTGCAGCAGTAGCGTTCGTTATAGCCTGTGGTAGCCCGGACGCGCCTGAGCAACCAGCTCCTGCGGCAACCGCCAGACCGGCCGCCACAGCGGCGCCTGCCGCAAAGGCAGCAGCAGCCGCGACTGCGCGACCGGCCGAAAAGGCAGCCGCCGCAGCCACTGCCGCACCTGCGATGAAGGGTGAGGCAGCTGCAGAAGCAGCACCGGCGGCCACCGCGGCACCGGCCGAGAAGGCAGCCCCGGCCATGGCCCCCAAGGCTATGGAAGAGGAAGTTGAGGTCGTCTTCGCCACGCGCGGTGTTGGCGCCGTCATTGGTCTTCCAACTGTCGGTCCGTACCGTGGAACTCCGACGCACGGAGGCGGCGTGGAAGAATACTTCTTCGTATTCGAAAACGGCGACCCGATGACTCCAGAACTCGTTGATTCTTGGGACATCGACCCGGCGGGAACCCGCGTCCGCATGAGCATGAAACAAGGTCCCGACGGACAAGGCATTCCGTTCATCCCTCCAGTAGGGTTTGAAGATCAGGACTTTGGAATCGTTGACGCTGACGAAGTAGTCCGCTACTTCAACGAGTCGAACGCCACCACGAACCCAGACACCACTTACGGTAACTCTGGCGACTTGGCGGCAATCTTCTTGGAAGCCAAGAAGATCGACGACTTTACAGTCGAAATCGGTCTGGTATCTCCGGTCTACTTCTGTCTTCCGATCTCGCAGTTCGGTTGCTTGAGCGCAGCACGCGGTCTGTACTACCTCAGTCACCAAGACTCCATGGGAGTTGAGTGGGCACGTGAGCACCACGTCGGCACCGGCGCGTTCCGACAGGGCCACTGCGTACCTGGCGACCGCTGCACGACCGAGGCCGTTGCCGACCACTGGCGCGTACAGCCCGGTATCGACAAGTACACCCAGATCCAGGTTGCAGAGAACAACACTCGTATCGCTATGCTCCGCAACGGCGAAGCAGACTTGGCGCTGTTGGACTTCAAACTGGTCCCAGGTGTTGTGCAAGAAGGCTACCGCTTCCTTGAGACGATGCCCGGCGGCTTCGTTGGTCAGTCCATCATGTACCCAGGGCTTCTCTGGGAGCACTCGCATGCCCGCACTGGCGAACCGCTAGAGCCTTGGAACTGCGAAAACCGTAGCGCCGAAGCAATCGACAACGCTTGCGGTGACGGCCCGAACGAGGGTCCGTACACCGAAGACTTCCCGTGGATCGGTAACCCTTGGGGCACGATTGACAGCCCGTGCTCGGATGGTGACGGTCCTGGTCTCGAGCGATGCGGCAACGCACCGTACGAGGATGTCGACAACCCTCCGGGGATCAGCGACATGGAACAGGCTCGCCTAGTCCGTCTCGCCCAGTCGATCGCAATCGACCGCAACGAGATCAACAGCGTATTCCTCGATGACAAGGGCGCAGGCATCTACTCCGAGTACATGGGCCCGCACTTCCCAGGTTGGGACCCCGACCGAAACACCGGTTGCTGGGACTGGCTAGGGAACCGCATTGACTGTGATCCTCGCGCCGCTGGCACCATCTTTGAGAATGGTGTCCCGTGGACGTTGCCTGATGGTGACCTCGAACTCGCCGACGCACTGCTTGCAGCAGCTGGCTATCCGCTGGTTGACGGTAAGCGTCAAGGCATTGAGAGCATGGTGCTCCAGGCCTACGTTGCTGAGATCGGTGAAGTCAGCCTCGAAATCGCTGACTACATCACTTCGCAGTGGGAACAGCTCGGTATTGAAATCGAGCAGCTGATCGAAGACTACGGTGGAGTCATCTCGCAGAGGATGCGACGCCGTGTGCAATACTTGCCAGTCTTCAAGAATGGCGACGTTCACTCGAACGTCTACCCGCTCGACTGGCCGTTGCCGACAGTTGACACGTCATCCAGCCGACCCGGTTGGGGCGTAGGCTTCGAGTCTCAGCCAGGCGCGAAGTGGCTGTTCGAGATCCTCGGCGAACAGGACAAGGCCGTGCGTGAGCAGAAACACCTCGAATGGGTGGACTGGTCAATGTACTGGGTACAGTACGCCGGTGTTGTCGAAGTGCCCAAGGGCCTAGTTGCCGGTCCGAGAATTGCATCTTGGAACGGTCGCCAGCAGCACTACAGCAACTGGTCTAGCAACCCTGAGTTCATCGTAATCAGGTAGATTCCAGAAGAGAATGTGGATTGGAGCCCGAAAATCCTTGGGGTGATCGGGCCCCAACCGCAAAGGTGATGGCGGTTTGCGCGACACTTAGTCCGCGGGCCGTCATCATCGCGCGAAATGTGCCGATTGGTCATGCGGTACCCGCGCGGAGCCGAATACAAATTTGGACACCGACAGTCGTCGGTGAGGGATGGTTACGCCCTCAAGATGGCCTAACTTCGATGTAAGTCCACACGAGGACGCAAGGGATCGCTTGGATATAGCTCCGGGAGCCACCAATGTTTCGTTTCTTGGCAGGTCGCATATTAACTTCACTGATCTCCGTGTTCGGTGCCACTCTCGCGATATTTATCCTCGTCCACGTCAACCCGAAAGACCCACGTGAGATCTTCGTGCCCCAAAGCGGGTATGGTCTAACGCAGGAGAGTTGGAATCGCCTCGGCGACCGTCTTGGGTTCGATAAGCCCGCCCCGGTTCAGTACGTCGAGTGGCTCGGGCGCGTATTTCGACTTGATTTTGGCGTTTCGTTGGGTTTACAGATTGACGTTTGGGACATCATCAAAGGTCGTTTAGGTGCGACTGTACAGTTAGGTATCGGAGGTTGGTTGATTGCTGTTCTGATGGGTATACCCACAGGGGTGGTGGCAGCCGTTTGGAGGGGAGGTATTTTCGACTACCTAGCTAGGTTCGTGGCTTTGGTTGGACAGGCAGCACCAGCATTCGTTACTGGAATTGTGATGATCTGGCTTTTCTCTGTTAATTTGAATGCGATTTCTGATGACAGCCCGTTTGCCTTTTTGAGGATTTTTGCCATGCCAGCAGGAGGACGGACTCCGGACGAGCTGAGGTGGAAGGAATATGTTTTGCCGTGCCTCGCACTGGGTTGGGGATCCGCTGCGGGCCTGATGCGTTTGACGCGATCCTCCATGTTGGAGATTCTGGATTCAGAGTTTGTGAAGATGGCGAGGGCTAAGGGCGTTGGGAACACGACGGTGATATTCAAACACGCACTTCGCAACGCGTTGATTGCACCGATTACCTCGATGCTTTTGTTGTTCGCCGGCTTCTTGAACGGCGCATTGGTGGTCGAGATCGTGTTCTCGTGGCCCGGTATAGGTCAGGTGGCGTTACAAGAAGCGGTGCAAAACAACGACTTCCCGCTACTGCTTGGGACTGTGATCATCTTCCTCATGTACTTCTTGGTGTTTGCCACCCTTGCAGACATCCTCTACACCGTCATCGACCCACGCGTCCGGCTTAGGTAGAGATTAAGCTTCAACGCGCAATTTAGATTCTTGGGGTAACTGCGAATGGCAACAGAAGCTGACAGGACGGAAACCACAACGGGTTCCGCTACCGAGGAAACCACTCAGGGCGTCGCTTATTCAGAGCGAGGTTCGAACCCGTTCACTTTGATTTGGTACTACCTTCGTCGGTACCCGATCATTCCGATAATCATCCTGTCGCTGTTGTTGATCGCCGCGATCATCGGTCCGTACGTAGCACCATTTCCGCGTGACAAAGGCTTTTCTCACGATCGCAACCTTGGGTTGTGGGAACGATCGCGCGCCGCATACATTCCTCTAGGCGGCACAACAATCGCCGAGTTGAGCTATCGATCGTGTGATTTCATCGACCCCAACGGCGGTACTCAGTCGGAAAACATAGCACAGTGTGGGAAACTGCATATCCTCGGTGCCGACCACACAGGTCGGGACATCTTCAGTCGATTGCTTCACGGCTCAAGAATTTCGATCGCGGTAGTCACGTTCTCACTGACATCCGGCATGATCTTGGGCACCGCGGTCGCGCTATTCAGCGGATACTACGGCGGGTTCTTCGACGAGATCGTCACTCGGTTTGTAGATATCTGGAACGCGTTGCCGTTCCTGATGGTGGCAATCGTGGTGACGCAACTGTTCGGGGCAAAGATCGAGGTGTTGCTCTGGAAAGTCGATATGTTGTTGTTCGTCTTGATGCTGGTCGCTTGGGTCGGATTCGTCCGAGTGATTCGCGCGCAAGTCTTCGTGTTGCGCGAATTGGATTACGTAGCAGCCGCTAGAGTCGCAGGTGCCTCAGACATCCGCATCATTTGGAAGCATCTGGTCCCCGGCATCATGAATACAGTCATTGTCGTCGCCAGCCTAAACACCAGCGGTCTGATCCTCGCCGAGTCGACCTTGAGTTTCGTTGGTGCAGGTATACAACCGCCAACGCCGGCCTGGGGCGTGATGACCAACGAGGGACGCGACTATATCTTGGAGGCGCCACACCTTACGTTGGTGCCCGGAACCGCCATCTTCCTTGTGGTGTTGTCAATGAACTTCTTCGGTGATTGGTTGCGAGACCGCCTCGACCCGCGACTGCGACAGGTCGCCTAAGCCCCTAATAGGAGGTGCAGATGAAAAACTACGCGCTTGCACTCTTAATCGGCGTGTGTGGGGTGTCAACGTTGACAGTCGCTGCGTTGGCGTGTGGAGAAGTAACTTCGCAGTTCGAGACAATCCAAACCTTCGAAGCAGAACAGAAAGTAGTCAATGCCACCGCCACCGCCGCGGCGGTCATCGCTGCGGGGGGAGATCCAGATGCCGGCATTCAGGTCGGAGAGAACACTATCGCCGCACAGATTCAAGCCACCGCACAAGCCAGAGCGACGGCCGACGCAGAAACTGGTAGCGAGACTGGAGGAAAGGCAGTCGGCACCGATGCAGGTTCCGAACAGGCACAAGTGGAAGGCGCCGAAGCCGAAGAGATTGAAGTCCCTGAAGGTCCTGCGCTAGAAGGCGAAGCAACCGTCATCATGGCTGATCCGTCGGAATTCGATCCGGAGATAATTAAGGTCAAAGTCGGAACGACGGTAACTTGGGAGAACCCGCGCGGTAGTCCTACTAGTGCCACGGCATTTGATGATGCTGCCGAACAGTTCGATACCGGCGAATTGTGGAAATCTTCGTTCAACCCGGAAGTCGGTAGCGCATCTCACACCTTCCAAGTCGTAGGTTGCCACCGCTACCGGTCTGAGTTTTCTGGCGACACCGCTACCGGCGCTGTCTGCGTCGTTGAATAGAGATTGAGAACCGACTGGACCGTATCCGTGATACGAGATGGGGCGTTTTATTCTGGGTTATCCGCCACCGACGGGCCGGACGATCTCTAAGGTATCCCCATCATTAATGATGGCCTCTGCATAATTGTCGCGTGGCACGACATCGCCGTTATGTGCTACGGCCAGACGACGTCCCGCTAATTCTCGTTCCTCAATGTAGCGCTCGAGCGAAATCGGTTTGGGGAGTTCGAGGTCCCGACCGTTAATTGTTACGCGTATCGGCATCTGGATCCGGGCCGATGGGGGTTGAAATTGTGGTTCAGAGACGGAAATTGGAGTGTCAAGCGGCTTCGGAAATCGCTATGTCTTCCGGATCGATCGAGTTGCCTTGACCATCGACGATCGTCGGATTTCCATGCTCAAAGATAGTGTCTTTGGTGACGATGCATTTTGTGGCGTCTGGACAGGACGGCAGTGCGTACATAGCGTCCATAAGCACATCTTCTACGATGGCTCGCAATCCGCGCGCTCCCATGCCGCGGGCTTGCGCGTATTCAGCGATTGCTACTAAAGCATCTTCAGTGAACTCGAGATCTACGTCGTCCAAACCGAACAACTTCTCGTACTGCGAGACGATAGAGTTCTTTGGTTCCACGAGCACTTTGACCATCTGGTCTAGTGTCAAGTCTGACAATCCGACCACGACCGGAACGCGTCCGATGAATTCCGGAATGAAACCGTAGTTTCGCAGGTCCTCTGGCGTAACGTCGGTCAAATCACGACCGTCACTCTGCGGTCGCTGAGGTAGCGACGCATACGCATCGACGATGGCGTTAGTACGGAACCCCATCCCGTTGCCTTCGCGGGACCGTCGCTCGCGTTTGCGGATTATCTGGTCGATCCCATCGAAAGCACCGCCGAGGATGAACAGGATGTTTTCGGTGTTGATCTGGATGAATTCTTGGTGCGGGTGTTTTCGGCCGCCGTGGGGCGGCACGTTTACGACGTTTCCTTCGAGTATCTTGAGGAGCGCTTGCTGTACACCCTCGCCCGAAACGTCTCGGGTGATCGACGGGTTCACATCTTTGCGCGCGATCTTGTCGATCTCGTCGATATAGATGATGCCTCGTTCGGCCCTGGCAACATCGCCGCCAGCCGCTTGCAATAGACGAAGGAGGATATTCTCTACGTCTTCGCCGACATATCCCGCTTCCGTTATTGACGTGGCGTCAACGATCGCGAACGGGACTTTAAGCACCTGGGCCATGATTTGGGCAAGATAGGTCTTGCCACAACCCGGAGGTCCGACCAACATGATGTTAGTCTTCTGCAACTCGATGCCGTCGTCCGTTTCGCTCTGTTGACTGGCTAGGACCCGCTTGTAGTGGTTGTAGACGCCAACACTGAGGACCTTTTTCGCCTGCTCCTGACCGATTACGAACTGCTGCAGCTGTTCATAGATATCGATCGGCTTGGTTGGGTAGACGTTTGTAGGTTTGGTTTCGGCTTCAGTTTTGGATTTTGGAGCCTGAGTGGCTTGGCGTATAATGCCCCGGCAACGCTCGACACATTCATCACAGATGAAGATACTGTTGGGCCCGGCGATCAGCATCCGAATCTCTTGCTGCTGCTTTTTGCAGAACGAGCACCTTTTTTGCACTCGCCCCCTCTGGATAGAGGTTCTATCGCCGCTGCCGTTCATTTGGTCGATCCGATTTCGATTGGCCGGTTTCCTAAGTGCGAAGGCTGATGATGGTTAGACTATGCGGCTCCCGCTTGTAGAATTCTAGCGTCTCTCGGATTTTCTGTGGCATCGTGCACTTGGTCGACTAGTCCGTATTCGACGGCTTGTTCAGCAGTCATCCAGAAGTCACGATCGCTGTCTCGAGCCACCTGTTCGTAGGGTTGCCCGGTATGATCGGCGATTAGCTGACGCATCTTGTCTTGAATGCGCAAAGTTTCGCGAGCGTGGATCTCGATGTCTGCCGCTTGACCTTGCGTGCCGCTCCAAGGCTGATGCATCATGATCGCCGAGTTGGGTAACGCGTATCGTTTCCCCCTCGTTCCCGCGGTCAACAAAATAGTTCCCATACTGGCGCACAGACCTACCGCGATTGTTGAAACGTCGCATGAGACGAGTTGCATCGTGTCATAGATCGCCATCCCGTCGTAGACTGAGCCGCCCGGCGAGTTGATGTACATGTTGATATCGCGCTCTGGGTCATCGGCCGCTAAGTAGAGAAGTTGCGCCACGATGGTATTTGCGACGGCCGAGTTTATCGGCGTCCCAAGAAAAATAATCCGCTCCTTCAACAGCAAGGAATATATGTCATAGGCCCGCTCGCCGCGCGTACCTGTCTCAATGACCATCGGAATCAAGCTTTGCGGGGTTTCAATCTGCGTCATGTGAATGTTCTCTCCGTCTGGGACTGGGTTGAGTTTGTGGGTATCTTGGTTTAATCCGAGCTACTCGTTGTCTTTTTCCAGCTGATCTCCGTCTGAAGTACTACGCGCCATCTCGATCACCTTGTCGATCGTTCGCTGGCGTTTAAGGAAACGCATGACCGACTCACGCGTCTGCTCGTTGTCTTCTAATCGCTGATCGTCAGATGGAGCGTTCTCATTGGCTGTTGCGATTTCAGCGGCAATGTCGTCATCCAGAATTTCAAGATCTTCGGCTTCGACCAAACTCTCGATGACCAGAGCGTTTTTGATGTCGCGTTCCGCCATTTCGTTGGCGCTGGTCACATCCTCTTCTGTCAGGTCATCTGCGGTGAACTGCTGACCGGCACGAGCGGCCATCGATTGACGTTGCTGGATGTAACGCTCCAAGACGTGTCGCCCTTCGTGTTCCACCACGATCGGAGAGATTGTGAAGTCACTCGCTTCAATGACATCGTCGAATAGCTTGGCGCGAATGTTGCCCAGCATGGTCTGTTCGGCACGCTGCTCAAGCTGATCCCTGATGTGTTGCGTGAGCTGCTCAACCGTTTCAACTTCAGGGACGCCTGCCGACGTTGCCAACGCGTCATCTAGTTCTGGAAGCACCTCTTCATGGACATCTTTCAACGCGACCGTTACGTGGGCGGTCTTGCCTGCGAATTGAGGCGAATCTGCTTCGTCGGAGACCTCGAATGAGAATTCTTTGTCGTCCCCTGAGGACATGCCGATGATCCCTTTGTGCAGACCTACGAAGACTTCGCCGTAGGTTTCAAGATCCAGGTTTAGTTGGAACTGCCGATCGGTGAAATCCCAAACCACCCTGTCGTCCGCCAACATTTTCAGATCGATGGTTACCAAATCGTTTTCTTGAGCCTCACGTTCGGCAGGCACCGAGTACGCTTGAGACCGACGCAGTTGCATCAACAACGCGTTGACCGATTCGTCAGACACTTCTTCGGCTTCATCGTCGTAACGGATCGACTTGTAGTCACTAAGGACGACACTCGGTTGAAGCGGAACAGTCGCGACGATGGTCACTGAAGGTTCGGTTTGTTCCACGTTTACTCGTGGCGGGGCGAATGGGCTGAGTTCTTGGTCCCTGACCGCGTCGCCAACCGCCTCCGGAACGAGAGATTCCATCGCCTCTTCGACGAGATAATCTTTTCCGACGTAGTTCTGCAGGATCGCCCGCGGTGCTTTTCCTTTACGAAAACCCGGAATGTTGACCCGCTGGGCAACACGCCTAGCAGCGGCGTTCATGTGCTTGCCGACGCGTGCCTGCTCGACTTCTAGTCTAAGAACAACCTCGCCGTTTTCCGAGCTTTCTCGTGATACGTTCAAACCCAACTCTTTCGTGTCGCAGTGCTCTAGATGCGAACCCGTACTGCAAAAGACGCGCGAATCTGGGATTTTGCGCGCGGTTGCTACGTAGCAATTCCTTGTGATTCTAACTTATCGCCGATTTTCCAGACCCGCGAAGCGTGGCTACTCTTCGAGGTCAAGCTCGATGTGAAGCTCCCCAAGCTGCTCCTCGGCGATCAGCGATGGTGCGTCAAAGAGAGGGTCCCAAGCCGATTGTGTTTTCGGGAATGCGATCACTTCACGGATGTTGGACTGGCCGGCAAGCATCGCTGTGATGCGATCCAATCCCAAGCCCATGCCGCCATGTGGAGGCGCACCGTATCGAAAAGCCTTCAGCAAGTGGCCGAATCGCTCCTCGATCTCGTGGTCCGGGTAGCCGATCACGTTGAACACCTTCATCTGCACATCCGGATCGTGGATCCTGATGCTCCCGCTACCCAACTCGACGCCGTTGCATGTCAGGTCGAAGAGGTCGGCGTAGACACTTCCTGGATCACTCTCGATCAACGGGATGTGTTCCTCTTTCGGCGAAGAGAATACGTGATGGGCTGGAGTCCAAGTTGCAGTTTCGTCATCCCAATCGAAGAGCGGAAAATCGAAGACCCATGCGAACTTGAATTCGTTGTCGTCGATCATTTCCAATCGTTCCGCCATCTCCGTTCGCAGCGCGGACAATGCGTTGTTCGCTACCGTCTTGGTTCCTGCCACGATCAACACCAAGTCGCCGGGTGAGGCTTCCACGGCATGAGCGATCTCTTTGACGATCTCTACCGACATGTAGTTCTTCAATGGTGATCGGATGTGGTCAGCATCGAGTTCGTCGATAGAAGGAGCCGATTTATCGATGGCGATGTACACCAATCCCTGTGCACCAGCTGCCTTGGCGACATCGATAAGTTGATCCGTCTGACGACGCGTGTACTCAGCGCACCCGGGTGCTGCGAATGCTCTGATGGTGCCTCCGGATGACGCGACAGCTTGGAATACTCGCGCATCGGACTGAGCGGCGATATCGGTGATGGTCGACATTTCAAGTCCGTAACGTGTGTCCGGTTTGTCAGATCCGTATCGTTCAACTGCCTCGTCGTATGAGAGCTTGGCGAATGGAGTTTCGAGTCGTGCACTCGGGCGGGACTCGCGCACGATCCTCGTGTACAAGCCTTCAACTAGTGCCATCACGTCCTCTTGATGCACGAAGCTCATCTCAAGGTCCAACTGCGTGTGCTCTGGTTGACGGTCGGCGCGCAGATCTTCGTCGCGGAAACACCTCGCGATCTGAAAATACCGTTCGACTCCGGAAACCATCAACATCTGCTTCATCTGTTGAGGCGATTGCGGCAAGGCGTAGAATGTGCCCGGACGCACACGAGACGGAACCACGTAGTCACGGGCGCCCTCCGGAGTCGACTTAATCAATATTGGCGTCTCAACTTGCGTGAATCCGTTCTCCGTGAGGTGGTCCCAAATCAAGTGTGTAACTCGGTGCCGCAGTTGCAATCGCCCCAGCATCTCAGGACGGCGGATGTCGATAAAACGGTTGGCCATCCGGGTAGATTCATCCGCGTCGGTGTCATCCTCGACCTCAAACGGCGGTGTCAGGGAACGGTTCAATACCTGCGAATCGCTGACGACGAGCTCCACTTCGCCAGTAGCGAGGTTAGGGTTCGCCGCGCCGGGCAGTCTTGCCCTGATGTTTCCGCGGGCCTGTATCACCCACTCGCTTCGCATCCCTTCTGCGAGCTGATGGGCGTCTGGAGCGAGTTCCGGGTTGAATACGACCTGCAACAATCCCGTCCGGTCGCGTAGGTCGACGAAGATCAGGTTGCCGTGGTCGCGGCGGCGGTGCACCCAACCCGCGACTGTTATCTCGCGGCCGATGTCAGAAGATCGAGGCGCACCGCAATCTGTGTCTTTGTACATGAGAGTTCCTAAAGTGTGTTGGTGGTCATGCGCGACAGAGCCGAACTGCGTGTTGGAGAAACCCCGTTCATTGCAACTTTGACGCCGTCGCTACGGGTGCAGACTTCGTCTGAACAGAAACATCGAGATCAAACGTCTCGGGGTTCCCGCCCAGACTGTAGATTATCCGCAAACTTCCAGAGGCCGGTAACCAACACCGACGTTGCGATAACTTTCAGGAAGTCGCCGGGCAAGTAGATGTACATACCGTCCATCAGCAACTTGCCGTCAGCCGGCCATCCAAAGTCACCGACCGCCAACCAGATGATCGCTGGTATGTATACAGCGATGCCGCCTAGAGCGTTCGCCCATAGCGAGTTGGAACGGTCAAAGCCGTATTGGCTCAGTGCTCCGACGACGGCAGTCGCGAGGAGAAATCCGAGAAGGTAACCGCCGGTCACACCTGTGACGTATGCCCAACCATCAGCTGGTGTTGTAAAACCCCAAGGCTGATTGGCGAACGCCAAGAAGCCCAACGCTCCGATGACGAGGTATCCAAATACAGAAATCAAACCCCATCGGAAACCCATCACGCCGCCAGCGGTCAATATCGCCAATGTTTGCAGAGTTATAGGCGTGGGATTGTCCGGTAGATAGAACCGGATCTTGCTGCAGACAACGATTAGGACGATAAAGGTGATGCTCGCCGCGATGCGGTGTCGAGTACCCGCGCCCGGCACCAACCAATCGAAGAGTGATGGTCCCCACGTCAGCGAAAACGACCTTTTTAGACCAGAAGGATGGGCGATGGTCGGAGTGTTCATTCCGGTTCAGGGAATCCAAACTGCGCTGGTCGGCGGTATTCTGATCAAACCTCTAGCGGCAGGCTGTAGGAACGCTTTCGCACTCCTAAAGACACGAAGGTCTCGGTGCGTTGTACGCCGGGCGTCTTGCCGACATGATCGCGAATGAATTCGCCAAGGCTCTCGGCGTTAGGCAACGTTGCCCAGGCGAAAACGTCGTAAGTGCCCGTCGTAATGCTGACTAGAGTAGTGTACTTGAACTCCGCCATTCGAGAGGCGACCTCTTCAAGCATGTCGGGTTCGACTTGCATGCCGATGAGGACCTCTGACTGATAACCCATCTTCTGCGGGTCCTGAACAGTCACGATATTGATCGTCTTGTCGCCGGTGAGTTTTTTGAGGCGTCTACGGACTGTACCTTCACTCACTTTGACCTTTTTGGCGATTTTCGCGTTTGCGGCACGCCCGTCTTCATTTAACGCAGCGATTATTTGACGATCGATTGAGTCCATTCAGCATGTTCTCCTGATTACGTAACTTGTCCTTCCGACACCATTGCGGGTTGCAACGTTCGCTGGCTGACTGCCAAGCGTGAATCATACCCATGCTCTTGAATGACAGATGTCGAAATCAGAGCTGCGAATGCATACGATTACATTGCACAAACCTTGATTATATTGCAGGAAAGCGTAAAAATCAACACCAAAACTGATCGCCGGGAAGGGGCCTTTAGGTGATGCGAACCGAATAGCGTCGGGACCTTACTAACGTAACGGTTGCATTACAATTTTAATCGCGAGGTGCGCTGGTTCACAACTTGACCGGACTAGGATCACTTGACGGTACCCCGCAATAGCGAATTCCAAACGGATTGACCGTAACGGAGAGTAGGAAAATGTTGAACGAGCAACAAGCCGCGATTGTGTCATTTACCCCGGCGGCACTTGACAAGCTGGTGGAGGTGATGGCCGAACAGGACGCGACTGACTCGTACCTACGGATCTCCGCGGCGGCAACTCCTCAAGGCGGCGTCGAATACGCGTTCGGGCTCGAAGATGAGCCGGCTGACGATGACACGTCATTGGAGGACGGTATGGTCAAGGCACTCGTTGACGAACAGAGTATTCCGCTAATCGCTGGTTCAAGTATCGACTACGTGGAAGGTTTCCAGCGTTCAGGCTTTGTGATCTCGAACCCCAACTTCGCTGGTGGTTGTGCGTGCGGCGGTGGCGGATGTGGTTGCGGCGGGTAATATATAACGTCGAACCCAAAAACATTGCTGCGGTGGTTGCAACCATTACCTTTCCACCGCTTCAGTAACCGGAGCAGATAGACGGTGACCTACATAATCTCGAAAGCCTGCGTTGACGTGATGGACGGCTCTTGCGTCGACGTGTGCCCAGTCGATTGCATCTACTCGAAACCCGGCGACAGGATGCTGTACATCAGCCCTGACGAATGCATAGACTGTGCCGCGTGCGAACCAGTTTGCCCTGAGAATGCGATTTTCCCAGAGGACCAGGTCCCGGACGACGAGCAAGAGTACATCGCTCTCAACTACGACTACGACTACGACAGCTCCGAGCCGGGCAAGAACACCTAGTCGTTTGATCCTGAGAGGCGTACGGTCACTCCTCTCCGTCTAGTCCCATAAGGGCACGTCGCCGGTTTGGCACGCTTCAACCGATTGCCTGCAATGCTTCGGTTAACGACATCCGAATCGTTGTGAATATCGGTGTCTCTGTATCGGTGAATTGAGCCCCCGGCACTTCTCGCAGATCCATCACGAGAGACACGAACTCTGAAGGGTCGTCGGTCTCAAATGCGACTACGAACTCCGGGTCATCGATTCCGAAAGAGTAGGTCGTGTTTATGGTCACCCCGGGATAACCGTGGCCGATTCGGAAATGGTCGTTCATCATCCCTTGGCGTTCTTCCATCGACAAGCCGTACCAAGGTCTAGTCTTGGTCATCGGGTAGACGATGAAGTAGCGTTTGTCCTTGCGCTCAACTTCAGGATTACCGCCGCCGTGCTTGTAGCGTGTCTTGCGGCGGAGCGAGAGATACGAGTGAGGTTGGTCGAAGTACGCGGCGGCCTCTGTACGATTGATCGCTGCGGCCGTTGTGTGAAAGACCTCAACGCTTGGCGCGTTCTGAAACAGGAGCAAGTCAACATCCGCACGAGTACCGACGGTGCTGAAACTCGATATCGGCGAACCCGCGTCGTCGCCCGCCTCTTGGATCGTGGCAACGAGTTCTTCGCGCAGTTGAGTCTTGCGGCTCGGTTCGAGCAACCTCCAAGACGGTCGCGCTTTGAAGAACGAAAACTTCACGTAGTCACCGTATTCGATGTTGGGCATGGTGCTTCAGGTGCTCCGGACCGATAGTCTCGCGTGGATGTCAGATGGTATAGACGGACGAATCAGGACCCTGCAAAGTATAGAAAACAATCGTTTTCTCAATCGACAGCCACGAATGTGGATGGTCTCCGAGAGGCTATGTTTGGATAATTGTCTACTTGAAGGCCATCGAAGCCGCGCAACACCAAAGGAACTCAAATGCCCACGCTAGCCATCACATCGCTTATCCGCGATGAAGACCCACTCAACAGGATGATCGATTTCGCGATCGGAAACGGTTTCAAGGCGGTCGAACTGAACGGTAGGCACCACTGTGCCGAAAAACTTTCGCAAGAAGATCTCAACTACCTCCGCGGTGTGGCAGATGCGCACGGCATCACGATTAATCTCCACTATAACCATGGCGCCATGCCGGGCTCGCATAGCGCGAGCGTGTGGCAGGAGACTTTGGAGAGTTTGAAACGCAATCTCGAGATGACGAAGAATCTAGGCGGCAAAGTGGTCGTCTTACACCCCGGCAAAATCGACGTTCCGACCTTGGCAGCTCCCGAAGACGGTTCCGAGTTAATACGTCGCGAAGCGATACGGAACCTAAAGCGGTTCGTAGGCGAAGTTGCTCCAGTCGCCGAGGAACTGGGCATCAACGTCTGTATCGAAAACCTGTTTCACGATCCGGGTTACGTCTTGCAGTCATACGAGGAGCTCGCGTCAGTGATCGACGATGCAGATAGCCCCAACGTCGGTGCGACCGTTGATGTTGGTCATTGCAACAGAGGCGATGGGATTACCGACGCGATAAGAGACCTCGGCTCGCGTGTTCGCCACCTGCACCTTAACGACGTCATCGATGGCGTAGACCATCTTGAAATCGGCACTGGCATCCTCGATCTCGACGAGATGGAGCCCTTGATCTCGTCGGGTCTAGACATCGACTTCGCCACTCTTGAGGTTGGAAAACCGCCTGACAGCGAAGGGATAATGCTTCGAAGCCGCGAGGTGTTGAGGAATCGATACGGCGCAGATGTCGACTGAATTATCCGCCTAGGTGAAAGTGACTTAGACCGCGCATTCGCCTTCGCCGCGCTCGAGTTTGTAAAGCACAGTCTTGCCCCAGTCCATGTAGGTATTGATGTGCTCTCTGTCGAGCGGGCCGATCTCAGCCTTCCACGGTCCGAACATGTCTTCGTAGGGTTTGGTGCCGACGCGGTCGACGAACTTGTTGAACTCTTCGCCTTCGTTCCGGTTCGCCTTGTAGTGATCGATGATCATCTCCAAGGCTTCTCCGGCTCGCTTGGCGGGAACTCTGGCTCGTACACGGTTTCCTACACGTACTGGACCGTCGGTCGATTCGCCAGCGATGAACAGCTCGTAGGCCGGAACTTGGCCGCCGCCGCCTTTCATCACTGCACCGTGGAATCCGATGTTCGCGACGTGGTGCTGACCGCAAGAATTTGGGCAGCCGCTTGCCTTGATGTGAATCTTGGAAACTAACGGATCCGAAACGTCCAAGGTGTCCAACTTTTCGCCGAGGGCTTTGTTCAAACCCATCGATGAAGTAATTCCGAGCTTGCAGGAGTCGGTGCCGGGGCAAGTCACGATGTCACGGATTGTCTCACGACCACTCGTCGCCATTCCGATCTCTTTGAGCGCCAGATAAACGTCGTACAACGATGCTGTTCGCACCCATCGGAACACGATGTTCTGCTGCTGGTCGATTCGAGCGCGGCCACCGGCGTATTCACGAGCGATGTCGGCTAGGGGTTGCCACTGTTCAGCGTAGATGTCACCACGTTCGACACGGACGTAGACGACGTTGAAGCCGTCTTGCCGCTGCTCTTCAACTGAAGACGCCTTCCAGAGGTTGTAGTCCGTATCGTCGGTCGGTTCTGCTGTGGGATTCGAAGGCGGTGCCGGCGCGTCAGCTTCCTCGTCTTCGATGAAGAGTAGCGTGTCGAGATCGATCTCTTTGTTCGCCCAATCTCCCTTGAGTTCTTCGTCAACCATTTCACGGAACTTCTCGATGCCGAGCCGTTTGATGGTGTACTTGATACGCGCGCGCATCAAGTTCTTTCGCTCTTCGTCTTGGCGGTTGAAGATCCTCAACGCCGCCTCGGCATGCCTGATGAAGTCTTCGACGGGGACAAATTCGTTCAAGGTCTCCGCCATCTGCGGCATGATCGACAGACCGCCACCTACGACGATCTTGAAGCCGCGCTTGCCGTCACGCTCTCGGGCGATGAAGCCCATGTCGTGGAACGGTGTCATGGCTTCGTCTTTTTCGGAGCCGGAGAAGGCCGTCTTGGACTTGCGCGGCATGTTCTGGGTCGTAGGGTGTCGCAGGAAATATCGCGCGTATGCGGCTGCGTATGGGGAAACGTCGAACACCTCGTCTTTAGATACGCCGGCTGTGGGGTGTGCGACGACGTTGCGAACGGTGTTCCCGCACGCTTCTCTCGTCGTCAGTCCGACATCGCCGATCATGCGCATCAGATCAGGTGTTTCATCCAACGGGACATGGTGAATCTGCACGTTCTCACGAGTGGTGAGGTGGCCCTTCTTCAGCGGCGCGTACTTCTCACAAACTTCGCCGAGGACTTCCAATTGCCGCGCGGTCAGTCCGCCGAAGGGGGCTTTGATGCGAACCATTTGCCGGTCGGGTTGGCGTTGTCCGTAGACGCCTTGGCGCAACCGGAATCGCATGAATGCCGTCTCTTCAAAATCACCGGCTCTGAAACGTTCCTTCTGCGCTTCGAAATTGGCGATCTCTTCGCCGCTGATCAGCAACACCCGCTCTCCGTCGGCATCGGGTGTCCATTCTGTCTGTTTGGGGGTTACGCTCGTGGTCACGGTTTGTTCGCTCTTACAAATGGCTGCGCACCGGCGCCTCTTTACGCCGATTTAGCTTAGTGGTAATCATACACCGATGGTCGAATCCCTTTGGAATGATATTGCTTGACCGAATCGTGGGTAATCGCTGCTACTTTCGCTTCTGTAGACTCGTTGGCAACTGAGAAGAGTTCTTAGGCACAGGATGGTTAAACAAATGGATGCGATGCGGTTCGATGGGATCCACTTCATGATGCCGACGCCGTTCGGGCCGGATGGTTCGGTTGACACTGGTTCGATCGCCCGTTTGGTTGAAACGGCGGCTGGTGCGGGTTGCACTGGGGTCGTCACGCTTGGTGTGATGGGGGAGGCTCACCGCCTTAACGATGCCGAACGTGCTCCGATAATCGATGCGGTGGTCGCGGCGTGTGACAGTCGATTGACGGTAACGGTTGGCATTAGCGGCCAGAGCGGGGCACAGGCAGCCGACCGCGTTCGGGAAGCACAAAGCATCGGTGCCTTTGCGGCGATGGCGTCGCCGCCCAATTTGGCTAAACCGAACGATAACGCGGTGTTTGCGTACTATCAGGCGATCGACGACGCGACCGAGATTCCGATTGTGGTGCAGGATCTTCCGGAGCAGACGGGTGTGCACATGTCTCCTGATTTCATTGCTAAGCTGAATTCGCAGCTTGGGAACGCCAAGTATCTCAAGCTGGAGGATCCTCCTACGCCGCCGAAAATTTCTACTGTTCGAGCTGCGACGAATGACAACATCGGTATCTTCGGGGGACTCGGAGGTGCGTTTTTGTTCGAAGAGTTGCAGCGTGGGGCGGTTGGGACGATGACCGGTTTCGCGTATCCTGAGGCGTTGGTTAAGATCCATCGGCAGTTCGCAGGTGGGGATGTTGAAGGTGCGCGCCAAACCTTCTATGGTTGGCTTCCGTTGATCAGATATGAGAACACTGCCGGGCTGAGTTTGTCGATTCGTAAGCACATCATGGCGAAACGGGGAATGCTCGATTCGCCAGCGGTCAGGCCTCCGACGCCGGCGATTGACGCTTTGAGTGTCGCCGAGCTGGACGACATAATGGGCGCGATGTCTTCGTTCATCGCCCGAGAAATTGGCGGCGCTGCGGTTGCGGCGTAATTGTCTGAACCGCAGATTACGCTGATCCCGGTTCAAGCCCGGTACATGTTTCTGTGGTGGTGGGCTTTTGATAGGTGGGTGGTGTGTGACCCCCCTGCGTCTCGCTTCGCTGACCCCCTCTTAATCTCCCCCTGAGAGGGGGAGGGGAAGGGATTTTGCTGACGCAA
>VXSB01000004.1 GCA_009838175.1 Chloroflexota bacterium
GCAAGGATGCTTCTGCATTTACCATAGTCTCAGGCAGTGGGCAACTCAGTACCCAATCAGGTGAGACGTATGACTACGAAACGAAGAACAGCTATTCGGTAACCGTACGGGCGCAGGACGGCAAAGGCGGCAGTGCGACCATCGCCGTGACCATCACCCTCACCGATGCGAATGAACCCCCGGGCAGACCTGCTGCACCCACAGTTACAGCCTCATCTAATACCCTGAGCGTGCGCTGGATAGCACCGGGAAATACAGGCCCTGCCATCAGCGACTACGATATACAGTACAGGGCGACAGGAGGCAATTTTACCGACTGGCCCCATACAGGCACGAGCACGACGGCGACAATCACGAGTTTGATGTCTGAGACCAGTTACGAGGTACAGGTGCGAGCGACCAATGACGAAGGCACGAGTGGCTGGTCGCCATCGGGTAATGGCACAACCAGTCGTCCCGCACCCGGCTTTGCCCCGGTAGATCAAAATGCATTCAATACATTTGTTACGGACAAAATCCTATCCGTAGAATCCTATTATATCGAATTCTTGTCTGCTGGCCGCTTTGAGGAAAACAATGCATATCCGGGAAGCTATACATTTTCAAATACTGGCTCGAATACTGGCATACTGACGCAAAACTATGATGGGGGGCATTTGGGTGGCACCTGTACAATCGAAATGACCTTCTCTTCAACAACCACAGGTACTTTACGCGCCAAATGTGGTAGCGAACAAAACTACGATTCATCCCAGGCGTGGCAGTTTTCCGATCCGCCCGATCCCAATGCCTTTAATATCGAAGTCATTTGGGTCGGCAGCGAACCATCTGCAGCTCACCAGGCAGCTTTCAATGCCGCGGTTACGCGTTGGGAGAGCATCATCACGAGCGACATCCCCGATGTTTTTGTCAGTTCAGACGAGGGGGGTACAATAGACGGCGTTAAGGTCTTCGGTCTTGTCGATGACCTGAGAATCTACGCGCGCCTCGCCAATATTGACGGCCCTGGTGAAACCCTGGGGAGTGCTGGTCCCCGAGAAATGCGCGAGCAATCAAAATTGCCAATCGTAGCGCGAATGACATTCGACACGTCTGATCTGGGCGATTTTACGCCTGAAGCTCTGCAAGATCTCTATCTACACGAGATGGGTCATTGTTTGGGAATCGGTACTGTGTGGAAACGCCTCGGCTTGCTAAAAAATCCGTCAATCAAATACCAATTTTTTATCATCCCCGTAGAGGTAGATGGTGCCGACACGCATTTCGCGGGTGCAGAGGCTATTGAGGCGTTCAATGACGCAGGCGGAACGAACTACGCGGATGGAAAGGTGCCGGTGGAGAATGAGAAAGGCGGAGTGGGTACACGAGACGGTCATTGGCGGCAGTCCGTGTTCGGTCCCCATGAACTCATGGAGGGATTCGCTTCTCCCAGCGCTGCGATGCGCCAACCATTGAGCGCGATCACGATCCAGTCTCTGTCCGATCTGGGCTACATCGTCGATGTCAGCCAGGCGGATGCGTACACGCTACCCTCTCCTACCGCTGCTAAATTAGCGATAGCATCTGAGCACCTGATCCCAATCAACTGCCTCCTGATAGAACCCATCGGCGTGATTGATGAGTACAAGCATATCGAACTGAAGCCCAAACGCTCGAGGATACGTGAGGATCAATGAAATTCCGGAGATGGAATACAATGCTAAATCTCGCACCTTGTAAAAGGTGATTTTCCCATGTCCATTCTCAAACGCCTATCACTCTGTTTCCTATTCGTATCACTGCTTTTGATCCCCTCATTTGCACAACACTTTTTAGGCGCATTGTCAGGGTTGGTCCTGCAGGTGGATACGCAGATCGAAAGCCCTGTGCAAAACAACAATGTGCAAACCCTTCCCGAACAAAAGGCGGGAGACACGATCCAGTTTCAATTTTTTGTGCCAGCAGGTGCGGGTCAATCTACCAATGGTTATACATTGGAACTCGATCTGCCGGGCAAGACATTTTCCAACTATATTGGGAATGTATCGGGCACGGATTGGACAGGAGGAGCGCTAATAAACACCGTCTCTACAAAATTGTCCGCGTTATTCCCCACGGGTGCTTCTGTGCCCTCAACGGGTTATTTGGGGCAGGCTGATTTGCAGGTGACGAGGTCGCTTGAAGGCGGTGCGACACTGATCGTCAAAAGCCTTTCAATAACCAGTGGGAGCGATGTTGACGTGTTAGATGTATCCAATGCGATCATCACCTTTACTGCACCTGCGACTGGTCCCGGTGATTTTGATGGCAATGGAATCGTAAATTTGGCGGACTTTCTGCTCTTTGTCGCAGTTTTTAACAAGTCATCGTCGGATGTGGGATTTGATGCACGGATGGATTTTGATGGCAATGGAATCGTAAATATAGCGGACTTTTTGGCGTTTGTAGAAGTGTTTGGCACAACGTATCCTACAGGCGGCGGGCAAAGCGGTGGCGACAGTAATGTTATACCGCCTCCACCTGACAATGCACAGTATCAATGGGATCCTTCTACTTCTTTATATCAAATCTTCTGGGATCCTTCTCCTAACGCAACTTCTTATCGGGTATATTACGACAGTGCTGATTTATTGGATGTTAGTTGCCCAGGGGGCTGTAGACAAATAGCTAATGTGAGTAACACAACCTTTGCTCACTTTAGCAGTCATGGCATCATAGGATACTGGGTACGGGCCTGTAATGACGCAGGCTGTTCAAACTATGTTAGAGCATCCAGGAACGGCGATGACAGTAGTGCCCCACCCTCACCTGACAATGTACGGTATTGGTGGGATACTTCTATTTATGAATATAGAATCTCCTGGGATCCTTCTCCTGGCGCAACTTCTTATCGGGTATATTACGACAGTGCGACTTTCTTTAATGTTAGTTGCCCGGGGGGCTGTAGGCGAATAGCTACTGTGGGTGACACGACCATTACTCATATTAGTAGTCATTTCAAAATAGGATACTGGGTAAGAGCCTGCGATGACGCGAACTGTTCAAACTATGTTAGAGCATCCTATGTTAGAGCATCGGAGGTTGGGGGGTACCCCCCAACAACAACAATCTTCGAACTGGATACCTCTCATGATTCTCCTAAAGGGATCACCTACGCCAATGACAG
>VXSB01000017.1 GCA_009838175.1 Chloroflexota bacterium
CGCACCGACAGGCATCGGCTTGAATCTGCAGGGGTCGGTGAGATACTAATGGAAATACCCATCAAATTCATGAAGTTGGCAGGATTGGTTTTGTGCTCTTTGAATTCCCAACGCCGTTTTTGGGATTGGAGGATAGTTCCCAAAGCCCCAATGATATTCTTCCGACGTAGGGGCCATCGTGCAGGGCCCTTCTTCACCGGATGGGGTCTGCGAGTTCTTGTGCTATTGTTAACTCCTGTTGTCGCCGTTGGCCAGGAGGCTGTCCCGCAGATCCAAATCAAAGAAGCGGCGGATCGTCTCCCACAGTCAAGTTCAGCCACATTTGAAGAGGAACCGGTAGAGGTTTCAGTTGCCGTCATGAGGGTGTCTGAGGAGGGGGCAGACTCACGACTCTGGAATATGGACATGGGTGGCGTAAACCTGTTTCGGCTCCCCGAGCCGCCAATCCATCCTCTCCATGCGTTGTCGCCGGATGCATTGATTGGTCCTGTCTGGAACCATGGTATCATAGAGCGACAGAACGAAACGGATGGATTTGGGGGGCAGTATTGGAATCGGCAAGGGATGGCCAATCCTGCGCAGAACTCAATTACGATTCTGGAGGGAAATTCAGAAGACATTGAGATCTCGATAGGTGAGCAGCCTTCCAGTGATGTGACCGTGGTCATTACGGGTCATGCGGACACCGACCTGACCGTGAGTCCGAGCACACTCACCTTCACGGCCAGCGACTGGGCCGATAAGTCCGTCACCCTGGTGGCGGGGCATGATGACGATGCGACCAGTGACGAGTTAACCCTGACGATCACCACGACACAGGGAAGCAATGAGAGTTCAGTCCAGCGAGCGGTCACGATTGTGGATGACGAAATCGTCTGGGAGCTGACGCCCTGGGTAATGGGGGAGGGTACAAGCAGAACCGATTATATCCACCTTCGGGATTTAGGACCACCTTCCGGGGATGTGACCTTCACGCTTACGGGACATGAGGGAACAGACATAGTTCCGAGATCAACAACACTCACGTTCCCGGCAAGCAGCTGGTGGATACCGCAGGGATTGGATTTGCTCGCAGAAGTGGATGAGGATAATCAAGATGAGCGGGTGACCCTGACGTTGACTGCGGCAGGAGGAGGGTATAATGGCTTAACCTATTCGCTGGAAGTAATCATTGAAGATCGGCCTGCGTACGAGGAATTGATTCCAGAGGGAAGGAGTATTGTGTTTGGCCTTACCATACTCAGTACTGTCCTGCCACAAAGTGACTTAGTCGGAACGTATACCGGATATCAGGGCACCGACTTAACTGTGTCCCCACCGAGCGTGACCTACAAGGCAAACCAATGGGGGGGGCCTTGCCGCGACAATAAGGGCCAATTGTGGGACCACTGTTCGGCTGTTGAAAGTGTGGAGATCAGGGCAGCACATGACCCAGACGATGAGGATGACCAGGAAACACTGGTCTTTACGGTCCCATTCAAGGTGGAGGCACGGATAAATATTAGGATTGAAGACGACGATGACCCGGGTCTTGTGGTTTCTCCTTCGTCGCTGGGTATTCCAGAGGGAGGAAGAGAGAGCTTCACGGTTCGTCTTTCGGAGGCGCCTCTGGGTGATTTTGAGAATAACGATGTGACGGTACATGTTCCCCGAAGTCAGGGGGATCTGACTGCATCTCCATCCAGCTTGACGTTTACAAAGGATACCTGGAATAGACCGCAGCAAGTGGAACTAAGTGCCGGGCACGATGCTGACCTTGAGGATGACTTTGAAGGGTTTGCGGTGACTGCAAGTGGCGGTGGCTTTGATCGTGAGCGGGGAGTTGTATCTGTGAGGATTTTCGACGACGATGGGGTATCGGTTCCAGTTGTTGCTGGGATCGAGTTGGTACCTTCTTCACTGAACGTGACGGAGGGCTCTTTGGAGACGTACTCGGTCGGGCTTTTGTCCGAACCGACTTGGCCCGTGACGGTCACCATTGTTGAGTCAGGCGGGGGCGTCACGGCGAGTCCGCTGGTGCTGCACTTCACGGCTTCCGACTGGGACGAATCGCAGCAGGTGAGTGTCCGAGCGGATTCAGACGCCAATTCGATCAACGAGACCTCGACTCTGATCCATACGGCCACCAGTGCGGATCCGGGCTATAGCGGAAGGACCGCCATTTTGTCGGTCACGGTGGTCGACCTTGACATGGCACGCCTGGAGGTAACCCCAGGCGAACTCACGATAGGTGAGGGAGCCTCTGCGGAGTTTACGGTGAAGCTTTCGAGCGAGCCGACGGCGGGTGTGACGGTCCAGATTCCCACGTTCACAAATCCAGACCTGAGTCATGACCGACCGATACTGACGTTTACGCCGTCGACATGGGACGCACCGCAGACGGTCACGGTATCTGCGAAGAAGGATACGGATGCGGAGGACGAGGCTCCAGAGACGCTCACGCTGCGGGCCAGCGGCGGGGAGTACGACGGGATCACCGGGACGGTTGTGGTGACGGTGGAAGACCGGGATCAGAAAGGGATTCTGCTGGATCCTCTTTCGCTGGAGCTTGAGGAAGCGGGAGCGGCCGGCACGTACACCGTCGCGCTTCAGTCCGCACCCACGTCAGACGTGACGGTCGCCATCACCGGGCCTTCGGCGCAGGTGACGCTGGACCGGGAGTCATTGACGTTCACGCCCGCCACCTGGGACGATCCCCAGACGATCACGGTCCAGGCACTGGAGGATCAGGATACCGACGACGAGCAGTTCCTGTTGACGCACCGCGCCCGTGGCGGCGGCTATGACACCGAGACCGCGGACCTGGACGTACGCATCAAGGACAAGGGCGAGGTGGCACTTTCGATTTACGATGCACAGGTAGATGAGGGGGTGGGGTCAGTGGACCTTCGGGTAGAACTGAATCAACCGACGGGTCGACTGGTCAGCGTGATGTATCGGGCCGTGGCCGAGGACGCCGAGGCGGGATCGGATTATGAGGATTCCCGGGGGATTGTGCTGTTTACCCCCGGGGCTACAAAAGGGAAGATCCGTCTGAACATCCTGGAGGATGAGCTCCCGGAGCCGGACGAGACGTTCACGGTCGTGCTGAGTGGTGCACGTCACGCTGTCATTGCACGCGGGAGCGGGCG
>VXSB01000030.1 GCA_009838175.1 Chloroflexota bacterium
GGGCCGGGTTTCCCCCGCGGGCGGGGGAAATGTCCGAGGCCTGCCCCGTACCCCGATACGGGGGACAAAGGGGGCATCCAACGGCAATACCCCACCCCACTGCTATCATCACACCATCAAACTGAAATCCTGTCATCTGTGGAGGCTTTCCGATGACTACATCAACCCTCGCCGCAATCATCTACAAGCAGGGCGAGCCCGTCGTTGTCGAAGAATTGGAACTCGACGATCCCGGGCCAGGAGAGGTGATGGTCAAGATCGGCGGGACCGGCGTTTGTCACAGCGACCATAATGTCTACTCGGGTTACCGTCGCAACGATGACCTCCCGACGATCCTAGGACACGAAGGTGCAGGAACCGTTGAGAAAGTAGGTTCGGGAGTGCATGGATTGGAACCCGGCGACAAGGTGGTTTTCGCCATCCGTCCCATGTGTGGAAAGTGCAAGTACTGCTCAACCGCACGTTGGAACCTATGCGACCCGATCTCATCGCATCAACCCTCTGCCCAATTCCACAAAAACGGAACGACTTACTACGCTGGTTTGGCGACCTATTCGGAATACACGGTGGCGTGGGAAAACAACGTCGTCAAAGTAGATCCAGACGTACGTCTCGACCGCGCAGCTCTCGTAGGGTGTGCCGTAATTACCGGCGTCGGCGCAGTCGTCAACAAAGCCAAGGTGGAGACTGGTTCAACAGTAGCCGTTTGGGGTTGCGGCGGCGTTGGACTTAACGTCATCCAAGGCGCGTATATCGCTGGCGCATCACGAGTCATTGCTATCGACACGAATCCTTCCAAGTTCCAGTACGCCACTAGACTCGGCGCCACTGACACCGTGGACGCGTCTAAGAACGATGCTGTCGAAGCTGTCCGGGAACTGACCGACGGCGGTGTCGACTACGCGTTCGAAGTGATCGGCCAACCAGCGACCCTTCGTCAAGCGCTGGAAGCAACATGCGAAGGCGGGACGGCAGTCCTAGTCGGCGCTGCGCCAGACGATGGCGAAGTGACGATCCCCATGCGCCACCTGTTCCTCGACAGGTCACTCATAGGATGCAGTGCCGGTACCGGGCGACCACGATACGACTTCCAATGGCTAATTGCGATGTACCGACAAGGACGCCTGAATCTCGATGATCTAGTTACTCGGACGCGACCATTGACCGAAGTAAACGAGGCGTTTCGCGACATGGAAGCCGGAGCAGTCGCCCGAACCGTGCTAGTGCCTTAGCACGCCACACTTCACCTCAAACCACGACCGATTTAATCAGCGTTCGCGCTCACTTGGCTCTGAAAACCAGTGCGGATGTGCGAGTTGTCGCAGTACGGTTTGGTGTTCGAAATGCCGCACCGACAGAGCCGCACTTTTCCGTGTTGCTTGAACTCGCCACCTTCGGCATCGCGCAGGTCGAAATCTCCGACTACCTGTAAGGCGTCGTTGTTCCAGACGTATATGCGAGTTGGTTCGGCCAAGATTTATGCCCTGCAGGAGTCTGAAAATCCGGCTAGGTTATGCGATCCGTCGCAGAACGGCTTTTCCTCCGACTGCCCGCAACGACACAGATACGCCTCGCCCTGAACCGGGAATTCGTTCCCTTCAGCATCGCAAATCACGAAGTTGCCGCTGACCCAGTACGACCCGTTGTCGGATGTTGTGATTGTGGTGTCTGCCATCTACTTACTCTCCCGCTCTGGAGCGTCTTTTGGCGTTGGAATGTCTTGTATCCGCATTGTAACGCGTATCATTCATTCCGTTATCTCTAACTGAATACGCAACAGAGCGCATCGCGGTGCTGAGGCGCAGAAACGACGGTAGTTCCATGAAAATCACCGAAATCAAAACCTTCCTCATGTCCGGCGGCGGCAGCCGCAACTGGTGCTTCGTAAAGGTCTACACCGATGCGGGCATATATGGCGTAGGCGAGGGATCGGGATGGCCGCGCGTCGTCCGAACCGCGGTGGAAGATCTATCAAACGTGATTATCGGCGAAGACCCGATGGACATCGAACGCCTTCACCAGAAGATGATCGTTGCCATGATGGGACACGGAATGACCGGTACCCCAGGCTCCGGCGCAATCAACGCCATCGATATCGCATTATGGGATATCAAAGGCAAAGCGTTGAACACCCCGGTCTGGAACCTCCTCGGAGGTCGTGTCCGCAAGAAGATCCGCACGTACGCCCATGCTGCAACAGCCGATCGTGCTCTCGAGCTACGCGACCGCGGGATTACCGGCGTAAAAACAGGCGGAGTCTACCGCACCGTTGAAAAGGTCGACTCCATTCGCCGCGCCGTCGGAGATGAGATGGACATCATGGTCGACGCGCATGGCCCACCATGGTTTACAACCAAAGACGCAATCATCGTGGGCAAGGGCCTAGAGCCGTACAACCTGCTCTTCTACGAAGACCCGGTACCCCCGGAGAACACTGAAGCGCTTCGTCGCGTCCAAGACAACGTGGACATTCCGATCGCGGCTGGGGAGCGTCATTCGCATATATGGGGTGTTAGAGAGATCATCGAGGACGAGATCGTCGATGTTGTCCAACCTGATTCCGGCAGAATCGGCGGCATCACACAGTTGAAGAAGATCGCAGCGTTGGCGGAGGCGCACTACATCAACGTCGCCCCGCACTCCGGATCGTTGGGTCCCGTGGCAGAGTATGCGGCGATACACATTTTGGCGTCAATCGCCAACGCTTTGATCCTTGAACGCCTCGAGGACGATGTGCCACAAAGATACCAAGTCATCCAACCCCACTTGCCTACTGTTGATGGCTATATCACAGTGCCCGAAGAGCCGGGACTGGGTGTCGACTTCGACGAGGATGTCGTGGCAGCAAACCCGCCAGACCCTAACGTCTACTCGGGCCCAGATCCGCATGATGGGCATTACGAGCCGGGGACCTACGATGAACGCGTCTACTACCAGCAACGCTATCGCCGAGGCCAAGAATTGCCACGCCTCAGATGAATCGTCGTCGTCTCATCCCTCCCCCTACAGGAGCAGATTAACTACTCTCATCCCTCCCCCTCCTTCAGGAGGGGGCTAGGGGG
>VXSB01000047.1 GCA_009838175.1 Chloroflexota bacterium
GTCTGTCACACCGCTCTGCGCAGCATCTGACCCCTCTCCGGGGTCGCCCGCTTCCGTAAGGGAAGCGGCGATGGAGAGGGAAGGAGCACCGGTCACGGTACAAGGACCGAGGCTCGAGGCGAGGGCCAGTTCCTACGGGCCCGAAGACCCTGGCCGCCGGGCCTTCCCCAAGAAGGCCCGGCAGCAAAGAGCCTCCCCAAGTGGACATACAAGCACGCCCTAAATAAACTCCCCTTTCAGAACCCACCTGCCCCTCCTCCTTCAGGGGGAGATTAAGAGGGGGCCGCGAAGCGAGACCGCAGGAGTAGCCCGTCGCAATTAAATCGTCAACTGCCGTCTGCCAGTAAAATCTCATAACCAGGACGCAATGGCCATTCGAGAAATACGCATCTTTCCCGATCCGATACTTCGGCGCAAATGTCGTACGGTCAGGCGTATCGACGACGATGTGCGAAAACTCGCAGCAGACATGGTCGAGACGCTCATCGACGCTGAAGGCGTCGGGTTGGCTGCGAACCAAGTTGGCATCTTGAAACGAGTGATCGCCCTACACCTTCCTGAAGAAGAGCCTTACTGGTTGGTAAACCCGGAGATAACCAAGACCGAGGGCCAGCGTGAGGTCGAAGAGGGATGCCTATCCCTGCCCGGTTACGTCGGCATGGTCAGCCGGTCAGTAAGCGTTACGGCTAGAGCGCTGGATGAAAACGGATCGAAATGGCGAATTTCGACTGAGGAGCTGCTCGCCCAAGCCCTTGAGCACGAAATCGATCACCTGAACGGCATCATGTTCATGGATCACCTGCTCGAACATGAGCGTCTCAGAGAGGTCGGCGAGGAGCCGGAACCCGGGGAAACTCATCTGCACGATGTCAACTACAACATCGAAGCGCATCACGACGAGGTAGACCACGATCATCCTAGTGCCGGAACTTCTGCGCCGGAATTGCTTGTCGCAAAGGCTAAGTTGAGCGAGGTCACCCCAGGCCACTCGATGTCGGAACTTGCATACGACCTTGAACCCCCTACCAAGCCCCCAGAAGGTGATTCCGAGAGTCGTTCATCGGATCACATCAGGGGCGAGAGATAATTCGCTCGGTGCTATACTTTGATGTTTGAGGCTTCGATCCAGAGGGTTGTATCGAAGTCATTTTTGTCAATAGCGCATTTGCAGATAAAGCCGCTCGGCAAGACCTTATTCGAAGTGGACAGCGAACCGCAAAAAGACCGCATAGCGCCGAGTTGCGCGCGTTTCCGTCGGCACCTGCGCGACATCGGTTAACTACACGTGGCTCGCGACTTAAGAGGTCTGATTTTCGTAGCGGCGCTTGTCATCATCGCCGCTGTCGTCATCTCTATCCCTCGCGTCAACTTCAGCATCGTCAACTTCGAGTTCGATCGTGGCAACGAAGACTCGTTCCTGGGATTAAGCCTCGGTCTAGACCTGCAAGGCGGGACGCACCTTATCTACGACATCATTCCGGCAGAGGGTGAAGTACCCACTGCGGAAGACGTGGAGGCTATCCGAACCATCATCGAACGTCGTGTCAACGCCTTCGGTGTAAGTGAACCGACTGTTCAAGTCCTCGGCAACCCGCCAGACCGCATACTGATCCAACTTCCCGGTCAGAGCCAGTCTTCGCTCAACGTCGCGATCGATGGTGCAGACGTTACTCCCGAAGATGTGGAAGCCTTCTTCGAAACTGACTTAGGTAAGTCGGGGGTCGAAGTCTTCGTTAATGAAGACGCTTCGATGATCGTGACTTTCGATGAATTCGAGGGGCGCGAGGCTGATGACTGGCTAATGCAGTTCCGCGAGAAGCATCCGGCTACGCTTAGAGCCACATTCGAATATGAGATCACAGTTCCCGAGCTTGATCCAACCACCTCTATCGCAACCGATGACGAAGCCGATGCATCCGCATCCGAAGATGATGCAGCGATGGACAGCTCGGACGATCAGATTCAGCTGCCTGATCCGATACGGGTCGCACCTACAACCGAGGCAGTTCAAGCTGCGTTCGAAGCGGCAGGCTTCAAGGATGTCGTAGTCAGTGACGGAACCGACACGATCCTGTTCTTGACGGACGAAGTCGGCGGTTTCCAGCAAGTGGATGCCGTCTTCTTCGAGGCTGAATTTAAGGGCGAGTTGCAGGATCGAACCTTTGATGATCAAGGCAACATCTTGCCCTCGGACATCGAAGATTTGACCCGACAGCTCGCTGACATCGGCAACTTCGCCTCGATCCGATCGCCTGGCTATGTAACGCAGTGGACCGTATCAGGTGGAGTGCAAGAAGCTAAAGCCCTTATCGGATCAACGGCGCAGCTAGAGTTCCGCGAGCGAAAGTGCGGTCCGATCGTACCCCCTGCCGATGTGCCCGTCGAGGAATGGCCGCCCGACGGATTGTCCGAGACCGAATGGTTGCTGCTGCGTTGCGCCTCGCCGCTGTACTTCACTGAGCAAGCGACTAACATCTCCGCAGAAGATCTCGACGACGCCTTCCCGTCAATCGAAGGCACGCCCCCTGAGCCGGTGGTGACGATTGTCTTCAACGAATCTGGAAGAGACGCTTTCTTCGAGGTAACCGGGAGAGTCGCAAGAAACCGCGACGTGTTGGCGATTTATCTCGACAACGTCGAGCTTGTTGCCCCGACTGTTAACACGCAGGGCGGACAAGGCATCGCCGACGGCCGTGCGATCATCTCAGGTGGCGACTTCACAACCGAGCGCGTTCGCACTCTAGCCATTCAGCTTCGTTCTGGTGCATTGCCGGCTGAATTGGAGTTGTCAGAGGAACGCAGCGTAGACGCGATCCTGGGTGCCGATTCGTTGCAGCGGAGCCTCGTTGCCGGCGGCATCGGTTTAGTTCTCCTCGTCATCTTCATGATCTCGTATTACAAGGTACCGGGTATTGTGGCGAGCCTATCGCTAGCAGCCTATACGGTGATGCTGTTGGGCATCTTCAAGTTAGTACCGGTCACTATGACGCTGTCTGGCACAGCAGCGATCATTCTGTCTCTCGGTTTTGCGGTTGACGCTAACGTCCTTATCGCCGAGAGGACGAAGGAAGAGCTACGAGCGGGCCGAGACCTTCTCGCTGCGCTCAACACCGGATTCGATCGCGCATGGCCTTCGATCAGAGACGGCAACATTTCTACGGTAATCACCGCGGTGGTGCTGTTCTGGTTCGGTGATCGCTTCAGCACCAGCATCATGCAAGGCTTCGCGTTGACATTGGGTATCGGTGTGCTGTTGAGCATGTTCACGGCATTCTTCGCAAGCAGATTGATGTTGAGACTCATTGCCCGCACCGGTGTCGGCAATGCTTCCAACGTGTTCGTGCCGGTAGCGGATCCGGGAGCACAGTCCTAATCGGCTCGAAAACAGAACGATGGATTTTGTAGCACTACGCAAGATATTCCTACCGATATCGGTGACGATAGCGGTGGTCTCTGTCGTGTTACTGTTCGCGCCGGGTCTCAATCTCGGCATCGACTTTGTCTCCGGCACCAGCTCGACGTACGACTTCGGCGCCAATGATCCGGGTACGGACGCGGTTAACGATGCTCTCGTCGCAAGCGGTCATCCCGAGGCGATCGTCCAAGACTTGGGTGAGGGTCAATACTTCGTTCGGACCAACGATTTAGGCAACGAAGGCAAGAATGTCGTAGACGCCGAGCTGACGAAGATCACCGGCGATACACCCATAACCCTTGAGACTGCGACGGTAGGTTCGTCGGTTGCCGAAGGGACGGTGCGCAACGCCATAATCGCTGTCGCTGTCGCCGCACTGTTCGTCATGCTCTACATCATGTACGCGTTCCGGACTGTGCCGGGATCGTATCGCTACGCGGTCTCCGCGGTCATTGCACTCGTGCACGACGTTCTGATTGTGTTGGGCATCTTCGCGGTGCTCGGAGTTGCTCTCAACGCGCAAGTCAATGCTATCTTCATTGTTGGCATACTGACCGTGATTGGCTATTCAGTGAACGACACCATCGTCATCTTTGATCGAGTTCGAGAGAATGTCTTGCTGGTACCCTCTCGAGATTTTCGAATGACGGTGAACGCGTCAATTCGAGAATCGATCATCCGATCTTTGGGCACTAGCATCACGACCGCGACGGTTATCATGGCGATGCTGCTTTTTGGCGGCCAGAGTTTGCGCGACTTCCTGATCGTGTTGCTCCTCGGTGTCATCGTCGGAACTTATTCGTCGATCTTCATCGCTGCTCAGGTGTTGGTCTCTTGGGACGAAGGTGCTTTGCAACGAATCACTAGTAGGTTGCCAAGGCTTCGCCGTCGCACCAGCTAACCTCTGAACCCGTCGTGTATTTGCAGTCGGGGGTTACACTTTCATTGTCGAGAGTGTCGCATCTCGACGCATATCTCATAGTTGAATGGACGGTATTCCGATGTTCATAGGCGCACATGTATCAACCAGCGGCGGAGTCGACAAGGCGATTGATCGCGCGCAGGATATCGGCGCGGAATGCATACAGATATTCGCCGCGTCTCCCAGGATGTGGCGAGTGCCGCCCATCAAAGACAAGCCTTTGCAGAGCTATCACGAGAAGATCGTGGAATCCAGCCTAGGCCCCACCATCGTCCACGCGAAATATCTCACCGCACTAGGTTCGCCTAACCCGGAACTAGTCGAGAAGAGCCGAGCATCTCTGACTGCCGAGTTGACAGAAACCGAGCGTTTGGGCGCGCTTGGGCTGGTATTCCACCCCGCAAGCCATCGAGGTGCCGGATTGGAAGCCGTATTTGATCATTTTGTCGAGGGCGTCAATCAAGTCATCGAAAACGCGCCGGGCAAAGCCTTGCTCATGCTTGAAACCTCTGCTGGCTCTGGTGATCACATTGGATCGAAATTCGAGGAGTTGGGACGTCTCATCAAAGCAATCGACAACCCGCGCGTCGCAACATGTTTTGACACACAGCACGTTTGGGCATCTGGATATGATGTCGTCACTAAGGATGGGCTCGACGAAACCATGGAAGAGTTCGACCGTGAGATCGGGCTTGACTTGCTACGCTCAGTGCACGCCAATGACTCGATGCGAGATCGCGGCTCGTCAGTAGACCGCCATGACAACATCGGAGAAGGGTTGATAGGCGAAGAGGGTTTCTTGAACATCATGTCGCATTCCGCATTCGCCGATGTGCCGTTCTACTTGGAAGTCCCCGGCTACGAAAAGAACGGTCCGGACAAACCTAACGTCGATGCGTTAAAGACGATTCGGGAGCAGGCGTCTTCCTGACGCGCCGCTGACGTCAAAGATGACATATCGAGTTTCGCCGGAAGAGTTCGACGGTATCGTTCTAGACGCGCTCAAGTCATTGGCTCCCGAATTCTATGAGCGGCTCCAGAGCGAAAATGTCGACATCGTCGTTGAGCCAGAGCCTTCAGGCACTAAGCTCAACGAACTCGGATTGCACCGGGATGAAACACTATTCGGGTTATCAGAAGGTGTTTCGCTGGCCGATGGTGGGTCGCACGCATCCACGTTGCCCTCAAAGATCACGATTTTTCAAAGACCGATCGAAGAGGCCGTGGACAACCGCGAGGACTTAGACGAAGAAGTGTTAAGAACCGTGTGGCACGAAGTTGGGCACTTTTTGGGATTCGACGAAGACGAAGTCGCCGACATGGGTCTCGGTTGAGAGGCCGTTCAGGCTCGTTCAGAAGCGAAGAGCCCATCGCGCAATACAACGTTTCGACCGTCGTAAGAAATCGTCGCCGAGCGGAAGGCGCGCAAAACTGCGATGAACCGCAACATGCGCGAATCGTCTTCGTGGATTTCCGATTGATAGGCTGGCGCTCCCCAAAAAGTATGTTGAGAGCCGCGCAGTATTGTCCGCTCAAGCTCTGAAATCGCGCTGACGAATGTCTCCTCTGATCGATCCATCAACGGTTGATTGTCACGATCTACGAACCAGAGCGACATCGTCAATTCCCCGTCGGTGCCGTTCGCGACATCCGTTACTAGAAACGGCCCTTGCTGGTTCGAAAATAAGCTCTCGACCGGTTCGCCCGCGGCTGCAGTTTCGCGGACTGCCGCCTGCAGCGAACGGAACAGCGATGAAAGGTTAGAAACCTTGAACGGCGGATCGTGCAAGGTCAATGTCAGCTTTTCAGGGGTTGCTATCATCTCAACACCCTCATATCGCCGACGCGCATAGTGACGTTGTCGCGGTCCAACTGCTCCAAGAGCGCGAGCGAGTATTTCCGGCTCGTGCCGAGCAGCTCCCGAACATCGTTTATCGAAACCGCGTCGTTAACCTGACAGTAGTCGATGATCTTGTCTCGCATCTCGTCGAAAACCTCAGCAGCAAAAACAACCTCAGGACCGGCGCTAACGACCTCGCGACGATCGGTGAGTGCTCCGAGCAACTCGGCATCGATCTTGTTCCACGCGGGCGGAGAATAGCGATGTTCACGCAAGACATCCAAGAAACGATCTGCTTCCTGTTTCTGGGTGGAAGTGAACATAACCTCGTGACCCGCCATCCTGACAGTGGTTCCGTCCTGCGCCATCAAACCATCATTCACGATGTTATCGACTATGGCGTCGAACCCGCTTGAATCGAGCCGTAGCCTATTCCGCAGTTCTTGCCGTGGCATCCCGCGGCGCAGCGGATATCTGTTGTGGTAATCGGTTAGCGCATCCCTCACTTGAACTCGCAACGAATCTTGGTTTGATCTTGTCATGTATAGAGCTGTCGCATCCGCCGTTAGACGGATCAAGTCTCCCGTACCGGTTAGTTTGGACACCTCCGCTTCGACGTCGCTGATCAACATATGTGTGGCTTCGGCAATTTGAGTGCAGTTAGCGACTACGAGTTGACCTAGCGCGTGGAGAATGACATCCTCTGGACGGCCCTCGGACAATACTTGCAAATGCTCGATGACCGATGGGTCGTTGCGTCGATGGCGAGGAGCGTTGGTGACCAATGCGACACCGCCACCTAACGTGTCGTTGCTATCACGGATCACGAACCGATCGCCCTTGATTATTGGTCGCGGGTTACTCATATTGATTTGAGCCCAGCCTGTTTCACCAGCCTTCAACTCGTCGTGAGAGAGCAATCGTACAGTAGCAGGTTCTTCCCATGTGCCACCGTAGAGAGTAATGTGGTGGTTGTGCTTCACTGGACGTTTGGCGTCGGATATCGATCTAAGCGAAGCGTCGAAAACCGTCGTGGTATCAAACTGGCCGCGCTTGATTAGAGCTTCGCCGCGCTCTATCTCTGTGTGCGAAATACCGCTAATGCTGACCGCTACTCTTGTGCCCGGGACCGCGATATCGATCTGAGATTTGTGGCTCTGCAACCCGCGGATACGGGCGGTTTCGCCAGACGGAAGCAGTGCTACTTCGTCGCCGACCTTCAGTCGCCCACCGTCGAGGGTTCCTGTTACAACCGCGCCGAAACCAGCGACGCTGAATGCCCGGTCGATGAAGAGCCTCGGACGTTCGTTAATGGTCCGCGCCGGTTTGTTTCGGGCAAAGTCAGTGATCATGCCGCGCAGATCATCCAGTCCGATTCCAGTTTCAGCCGACACGGCGATCATTGGTGATCCTTCCAAAGATGTGCCTTCCAGAATCTCTGATATTTCGATCTCAATTAGCTCGATCAGTTCCGAGTCTGCAAGGTCAGACTTGGTAATGACGACAATGCCGTCGCTAACTTCGAGCAGATCCAATATCGCAAGATGCTCGCGTGTCTGCGGCATCGGACCTTCGTCACCGGCTACGATCAAAAGGGCGAGATCGAAACCTCCAGCACCCATGAGCATCGTCTTCACGAAACGTTCATGGCCGGGTACATCAACGATGCTGACCTCGCTGCCATCCTCGAGTTCGAGCCACGCAAACCCGAGCTCGATGGTCATGCCGCGAGCCTTTTCCGCGCGCAGGCGATCCGGGTCGATTCCGGTCAGCTTCTCGATGAGCGTTGACTTGCCGTGATCTACGTGTCCTGCGGTTCCTGCGACGAACATTGCGGTGGTGTTAAGCCTTCTCGGATATGCCGATAAGTATGGATTATCGGACGAATCGGCAAATCGTTCACCGCCAAGATGCCATAGCGGATCAGTTAGGCAGTCGGTCTTTCAGCGAGGCAAATCGAGACGGACGACCATCACGAGTGGAAATTCGCGCCAGAACACGCTAGAGAGAGGCGATTTGGCTTCTGAATAAGCCTCGATGGGAAAGCGCGGTTCCTCGAGCCCTGTCAGCGCGAATCCCTGATTCAAGAACACTCGCAACAACTCATTGATCGGTCGATGAAAGTACCAATGCGGCCTTGTCTGACCCTGGATTCCGATGCCGCGGTATGCTCGAGTTCTGAGGTAATCAGGGACCCAGACAGCGAAACGTTCTTCGACGCCGTCGGCCGTGAATTCACGCTCCAACGTATTACGTGTGCCATCTGAGTTGAATACGGGGTGTAAAACACTGAACACGAATCTGCCGCCCGGTTTCAGCAACCGCGGCAACGTTTCTGCCAGCGGCGTAATGACAGCCATGTCCATGATGCCCATAGTGCAGATCGCAGCATCGAATGGTGCGCCAGGCAACGCCCTCAAAGCTTCTGCATCGGCGGCGTTGGCGACCAAGAATTCGATTTGCTCTTCGTAACCTTTCGAACGCTCTCGCGCCCTCTCGATGAACACGCTTGAATGGTCGATGGCAGTAATCTTCGCGCCGCGGTCGGCCATGCGTCGTGTGAAGCGACCAGCACCACAAGCAATGTCGAGGACTTTGGTGCCGCGCTCGAGTGAGAGCAACCGCTCCTGTGTCGGTTCGATGAGGTAATCCTGAGCAGTGTTTCCATCACCGATCTTGTCGTCCCACCAACCGGAGATTTCATCCCAAATTTCGACTGCTTCCTCGAGATGCTCCGGGAAATCTACACCGTCGAGTGCGGGTTCGTATGAGCCTTCTTTACTCAAGTCCATCTCGGTTTCAATCGCCTGCGATGATGAAAGATTCGAACGCGTTATTGCCAAGGAGCTTTCCGTGACGTGTGAGGCGAATGCGGTCGCCGTCGTCCTCGACCAACCCTGTTGAAACAAGCTTAGATATCTCTTGCCCATAGACACCGCTCATCGAAATCCCGAAACGACGTTGGAACTCCGATTTCCTCATCCCATCAGACAACCTCATGCCAAGCATCATCGTTTCCGACATCGCCATCTCAAAGGATGTAACTTCGACGAAATCGACGGCGATTTCGCCTTGTTCTACCGGTGCGTCAACTACCTCGTCTGAAACGCTAGCCGAAGCGATGGCGGAGATGTATCGTCTCGGCGACTTCATGTTTGCGAATCGCCTGTCCATCATCGAAGAATGTGCTCCTGGCCCTACGCCGAGATACGGCTGGTTCAGCCAATATGCGAGGTTGTGACGCGACCGGAACCCTGGCTTACACCAGTTGGATATCTCGTAGTGCTCATATCCGGCTTCGCACAAGTAATCCATCGCCATCTCATACATATCGGCGGCCAAGTCGTCGTCTGGTGTTGGGGCGGTGCCCCGCTTGATATCTCTTTCTAACGGCGTTCCCGGTTCGATTTGCAAGCCGTACAACGATAGATGATCTGTCTCAAGTTCGATCGCGCGTTTCAGTGAGTCTTCCCAGATGGTTAATGATTGGTTTGGTAAACCGAACATCAAGTCGATGCTGATGTTTTCGAACCCGGCGGATCGTGCAGTCGCGACCGCTAGTCTTGCCTGATCCGAATCATGTCGACGAGAAAGAGCGTGAAGAATCTGGTCGTCAAATGATTGAATCCCGATACTGATGCGGTTGAACCCTGCTTCCAACCACGCATAGGCCTTTTCGGCATTGACGTCATCGGGGTTGGCTTCCAAGGTGACTTCCGCACCGGGTACGATATTCGTTGCTTCGCGAAGACGTTCTGAAAGCAAGGTAATCGATCCGGCAGGCAGGTAAGAAGGTGTTCCGCCACCGAAGAAAACGGTTGATACGTCAGGACGGCTAAGCCGCGTGCCCCACAGGCCAATCTCGGACGACAACGCATTGACGAACGAAGGTATTAGAGATTCGATCCCTTCGTACGTGTTGAAGTCGCAGTAGTTGCATTTCGAAAGGCAAAACGGGATATGGATGTAGACGGCGATGGGCTCACGCAGATCGTTCCCAGCGCGTTCAACACCAATGGCATCGGGAAATTTGAGGGGAGGGTGTGACAATTTGATTAAAGCGCGCCTCCCAACTCGTCTAGAGACCGATAACGTGCCTAAGACGGAGTCCAAAGACCGCCTGATGATGATTGGCTAGATCCGCCTGCTGCTGATCCCGGTTGCTGATCGGCTTGGCGCTGCGCTTGTTCCATCATCTCACGCCGCGCCTCTTCCATCTTTGCTCTCAACCAACGTTCAAGTTGATCCAACTCGGGCGGCGAAACAATGAACCTCTCAATACGATCAGGTATCGGCAATTGACCTGAGACAGCGAAAACGACCGCGGACTCGTCGTCCCTGATCGCGTCGTTGAACCGTTTCTGTAAATGCTCGTCGCGAGCGCCAGCAGCTTCTACTTGGCCTGATTGCACAATGCTTCGCACCTTTTCAGACATCAGGTTCTGCGATGCGCATTGACCCCAGTCGATCAGCTCGCCCAAAAGTTCGGTGTCCTCGAACTCTTCGATGACTGCGCCACTTGCGATCAAGTTGCGGACGAGTTGGCTTGCCGATGGATTGATCTGTTGCAACTGGACCAGAGCGTCTTCGCCGCGGCCCGTTACTGTTTCGACGAATATGCGATTGATGGAGCCGGAAGTGATCGCTTGACGATCGAGTTGCGCTTTGACAGCCGACCAATAGTTCGACAGCATCTCGTCGTAGCCATCGAGACCGGGGAAGGGTTGCACAAGTCGGACGATGAATAGGGATCGGGTCATTGCTGTTGGCCTAGGTTTCGTTCAACGATGGGCTTTTTCGGCGTAGTTAAACCGAGAACAGGAAGTTGGCCAAATCACCATCTACGAAGGTGTAGTTTTTGCCTTCTTGCCTCAAAACCCCCTGTTTTCTTGCTTCCATCATGCTACCGCAACGTGTGAAATCGTCGTAGGCGACCACCTCAGCGCGGATGAATCCGCGTTCCATATCTGAGTGGACTACACCAGCTGCCTCGGGTGCGCTCGAGCCAGCGCGGAAGTGCCACGCTCGCGCCTCGCGATCTGAAGCGGTGTAGAACGTCTGCGTATTCAGGCACCTGAGGCAGGCATCCATCAGGGTTTCACTGTTGTCATTGGCGATACCCAACTCGAAACGCAGCTCATTCGCCTCTGCGTCGTCCATGCTTCTCAACTCCTCTTCCAAGGAACCGCATATCGGGACGATCTTAGTCTGGTCGTCAATGACGTTCGAACCGAGGCTGACAACAGCTTGGGAACGGAGTTCGTCGGGATCGATACCGATGTCGTCTTCGCCGACGTTTACAGCGACCACGAACGGCAATCCGCTGAGTGCGAAGGAACCGGAGATCGCTCGCGCCGCAGATTCGTCGAGAGACATAGACCGCAACGGTGAACCATCTTCGAGCAGCGTCTGTATTTCTTTGAGCGCTTCGATATTCGCGACAGCTTGAACGCGCTCGGACGACTTCAGTGCCTTCATGCCAGACTCTACCCGTTCAACACGCCTATCCAGCAATTCAATGTCGGCGAACAGGATTTCGAAAGCGAGTTTCTCAAGATCACGCAACCAATCCACGGATCCGTCTGGGTGCGGTGTTGAGGGATCTTCGAACTTACGGACGACCAACAGAAGAGCTTTCGCTTTCTGTAGAGAGTTGACCGTCTCACGGCTCAGCACAGTGCCTGAAGAATAGTCGACGGGCATATCCCAGAACGTCATTTCAGCACGAACCTTGCGACGACTCTTGAAAGCGTGGTGAATAAAGTCGAGACGCGCATCTGGTTTGGCGCCGATGCCGATATTGACCGACTTTGCCGCCCCGTAGAGACCTTTGTCGACTGAGCCGCGCGTCAGTGCATTGAACACCGTCGTCTTCCCCGCGGCGGCGAGGCCGATTATGGCTGTGGACATCCGTTTTCTACTGTCGAGATTGTGAAGCGACCAAGATTCGATTATAGAAATCGAAGATTCCTACCTATACCATCTTGATTGCAGAAGCATCAATTAATCTGGATTCGACATGATCAGATTGATCCATGGCGATGACGAATTCTCCATCGCCAATTCGCTTGAGGCACACCTAGCCGCGCTCGGCCCGCCGGAACTTCGCGCTCCGAACGTGACGGTCTTCGAAGCGCCTAACGCCAGAATGGCCGAAGTATTCGCGGCGGCGATGATATCTCCGTTCTTAACTGATCGACGCGCGGTCGTCGTTAAGGGAATGTTGAAACCCATAGACACGCGAGGCGAGAGGATCCGCGCAGATTGGGAGTCGTTCGGAGAGAAGATTGCAAACGAAGCGATGCAGATAACCAACGACTTGATATTCGTTGAGAACGTGCGGCTAAGCCTGACTTCTCGCCCGTTGAAGGCTTTAGCCTCCTTCGCTGAAGTGGAAACGCATCTGGTTCCTGACAGACGCGATCGTATAGATTGGATCCGCAAACGCTTCGACTTTCATGGCGTTCAAGTGTCAGAGAACGCGATCAGCCGTTTCAACGACATCGGGGGCGACGATGTCAGACGGCTAGATAGCGAGATCCAGAAACTCGCTCTGTATGCGGATGGGAGAATGCTCCAACCAAACGACATAGATCTGATGGTTGCTGACACGAGCCAGGACCGCATCTTCAACGTGATGGACGCGATTATCGAAGGCAGACACAACCTCGCTATCGGTGGAGTCCAGAATCTCATCGCTAACGGCGAATCGATCGAAGGTATTTTCGCTTTGCTCACCCGTCAGGTTCGTATCCTGATCGTCGCAGCACACATGATGAGTCGCGGATCATCGAGGTCCGAGATTGGTCAGCGTCTACGCATAAACATGCCTTGGTTGTTGGACAAAACGTGCAAGCAAGCATCGCGAATCGGATCGGTACGCTTGAGGGCGATGCATCTACACATGTTGGACGTGGATGTCGGATCGAAAACCGGGCGCGTAGATCGTCGTCTGGCAGTCGAGATGTTGGTATCAGGTTTGGTCGGCAGATGACGAGCGGTTCGTATGCCGGCATACGAACCGACTGATGCCTTGGAGAAACCTTCTTCTCATCAAATTCGTATCCTTGATTCAGTGATGATTTTCAGAAACAAAATCCGCTTGATGGTGGCGGTGCTGCTTGTCGTGTCTTTAACCACGGCGATGTTGATGTCTGCCTGTCAGCAAGCCGAGCCAACTCCAACGCCGACGCAAGTGCCGCCAACACCAACGGAAGTGGTGATGCTGGCACCAGTGAACACTGCGACGCCGCAACCTGAGTTGACGCCGACGTCGACCCCCACGGCGACACCGTCGCCTGTTCCAACGCCGGCGACGCGTGAAACGGTGAGCATGTACTCAGCCGCACATCGAACGCTTGATCGCGGCGAGTTCAAAGATGCCGAGCGTCGTTTTTCAACGATCGTCGAGATCGAGCCGCAGTTCGCTCGTGCGTGGGCGGGACGTGGGCAAGCGCGCATGATGCAGGGCGAACTTGAGGACGCGATGGTCGATTACGACCGAGCCGTTTCGCTCCGGCCTAACGTGGGGTCGATCTATGGACAACGAGCTATGGTTCGCGTCTCAATGGGCGATTTCGAGGGAGCGAAGAACGACTCATTGCGTGCGCTCGAATTGGATGATGAGCAGATCAACGCGCATCTCGTGTTGGGTCGCGTCAGAGCCGCCGAGAATGATTACGACGCTGCGTCTGAGCATTTCCGGACCGCCATCAGTTTGGCTCCTGAAGATGGCGGAGTCTACTGGTGGCGCGGCCGATACCATCGTGACGTGTTGCTTGACGGAAGCGCGGCATACTCAGACTTCAGTTACGCCATTGAGCTACAACCCGCGCAGGCTTCTTACTTTTTGGATCGAGGGATTTTGTTGGTGCGAGCAGGACAATACGCTGAAGCCAAGTGGGATTTCGAGGAAGCGATATCGCTTTCACAAGATCCGAAGCTACCGACGATAATCGAGCGAGCTGAGGAATGGTTGGCAAATATCGAGGAACGCGCCCCCGGCATCGAACCAGTTGAACCTCCACCCGCGCCCCCGCCTGTTAACTAATCCAGCCGGTTTCGCCGTTCACTTAAACCGACAGATGTAGATCATCTCTTCACTATCGTCGGTCAGTGGCGATCCGTCGAAATCGCCAAACACTTCTATCGCCCGAAGCCCCGCTTTTTCGAGCATGTCTTTGACTTGGTGGTGGTGCAGATAACGGAACACGACCTGCAACTCTTCACGGTCGATCGATTCACCTTCGGCGTTGAGAGTTTCAATGACTTGAGTGCATCGATTTACCTGACGCGTCGTGTCGAAGTCGTTAGTTCCCGTCAAAACATGTCGGACATCGGATTCGTCGTCTTCAACCACACCTAGTAGAAACATCTCATCTGGATCTCCGTGGATCAAATCATCCGAAGGGTTGAAGAGGTTGAAGATGAGGGTGGCGTTCGGAGCCATATGTTCGGCGCAGCGCATCAAAGTTTCGGATTGATCGTGCTCATTGGTTAATAGAGCAAGCGTGTGCGCTGGGATTATTACAAGGTCAAAATCTTTATGCGGGAGATCGATCTTCGACATGTCGCCTTCGATCAATTGCAACTTGCCGGGCAGGGGAGCGGCAGTGGATTTTAGACGCGCACGATCGAGCATCGGACGGTGGACATCAACGCCCATTACATCGTGACCCATCGCCGCCGCCGGGATGGCGATCCGGCCCGTTCCAACGCCTAACTCCAAAACCGATCCCTCGCATCGGTCGATGGCGTTAAGGTAAAACTCCAATTCGCCTTCGGGCGCGGCTTCATAGAAGATATCGTAACGCTCTGCCCACCGGACGTAGTCCATGGTTTCTTCGCTTTGATCCAAAATGCTTGGAGTATCCTTGAAAGTTGCGTCTCGATTGGTTCGGCACCATGATTGACGCGAACGAATCAATACCAAATTCCAAGTAAAACACGGGTTGTGAGAGATTGCCCAAGTCACTAGCATCGCGACAAGACCGCCTAGGCACGGAAACTGCATTCCTGACACTGGCTCGCGCCAGAGAACTCGAAGCCCAAGGACGGCACATAGTTCACCTAGAGATCGGCGAGCCGGATTTCGATACACCTGGCCACATAATAGACGCGGCTAAGAACGCTCTCGACGGTGGTTACACGCACTATGGACCGTCGCCTGGAGAGATGCCGGTACGCGAAGCGGTGGCTACTCACCAGACCGAACGGCAAGGCTACGAGATTCCGGCTGAACGCATAATCGTGACTCCGGGCGGAAAGCCTGTGATGTTCTTCTCCATCCTCGCACTCATTGAAGAGGGTGATGAAGTCATTTACCCGAATCCAGGTTTCCCGATTTACGAATCGATGATCAACTATGCGGGCGGTACCGCGGTACCGATCCCGCTTGAAGAGCGTTTCGATTTTTCGCTCGATGTTGATCGACTAGAGGCATTGGTCACCGAAAACACCAAGCTCATCATCGTCAACTCGCCTAACAACCCATGCGGCAGCGTGATTTCCGACGCAGACTTGGAGCGCATCGCGAAGATCGCCGTCGAGAACGACCTTGTCGTCCTCTCTGACGAGATCTACAAGGACATGTACTACGAGGGCTCGCATACATCGATCACAAAATTCGACGATATGATCGACCGCACGATCATCTTGGATGGATTTTCTAAGAGCTACGCAATGACTGGTTGGCGTTTGGGCTACGGCGTGTTCCCAGAGTTCATGCTCGATGCGGTCACGAAACTGATGACGAATAGTGTCTCATGCACATCCGTGGCGGTTCAGATGGCTGGCATAGCCGCACTGCAAGGCCCCCAAGATTCGGTCACGGAGATGATGGACGAGTTCCGTATCCGCCGCGATCTGGTCGTAGATGGCTTGAACAACCTTCCGGGCGTGTCTTGCCGAAATCCCGGCGGCGCGTTTTACGCGTTCCCGAACATCAGCGGTACCGGGCTTGACAGTCGAACCTTCGCCGACCGGGCGATGGATGAGGCTGGTGTCGCACTTCTTTCTGGAACCGCGTTCGGCGAATACGGCAATGGCTATATCCGCATCTCTTTCGCTAACTCGCAAGACAACCTGCGATTAGCAATCGATCGCCTGGGCGAGATGCTGTCGTAGCCTGCAAGCCGCCCCTCAGGTAGTTATCAGCACGGATACTATTCCGGGCTTGCCTTGGCGATCCTAATGTCGCACGCTTTCATCAAATCTCGCGTGTTGGCATTGGCTATAGCACGCAACACATGTGTTGTGTTCTTGCGAATCTGTTTTTGAACGGCTGAGACAACGATTTCGGAACTTTCGTTCAATAGGCCCCAAAATGGTGGTAGCTCAGAACGACTGATCAGACCTTTTGGCGCCATGATGTAGTGGAGGTCGGCACAGGCCAAGAACGATGGGTCGTGGAATTTGGTTGAGAAGCGTACCAACGTGCGTTCCTTGGACGCGAGTCGGTTCTTGATGTCTTCGTGATCCCGGTGCGCCGATACGTAGGTCGGATGTTGCCGCCAGTCAGTACCTGATCTAGTTGTCTTGACAGCATGTTGGCGTGCTTCGTTGAGGACTGTGGCAGTCAAATTCGCAGCGTCTTGGAGCGTTGTGAGTTGCGCTGCAGCGCGTTTACGATCGATTTCCGACTTGTCATCACGCTTTAGATCGCCGCGAGAGGACTTCACTTCCACGATGTAGACTATGCTGTTTTTGCCAACGCCGACTAGGTCAACAACCCGTCCGAATGGTCCTTCGAGTCTGACTTCCATTCCAATCGCTCGACATCCAGCCACCGTGTAGAGCCAGCGCCAAGCAGCCCACTTCAGCTGGTACGTCAGAGCGGTTTCTCCGGCAGATTTGAGAATGTAGTACGAATCATGCTTGTCGACATCCACATCGCCAACTGTGGTCTCCAGTTCGTGTTTAGCTTCCAATGCGTTCACCTCAGACATATATTCGAAAAATATCTCGATCGCGCTTGCATTTTACTAGAACCAGTGTGCTACCCTAATAATTGAACAAAGGTTTTAACAGGTACTCCCCGATGCCTATTACTTGGAGAGCAACATGACGATCATACGAGATGGACGAAATGCGACCGCGGTAAAAGATTTCGCAATCGTTGGAGTCGGCGGCGCAGGAGCCAGAACCGCATCCGAACTATCGAGGGTTTTGGGAAATCCTGACGACGTGATCGCCGTGGATCGCGAGATGGACGATCTGCGCTTAGTCAACGTTGGTCGACGGATCTCGATCGGTTACCCGATGTTCACTCGCGAGACTGGAGGAATCGAGGACGACGAATATGTCGATAAAAACGACCTGTTCCGACTGAAGACGTTGATCGGCAAAGCACCGATCGTATTCGTGTTGGCTGGGCTGGGTGGTGCGACCACAGTGGAGATATTGCCCGCCGTGCTCCGAACAGCGATGTCGACTGGGGCGACAGTCCTAGCGATTGTGACGATGCCTTTCGCGTTTGAGGGCCGCACACGATCGAACACCGCCGGAGTAGCTTTGCAGCGCGTACGAAACACTGGTTGTTCGCTTGCACTGATCGACGGTGATAATGCATTATCCAGCGCGTCGATCGCCGGTGACTTGGCCTCTGAACTCTCCGCCGCGAAGGCGCGAGTAGTGATGAACGTGCTCTCAGCGTCGAACGCCGAATCGTCTGGGACACTGAACTCGGCACCAGAGTTATTGGATGCCATCAAATGTGGTGGTGAGACATTGATTTCGTACGCGGCTAGCGAGGACGTTTCCGAGTACCGGAAGGTTGCGCGCGACGCCATCAAGACCCCGATTACTTCAGGACTGGATCTGAGTGACGCAGATTTCGTCAGCGTGATTGTCGCGGGGCCGCACGACATGTCGATCAAAGTGCTTAATTCAGCGATTGCAGTTGTGCAGAAAGAGTTGCCTCAAAAGGCAGTGTTGTCGACATCCTTTATCCCGAATGGCGATTCACGCAAAGCAAACCGACTCCGCATCAGCATCCTTGCCGGGATGCGCGCAGGGACGGAGGAGATCGAAGCCGAATCCCCGATACGGGCAGATGTAGAACAGGGCTTTAATCTAGTCGGCAACGAGTCATGTGTACCGATCGTCGCCGAACCGGCGGGGGATGTCATCGATGATCTATTTGGTGCACCTGACTGGCTGGTCGATCGACCGAGCGAAAAATCGCGTGTTCCGGCACTGCTCTAGCAAGCCATATCGTGTGCTCACGTTCGGCAATCTGTGAGCCCCCAATGGAACGGCAGGGAAGGGTGTCGGTGTAAAAACTCAGATTGCGCCCGCACCAAGGGTTTGTAGCCTCCTTACCCAATCGGTGCCGCGTTCGCACCAACATCAGCCCTTCCCGCCGAACTCTTCTAATCGCCGACTTTGCCCGGTCCCGCAGGGTCATCCACCGTCAAATGCTGGATGATCCGATCCGTGAACTTCAATTCGGAATCGTCCTGCGGATCGTAGCCAAGCACGCGACGAGCATTCTCCAGCGACCAGAAGGCGCGGGTGTTAGCGCTGATGCCGTAGACAATCAACCAAGGTACCCCGTGCTCATTCTCGATATCGGGAGTTTCGATCGCCTTGATGAAGAGCTGTCTGAGGTCGCGTTCGCTGAAATGAGCGCCTAACCCACGCTTATATGTCGATTGACCCGTGCCACCATGCAACTCGTCGGCGTGGGCAAGCAACTCGTCGGCATCCGTCTCACGCGGATTACCGATACGAACCTGCACGATTTCCAGCTTCCGCCCAAACGCACCGCAAGCGTACGGATAAGCAAGGAGTTCATAAGCCGCCTTCGCCCAACCGTAGAAATTGTCTGAGAGCGGCACTTCGTCTTCAAAAACCATCTCTTTTTTGCGGTTGTGAATCAGCGCATGTTCGTACCAATCGGCGGCATGGTTGGAACTCGCGACCACAACGCGCTTTACGCCCGCGTCGTAAGCGGCGCGGTAGACGTTGTTGGCCATCTGAACGTTTTCGTGCTCGGTAGCAAAGCGATCGATGTGAGGGACATCAGTGCCGTAGACACCGCCGGGGCTCGACCGTTTATATGCGAGATGTATGACCGCATCCTGCCTGGTGAAGTACTGTTCGTACCCAGAGCGTTCAGTATCGATGAGGTCGACGATTTGGACGCCATCGACCCGATTGCCATCGCGGCCGGTGTCGATAGCATCGATCAGCGTCAAATCGTATCTGTCTCGATACTCCTTGAGCATCTGTGACGCTATGTATCCGCTGGCACCGGTGATCAATACTTTGAGTTTGTCCGACATGTTGATTCGCTCCAGATCTGCGACTTGATTGGTTGTTTTGGTTCAATCCACCAACTCTTCACCCCGAGTAGCGGGGCCTTCCTCGGTTGACAAGGTGATCGCGTAAGTCCCAACGAGATGATCGTGTAGCGCCCGGTGGTCTTCTCGCAATATGAAAAGGTAGCCGATGTAGAAGATTAGCGTTGATACAACTGTGGCGAGCGATCTGGCGAATGCCAACCGGATCCCAGGGATGTTGCCATTGCTGTCAAGGACGTACACATTAAGTGCGCGTTTGCCGATAGTAGTTCCCCATGTGCCAACAAGGACTGTGTTGTAGATCGTAGTTACAGTGAACGCGAGCAACAAGCCCGCGAATATTTCGGAAATCGACTGTGTTTCCGCGGGCGCCGCGCTTGTGCCGTCGGATTCCGAAATCTGGCTGTCTGATCCGAGTACAGGAGTAGCCGTGGCCAGGGCCGCCAACTCACTACCAGCGGCATCAATTTCGGCAGTTATCGCGTCAACGTCGATGTATGGGCGACCGAGCAACAGCGGGAACAACAGGCTCAATACGACGATCGTGACCAGATTATCTATCAGATAGGCAATCAACCGACGTCCAAAACCGGCTGGCGGGCCGAAGCGCGACAATGCGCGTGGATGACGCTCATCGTATGCTTGTTCGGTCTCAGTGAAAAAGGTAGGCCGTTGGTACTCGCGATCGGCAGTCGGTTCTTCAACTTGGGAAGCTCGCCCTTGCCAAGGCGGATCGTCAGTAAGGTTGGTCTCAGATGCCGTGTCTGACCACGCAGGTTCGGCATCTGATTTTGGTTCCGCAGAATACTGGCTGGTTTCGATTGGTTCTGAGCGTTGGATCGGGCGCCCGAAGATGATCGAGCGCAGATCATCTTTGTGCGGAGGGGTAACTGACGGACCTTCAGCTCCGTCTCGCTCGTTCGCTTCGTCTGGATTTGTCGAATCACGCATAAGTCAATTATGCGAAACATAAACGCGGCTCGTGCGACAATTGCGCTATATCCGTCGAACCATTAGCCGCATTGGAGCACAATTCATGGCCGCATCGCAACCCACTGCACCCTCTTACGCCGGGAAGGTGCGCGCCCCAGAGTTCCCCGATGGTCTGGAATGGGTCAATTCGAGCAAACCGGTCAAGTTGTCGGATTTGCGCGGCAAGATCGTTATTCTCGATTTCTGGACCTACTGTTGAATTAACTGCATGCATATACTTCCGCAGTTGCGGAAGCTGGAGATGAAGTACGCGGACACGCTTTTCGTGATCGGAGTCCACTCGGCAAAGTTCGATACCGAGAGAGCGACCGAAAACGTCCGCGCCGCGGTTAGCCGCTACAACGTCAACCACCCAGTTGTGAATGATGTCGAGTTGCGTGTTATGTCAGCATTCGCCGCGCGGGCGTGGCCCACGCTCATGTTTATCGATCCGGAAGGCAAAGTTATTGGCAGGCATGAGGGTGAATTCCAACTAGATGCGATGGACCGCGTGCTCACCGCGATGATCGACGAATTTGATCGTGCAGGTGTGTTGAACCGCGATCCTGTTCCATTCGAGCATGGTTCGGAAGCGGAAAGCGATGGAGCTCTATCGTTCCCGGGCAAGATACTCGCCGCAGATGACGACAAGCTTTACATCGCAGATTCCAATCATCATCGCGTCATCGTCGCATCTAAAGACGGCGAAGTCAGCGACATCATCGGTAACGGCGAAAGCCCGTTAGCACTCGAGTCGTTCGCCCCACCGCCAGGTGTGTTGAACCCCATTGGGAGCGATTGGGGTTTCGATGCGCCTCTTTTCGACAACCCTCAAGGCATGGCTCTCGATGGCGAAGTGCTTTATGTGGCTGATGCTGGAACTCACACAATCCAGCGCGTGGACATGGCATCTCGGACGGTGTCAGTAATCGCGGGTACGGGAGAGCAATCGCTCATCCGTCACGCCGGCGGCGAGGCGATGGCGTTTCCCCTGAACTCTCCGTACGACCTCGAATACGCCGACGGGATCCTGTACATCGCGATGGCAGGCGCACACCAGCTTTGGCAGATGGATGTCGGTGCTGGAATGATCGAGCCGTTCGCTGGTACCGGTGCCGAAAATATCGTGGACGGCGAGCGTTTGGAAGCGTTGTTGGCGCAACCGTATGGTTTGGCCCTTGACGGCAACAACCTCTTTTTTGCGGATTCAGAGACCAGCGCTATACGGGTTGCCAAAATCGGTGTGGGTGGACGGGTCGTGACTCTGACTGGTACAGGACTATTCGCGTTCGGCGACCACGACGGCATCGGAAAAGACGCGGTGTTGCAGCATCCGCAGGATGTGACATGGGCACCCGGAGCGATATACATCGCCGATTCATATAACCACAAGATCAAACGTATGGAGTTGAACACGCTTCGCATAACTACGGTTGCAGGTGACGGGACTCAGGGCATTACCGATGGAAATGCTCTCAACGCGAGCTTCGATGAACCAGCCGGAATTTCGTATCGCGACGGCGTTGTATACGTCGCAGATACGAATAACCACCGAATTCGCAGGCTAGACATCGATTCTGGAACAGTCGACACCATCGAACTCTTGGGTGCTTGAAAGGATTGATGTGGCGAATCGATTAGCACAAGAAACGTCCCCATATCTGCTCCAACACAAGGACAATCCCGTCGATTGGTATCCCTGGGGCGATGAAGCGCTCACGCTCGCCAAAGAACTTGACAAGCCAATTTTCCTTAGTGTCGGTTACTCCGCCTGTCACTGGTGCCACGTCATGGAGCGGGAGTCGTTCGAAAACAAAGAGATCGCCGCGTTGATGAACGAGCTATTCGTCAACATCAAGGTCGACCGCGAGGAGCGTCCAGACGTCGACTCGATCTACATGTCGGCTGTGCAGTCGATGACGGGTCATGGCGGCTGGCCGATGTCAGTTTTCATGTCGCCGGACGGAGCGCCGTTTTACGGCGGGACGTACTTTCCAAACGAGGACCGAGGTGGAATGCCGTCTTTTCCGCGGGTTTTGACGGCAGTTGCTGAGGCGTTTCGGGATCGCCGTGGGGAAATCGCGGAGAGTGCGGCGCGTGTTGTGAAAGCAATTTCTTCTCAATCTCGCGCCCGAATGAGCATCGAGCCAATTTCGGAGTCAATGTTTCACTCGGCGTATCGTCATTTAGCGCCGGAATTCGACTCGCAGAATGGCGGTATCGGTCTGCAGCCGAAATTCCCACAGCCGATGCTGTACGAATTTCTGCTGACGCATTCCAAGTTGCAGAGCAATGATCCGGCCCATGAATTCGTCGATCTGACACTGACCCAGATGGCGCGTGGCGGCATCTACGATCAGATTGGAGGCGGATTCCATCGATACTCAGTCGACTCCGTTTGGCTGGTACCTCACTTCGAGAAGATGCTGTACGACAACGCGCAGTTGGCCAACCTGTATCTTCACGCATGGCAAAGAAGCGGAAACCCTGACTTTGCAAGGGTAGTTGAGGAGACGCTCAACTACTTGGATCGCGAGATGCGACACCATCAAACTGGTGCGTTTTACTCCGCGACCGATGCTGACTCAGAGGGCGAGGAAGGCAAGTTTTTCGTTTGGCAACCGATAGAGATTGAGAAAGTGTTGGGCAGTGATCTAGGGCGCGTCGCGTCGATGTACTGGGATGTGACGCGTTTCGGCAACTTCGAGGGGCACAACATCCTCAACATGCATCGATCTGACGAATCGGTCGCAACTGAACTTGGATTGTCAGTTCAGGAGTTGATCTCTAAAATCGGCGAGGCGAAACGGTTGCTATACGCTGAACGGCTCAATCGGGTCCCGCCAATGACCGACGACAAGGTCATCACATCGTGGAACGCACTGGCGATGCGCGCGTTTGCAGAGGCCGGAGCGGTGTCTGGGCGCGACGACTGGATCAAGATCGCGGTCAAGAACGCAGAGTTCATTTTCGACCGATTGGTTCGTGAAGATGGTCGTTTGATGCGAAGTTGCAAGGCCGACGCGGGTTCGGTCGCAACGATTCCAGGTTTTTTGGAGGATTACGCGTATCTCGCGGACGCTCTAACGCATCTCTACCAAGCGACGTTCGATTTGAGGTGGTTGGAACGGGCAGAGGAGATGTGCGATGCCATGATCGAGCTTTTCTGGCATCCTGCCGATTCGGTGTTTTACGACACCGGATCTGATCAAGAGGCGTTGATCTTGAGGCCTCGCGACACGTTCGACAACGCGCAGCCGAGCGGAGGATCGGCGGCGTCCATGGCGCTGCTGCGTTGTGCGGAGTTTACCGGAAACGTGGATTTGGAGAGGGTTGGTGCAGCCAACCTGAGGACGGTCCGCGAGTTGATGGAACGGGCACCTTCCGCGTTTTCGTGGTGGTTGCAGGCCGCTGAGTTTTACGCCAACCCCGTGAAACAGGTCGTGATTGTCGGCGAAAAGGACCATCCGGCGACGATCGCGATGCTCCAAGAAGCAAGAAACGGATTCAATCCCGACCGCATCGTTGCCCATTTGGATCCGGCGAGCGACGACGAAGCCAATGTCTCGATGCCGCTTTTCGAAGGCCGCAAGATGGTTGATGGCTTCCCAACCGCGTACGTTTGTCGGAACTACGCATGCGAGTTGCCAGTCACCGACGTTCGGGCATTGGTGGCGCAATTGGGCGCTGACAACTGATAGAATCGCCGTTGTAACGAATCCAGAAGCCCGCGCAATCATCCTGTTGATCCTGCAGCGTTCTTTACGGATCAATCTTCCCCATTAACCCCGATGCCCCTCTACGACTACAAATGCGAAAACGGTCACGTCTTCGAGGAGGTGCAGAGCTGGACGTCAGACCCGGTAGCCACGTGTGGCGATTGCGGCACTTCTGCGACTCGCATGCTATCGGTCCCGATGGTGCTCTACAAAGGCTCAGGTTTCTACACCACCGACTATGGTCGCAACGGATCGGCATCTAGATCCAAATCCGATTCCGATGGCGAATCATCTACTTCCGGCTCCAAAGCCAAAGAGAAGTCGAAGAGCAAGTCTTCATCGTCCGATTCCTCCGACTGAATCGAGTGGCATCAGTTGCGCTTCGTAATCCAACGCTCGACCGGAGCCAAAGTGACCGTCGATGGTGAGACGACGGGAGAGATCGAAAAGGGCTTAGTGATACTCGTCGGCGTTACACACGACGACGAGCAAGCGGATATCGACTACTTGGTCAACAAAACCGTTAATTTGCGAATCTTCCGAGGCAACGACGGCGAATGGTTTGATCAATCCCTGCTCGATGTCGGCGGCGGTGCGCTCTTAGTCAGCCAGTTCACGCTATACGCAGGCACCCGCAAGGGCCGTCGCCCAGGTTTCACGGCTTCAGCGCCGGGCGAAGTTGCGAGTCCAATGTTTGACAAAGTCGCAGAAGCGTTCGAACTAGCTGGAGTCGATGTTCAACTCGGAGTGTTCGGTGCCATGATGGATGTCGAATTAGTGAATGAGGGACCGGCGACTTTCATCCTCGATTCGACGGACCGTCACCGAGGGAGACGACGGGGATAGACGTTCTCAATCGACGCTGAAGTCGAGCGAAATATCTAGGGCTGAGACGGAGTGGGTTAACTCGCCGATGGAGATGATGTCTACGCCCGTCTCGGCGACTTGTCGCACGTTGGCGAGCGTCACATTACCGGATGCTTCCAACAGAGATTGACCGACGCGAAGATCAACGGCTTCGCGCATGGATTCAGGGGGCATGTTGTCAAGCATGACGATATCGACGCCAGCATTCATAGCGTCTACCGCGTCGTCAACATTTTCGACTTCGATTTCGATCTTGATGGAGAAGGGAGCGTTGGATCTCGCATGTCGAACCACGTCGCCGATTGACATTCCTTGTGACTTCATGGCGGCGATGTGGTTGTCTTTGATGAGGATACAGTCGGCGAGCGACATCCGGTGATTACCACCGCCGCCCATCAAGACACTGTATTTGTCTGGAACTCGGAGACCGGGGACGGTTTTGCGGGTATCGACGATTGAAGCGTCAGTTCCTCGAACCGCGGCGACGTATCGCGCTGTCAATGTTGCGATGCCGCTCATGCGTTGGAGCAGATTCAGGGCAGTTCGTTCGGCACTCAGGATCGCGGCGGCTTTGCCCGATACCGAGGCGATTTTCATTCCCGCTTCGATTGATCCGCCATCATTGAGGTGGGCTATAAATTCGGATTGCGAGTCAAGGATTTTGAAGGCCTCTTCTGCGACCTGGATGCCCGCAATGACGCCAGACTGTTTGGCGACTAGATGCGCAGAAGCTCTTATGTCCGATTCGCCTATCGTCGCGGATGTGGTGGCGTCGTTGTACGCGCAGTCTTCTTCGAGGGCGGATTGGACGACACTACGGACGTGATGGCGCGAGAGGGGCATGCCCTGGTGCCTCAGCTTTGCTTGGCCTCAGCCTTGTTGGGCGAGGAACTCCTCGAGCACTTCCTCGGGAAAATCGGCGTTGGTGAAGACCTTGGACACATCGTCGAGTTCTTCGAGTTCATCGAGGAGGCGAAGGGTCTGGAGTGCTTGCGATTTTTCGAGAGTTATGGTGCTGTTGGGGACCATGGCCAACTCGGCATTTTCGACGCGCACATCGTTAAATGCTTCGAGCTCAGTTTTGGCGCGGGCGAATTCGTTGAACGGGAAGGTCACACTGACGAGATCTTCCTCGATATCTACGTCTTCAGCACCGATGTCCATGACTTCAAGCGCGACCTCTTCAGGATCGGCACCTTCTACTTCGAGAGTGACCAGTCCCTTTTGCTCGAAGTTCCAGGAGACAGCACCGTTAGAGGCTAGGTTTCCTCCGCTACGAGTGACCTTTGAACGGATTCCGGATGCGGCGCGGTTGCGGTTGTCCGTGAGCGTTTGGATGATGAAGCCGGTCCCACCAGGTCCGTAGGCCTCGTAGGTGAGTTCCTCGAGGGCGTTGCCGTCTGCACCTTTGCCAGCACCTTTGGCAACGGCGCGTTCAATGGTATCTTTGGGCATGTTCTGAGACTTGGCGTTGTCTATTGCCAGTCTCAGGCGGAAATTCATGTCGGGATCAGGCGACCCTTCTCGCGCCGCGACGGTGATTTCGCGCGTGAGTTTGGTAAAGAGTTGGCCGCGCTTAGCGTCGGCAGCACCCTTCTTGTGCTTGATGGTGCTCCACTTAGAATGGCCTGACATTTAAGTCCTCCTTTCCGATGAAGCCGTTTCGACCACGGCGAAGCGCGGTCTATTCGACGTCGATGCCGGCTCGCATGTTTGATTTTGTCGCAGCGACTCGGAGCAGCGATTGCATCGCGTGAACGACTCTACCGCGTCGCCCAATGACCTTGCCTTTGTCGGCGTCGGCTACCTTGAGGTTGATGTTCAGACGCCCGTCGCTCCATTCGGACCGAACTTGGACCGCATCCGCGTCGTCAACCAAAACCCTTGCGATATAGCCGATCATATCGCGCATTTCAGATTCGCCCTCGACTTCGCCAATGTCGTCGTACGAGGACGGCTCTTCGTCGGAGAGGTCTTCGACTGTGGTCTCTTCAACCGGCTCTTGGGTTACAACTGCTTCGGATGCCGTTTCTACCTCGACGGCTTCTTCGTCAGCGGGTTGATCTACCTCGGCTTGGCGTTCTTGTTCAAGCATTGACCTTGACCTTGTCGAGGATCCCTTTTGATTTGAGCATTCGCTCGACTGACTCGGACGGTTGGGCACCTTTGCGGAGCCATTCGAGCGCCTTTTCTTCGTCGAAATCTATCTGCGGTGGGTCGGGGAAGGGGTCGTAGAAACCGACTTGTTCGATGTACCTTCCGGCTGCGGAATTACGCTGATCCGCGATAACGATGCGGTAGTAAGGCCGGCCGCGACCGCCGATTCTCTTGAGTCTGATTCGAACCATGTATCTCCAAGCGATGCTGGGATCGGATATCTGCTGTGTGTGCACCGAATAGATTCGGCACAAGTGCTAAATCTCGATTTTATCGCACGATGGTGGTACGGACAAAACGAGGAAGTTGGAGGCGCGTTTAATTCTCCCTTTCGGGGAGGATTTTCGTTCGACGGGTCGTTGGTCGAAGCATCGCCGCGTCTTTTCGGGATCGCGTCGATAAGTCGGTTGTGAAAGTCAGTCAATAGTCCAGCACCGCCGACGTCGCCAGACCGTGGGCC
>VXSB01000013.1 GCA_009838175.1 Chloroflexota bacterium
CACAACCCCCTCCCCCCGCTGCCCCTCCGCCGACGCCCGCAACCCCTTCCTAATCTCCCGACGCGCAATCGTAACCGACAACCGCTCCGGATACCGCTGCCGCAGATTCACCAACCCCCGATAAGCAATGCCGGAGTTTTGATCTCGTGATAGCGATCACGTATGCTGCCGAGCCGCCAGTACTCGCCATCCGTCTGGTTGGCGAGCCACGTGAGCAGGTAAGGGACATTCTGCTCGAAGCGTTCTTCCCAGAGCTCGGCCCAACGCGCACCGCTGTACTCGGGGTAGGGCGGCATCGCGTTCATGCCAATCATCGAACAGCCGTAAGCGCCAATGTCGTAGTAGCAGCGCCAAGCTCCGCCGCGATAATGGCAATCGTCCGTGTACCTGTCGTCGGTGAAATTCCAAGGGATGATTGTCACTAGATGAGGGGGCGCCAAGGCTGCGACCTGAACGCTGGTAAATCCACCGTAGGATCCGCCGGTCATTGCGACTTTGCCGTCGCACCATTCTTGATCAGCGATCCACTCAACCACATCGAACCCGTCGAACTGTTCCACCGGGCGGTACTCGTCGTCGTTCGAACCTTCGCTAGATCCGGTGCCGCGGCAGTCGACACGGGCACCGATGTAGCCGTGTTGTGCCCAATGGTTTTGCATGCCGGTGAGCGGGCGTTGGTCGTCTTTTCGGTACGGGATGTAAGTAAGGATGACGGGCCACGGTCCTTCGCCTCTTGGAACGTGTATGTCTAGTGCGAGCTTGGTACCGTCGCGAGTCGGCACCATGATGTTTTTGACGAATCTGACGCCGTCCGAACTCACCGCCAACGGCAGGACGCCGGAGTAGGTTTCAACTGCCATGTGTGTCTCCGATCTAGGGATATCCGCGATCAACCCACGTGTCGACGGATTTTAACGTCGCGTTTGAACCGCAACAGCGTGTGCGGGGATGGTACGTGTCGCGGGGTATACTGACGCGCGCTGCATAGTTCGAACAATTTGAACGCGGGAGACTCAGTCGATATGGTTGCCATCAACGTCATCTTGACGATGGATTGCGAACCCGCTCTATTCGAATGCTCGCCGCTGGCGATCAAACTTTCAGGCACCGGACCTGCAACGCACGAAGAGGGCGAAAGTTCGATTAGAGCGTATGTTGAATCCGCGGATACTGAGGGCTATCCGGTTACGTTATTTGCTCATCCGGAAGTCGCAACGGCTCAATCCGGATTGCTGTTGGAGATGCAGAGTGCCGGGGCGTGCTTAGGGATACACCTTCACCCATACAAGTTCAACCCGGTCAGGTACCCCCGGGATTTAGGCTCATTCAACGCGGAGGAGCAGACGGAGATGATATCGGCGGCATCGGAGGTGTGGTCCGACGCTTTGGGCCAACAACCAAGATATTTTCGAGGCGGTGTGTATTCAGCCAATGATGCGACGTTTGGCGTCTTGTTGGACCTCGGTTTCGAAGGCGGAAGCCTGTCGGTTCCGGGCAGAGTATTGCCGAGGGCGATGGCGATCTGGGCGGGTGCGGAGTTGTATCCTCACCGGGCCAATCTATCGTTCCGCCACATCAGAGGCGACAGCGATTTCATCGAGGTGCCTATGTCGTCGGACACTTCAAGGCCGATGGAGAGCGGGGAGTTAGGTGAGATTGGTTTTGAATGGCCATATGTCGCTTCGACTAAGTACAAACATGATGAAATCGTCCGCAACGTGATTGCGCGGAGCATCGAGGATGGTGCATCCTTCCCGACATACGTCACGAACACGCACCAGGATCAAGACTACGCCGACCCGGAGCATCCGGCGAGCGTCAACCTGCAGACGATATTCCGCACTCTGCGCGAGACAGCATCCGAATTTGGCGTAGAGTTAACGGGCCGCACGATCGCAGAGATGTGCGATCTAGTTCGTACCAGCGATCCCGCGTGTTAAGGCGTTTCCATAACCGAGATTTGATCATCATACGAGGCACTACCGACAATGACCCGCGTACTCATAGCAGCCTTCGACGGCCTCCTGCCTTCACAAATCCGCGCCGATACCAGCGAATGCGCGGAAAACGCTATGCGTGGATGCTTCGACATGCCTGGTACGGCGCTCAACGATCATCCGGTGTCGCGAATGCAGTGAAACAGGATTACCCGATGTAACTGAAACGCCGCCAGCATCGCTCCACGACGTATCGATGCGTCCTTGGTCCAAATCATCCATCACACCACCGATGGCTGAAGCGTAGTCGCGTGGCTCGATCTGTGGAAAGAGTTCGCTGGCCAGATCGCTGTTTACGACTACGTCATTGCGAATCCCTTCGATCAACGCGGAGGCGAATCCGGCGCATCGTCTCCATGATCAAGCGAATCACCCACACCTCCATCCAAACCGCGCGCATCATCGACACCCTCCCAACCCCATTCACCGACGGCTGGACTCCCAACTAACCATCCCCCTCCCCAACATCACCACCCAGAAAATCATCATGTTCATCCCGTCCATCCATGCAAATTCACACCCCGAAAATCCCACCAATTCCTCTATCCCCACAATCCCCGGCTCAGACAACTTTTTGAACTTGTTCAAAAACTAATCTTGCCGGAGTTTTGCCGCTACAGCGGCAAGTTTGTTCTAAATTCCTCTTCCAGCCAAACCCCCAAATCCTACGAAAAACATCATTCCACAACCATCACACGCCAACATCCGCCCCATCCCTCACACCACACCCCGAATATCACCACAAAATACCCCTCTCATGATCTTGCCGCTCCAGCGGCAATTTCGCGGCATGAGCGGCAAAACTCCGGCATGAGCGGCATGAGATTCACTGCCCCTCTCCTCCGCGAAGTGATACGATATGTCATCATCTGAACCCCTCCAAAACGCCCTTCTGAGAAACGGAATCCAACGGTAAATCTATGTCCGAAAACGCAACAAGAGAGCCGATTGCTGTAATCGGAATGGCCTGCAACTTCCCCGGAGCTGCGAATTTGGACGCGTTCTGGCAGTTGTTGATGGATGGCGGGAACGCAGTGACCGAGGGCTTCGCGGGTCCCGGAGAAGGGCGGATGGGACAGATTTTCCGCGACGGTCCTGTAGATAACGAAGCATGTCGCTACGGCGCGTTCGTCGACGATATCGACCAGTTCGACGCCAGAATTTTCCGAATCTCGCCAGTAGAAGCCGATCTCCTAGACCCCCAGCAGCGCATGATGCTCGAAGCCAGCTGGCTCGCACTTGAAGACGCGGGCATCGATCCAACACGTCTAAAAGGCAGCAAAACCGGCGTCTACTCCGGCATCAGCAACGACGAATACCGAATGTTGGTCTTGGATTCCACAAGACCCTCCGAAGCCGCAGGCAGCCTTTACGCACTCAGCGGCACGAACCTAAACGGAACAGCCGGACGCGTATCGTTCGTCCTTGGTTTGAATGGCCCAGCTAAAGCGGTCGACGCTGCATGTGCATCAGCCCTTGTCGCGGTTCACGACGCGGTAAGCGACCTCCAGCACGGCAAGGCCGACCTCGCGCTAGCCGGCGGGGTTCAAGCCATCCTCAACGGGCGCATATACGAGCTGCGTGCCGAAGCCATGATGCTGTCCCCAGAAGGGCAGTGCAAGACCTTCGATGCCTCGGCGGATGGCTACGTGCGGGGTGAAGGTTGCGGAGTCGTGGTATTGAAGCGATTGAGTGACGCCGAGGCAGATGGTGACCGCATATGGGCGGTGATTCGAGGCTCGGCAGTTAATCATGGCGGAGCGAGCGCAGGTTTGACTGTGCCGCACGCACCGGCGATGGAGAAGTTGATCCAAACTGCTCACTCTGATGCTGGCATTCCGCCGTCAGAGGTCGACTATCTCGAAGCCCACGGAACCGGGACGGCGGTTGGAGACCCGATAGAAGTTGAAGCGGTTGCAAATGTCTATGGAGAAGGGCGGGAATCAGATCGGCCGCTCCTTATGGGGTCGGTAAAAACCAATGTCGGACATTTGGAATCGGCGGCCGGGATAGCAGGATTAATCAAGGCGGTGATGGCGGTCGAACGGGGCTTCATTCCCAAACATCTACATTTCAACGACCCTAATCCCAGACTCGATTGGGACAGGCTGCCGTTGCAGGTTACGACGGAGAATATGGACTGGCCGCGGCGGAATGGACACCCGCGACTGGCTGGGGTCAACTCGTTCGGGATTTCCGGCACGAACGCCCACATCGTGTTGGAAAGCTATCGCAGTTCGGCCGATGAGACTGCCTATGAGAATGGATTGGCCGGATCTGCGAAGACGATCCCGGTTTCCATCCCGAAATCAGTCGCCGAAGTTGCCAAGTCGGAAGACACAACTAGTAACCGTCAAGATCGATTCCTGCCGTTGTCAGGCAAATCAGAAGGTGCGGTACGAGACCTAGCAAAGCGCTATACAACATGGCTCGATGAAAAGTTGTCGGAGGATCACTCTGGTGACGTGACCGATGCATTGCTATCCGATATGGCGTGGACGGCGGCGGTCGGTAGGACCCACTTCGAACGACGTTCGGGTGTGTTATTCAACGATGCCAATTCGTTGAAGGATTGTCTCAGCGAGTTGGCTGAAACTGCGCCGATTTCGGAGCCGGGTTCAGCAACCAACGTCGCGTTCCTGTACACCGGCCAAGGAAGCCAGTGGTTAGGGATGGGACGAGCTCTATATGACAGCGAGCCGGTAGTTCGCGCCGTGATGGATCGTTGCGAAGAAGTGTTCCGAGAAGAACGGGGCGAATCGCTGTTGGATGTGATGTGGGGCAGGAACGACGCGAAAGGAGATCTGGGCGATACGGCGTGGGAGCAGCCAGCGCTATATGCACTGGGGTGCGCATTAACGGCTCTATGGGAGAGTGTTGGCATCCGGCCGAACGTCGTTTTGGGTCACAGCGTAGGAGAGATAGCAGCGGCACATACCGCCGGCGTCTTCTCTCTAGAAGACGGAATGCGATTTGCGGCGGTGCGGGGCACACTTCTATCGGCGACAGAAACCGGAACTATGGCCGCCGTATTCGCACCGGCTGAGGAAGTCGAATCGACGATTGAAAAACTAAATGCCGATTCGGCTGGCGTTGGGTTGAGCATCGCAGGCTATAACGGTGCACACCAAGTGGTCAGCGGTCCAGTCGCAGACATCGAACGGATCGTCGAGTACTCCGAATCCCAAGGTATCCGGGCGCGCAGGTTAAACACGAGCAAAGCGTTTCACAGCGCTCTGGTTGAACCATCGCTTGACGCATTGGAATCGTTCTTGGAAGGTGTATCGATCGGGTCGCCGTCGGTGACATTTGTCAGCAATCTGACGGGTAGGGCGGTTGAATCCGACATGAAACTGGACGGCGCGTACTGGAGGCGACATGCCCGCGAGGCGGTTGCGTTCGCGAGCGGCGCAAAGACGATGGCGGAACTCGGCGTGGATCTGGTGGTGGAGATAGGCCCGCATTCGGTACTCGGTCCGATGGCTACTCTCTGCTGGCCAGAGTCGGTCGCAGGTTCCAACGTGTCCGAAGCGCCGGAATCGATAGCCAGCCTGCGCAGGCCACCGAGAGACGGGTCGTCGCCCGATGGTGAGACCAGTTTCGTTGATGCCGTTGCAGACGCTTACAAAGCCGGTCTAGATATCTCATTTGAAGGTCTATTCGCAGGAGAGAGCCGTCGCAAGGTTGCACTTCCTACCTATCCGTTCCAACGGGAGCGTCATTGGGTTGAGCAAGGCAAGCAACGAAGAGCGGTTTCAGGCCATCCATTGCTTGGAGTCCGGCATGAAGGCGCCCGCGGCGAGATCTCCTATGAGACAGAAGTGTTGCCTCTTGATCCCGTTTGGTTGAACGACCACCGAGTCTTCGGGCGTATCGTAGCACCTGGCGCGTTGTATGGGGCGATGGCAGTCACGGCGTCATCCACAGAGGGTGGCGGATTGGTGCTTGAGGACATGCAACTGCACAACCCGCTGGTCTTTTCTGAAAAGGCCTCTACCGGCGATTCCGACGAAGAAGGCCGGGCTGTTCAGGTCGTTCTCGATGAATCCGAACAAACATCATCACGTAGCGTTCAAGTCTTCAGCAAGGGCAGTGATGGCAGTTGGACGATGCATGTCGAAGGTCGTGTGCCCACCGCCGCTCCGACGCCGGAAGTCGGCGAACGGATCGACCTTGAAAATCTGAAAGCCCGGTTGTCACCAGCGGATGTGTTGGATTACTACCGAGCCAAATTAGACACCGGGATCGATCTTGGTCCACTGTTCCGCACGGTGGAGAGAGCGTGGGTAGGTGACGGCGAGGCGTTGGGCGAGGTCAATTTGCCGGAACTCCTCGGCCGCAACGAGTTGGACGTTCATCCTTTATTGCTTGACGGCTGTTTCCAAGTTGTTGGGGTCGCACGTAACATGTCAGGCGCGGTTGATGAACCGACGTATCTCCCCTTCGGCTGGGAACGAATGTGGTTGACGAAGCGGCTTCCGGATCGATTGATATGTCACGTGCGGATGAGTGAATCAACTCAGTCCGTTGAGCATCCAGAAGTCCTTACCGGCGAATTGCGCATCTACGACTTGAATGGCGAGTTGATCGGTGGATTTAGTGGGTACACGGTCAAACGAGCCACCCCCGAAGCACTGCTGTCGGCGGTCGAAGAAGTAGACGATCTCCTTTACCAAGTGGTATGGCGCGACCGCGCACTCGAGCCGGGGATAGTGCCCGCAGATTTCTTCCCGACTCCGTCGGATGTCGCCGCTGGTTCGGGGTTGTTCTCTGACTACCTCACCGAGGCAGAAGTCGATCCCATCAGTAGAAACGCGCTTCTGACAGATATGGAGCGTTGGTCCCGTTCGTACGCGTTGCTGACTCTCGAGAAGCTGGGATGGCAGCGTCAACTCGGAGACCTTATAGACGCTGAAGAGTTGAGGCAAGATTTGGGCGTGCTGGAGGAGCATAAACGCCTCTTCCGCAGGTTGCTCGAAATGCTGGCGGCGTCTGGAGTGCTGGAAGAACGCGTCGACGGATTCCTGGTGTTGTCAGGTGCCGATGATCCGCTGCCAGAGGAATTTCCCGCGGAGCCTGAGCGATTTCATGTGCCTATGGCGGACTTGTATTCCCATGGCTTGACCGAGATCGGACTGTTCAGGCGATCTGGCGCTGCGCTGACTGATGTTTTGCGTGGTCAAGCGGATCCGCTGACGCTGTTGTTCAGCAGCGGCGAACCCACAGCGGCCGACCTTTACCTGAAGGCACCAGTTGCCCGTGCCGCGAACGAGATGCTTGCCGAAGCTGTTCGTAAGCTCGTGGCCCAATTGCCGGAGGGACGGCGACTGCGCGTGATTGAAGTCGGAGCAGGAACGGGCTCGGCGACCGCGTCGGTATTGCCAGAGCTTCCAGCCGGACGGTTCGACTACACCTACACAGATATCTCGGCGGGATTCTTTGCCGAGGCTGAAGCCCGCTTCGGTGACGGCGACGGATGCATCGAATACCGGCCATTGGACATCGAAAAGGATCCGATGGCACAAGGCTACGATTCCCACGGATACGACCTGCTGATCGCCTCGAACGTTTTGCATGCCACCCGCTATCTTGAGGAAACGCTGGGGCACTGTTTGGCGCTCATGGCCCCGTCGGCTCATCTGGTGGCGCTCGAAAACCTAAGAGGCTTAGGGTGGATGGACCTTACATTCGGTCAGCTAGATGGCTGGTGGCGTTTCGCCGACGAGTACCGTCCGCACCACGCACTTGCCGGTCCTTCAGTGTGGAAACGAGCGTTGAGCGATGCCGGATTCGCCGACTCCGAAGTGTTAGGTGTCGACGATTCCTTCACCCACGAGATGTTGGACAAGGGCGTGATCGTAGCCCAAGGCCCGGAGCGAGTAACGGAACCTGCTGGCGTATGGATTTTGGCAGCCGATCGCGACGGCGTGGCGGAGCAACTGGCAGAGAAATTGTCTGAGCGAAACCAGACGGTAGCGATTGCGCGAAGCGAGGGACATCAAAACGGCAGGCAGATGTCTGCCAACTCCGCGGTTACCGAAATCGTGATAGATGCAGGCAGTCGCGACAGCTGGCGATCACTCATCGACGATTTGCCGCAAGATATTCCCTTAAGCGGCGTGGTGCATCTACTTGCGCTCGATGGTCATGGCAAACACGGGACTACCGAAGAGATCACCCGAGACGTGAAACACGCCGGCGAGAGCGCGCTCGCGCTTGCACAAGCATTAGTTGAATCCAATTCGATTCCCGCCAAAGGCATGTGGTTCATGACGCGTGGCGCGCAGGTTTTGGAACGCGAGAGTTCAGGAGAGCTTGCCGGTTCGATCCTTTGGGGCCTCGGCAAGGTTTTGGCGCTGGAGGCATCTCACCTCCGACCCAAGATGATTGACTTGGACCCCAACTCTATCGGCGAGTCGACTGAAATCGTGAATGAGCTGCTATTCCCAGACGAGGAAAACCACATCGCCTATCGTTCAAGACAGCGTTATGCGGCGCGTCTAGTAAGGCATGAAGAAGGAGCCGCGCGTCTTGATCTGCCGGGGGGTACTGACTGGGTATTGGCCCCAGACCCGGACGGGGATTTTTACCGCCCTGCAATTAAGCAGTTGCCACCGCGTTTTCTTGAACCCAGAGAGGTACGCGTTGCGGTTGAGGCGACAGGCCTCAACTTCTGGGACGTGTTCCGTTCGATGGGATTCATTGAAGAGGGCGATCTGGGCAGGGAGCTGTGCGGCCATGTTGTCGATGTGGGCTCTGAGGTTTCCAGCATGGCGGTTGGAGACCGCGTAGTAGGCCTCGGGTTCGGTGCCTTCGCGCCAGAAATGATCACCCATGAGGCGCTGGTAGCACCAGCTCCAGACGGTATCTCAGTTTCATCCCTTGCCACCATACCGAGCGCGTACGTGTCCGCCGCTCTGTCATATCGATATTCGGGACTTGCAGCAGGCGACCGCGTACTGATACACGCAGGTGCCGGTGGGGTAGGCATAGCAGCCATCCAGTTAGCACAAGCCGCCGGGGCGGAGGTGTTCGCCACCGCCAGCACGCCGAAACGCGATTTCCTGCGCTCTATGGGTGTCAAACATATCTTCGACAGTCGCACGACTGATTTCGGGAACGAAATCCTTGAAGCGACCAGAGGGGTAGGGATCGACGTTGTTCTTAACAGCCTCACAAGCGAGGGATTTATCGATGCCAGCTTGTCTTGCCTTGCGCGTGGCGGCAGATTCGTTGAATTGGCTAGGAGAGACATCCTAACCGAAGCGGAGATGGCGGCCCTCCGTCCGGACGTGGAATACGCCATCTTGGAACTCGACGTGCTGAAAAAGACCGAACCGGACCTGGTCGGGGAAGTTCTGCGCGAGGTGATGGAGCAAATATCGAACCGCGAGGTCGCTCCCATAGTCCACAGTCGTTGGCCACTCGCAGAGGCGGGTACGGCTTTGGGCTTCATGCGGTCCGCCCGACATATCGGAAAGATCGTGTTGACACCTCAGCCGCTCGCGAAGGGCGGGTTGCGTCAAGACCGTACCTACTTGGTGACAGGTGGACTCGGAGGCATCGGTCTCGCGGTCGCCGACTGGCTGGCTGACCATGGTGCTGGCACTATAGTGCTCAACGGTCGTCGCGAGCCTGACTCAGAAGCAGAAGATGCCATAAGAACATTACGTAGCCGCGGCGTAAATGTTGAAGTTGAGTTAGCCGACGTGACCGACACGTCAGCGATCGATGCGATGTTAACGCGCATCGATACCAATATGCCGCCCCTCGGCGGTGTCATCCATAGCGTTGGCGTGCTGTCGGACGCGGCATTGACAAATCAAACCTGGGCCAGCTTCGAGCAGGTGCTATGGCCAAAGATCATAGGGGCTTGGCACCTGCATAAAGCGACATTGGACCGCGATCTGGACCTGTTCATACTATTCTCCAGCCGGGTCGGAGTGATGGGAAACCCAGGCCAGTCAAACCATGCGGCCGCAAACGCGTTTCTGGATCAGCTCGCAGGGCATCGTCGCGCGCTCGGTCTCCCGGGACAGAGCATCGCCTGGGGGGCATGGTCAGAGATCGGCGAGGCCGCGGAACAGCGCGAGCGAATCGAGGGTCGACGCGCCGCCCTAGGTGGTCGCTGGTTCACCCCGCAACAAGGCATTCGAGCGCTCGAACAACTCGTGAAGGAAGATACGACGACATCAGTCGTGATGTCGATGGACTGGTCAGTCTTCGAGGAGGCCGTGACAGAGCCACCTGCACTGGTAGAAGAGCTGATCTCCTCAACTTCGTCTGACAGCAAAGCCGCCGATGCTTCGTCTGAAGACCTGATGTCACAGTTGAGAGGCGCTCAAGCGAGCGAACGTGAAGACGTGTTGGTATCGTTCGTGCAGCGTGAATTGCAAGCCGTTTTGAGGTTGACCTCGTCGCCATCCCCAACGGTCGGATTCTTCGATCTGGGAATGGATTCCCTGATGGCCGTCGAGTTAAGGAACCGTTTGAACCGAGCATTTGATGGCGAATACGTTGCTTCGAACACCATCGTTTTCGACTACCCCAACGTATCTGAAATGGCTCGGCATCTTGCGGAGGAGCTAGGCGACATCGGCGAAGAGAAGCAAGTATTCTCAATTGCCGTCGTATCAACGCCTGAGCCGTCTGAACCGACCGTAGATTCGCAACGCAACGAAGACGGAATCGCCATCGTCGGCATGGCAGGAAGATTCCCAGGTGCCGACAATCTATCGCAGTTCTGGGAGATGCTGGAATCTGGAACAGACGCGGTTACCGATGGACGTCGCGACACCGGATCGTGGGAAGGCGCGGTTGGAGATCCAAACGCTGACGACCTTGCTTATCGAAGAGGCGCGTTCCTATCGGATATCGATCTCTTCGACTCTCGGTTCTTCAGAATCTCGCCCATAGAGGCGAGGCTGATGGATCCCCGCCAGCGCATGTTGTTAGAGACGAGCTGGGAGGCACTTGAGGACGCAGGAATGGACCCCGGCAGTCTGCGCGGCAGTCGAACCGGCGTTTATGCCGGCGTGGGCGGCAGCGAATATCGAGACCTGATCGAAGCGAGCGGAAGGGCAGATAGCTATCTCGGAACAACGGGAAGCGTCACCGTAGGCCGAGTGGCGTTCGCTTTAGGTTTGGAAGGCCCTGCATTGCCAGTAGACGCGGCGTGCGCTTCATCGCTCGCATCGGTGCATCAAGCCGTCGTCGGTCTGCAGCACGGAGAGATAGACATGGCGCTCGCAGGCGGTGTCAACTTGGCTCTGTCACGTCCGGTCTCGCGCTTCATGATGGATGTTGGTATGCTCTCGCCAACTGGCGTTTGTTGCCCCTTCGATGCCGACGCGAATGGTTACGTTCGTGGAGAGGCTTGCGGCATGGTCGTGTTGAAGCGGTTGAGCGACGCCGAGGCTGATGGTGACCGCATCTGGGCGATAATTCGTGGATCCGGAGTTAATCAGAACGGGGCTAGCGCCGGTCTGACGGTTCCTAATGGACAGGCCCAAGAACGTGTGATGCGCGAAGCTCTCGTGCAGGCTGGGATCACACCATCCGAAGTCGACTACTTGGAGGCTCACGCCACAGGTTCCCAATTGGGTGACCCGATAGAGTTGCACGCGGCCGCGTCAGTGTACGGTGAAGGACGCGACCAGAATCAACCGTTGCTAGTCGGATCTGTCAAATCGAACCTTGGTCACACGGAGTGGGCCGCCGGCGTCACGGCCTTGATAAAGACAGTGCTTTCGATGAACGAGGGAGTTATCCCCCAGCATCTGCACTTTGAAGATCCTAATCCACACGTCGAATGGGACGAGTTGCCGGTAAGAGTGGCAGCAGACAAAACGGAATGGCCCAACGGAACCAGTCGAGCACCGATCGCTGGAGTCAACGCGTTTGGCATGTCTGGAACCAATGCCCACGTTTTGATTGAAGGCTATCGGGATGCCGACGGGTCGAATGGCTTGGCGAAGTTGCCGGTTGGAATCCCCCAGAACATTTCGGTTTCAACGAACGGGGTGCCTCAAGGCACTGTGGACGAGGATCAAGTAGATGACAAACCGCGGGCAGTTCGCCTTCTCCCGTTGTCCGGCCGATCAGCCGAAGCACTTCACGACCTTGCGATTCGTTACGTCGACCTGTTGGAGGCGCAAAACGAATCGGCTTCGGACGGTTGGTTGTCTGATTTGGCGTGGACCGCAGGAGTCGGTAGGAGTCATTTCGAACACCGCGCTGGCGTCGTCTTCGACGATGCCAAATCTTTGTTGCGTGGGTTGAACCATGTGGCGGATCATAGCGTCGCCGATAACGAAACCCCTGAACGTGCGGCTAGGAGAGTGGCCTCCATCTACCTTGGTAATGGAGCACGGCGTCTCGACATCGCCAAAGAGCTTTACGAAACTGAACCAGCAGTGCGATCAGTTTTCGATCGGTGCGAACTCGTCTACCGAGAACTACGCGGAGATTCCTTGCTGGATGTTTTAGCCGGTCAGCCCCAATCGTCGAATGTGGAAGATGATCCTATGGTCATAGTGCCTGCCATCTATGCATTCGACTGTGCCTTAACCGCGCTCTGGTCCAGCGTAGGAGTAAACCCGAGGCTAGTGTTCGGTAGTGGACTTGGCGAGATGAATGCGGCGCAAGCGGCGGGGATGTTCGATCTTGAAGATGGCCTGCGACTGTCGGCCGCACTCGGTATGCTGTCGGCTGCGAGAGCAGGAGTTGAGTCGTTCGAGGGTGCATCGGAAGCGTTGAACACAGTCTTGAGCCAAATCGCGTGGTCGGAGCCGGCGATCCCCGTATTCAGCGCCTCAACTGGAAGGAGAATCGGGGGTGACGATTTGATGAATGTAGGACATTGGTCAAATCAACCCGATCAGATGCTAGCGTCTGACGCGATTCAACGAGAGCTAACCTCAGCACAGGTGGATTTGGTGTTGCAATTCGCTCAAGAGATCGATACGGGGATGCATTCTGATTGGCCTTCAGTGATAGGTGCTGTAGATGGTTCGATAGATAACGAGGACGATCGGTATTTGAACGGCGCATTCGTCAATGCAACCGCAAAGGCATACGAATCTGGTCTCGAGTTGACGTGGGAAGGATTGTTCGCCGGTGAAAATAGGCGTCGAGTGGCACTGCCGCTGTACCCCTTCCAGCGTCGGCGGCACTGGTTCTAGAACGACGTGCACTGGGGATAGTTCTCGCCGCAAAAAGGCGATAAAAGTGCTTAATCTCCTTTCAATTAAGAATTGACACAATTAATTGCTACAATCGCTCTTTAGCGCCAAGAAAATAACAGGAGGGTAAATACCCATGGCATCCACAGCGGATCGACTCCGTGCAATGGTGAGCAATAATCTGGAAGTTGACGGAAAGCCGGTCAATGTTGGGGACGATTTGAACGTCGGCCTTACCGACCTCGGCGTTTCGTCGGTTGACGTAGTGGCCTTCGCGAAACTGGCGAACGAAGAGTTCGACTTGTCGCTTACAGTCGAAGATTGCGCGAACATCCCGACCTTGCAGGCATTGGTCGATCGGATAGACGGCTAAAACCGACAACCTGACTGAAATTCGGTCCGTCGCAACGATCAGCCTTCGCCATGCACAGGCGTTGGCCGATTGTTGCGACGGCTCTGTCATATTTTCAAAATTGACTAGTTGATCCAGAGATATGATCCCCGTTGACGAGCGGTGGTGGCGGGAATATAGATCGATCGATGATGTGGTTGTCTACGAGGTGGACGTGTCGGAGGATGATCGTCGCGAAGCACTGGCTGCGCACATACTCGACGAGGAAGAGTGGGAGCGATCGCAAAGGTTCGTTTTTCCGGGGCCCAGACGCCGCTTCGCTTTGTGTCGATCCGCTCTGCGTTCAATTCTCTGCCTACGCATAGGTTGCTCGAATGATGATCTGAAATTGGGGGCCACTGATCAGGAAAAGCCCTATGCCATCGTCCGAAACGAGCCGATTGAATTCGGCTTCAACGTCAGTCACAGCGGCGATTACGGTTTGATCGCAATAGGTGAAGCGCCAGCCTTGGGTGTGGACGTCGAGTTCCGCAGGCACCACCCAAACCTCGATCTACTCGTATCTACAGTCCTTAGCCCCGACGAGAAAGCGCAAATCGCGTCGGTCAACGATCTCGGAGAAAAGAACAACCTGTTCTTCGATTTTTGGACAGTCAAGGAGGCGGTGCTAAAAGCAGTGGGCGTAGGGATGTCCGGACCGGAACCAAGCGAGATCGAAGTCCCTCGCGAGATGAGAGAGGGCAGTCGTAGTTGCATCACACAGTTTAGACAGATCAGCGCCCGCAATTGGCGGCTGGTGAATCTGGGCACTTCAAAGTTCGCAGCCGCATTGGCGTATATGGTTGATTGAATGCAGCTCGATTCGGCTGGATTTTCGGTATCAGTAGATGACTACGAATTCCAACAAGGTATGGAACCTGCCTGAACCTCACCAGACCGTGGATGTACAGGTCGATGAGGACACGAAGATCACGTTGCGACGGCACGGCAACCCCGACGGCCCACGGTTGGTTTTGAGTCACGGCAATGGGCTTGCGATAGATCTCTACTACCCGTTTTGGTCGCTACTGCTCGACGATTTCGACTTGGTGATCTACGACCTGAGAAACCATGGTTGGAATCGCGTAACCAGCATGAAGAATCACACGATGCCGGACTTCGCCAGCGATCACGATCTCGTCGTTGACGGCATCGACAGACTGTTCGGAGCGAAACCTAAGATCGGGGTCTATCACTCGGTCTCCGCTCTTGCGATGCTTTTGACCCCAAACAAGGGTGCCCAATTCGATGGATGGGTACTATTCGACCCTCCGCTCTGCAAACCTGGGCGAAGTTACTTCGATTTCGACGAAGTCGCTGAGAGTGTAGCAACGTTGGCGAGGCAACGCGCTGCTCGCTTCAACACCTTGGAAGACCTGTCTTCAATCCTTCCCTATCTGCCCAATTTCCAAAAGGTTGTGCCCGGTTTGCCTGATCTGTTCGTGAGGACTACGCTGAGAACCACAGATGATGGGTCCGGTTTTCAGCTGCGTTGTCCAAGAGAATACGAGGCCCAAATCATCGAGTATGCCAGCGTGTATGCAGTCTTGATAAATTTTGCATCTTACGAGTGTCCGATGAAGGTGATCGGCGCAGATCCTACTTTGCCATACTCGTATCTGCCCACACTCGACCTCAGCGATGCGATTGGCGTCGACTATGACTTCCTGCCAGAGGCGACGCATTTCCTCCAGCTGGAGCAGCCAGAGGAGTGCGTCGAGACGATGCTTGAGTTCGTAGATCCTATCCTGCGACCATGATGGTCAGGATGTCTACATTTTGGTACTTCTGATGTCTGACAGAAGACGCGTAGTGTCGTAGTAGGCGAAACGAAATATCGGATGGATCAACGGTTTCGGGTTCGTCTTCAAGATAGGCTAGACGGTCTTCGATGTTGGTCTCATCCGAGACAGTAGTGAATTCCAATTCCGCATCTCCGTTCTCCGCGCGTGCCGTGATAATCAACCGGGTCGGATTGGTGTCGGTCTGATCTGAGGACGAGTTGGAAAGCACTTGAATTGCCTCTTCGCCCGCAGATCGGAGTTTTTCCGTTGGTCCGGACCCCCAGCCCATCTTGGATGCGACGCTTTGTAGAAATTCGTCGATTTCCTTTAATGCCGACAATTGCAAGGTGGTCTCAAGGCGTTGCGATCGTGCTCTGGAGAGGTCTACCAACGCGGTTAGGACAATAGCGGTAGCAGTACCGACGGTAATGCCGTTTCCGAGCAACGTTCCCCACGGTTCCGGCAAGAAACCAGCCAGAAGATTTTCGTGCTGCATCCCAAGACCTATCCCAAACGCGAGACCGGCCACCATCGACTTCTGCGGATCCAGACCGGCTCGTACCAGAGTCTGTATACCTTCGATAAATACGAGCCCCAGCGCGAAGACCAAGAAGCCCCCCAACACAGGATTCGGAATAGTCAGCAACGCGCCGTTGATTTTCGGTAGGAACGCGATCAACAGCAGGATGCCAGCCATCGCATACCCCACGCTTCGCGTCGCAACTCCAGTTACGCCGACTAGCGGAACTGTCAATGATGGGTAAGTCGAAGTTGGTGGAGTACCGGCGACTCCAGACATCAAGATCCCAGTTCCGTTGGCATAGATCGACCCTTGAATCAGACGGAAATCGGTAGCCCTAGGCACCTTACGAGAAACACGTTGGACGATCATGCCGTCGCTGATGTTCTTGATAGCTTGTATCAGCGTAACTATCAAAAACATCGGCAGCAGTGCCCAAAATTCGATGCTGGGCTTCAGGTCCAACCCCGGGAATCTGATCTCTGGAATGCCAAACCACGCTGCCGAAATGAAAGCACCGGCATCGTAAATCCCCATCAGCGCCGCTGTGATGCAACCAGCGATTACCCCCAAAGAGATAGACCATGGCCTCCATAATCTGGGCGCGCGCAACACTAGCGCAACGGTGAGTAGAGCAGTAACACCGGCGGCAACCGTGCCCGCGTAAGGCGGCGAGCTTTCGGGGACTTCGTTGATCAGATCTATTGCAAACGGCAACGTTACCGCAGCAATCAACATCAAAACAGTGCCTGCCACAGTTGGCGTGATGATTTTCCGGAGCAATGGTAGCCACATAGCGATAGCACAATAAAAAATCCCCGACAATACCACTAAGCTCGCCACCATCGTCGGACCACCCTCACTCAGCGCAATGACTGACACCGCGATGTAGTTAGTGGTCACCCCGCAGATCACTAAATGCCCACCCCCCAACCGACCGATCTTCGCAGCTTGCAACACCATCATCAACCCCACGATGATCAACGTCGCAAATGCTGCCCAATTCAGAAAATCGGCATCCTGACCCGCTGATCGCACCGTGATCGCAACTACCAGAATCGTCGGTGCAAGCACCAACGTAACCCCTTGAAACGCAGTACCAACCGCGACCCAAGGTGGACATTTTTCGTCCGGTTCGTAGCGGAGTGTTGACATCTCAGAAATCGTTGCGAACCTTGACTGCATTGCCTGTACGGAGCGACTCCCAGCAGGCTAGACCTGTCGAAACCACCCTCGCGCCTTCGCGCACTCCCACCCAGGGCTGCGTTCCGTTCTGGATACAGTCAGCCATGTGACGCATCATGATGACCATCTCTCCCGAGTGACCTCCGTGCGGCGGCAGATGGGTGTGATACTCGCGCTGCGGCAGATCGCCATCAGCGTCCAACGTCTTCACGTTGTCGCGGATCGTCCCCTTGGTTCCGTACACCGTAAGGCTGTTCGCCCGCTCACCTGCCGGATGAACCATGCCAAGCAGGTTGGCCACGCGGCCGATCTTACCGTCAGCGAATTTGACGTTGATGAAGAAGCAGTCTTCCTGTGGATACTCCGGCGCCACTCCGCTACGCAGGCCGACACAGTGGACCTCATCAATGTCACCCATGAACCACCGAAGGAGGTCTATCGGATGACAAGCACCACCCATGATCAGGTCTTGAGGCATAGAAACACGCCACGGCGTCTGCTTGTATACGGGCCTCAGGTCGTGGACATAGTGCGCTTCGGCCATGAACAGCTCGCCGATCTCCCCGGCGTCGCACGCGCGTTTCGCGTCGATGAAGTCCAACCGACCACGCATCGACTGCGTGACTAGCAGCACTAATCCTGTACGGTCCACGGCCTCCACCACGCTCTCGACCTCGTCCATGGTGTAGACCATGCCCTTGGTTACCATCACGTGCTTGCCATTCTCCAACGCCGTCAGGATCTGCTTGGCGTGGAGCGGTCCAGGCGTGTAAATGCCGACGATGTCGATATCGTCGCACGCCGCGAGTTCGTCAAAATCGGTGGTGACCGCGTCGATACTGTGCTTTCTAGCCGCAGCGTCGAGCCGCTCTTCGTTAACATCGCAGAGCGCAGTTACACGGATCGGCAGTTCGTTATCGGGATTATTCGCCTGAAGCAGGGTATCGCCATGCCCCAATCCGGCTAGCCCTAGTCTAAGAGTGGTCATGTCCTTGCTCCTTCAACTTGTCGTAAACAATGTCCCAGCGTCCCGACATGTCGTTACGGTTCATCACCGGTTTGAAACCTAACGAAAGGTATACATGGATCGCGGGAAGACGCCAGTCGTCAGTCAAGAGGGAGACGGACTGGCAGCCGAGGCGGACGAAGAATTTGGCAACCTCGGTACACGTTGCTTTAGCTAAACCCCGACCGCGGTGGTACGGGTGGGTGACTACAAAGTCTAGGACGCCTTCTTCCTCCAGACTGCCGATGCTTTCGGGGACAATGGTGTCGGACGCATCGTTCGTGTTCCTGCTAGCGAACGTCCCCGCCACGACCCGACCCTCGTTGTCAATCACTCGCGAACCCTCCAAGCGTTCCGCATCCTCCAAATAGGCCAGTACTTCAGCATCGTTCCAGCGTTCGAATCCACATGCTTGAAGAGTCTCAGCCCAACTACTCTCATCGCCAGGACGGTAGCCGCGGACCTCGTATCCGAGGGGCAACGCAACATCCGGCAAACGACCCACCGATGCCGCATCGACGACCATGCGGAGCTGCTTGGGCGGAAGCGAGGGCATCGTGCAATCCTACATTTCACGTCGATCCGGTTTGCCAAAAAAGGCAGGCATGACCCTTGCACGCTGCCTCTGATCAGATCAAATCAGCTTATTGAGTAGAGCAGAAGTCTATTCCCCGCTTCTCCGCAGCGCGACGTAGGTGACGACTGTTGAGGTGATGAGGCTTAGTAGTCCTCCGATGAGGATGTCGATTGGTACTAGGATGCCGGGCCATGACGTGAACGCGACGAAGATTGGGATGATGTAAGTGGCGTATGCGGCGCATCCTAGAACGAAGCTGTTCCGCACGGCGACCATTAGGCTCTTCTGCTTGATCGCCGGTTCTATCGCCAAGTAGCTGTTGGCGAATGCGATGAGCAGTAGAAACACCAGCAGAGCCAGAATCTCGCCGCCACCCCATGTATCCGGAGCTTTACCGAACGTGTCGCGAATCTCTTGGCTCCCGCTAGACTCGTGCAGGCTATCGTACATGCCCAAGGCGATGGGGGAGAGGTTCCATCCGACGTCGATGACTGTGTATACCAGGAATGCGGCTATAAATCGGATGTATTGCATGATTACCTCGTCCGTGGTTTGAGTTAGTTGACCTGCGCCTTCGTTTGTACCACTAGTTTGGGTTGCACGACGATCAAGTCAAGCGCGGAATGTGTTGAGATATACGCGCCTCCACACCTCAACGAAACCGAGTTTAGCGGCTATGCGCAAGGACGCTTCATTGTCCTCGCCCGCGCTCCACGCAGGTGTCTTCCCCAAGTCTTGGATGCGACGCGCCACAATCGACGCGGCCGCGCTTGCGAAACCCATCCCACGCCAAGCATCATCGGTATACACTCCGATATCACCGAAGTTCTCAGTCATCGCATTCGTGTGCGCGAGGGCGACTAACCTACCATCCACCAAGGCACCAGCAGCCAGTCCATTCGACAACAGATCCTCGTAAGTCTTGAAACCCAATCTGTGCGGGTCTTTTCGAAACTCAGCCAAGAGGTCAGCATCCCGCATCTCCAGCTGGCGAACCTCTGGCGCTATAAAACTGTTAACTCGCCGAGTCAGCGTGTGATACACGTCGCCATACTGTCGGACTCGTAAGTTCTCCTCCTGCTGAATAAGCGAGGACAACGGATCGGCCAGATACGAAGGAACGTTTGGCGACATATCCCGTTGACCCCACTTGTCGAGCTTACTCAGCAATTCCCAAAGAATGAACGCATCACTCCCAAAACACCACGGCTCCTCCAGCCACGGGTGCGACTGGACGACCACCGCGTCGAACCGTGGCATCGAACCTGCAACGTACGCATCAGCAAGACCACGCCTCAACAGGTGTGCCGGAATGACGGTTTCGGGTGTGTCGCCCAGAGCATCAGCCACTAAGTCCAGCTCTTTCTGTATCTGCACGAGACGCATGAGATCATCGTACGCCGTGCATTCATATCAGTGCCGCGTAATGCCCATCTCGCTGTGCATTACAGGCGACGAAAGAAAGGCCTCTGTGTCGATACTCCCGAACCTAGCCGGGTTATACATCTCTGTGTCGATGCTAGTCCCGCCGTCCACGACATGCTCGGCGAGCATCAATCCGGAGACAGGATTATAGGCGAAACCGCCAGAGTGGAAGTGCGCTCCTACGTAGAGGCCATCGACGCCCGGTACTGGCCCGATAACCGGCTTCACATCATGCGCCAAACTGATCAGCCCAACCGTGTGATAGTCCCACTCGGCACCTTCCAACAGAGAGGTCCGCTCAATCAGGTTCTCCTCGATGAACGGCAACGCGTCCGGATGCGGCTGGAGCTCTCCGATGTGAAATTCTGGTCCGTTCATCTCGTAGGCTGGAACGTCGATCGACCCAGCAACTGTAACGACTTCGCGAACTCGATCCCCGCGCACCTCGAAACCGATCACGGATTCGTTCTCGCGGATATCTACACCCATCTCCTCCAGCTTGGCCTTGAGCGCGGCAACGTAATGATGCGGTTCGGAGAAGCCCGATCTATGATCGAGGATGCCGTAGTCGCTATCTGCCGCTTCAAGGTCCGGGAATCGATCGCTGATCTCAGCACCGCGTAGGATGTCGAATTGCCCTCCGTTTCGGAGCCACATTTCACGCAAGGCCGCATTCTGGCTGAAAACTTCCTCGGTGAAGAGATTCAGGCATCCGACTTGGTGGAAATGATAGCCATCTAGTATTCCACTGAACCGCTCGAAAATGTCGAGGGCTATTGCGCGGGCGCGCACCTCCGTCACGGTGGCCATCAGCATGGTGATTATGCCGCCCGACTGGAGGCTGGAGCCACCACCCACCGTGCCTTTGTCGATCACAGTGACAGACTCCACACCCTTCTCGACGAGGTGGAAGGCGGTGCTGAGCCCGGTTACTCCAGCTCCAATGATGACGACAGATTCTGGTTTATTTGAAGGCACGGGCAACCATTCTATTCTTACCTTCTGACGAAACCCTGTAACCGTCCTATCGCGGCGTATAATTCGCGCGGTAGCCGCCTGCGCTGGCGCACGTCTCAACATCTATAACCGTGTGGAGGAACTGGGATGCCCGGAAGAATGAACACATACCGACCGCCCATCATGGGCACTTCGCACATGGTCTCTGCGGGCCACTACCTCGCCGCCGCCGCAGGATATCGGATATTCGAAGAAGGAGGCAACGCCATCGATGCAGGCGTGGCCGCTGGAATCGCCATCAACGTAACCCTGCCGAGCGCCACGAATTTCGGCGGTGTCGCACCAATCGCCATCTACGATGCCGCGTCCGACGAAGTCATAACAATCAGCGGACTCGGTCGCTGGCCCCGAGCCGCAAACATCGAATACTTCAACGAGCACCACGGCGGTCAGATTCCAATCGGGGTTCTGCGAACAGTTGTGCCGGCCGCACCAGACGCGTGGCTGACGGCCATCGCCCAGTACGGCACGATGACTTTCGAGCAAGTCGTTACGCCGGCTCTGGAACTGGCAGAGAACGGTTTTCCGGTCTCCGCTTATCTCTGCGAAGGCTTGCAGTCAAACGAGGACGATCCCGAGGGCGGAGGGGCGATGTGGCCTTCGACGCGAGAAATCTACATGCCCAAAGGAAGACCGCCTCGCGTTGGCGAAATTCTGGTGCAGACGGACTTGGCACGCACATTCAGACGATTGATCGAAGCAGAGCAGGACGCATCACATCTTGGCAGGGAGGCGGCGTTACAGGCGGCGCGGGACAGGTTCTACCGCGGCGACATCGCAGAAGAGATGATCGCATTCTCCGATAGTCAAGGCGGATGGATCACGATGGAGGATCTGGCGGAATTCTCGGTGAAGGTAGAGCCTCCAGTGTCGGGACAGTTCAGGGAGTATACGGTCTACACCTGCAACGCATGGTGCCAAGGGCCGGTAGTGGCGCAGACGCTTCAGATGCTCGAAGACGACGATCTCGCCGCAATGGGCCACAACTCAACCGAGTACATCCATCTGGTGTCGCAGGCCCTCAACTTGGCATACGCTGACCGCCACGCTTACTACGGTGACCCCGATCTCGTTGACGTACCGATCGAGGGTCTTTTGTCGAAGGGATACACGCGATCCAGACGCGCTGACATCGACATGACAGACGCCTTTCCCGAGATGCCGGAGCCCGGCAACCCGTGGCCGTACCAAGGCGTGTCACGCAACGGCGCACCAGCCGTCGCCATGGCAGGCGCAGCGGGCGGCAGGATGCAGGACACGAGCTACGTCTGCGCGGTCGACAGATGGGGCAACGCCTTCTCGGCAACACCCAGCGATCCGCTTGCACCGAGTCCGATCGTTCCGGGGCTCGGCATTCAGATGTCGTCACGAGGTTCCCAGACTTGGCTCGATCCTGAACATCCGTCTGCGCTTCAACCGTGGAAACGACCGCGTCTCACACCAAACCCCTCGATCGCATTCAAGGACGGCAAATTGTTGATGCCGTTCGGCACACCCGGTGGTGACACCCAATGCACCTCGATGGTGCAACTCTTCCTCAATGTCGCAGTTCACGGCATGAACCCACAGAAGGCGATTGAAGAGCCGCGCTTCGCAACTTGGAACTTCCCCAACTCGTTCTGGCCGCACACCTACTTGCCGGGTCGATTGGACCTCGAGGGTCGCATCGACGCCACAACTGCTGCGGAGCTTGTCGGTTTAGGTCACGATGTCCACGTCCTCGACGACTGGACGCCGACTGGCGGTGCGATGACCGCAATCATGGTTGACCACGAATCCGGCGTGTTGTCGGGTGGCGCAGATCCCCGGAGAGACAGCTATGCTATCGGTAGGTAACGGCTCTAACATTTACCAGCCGATCGGAGGCTTAAAGTGAATCCTCTTCCTATACGAGATCGAGGCTACGCGAATCCCGATTTACTCGCGGAAACGGACTGGCTAGCCGATCGCCTCTCAGACTCGAATTTACTAGTGATAGACGCTCGGTTCCCGAAGGGATATGCCGCTGGTCATATACCGGGTGCGGTCAATTTGAATGGCTTTGGTGCGATTCCAAGAGCAGACAATGGAGACATGGCGGAACCGGACGAGTTCGGTACTTTGGTAGGCAGCCTAGGCGTCAGCGAAGACATGACTGTCGTTGTATATGACGACCCCAGTCAAATGGCGGGAATGGTCGCGTGGGCGTTCATGTACTACGGACACTCGGACGTGCGCATATTGGATGGTGGTTTAGCGAAATGGACCACCGAAGGCCGACCGATCTCCACCGAGGTGCCTGAATATCCAAGCACTCAATATATTGCGAAACCGGTGGAGTCGGTTTACTGCTCACTAGAACATGCAAAATCCGCGGCGAACAAGCCGAATACCGTGTTTTGGGACACGCGGACCGTAGGGGAATTTGAAGGGACCGAGAAGGGATGGGACCCACCGCCTCGCCTAGGAAGGATCCCCGGAGCCGTCCACCTCCATTGGGAGGACATGATCGATCCCGACATTAAGACGCTAATGCCGGCAAACGAGCTAAGTGCCCTTCTTATGTCGCGTGGTATCACCCCGGAAAGCGAAATCAACACCTATTGAGGCGGAGGCGCGCGGGCGTCGCTCGCGACTATCGTACTCAAGATTCTTGGCTACGAAAACGCGCGGACTTACGCCGGGTCATACTCCCAATGGGCTCGTCAAGAAGAGTTGCCAGTGGAATCCGGGTAGGGTCGGCGAACGCTTGAACGTCGCGCGCGGTCAGAAAATCGGCGTGTGACAGCGCGGTCCATCACGACTTCTGCGTAGCCACGAGATTCATCGGTTCGCGCCTGAAAAAAAGTTGTAGATTCACTCTAGCTAAATCTGCGCGATTCATCGGTGCCGAATTGCAAGAATCAGACGCAAATCTCGCCTTTGCTCCTGCAACGGAGCTGTTGACTCTGATCTCTAATGGCGAGGTCTCATCTACCGAACTGACCGAGTTGTACCTGGCGCGCATCGAAGCAATCGACCCGCAACTCAATGCCTATGTGACGGTTACTTCCGAACTCGCGCTTGAACAAGCGGCGAAGGCCGACGAAGCAACCGCGCGCGGCGAAAATCTCGGACCGCTCCATGGATTGCCCATATCACTCAAAGACCTCCAGATGACGAAAGGCGTCCGAACCACCGGCGGCTCACTGGCATACAAAGATCGAGTTCCCGATGCCAACGGCACGAGCGTTCAGCGCATCTTGGACGCAGGCGCCGTCATGCTCGGCAAGACAAACTCTCCCGAGTTCGGACACCTCGGAGCTACCGAGAACAGACTCGGCAAATCCTGTTGGAACCCGTGGAATCCCGAACGGACTTCCGGCGGATCGAGCGGCGGAGCCGCGGCGGCCGTTGCTGCTGGCCTATGCTCAGTGGCGACAGGAGGAGACGGCGGAGGATCAATTCGAATTCCAGCAAGTTTCTGCGGAACCTACGGGATTAAACCGACCCAGGGTCGTGTATCCAGCTATCCAGGCGTCGACGGGATACCCACAGTCAATCTGTTGGCCCAACAGGGACCGCTATCGCGAACCGTCGCCGATTCCGCGATGCTGCTTCAAGTCATGTCGGGCTACGATCGTCGCGACATCGGATCGATGCGGAATCCCGTCCCTGACTTCATCGCCGCCCTCGAAAGAGACTTCGCAGGTCTGAGAATTGGCTGGAGTCTCGGATTTGGTTACGCAGCGGTGGATTCAGAGGTCGCTCAATCTGCCGAAGTTGGTGCCCAAGTTTTCGAAGAACTGGGATGCACGGTCGATGAATCTGATCTCGCCCTAGATTCCCCTTTCGAAACTTGGATCACCTTTTTCGCATTGAACGCAGTCGCGGCGTACGGCCATCTGTTGGAGGACCACGAAGACCAACTCAGCTGGTACTTCCGCTGGTCATTGGCTAGAGGCTCGAAGTTGAGCGCCGTCGACTACGCACGCGCGCTCGCGGAACGAGACCGGATGATCGACCAGTTCTGGGCTCAGTTCGACAAATTCGACCTGCTGCTTTCACCTACGATGGCCGTTACCGCATTCCCGAACGAACAGTACCCAGAAGAGATCGGCGGCAAGGAGCCGACAACGGTTCCGTTCTGGGGTTTCCTACCGCATACACATCCGATCAACACCATCGGCTTCACAGCCGCCAGCATTCCATGTGGCTTCGACTCCGATGGAATGCCCATCGGCCTACAAATCATCGGCAAACCCGGAGATGAAGAGACGGTACTTGCAGCGTCCGCGGCTTTCGAAAGAGCCCGACCTTGGGCGCATCACCGCCCGATGGTGTCGTAAACATCTCCGACACGATACGATACTCCCTAGACCATTAGCTATCCGCGTCACCCTCGCGGCCTAACATTCGGCAACCCAAAAAGAGCCAACCATGCCAAATCTAGATGAAACCCTCGCCTTCGCACCAGCAACAGAATTGCGAGTATTGATCGCCGACAAGGAGATCACGTCAACAGAACTCACCGAGCTGTATCTATCTCGCATTGAGGCACTCGACGATCAGCTGCATTCATTCATCACAGTGACACCTGAAATTGCGCTGGATCAGGCGGCAAAGGCAGATGCGGCAACCGCAAAAGGCGAATCGCTTGGCCCTCTCCACGGTCTTCCAATCTCCATCAAAGACCTCCAAATGACGAAAGGCGTCCGCACCACCGGCGGATCCCTGGCATACAAAGACCGCGTGCCCGATGCCAACGCGGCGTACATCGACAAGATCTTCGATGCCGGCGCAGTAATGCTCGGCAAGACAAACACCCCTGAGTTCGGCCATCTCGGCACCAGCGACAATCGCCTCGGACCGCCATGCGGCAATCCGTGGAATCCGGAGCGGACCTCCGGCGGCTCCAGCGGAGGCGCAGGCTCATCTCTAGCCGCCGGACTCTGCGCCCTCGCCACAGGCGGAGATGGCGGCGGTTCAATCCGAATCCCCGCTAGCTTCAACGGCATCTACGGCATCAAACCGACTCAAGGCCGCGTTTCCAGCTACACCGGAACGGACGGTGCCCCAGCTGCGAACCTCTTCAGCCAGCAAGGACCGATGTCTCGTACCGTCGCAGACTCCGCGCTGCTACTCGAAGTCATGGCGGGTTACGACCCTCGCGATCCCAGTTCCATGCGCGCTCCTGTCCCTGACTTCAGCGCCGCCGTAGGTCGCGACATCGAAGGATTGAAACTTGGATGGAGCCTCGGATGGGGATACGCCGCTGTCGATCCTGATGTCGCTGTAGCTGCGGAAGCCGGTGCCAAGGTCTTCGAAGAACTCGGATGCACCGTTGACGAGTCAGACATCGTTCTAAATGCCCCGTTCGACACCTGGTACGTCTTATCCGCATCGAGTGCCATCGCCGTTAACGGTAATCTGCCCGCGGATCAACTCACGTGGTACGTCAACTACGGCTTGGAGTACGGGCGCAAATTAAGCGTCATCGACTACGGACGCGCCTTGGGAGAACGCGACCGTATGATCCAGCAGTTCTGGGATCAGTTCGACAAGTTCGATCTTCTTCTCTCGCCCACAATGGCGACTACCGCATTCGAACACGAACAATACCCCGAAGTTATCGGCGGCGAACCAGCGACATGTATCCCATGGTGGGGCTACCTGCCACACACGCACCCCATCAACACCATCGGCTTTACCGCCGCCAGCGTACCATGCGGCTTCGACTCCGACGGAATGCCTGTTGGACTCCACATCGTCGGAAAACCGGGAGACGAAGAGACCGTATTGGCCGCATCCGCAGCGTTCGAAAAGGCTCGACCATGGGCACACATTCGACCGACGGTGTCATGAATGCACTCCCATCGATACGAGACTCCCATCGGTGAGCCACTAGCCAAAGAGCTCTTCGCTTTCTGGGAACAGATATTCGGACCCGAAGATCCCGACATCCCCATCGGCGTCTTCCTAGGTGAAGAGGCCGACCACAACCGTCACGTCGTGCTTGCAGAACGCGATACCGACGTTCTGACAGGGACGTGCGGCATGATGACTCCGCGCGCCAACCCCGAATTCGCTGGCATTGGAGAGGTCGCTACGCGATCGGATTACCGGGGGCAAGGCATCGCTGGACGGCTTTGTCGCCAAGCGCTCGAAGAATTCGCCTCAAACGGCGGCGAAGCCGTCTTCCTCGGCACCGAAAATCCCCACGCCGCGCGCATCTATCACCGCTTAGGCTGGCGACGCATCGCAAACTCCACCGATTACGTCAACGTCACTACAGGCGAGTCGCCCGAAGAATACTTAGCCGATTACTTCCGCACACCGTCACCCGTCAACATCGTCACTGGCGACGCCTCTCTCAGAGTGCCGATGATCCCGCTTCTACTCACACCGCACGACTGGCAGATTCTCGACGGCAACCTCCCAACGCCGATGATCTCTACTCGTTATGCTGAGCAGAACTCCTGCATGGGTCTGTGTCGCAAGTACTACTACCTAATCTCTCCCCTTTCGCCCCGCGAAGGGGGACGCGAGCGAGCGCAGCGAGATCGCAGGGGGATGCCCGCCGCCGAGTGGTTCGCAGCCAAGACGAGCGACGGACGATTGCTTGGAATCTCGACTGCTTGGATCGACACCGACGGCGTATGCCACGTCGACGGCTTCATCCACGCACGGTTCATGGACTCATACGAAGCGTTGATAAACGCCGCGATCGGTTGGGGGACGCAGCAAGAATCCGTTCGGATTGCCACGAGAGTCTCCGTCGAAGATGAGGAAAAGCAATCGAAATTTGAGGCGGTCGGTTTTCGCGTTGGGCCTGCGGACAGCGCGTTTACTATCGGCGACCGCGAGGTCAAGGCGATAACGATGTCGCTTTGATAGCAGTTTCGATGTAAGTCTCCTGTCCAGTGCCAAGGGTCATTTGGCGAACCTGATCGATCGAAACGAATTCAGCTCCAATTTCATAGCCATCTGTCTCCCTCAGTTCAGGGTGGTATTTTCCCGGAATGCCCGCGTATACGACTTGGAGGAAGTCGGGTTGCGTCCCCTGACCCTCAGACATTGGGCGGACGTGCGTGAAGTGCAATACCCCGATCGGTGTGCAAAATACCAAGCTCCAGCCAGTCTCTTCAATCACTTCTCGCCGCATCGCCTCTTCGGGTGATTCGCCAGGCTCGAGTTTGCCGCCAGGAATTATGTGAACCCCGTCACGATCTTGGACCAACAGCACCTGGTCGCCATCGATCACCACTGCTCGGGCGGACGACACGTATCTGACGGGAGGCATCTTGTCAGTCAGGTAACACCTGATTCGCATCGTGCCGAGTGGCGGCCAGATTTGCGTTTCTTCCTCAAACACAGTCAGCGGAGATAGGAACTTTTCCAGGCCGTCATCCATCTCATGGAGTCTCGCGCAGCACGCGACGCAGTTCGATTAAGCTTCCTCGGCTGGACGGCATTCCCGTAGTTATGTGTTCTGTCAGAACTCTCACACTAACCTCTTCACCATCACAAACACTGGCACCTCGATCGTCTCGCAGGATCCGTCGTCCTCCAACCGTGTCCAACGGTCCATCACCGCGTCGCCACACATCCGGTATCCTAACCTGCGGTAAAGCCGGGTCGCATCTTCATTGTCGATCTCTACCTCTAGGTTGACTTCGTCCATACCGGATTCGGCGGCTATGGCTTCGACAGCTTTTACTAATGCGGTGCCCACGCCGTTGCGCCGAAATGTGGGGCCGACATCGAGCGAGAACAACCGCAGTGAGTCCCTCCTCTGAAAACGGCCTCCTCCGATGCTTACACAACCAACTGCTCGACCCTCTTTGACCGCTACGAGCATAGTGCGGAATCCCTTCCTGCTCTCCTCCAATCGCCGTTCGATCTGCGCGGCACTGATCCCAGGAGCATGTGATTCAGCCAGTGACTCCAAGTCACAATCCGTCGCAATCCGGATTTCTACCGCAGACATTGTCGTGTCACGTCTATTGCCCATGCTTCGTTTGGCTCGCGCGCGACGTCGATGAAAGAACCCCGACAACATCCCGCAACTCCGCAACATGATCAACGACGTAATCCGGCGTTTCAAGATTGTCCGGAAATTGCCGACCGCGCCGGACCCACGCGGCTTTCATCCCGAACCGTTTGGCTCCGTCAACGTCGGCTCGCGGATTGTCACCGACAAACATTACCTGCTCAGGAGACGCGAGACCAGTCAGTTCCAGTGCGTCGCGGAAAATCCTCGGGTCTGGTTTCTTATAGCCAGCAGCCTCCGAAACGATGATGAAAGGGGCGAGTTCATCGAGACCAGCCGCCCGGCAGGCGATGTGCTGAGTAACAGTGGTTCCGTTGGTGACGATGCCCCACGGCACTCCTCGACGATTGAGGTCCGCGAGGAGACGGTTGTTATCCGCATCCGGTTGCACATGCTGTTTCATCTCGGAGCGGTAATACGGCAGCAACCGCTCCAGTTCGAGCCCCGCTTCGGGCCATTCGTTGACCCACCGCGCGAACATCTCGTCGCGCGGGACGTATCCGTCTTCGTCCCACCGCACCATCTTGGCTACCGTTTCATCCCGCGTCATTGATGTCGCGTCGCGAAGCCGTTCCTCATAGAAGCGCGTGGCGAAACGTACGAACGCGGCCTCTCGATCGATAAGAGTGTTGTCTAGGTCGAAAAGAAAGCCGTATACGGTTTTATCCAATGTTTTCCTCCGATATTGGACGCATCCACCGATTGTAAGCTTCGACCTCACCGTCGTTCCCACGCAGGCCCGTCATTGCCGCGCAGTTGGGAACCCAGAGGTGCAGGGGCAAAGGGATGCCTATGAATAACATGATTCTGAAACGACCCTTCAACAAGAACCCGCCAACATGACCGAGCCAACACTTTCACCCTCCCTCTTTCACCGCCACCTTATGGAGATCGTGCAACCTGCGATGTCTTACGATGGCGGCGATGTCGCTGAATGGCAAGCCCGATTACGGCCCAAAGTCCGCGAACTCGTAGGATTCCCCCACGGCGACCGAATCGCCCTCAACCCACGATCCCTCTGGAAACGAGACCACGAATACGGAACAATCGAAAAACTCGTCCTCAACAGCGAACCGGGCTCCGACATCCTCGCCTACCTTTGCTTGCCAGCAAACGCGGCACCACCGTACCCGTTCTTCATCTGCGTCCAAGGGCACACCACCGGGATGCACCACTCGATCGCGGTGGAACGCGACGATAACAGCATTCCGATGCAAATCGAAGGCGACCGAGACTTCGGCCTCCAATGCATGGCACGCGGCATCGGGGCCTTGTGTATCGAGCAACGCTCATTCGGCGAACGTCGCGAGCGGCATCAGGAATGGGTATCGACTCACCCGTGTCACGACGCCACAATGCAGGCTTTGATGCTTGGACGGCCACTGATCGGACAGCGTATCTTCGATGTCGATCGCGGTCTTGACTTCCTCGAAACCCGCGACGACGTCGATTGGTCGCGCATCGGCATCATGGGTAACTCCGGCGGCGGCACCATCAGCGTCTTTTCAGCCGCTCTCCTCCCGCGCATCACCCACGCCATGCCATCCTGCTACTTCTGCACCTTCCGCGATTCGATCATGTCGATCTATCACTGCGCCGACAATTACGTCCCTGGGTTGCTCCCATTCGCCGAGAATGCCGATGTGATGGGACTGTTCGCGCCGCGCCCAGTGGTTGTCGTCTGTGGCAAAGAAGATCCTCAGTTCCCGGTTGACGGTGTGATGCGCGCATTCTCAGACCTGCAAAAGATCTATCGAGCAGCCGGTGCCCCTGACCGCTGTCACCTAGTAGTTGGCGAAGGCGGACACCGCTTTTACGCCGACGATGCCTGGCCCGTCATGTTGGGGGAACTTCAAAAGGTCACCTGAGCCGACACGAGCTGAGCGTATAAACCGCCACGCGCTAGCAATTGGTCGTGCGTCCCCCGCTCGACGACCTCGCCCTCGTTGAGGACTAAGATGGTATCGGCGTCACGTATCGTGGAGAGTCGGTGCGCGATGACTACCGTCGTCCTACCGACCATCAATCGATCCAGTGCTTCTCGAACTGTCGTCTCACTGATCGCATCTAAGTGTGATGTCGCCTCGTCGAGTATCAATACCGGAGCGTTCTTGAGAATTGCGCGAGCGATCGCTATTCGCTGCCTCTGACCTCCAGATAGCTGCATGCCACGTTCGCCGACTCGAGTGTCGTAACCATCCGGGAACGTCTCGATGAAATCGGCCGCGTTCGCCTGTCTCGCCGCATCTGCAACCTCGGCATCGGTGGCATCCCCACGTCCAAGTCGGATGTTTTCGCGGATCGTGTTGTTGAAAAGATAGGTGTCTTGAGCCACGAGCGCCATACGGCCGCGCAGATCGTCGAGTTTGAACTCTCCTAGCCGATTGCCCTCCAATGCAATGGATCCTTGATCCGGATCCCAGAACCGCATCATCAAATAGGCGATGGTTGTCTTTCCGGCTCCCGACCGACCAACGATAGCCACAGTCTTGCCCGAACCAATATCCAGCGACACGTCAACCAACGCTTGCGGATCGCCCTCCGCGTAAGTGAACGCCACCTCCTCAAATTCGACCGAAGGAGTCGTTGACGAAGTTTCATCCTTGCTCGCTTTCACTCCCGGTCCATCCCTAACCGGAACTGCTTCGTCATGAATCGCGAGGATACGGCGTGAAGCGGCCAGCGTCTCCATCATCTGCTTCATCGTCCGCGCCAACTCAGTCACCGGACTAAACGATGCCAACGCAAGCACGCTGACCAATGGTAAGTGCGTACGTTCCAGTTGACCATCCAGTACCAGCCACACACCCATCGCCAAAACCGCAAGCCCGCCGATGCCCATCATCGCCTCGATGAAGCCGATTTGAAACGCTTGAGACTTCTGGAACCTGACGAGATGCCCGGCATAGTCCCAACCCTTTTCGGCCAACTCATCGTTTCGGTCTCTGCCACGCCCAAATGCCGAGATTTCTCGCATCCCTTGAATGCTGTCCACCATGTAGGCGTGAATATCCCCCATCCCGCCGCGAATTTCATCGCCAAGACGCTCAGTCCGTTCATTGGCAAAGTACGGGCTTACCGCCACCGCAACTAGGAACGGAGCCAACACCGCGGCGATCGGCCAAGAAATAACCAGCAACGCCACGAGCAATCCACCCGGTATCAGGATCGCCACGATCATCGGAGAAACCGCGTGACCGAAGAAATACTCCACCGTCTCGACATCTCCACCCACGACGCTGACAAAGTCGCCGGAGCGACGACGGACCATGTACGCCGGGGTTAACGGTTCCAGCTTTTCGTACAAATCGATACGCATCTTCGCCAATAGCCGAAACGCCATGTCGTGAGCTTGCCACGTCTCCAGATAAAACATCAACGCGGACAACGGCGCCAAAATACACACCGCAATCACCAACGTCGTCAACGGTTCATCGCGGAACACCGCGCCGACCAGCAGAGCCGTGAGTGCGCCGAGAATGATCACGGAACCGTGATTCAGCATCCCCAGAGCGACAGTTCCCAAGAACTGCCATCGAACCGGGCGAACCAGGCCCAACAACCTAATCCACACCGCCAAAGATCGGATGTTCACTTCTTCGTCACCTCTGGATGTTCGTGACGAAGGCCCGTGATGATGGTGACCAGTCGATGAGCGCGGCAGATCCGGCAGGTCGTCGACCGAGACCTGATGCCGAGTCGTATCAATCGCATCTGGAACTGGAGCGCCGACACTCTCGTCGGTCTGTTGCCGCATCAACCCGGCGTAAGTCCCGTCCGCAGCCATCAACTCAACGTGCGACCCAATCTCTACCGCTTGCCCTTCATCCAACACCAAGATTCGGTCGGCATTGATGACACTCGAAAGACGGTGAGCAATCACGAGCGTCGTCCGATTCTCCATCAGTCGGTCAAGCGCTTCCTGTATCACCGATTCGTTCTCTGCATCTACGCTCGAGAGCGCTTCGTCAAGCAATAAGATCGGAGCATTCTTCAGCAGTGCTCGCGCGATCGCCAACCTCTGACGCTGGCCTCCTGACAGTCGGACCGCGCGTTCGCCGACCACCGTCTCATAGCCCTCCGGCAAACGCGTGATGAACTCGTGCGCATTGGCAGCGCGCGCAGCATCCTCTAGTTCGGTCTGAGTAGCATCGGGTTTCCCGAATCGCAGATTGTCGGCAACAGTCCCGTGAAAAAGATACGTGTCCTGAGTAACGACCGAAATATTGTCCCTGACGGTGCTGAGGGGTAGTTCGCGCAAGTCGTGACCACCGAGTCTTATTGCGCCTTCCTGCGGATCGTAGAACCGATACATCAACCAGACCAGCGTCGATTTCCCGGCACCGCTCGCTCCTACCACTCCGAGCTTTTCGCCTTGTCGCAATTCAAACGACACATTACTCAACGCCGACCGGTGCCCACTTTCGTATCCGAATGTCACGCGATCGAAAGTCACTTCTGGAATGATGTCCAGCACTGATCGATCCGCAACCGAATCGGGTTCGACAATCGCAACGGGCTCGTCAAGTATCCCGAACACGCTTTGCGCCGACGACAGCGTCGCCATTCCTTGGTGATAGAGGTTCACAAGCTCTCGCATCGGCCTGAATACCTCGACACCCAGCATGAGAACAATCAACAGCGGTCGCAGCTCCATGTCGCCGTTGCTGACTCTGATAGCGCCTACCGCGAGCGCAACTACAGCACCAGTCGTCATGAACAATATCGATGTCCCGCTCGTTGCTTGGTTAGCGGCGACCACGCCCATGGTGCTCCGGTACAGATCGTGGACGCGGTGCGCCAACTCTTTACCGCGCTGCTTGCTCTGTCCGAACGACTTAAGCGTCGCCAATCCCTGAACGCTGTCTAAGAAATCCGAGCCCAACTCGCCGTAAGACCGCCGCCGCCGATAACTGCTCTCACGGTTCCACCGGTGGAAGATTGACGGCACTGCCAGCGTTGCTAAAGCGAAAACGAGGAATATCAGGGCAATATAGATATCGAGCGTAACCATGTACGCAAATATGGCGATCGGTGCAATCGCCGACACGATGATCTGCGACAGGTACTGCCCGAAGAAAATCTCCAGTCTCTCGATCCCCTCTACGAGCGTCAACACAACGTCACCTGTGCGGTTCCGATCCGCGTACCCCGGACCGAGTTTCAGCAGGTGATCGTAAACATCGTGCCGCAAGCCGATCTTGACGATATTCGCGGTATGGTGACTGACCGCGTTCTGCCAATACTGAAAAAGGCTACGTATGACGATTAGCGCAGCGATCGTCAGCAGCGGCATGGCAAGCGCCGAAAAACTGGCTTGCCCCGCGAGAACGCGATAGATGACCACACCCGAAACGGCTAACCGAGATACGCCTGCGCCAACGGCGATCAGGCCCAAAAGCGCGGCAAACGCGATTCGGAGTCTTACACCCCGAGTGAGTTCAAAGAGTCGCCAGTCGAAATACATGATCGGGAAATTAGTCTAACCCGCAAACTGTGCGAAATGGTCCTTCAATCTGGGATAGAGACGGCGGTAACGCTCGTACACCTCACCATAAGCGTTCGCGACCCCCAATCGAGGTGAAATCTGATCAATTGGACGAATCCAAGCTTGACACGTCTCTATGACCGTTGCGAAATCACCAGCTCCCACCGCCGCCAAGATCGCGGCACCGTAAGGCGCACCCCCAGACGGCCCCACAGTGACCACCGGAACGCCTAGCACATCAGCCTGCATCTGACGCCAAATCGCACTTCGTGCGCCTCCACCAACCGCTACCGACTCCGTCGCATCCACACCCAAACCACGCATCAACTCAAGCGAGTCCCTCAACGCGAATGTCACGCCCTCCAACACCGCTCGCACCATATGCCCTCTCTGATGACCAGAATGCAAACCCACGAATACACCCCTCGCGTTCGAGTCAGCATGAGGTGTCCGCTCTCCAGTCAGGTAGGGCAAAAACGTCAAGCCTTCAGCACCCACCGGCACCGCATCTGCCTCGGCAATCAACTCCTCATACGACAATCCAACGCCAGCAGTCCCTAACAGCACTCGTCTGAACCAACCCAACGCCGCGCCAGCCGACAACACCACTCCCATCAGGTACCACATCTCCGGGACCGCGTGGTTGAAAGAATGTATACGCATACCCGGGTCCACTCGTGGCTGCCCGATCGGCGCGACGACGGCGCCAGATGTTCCGATCGAAGTCTGCATCGTTCCTTCCGAAACCACGCTAGAACCGACCGACGCAGCGGCGTTATCTGCGCCTCCACCGACCACTGGGGTACCCACACGGAGACCTAGCATCTCCGCCGCGTCCGAAGTCAGTCTGCCGCTGATGCTTGCCGAGCCAACGACGGGCGGTAGGATCGACGCATCGAGTTCCAACGCCCCGACCATCTCTTCCGACCATCGGCCGTTCACAACGTCAAACAATAAAGTCCCTGCGGCATCTGACGGCTCCATCGCCTTCTCGCCAGTCATCAACAAACGGACGTAGTCTTTCGCCAGAAGAAGCGTCCGGATTTCATCAAACACATCCGGTTCCTCATCGCGCACCCACAGCAACTTCGGCGAAGTAAATCCCTCGAGCGCAGGGTTACCCACCATCCGACGCAAACCCGCATCACCAACCCTGTCGGTGATATATCGACACTGAGCCGTCGTGCGAACGTCGTTCCAAAGTATCGCTGGCCTCAGCACATTGTCCGCCTCGTCCAGCAGCACCGAGCTGTGCATCTGACCGGAAAGACCGATCGCTGCGACATCGCTCACACCAGCTTGCGCGCAAGCGGAACGCACTGCGTCTATCGTGCCTTGCCACCAGTCTGACGGATTCTGCTCGGCCCATCCCGGCTGCGGCACCGATAGCTCCTGCGGCGACTCAGCATCGCCAACGACAGATCCCGACTCATCCACAACCAATGCTTTGACCGCGGTCGTACCGATGTCGATCCCAAGATAATGCTGCGGCATGACTTACTCCTATTCGAAGGCTACGGCATATCATAGACCGCACGCGGTTGAGCAATCACACAAACGGAGTTCGGAAATGTATGTAGGAACCCAATACGGAGCACGCCACGAAACCGATATAAAGCAACTCGCGCAGTTAGGTGTGCACCACGTCGATGTGCCGCTAAGGGAGCATTGGACCGATTGGACCGTCGATCTCCTCGTTTCGTACCGAGAGAAATACGCGAAGTACGGGATCGAAGTCGAAACCATACATTCGCCCCTCGGCTCAAGAGACGCGTTCAGCAACGACATGACGTACTTGTTCCTCGGTCCGAGCGACGAGAAGGAACGCGAGTTGGACTCCCTTTGCGAGATCATCCGCATGGCATCACAAGCCGGACTAAGAGGGTTGCTGTACAACATCACCATCCTCGGCCACCTGCGAACTCCACAACGCTACGGACGCGGCGGAGCTCGGCTCTCATCATTCAAATACGCCGACCTTGATCAATCCCTTCCAGACTTCGAAGGCGGCGCCGCCGATTACGACACGATGTGGGAGCGGATCGATTATTTCCTCGGCCGAATCATCCCGGTCGCAGAAGAGTACAAGGTCCAAATGGCCTGCCACCCGCAGGACCCCGGCATCAAGGACAACGAATACCGCGGCGTGGCTCGCGTCATGGGCACCGTCGAGGGTCTTAAGAAGTTCGAGGCCATGCACGAAAACCCCTACCACGGCTTCAACTTCTGCCAAGGCACCGTCTCCGAGATGCTAGAGAAACCGGGCGAAGAAATCTACGACGTCATCCGATACTTTGGTACCCGCAAAAAGATCTTCAACGTCCACTTCCGCAACATCAAAGGCGGCGTCCTCGACTTCGTCGAAGTCTTCCCCGACGAGGGCGATGTCGACATGCTAAAAGCCGCCCGCACCTACAAGGAAGTCGGCTACCCCTACATGCTCATGCCCGACCACGTCCCCGGCATCGACGGCGACGAAGCCAGCCAAGTCGGCTTCGCATACTGCTACGGCTACATCCACGCCATCATCCAGGCGGTAAATGCGGAGTAACCATGCAATCCAAAGCCAAATCCGTAGAAGATTACCTGTCCGATCTCGACGACACCAGACGCGAGGCCATCTCCACCGTCCGCGACATCGTCCTCGACAACCTGCCCGACGGCTACGAGGAGATGATGCTGTTCGGCATGATCACCTACGCCGTCCCTCTATCCATCTTTCCCGACACCTACAACAAGCAACCGCTGATGTACGCCGCCCTCGCGTCGCAGAAACGCCACATGGCGCTATACCTGACCAACGTCTACGGCGACGGTTCGCTCGAGGAATGGTTTCGCGAGCGCTATAAAGCCACAGGCAAACGCCTCGACATGGGCAAGTCCTGCGTACGCTTCCGAAAACTAGATGACCTGCCCCTAGATTTGGTTGGCGAGACTATCGCGATGACACCGATCGACGAGTTCCTCGAGATCTACAAAGCCTCACGAACCGGAACTAAGCGCGGCTAAACTTAACCCCGCTGCCTAATGTCCCGTCGCTGGAAAAGCACGAAAGACAAGCCAATCAAGATTACCGACACCGCCGCCAACACCGCCGCGTCGCCCCAGTTCATCCCGTTGTTCAGCGGGTCGTTGCCCAAGTAGTAGCTGAACGGCGTCAACCAGCCCAGATCATCTAGCCCTTCGTTGAGCGCTCCCAGCGAGTTGAACAGATGGAAAAACAGCGCCGCTCCGATCGCTCCATAGATCGCGATCGAAGTGCGACCCGTGCCCGCGCTCAAAGCCAGCGCCAGCGAACCGAACACTAAGCCCACGAGCGTTTGCAACGTAGCCGTCGCCGCAATATTGCCGATCGACATTCCGAGGTCGGGAATTAGCGAGCCGATGCTCACACCCGCGAACGTTACGAACCCAACGATAACCGCGTAGAACACCATCGGGATCAGCTTCTCGATCACTATCCGGTTACGGCTAATTGGACATGCCAGAAGCAACGCCATCGTCCGTCGCGATTCCTCCCCCGCCAACGCTCCCGCACCCATCACCACTGTGACGAGGATCACCGCGCCCGGTGCCATCAAGCCGAACGTCTCGAGCGAGTACCAGCCCTCAGGCGTGCTCATGTCTCCGCCGCCGAACAAGGCAACCAGATTCTCGGGCAACTCATTAAACGTCTTCAGCGTCTCCTCCGGTATCGATGCATACATCGGGCCCATCATTACACCCATGACCAAGAACATCGCCGCCGACGCAATCAAGACTAGCGTTTGGTAGTCAGAGATCGTCTTCAACCAGATCGACGACACCCTAGCCGAACCTGCCAGGCGTCCGATCATCCTATTCAAAAGCGGATTGCCCCGGATCCGGTCCAGCATCGTCGTCCCGACAGATTGTCCCTTTAGGTCGCGGCGATTGAATCCAACGATTGCGGCTAACAGTAAGAGAGCAGAACCGCCCCCAAGCAAAGCCAAGTGCCCCCAAGCGATGCCGTTCGTCACCGGGTCGCTTCCGTCGAAGTAGTACCAAGGCAGTACCTTGGTTACAGCGTCGCCACCATCGACGAGTGGCAAGAATCCGACCCCGAAGAACGAAAGCACCATTATCGCCGTCGTTATGCCCGTAGCTTTCCCCTTGTCCCCCGTCATTGCACCGATCGCCAGCGCCAGCAAACCGAAGAAGACGCTGTTCGCAAACAGGTGCAGCGTGAGAGCCTCCACCTCCAACCCAGATATCTCGACGCCAAGCGACGCGGCTATCGGGTAGATCGGGATCCAGAGCGCCACTGTAGCCAGCGCGATCGACGTCACCAGCGCGCCGGTTTTAGACAGCAACACGTAAGTCCGACTCTTGGGGTTCGCCAGCAAAATGTCCATCGTCCCGTCACGCTCTTCACCCGCAATCGCAGAACTCCCCATTGCGAGTGCCAACCCCGCCATCGCGATCGCACCCCAAGTCCCGAACATCACGTTTATTGCCAGTCCGCCAACATCGATGTCATCGCCAATGCCTATCAACGATCTGAATGCTTCAGGCAGCGACGTGTAGACCGAGAGGTCGATCTCGCGATACGTCGCCATTCCCATCAGCAGAAACAACGCAACCGAAACTACCGCGATCACCCACCCCAGCCACCGATCGCTTGCCGTCTTGACAAACACGTTTGCGAGCGTCACGACCGCGCCTCCTCTCCCTCATCCTCGTGGTAGTAAGTCAGGAAGATCTCCTCCAGATCCGCCTCAGTAGTCTTGATGTCCGCCACTCCGTACCGCTCCGTCACAGTCGTCAGCAACTCGCCCATATCCCCGCCGAACGACATCTCTACGTGATTGCCCGCGACAACGATGTTCCGCACTCCCTCGACACTCTCGAACACCGAAGCTTCACCCTCCGTATCCAGCACGAACTCCACCTCGCGCATCGACTTCGACCTGAGATCCGCCACCGACTCGACGGTGATCAGCCTTCCGTTACGGATGATGCCAACCCGATCGGCTACGCGTTGCACCTCCGACAGCGTGTGGCTCGACAAGAAAACCGTCCTGCCCTCAGCCGCAACTTCACTCACCATCTTCTGAAACTCGCGCTGAATAAGCGGATCGAGCCCAGATGTAGGTTCGTCCATAATCAGCAGGTCTGGATGATGCATGAACGCCTGAATCACTCCAACCTTCTGCCGGTTGCCAGTCGAAAGATCACCCACTTTTCTTGACAAGTCAGAATCGAGCCGATCAGCAAGTTCGTCTACGTAGGTCCAATCGACACCACCGCGCATGTTGGCGAAGTACTGCAACGTGTCCATACCCGTCAGGTTTGGATACAGAGCCAGGTCTCCCGGAATGTACCCAATATGCCGCCGTATCTCCACCGCCTCCGCGCGTGTGTCCAAACCCAGTATGGTTGCGCTTCCCGCCGTAGGCCTGATCTCGTCCAGGATAGTGCGGATCGTCGTCGACTTCCCAGCTCCGTTCGGACCGAGAAAACCAAACACCTCGCCCTCACTCACATCCAAATTCACATCCTCAATACCGAGATGCCTCCCGTAATACTTCGTCAACCCAACCGTTTGTATCGCCGGGCGCGCTTGCGCGTGTGTTGCCGCTACCACCTGACTAACTCCTTAAAAACACCTTTATCCTCGGTTCAATGCTATCGAAACCCCGTCATTTCGGCGAAAGCTGGAACCTAGAGTGGCAGAGCGTGCGGAACTTCCCCTCTCCCCTCCGTGGAAGAGGGTCAGGGTGAGGGGGATCGGGGCGGACAAAGGGGAGGTGGTACCTCCGAACAGCCATCACCGTTTCTGTACCAAAACCAAAGGATGATCCTCAATCACCCCCTCGAACGAATCCTCGTAACCACTTGAGGTCGAAGACACGTCCACGACGCGAAATCCGGCATCCGCCAACATCACCAAGTACTCCCTTAGCCCGTAATTGCTCCAATACATCGTCACTCCGAAGAAATCGTCTTCGGTGTACCCATCCTCGCTGGTGTGGCTTAGAGTGCACAGCAAGTATCCACCCGGTTTGAGCCACTTGTGGATCCTGCTGAACAATGTCGGGTGTTCTTCTCTGGGAATGTGGAAGATCGAATAAAACGCCACCACCGCGTCGAACCTCGATGGTTCGAACTCGACCGACATCACGTCATCGCACAAAAACTCCCCCGTCGGCACATTCTCCCGCGCTCGACGGACCATTTCACGAGATACATCCACCCCCGTCACGTAGTAGCGATTAGTCAGCGACTTTGCGATTGGAATGCCGGTGCCACAGCCGATGTCAAGCACCGCGGCACCGTTCTCCAATCGATCCAATAGCCCTCGAATCTCAATCCCCGGATCAACTCTCCGAGACTCACCGTACTTCTCCGCGCACGCGTCATAACTACGTCTCACAAGTGCTTGATAATCGACTTCAGGGTTGTTGGCCGGCATCATCGCGATTTATCCTTCTCAAACGTCATCTGTACTATTGTGGATTTTCCACTACCGGCAAACGCTTCTGCCATTCCTGAAGACAAGCCAAAAGTGAGAAAATCTACCATGAACTTCAAGCCCCAAACCCATCTCGACGCCACAACGCGCATGGTTTCACCCGATGAACGCGAAGGCAAACCCGCCTCCGACGTCACCCTCTCACGCATCTTCGACACCTCAATCGACGACCTCTGGGACGCCATAACCAACCCCGACCGCCTCCCGCACTGGTTCACAAACGTTACCGGCGATCTCCAACTCAACGGCCGCTACCACGTCCAAGACAACGCAAGCGGCACCATCACCGCCTGCGAACCACAATCACACGTCGCCCTCACATGGGAGTTCGCCGGAGACACCAGCTGGGTCGAACTCCAATTCGCCAACGAAGCACCAAACCAAACGCGCCTAACCCTCTCCCATACCTCCATTCTGTCGGATTTCTGGAACACCTACGGCCCCGGCGCCACCGGCGTCGGATGGGAGATGGCATTCCTCGGACTCGCCCTCCACATCGCAAAACCCGACGACTCGAAACCCGACGAAATGGAATTTGCGACCTCGCCTGAAGGCATCGCCTTCATCACCGGCAGCAGCAACGCATGGGCAAAAGCCGACATCACCGCTGGCACCGACCCTGAAAAAGCCCAAGCCGCCGCAGACCAAACAACCGCCTTCTATACCGGCCAGCCCGTCTCGTAGGGGCAGGTTTCAAACTTGCCTCTACCTCGGATACCGGGCTTCCAACGACGGAAATTCAGGAAACGCCGCGTGCGGTGGAGTCTGATACCAGTACGCGACCGACGCAATATCGTCAGCAAGCGGTTGAAACCGACTATTCGGCTCCGGCCACCATCCCAGCGCCTGTATCGTCACCCGTAGATCCTCCTCGAACCGGATCGGATCCAAAATGTGCCATCGGTAAAGACTCCACTTCGGAGGTCCATCATTACCCGGATGCTTCAACGTGTTCCCGACATACGCCGTCGTATAGACCTCTGGAAACCCGTAGCTCCCAAGGAAATAGTCCTCCGTGCCGGTCCCACAGATCGTCGGAAATTCATCGTCGCCGTCTATGAAAAACTTGATCTCCCCCTCGCCGAACCAACCATCCGACAGCTGCGTCCAAGCCAAAAACGTCCCCACATACTGACCCTGACCCTGCACACTGTCCAAAATCGTGTAGTCAGGGTTCGACCTATCAGTCACCGCCCGCCGCCACTGCGCGTGAAAATAACCCGCATTCTCCGGCACCTCCGACTCCGTGTAAGTGATCTGGTAGAACAGCCGCTGGTCCTCCTCCCACTCATTCGTGATCGTTACCCGAGCGTGACCTCGGAAGGGCATCGGCCAGTAACAATTCAACGCCGACGTCGGATTGACCACCACCGCCAGCGAATTAACCGGCGCAAACAGATCGTGCCCCACCGCGAAGAAATCCGTCAACGGCACCTCCACCGACGGCGACTCCTCACCATCCCAATAGAACCGCAATACGCACCCCCGCCCACTTCCTCGCCACTCCCTTTGGGTCGTCATCCAAATGTGCTGAATCACTCCCGAACCCTCCACATCCATCAACGTCGTAGTCTCTCCAGACCTCAACCAGACATAAGGTCGCACCTTCCATCCCTGTCCCAACACTCGCGCCGGCGAAGAAATCGACCACTCATCGCTTTCCGGATCCGGCACCGCCATCCCACCCTTCCCCTTCGCACCAGTAGGATTCTCCGCCGAAATCGAACGCGTCCGAGCACGCGACATCAAAGGCAAAGCCCCCAACCCCAAATTCAATCCTGGCATCTGATCCACGGTGTCAACTCCTCTTCCAGCGGTCTATAAGGGTGGCGGTCTTCGGTTCGACGCGCAATCTGGAATCAGACGGTACTCTACTACGTAGCAAATGCCACAGCCTTACGGCTCAAAGACAATCTTGAGTCGCCCAGAACGAAAACTAGGGAACAAACCATGACAACCCCCACCTCTCGCCCCGTAATCTACGGCACCCAAGGCGTCATCTCCAGCGGCCACTATCTCACTTCGATGGCTGGGATGCGCATGCTGCTCTCGGGTGGCAACGCTTTTGACGCCATCGTCGCTGCCGGTTTTGCCGCCGCTGTTACCGAGCCGATCGCATCGTACTCGCTGGGCGCTGAAGGGGTGTTCATGCTGTATCACGCAGATAGCGGGGATCTGTTGTCGCTGAGTGGTCAGGGAACAGCGCCTAACAAGACGACTGTGGAGTGGTACCGGGATCAGGGGCACGACGCGATTCCGACTGGTCCGGGACCAGACGCGCATCTGTCGTTTACTGTGCCGGGTGTGGTTGCGGCGTTCCTTTCGATGCTTGAGAGATATGGGACGAAGAGCGTCGGAGAGGTGCTTGCGCCTTCGATCCAGTACGCCGGGGAGGGTATTCCCAACTACGAATACATGCTCAGGAGCATCGGCAACGAAAACACGAGGAAGCAGTGGGCGCAGTATCCGCCGGGTGGCACCGACGTCTTCTACGATAACGGTGCCATCCCTCAACCCGGTTCGCTGCTCGTGCAGCCCGGGATGGCCGGCACTCTGGAAAAGCTTGTGGAGGCGGAGAAGGCGGCCGAGGGTGATCGTGCAGAAGGCGTTCGCGCCGCGCGCGAGTGTTTTTACGAAGGCGAAGTAGCGCGGACTATCGCAGAGTGCAGCGAACGAGTCGGTGGCATCCTTGACATGGAATCGCTCGCCGATTATGAGGCGAAGTACGAGACGCCGATAAAGACCAGTTTCCTCGGTCACGAGGTACATGGTCAGCGGACCTGGACGCAGGGCGCGGTCTTGATGCAGTCGCTCAACATCCTAGAGAACTTCGACCTGCAGGCGATGGGCCACAACTCAACCGCATACATCCACACCGTCAGTCAGGCGCTCAACCTAGCCTTCGCCGACCGCCAGACATACTACGGCGATCCCGATTTCGCCGATGTCCCCATCGAGGGTCTGCTGTCAAAAGAGTACGCCCGCGAACGCGCCAAGCTGATCGACTCCGACCGCGCGTTTCCCGAAACACCGGAACCGGGCGACCCTTGGCGATACTCTCGCCCCTTTCGCAATACGAAGGGGGCGAGAGACGGCGCACGCAACGCCGTCGAGCGGGGGATGCCCGCGCAAGAAAGCAGCGACGAAGTCGGCACCACTCACATCTCCGTCATCGACGGCGAAGGCAACATGGTTGCGGCCACGCCCTCAGGCGGTTCGTTCTCGAAATCCGTCTTCTTCCCCGAACTCGGATATGCGCTTAGCACGAGGATGGAGATGCTTAACTTCATCGATGGTCACCCCAATCGACTCGAACCGGGCAAGCGTCCGAGGACTACCCTCATCAACTTCATCGTGTCTAAAGATGGTGTCCCCGTGATGACGGTGGGTTGCCCCGGGGGTGATCACCAAGCGCAGGCCAATTTGCAGCTGATCCTCAACAGCCTCCTATGGGGCATGAACCCGCAAGCCGCGGTCGAAGCACCACGCTTCGCCAGCAACAACGTCGTCAACAGCTTTTACCCGCACTCCTACTTCCCGGGGCAGCTCGCAGTTGAACATGCGATACCGCAGAGCACGCGCGACGAACTCGCTGCAATGGGCCACGAGGTAATCGCTGTTGACGGTGCAGGAGTTGGCGCCACTGTCTCAACACGCGATCCTGACACCGGCGTGTTAGCATCCTCAGCCGACCCGCGCCGCGCCTGTTACGCCCTGTCTTGTTAACTATTAAAGCTTCTCCATAATGAGCACTATGAAAATCCTAGGAATATGCGGAAGCCTCCGAAAAGAGTCTTGGAACCTCAAACTGCTCAAGAATATGCTTGAGATGACCGCGACCAAAGGTGTTGACACCGCCATCTACGACCTCAACACCGTCCCCATGTTCCACCCGGACGTTGAAGCTCAGGGCATACCCGACGAAGCCGAAGCCTTCCGAGACGCCGTTCGCGGCGCAGACGCAATCATCATCGCCTGCCCCGAATACAACGGATCAATGACCGCAACCCTCAAAAACGCCATCGAATGGCTCTCACGTCGCGGCAACCTCCTCACCAGCAAAATCTTCTTCATCATCGGCACCGGACCCGGACGTTCCGGCTGCCCTCGAATGCACATGCACGCCTCGTACAGCATCGAGTCCGAAGGCGGCCACGTCCTCCACCAACCCCGCGTCCTCCTACCCCACGTCGCCAACTTCATGGACCAATCCGGTAACATCACCGACCCAGAGGTAACCACCCTCTTAGACCAGGCCGCTGAAACCCTAGTCGACTACACTGAACGCCTAACCGACACTGACTAACTGCTAATACGTCTGCTCAAATGACCGAGCGAGCAAAGGGGAACCTCACCAGACCGATCCACGCGATGCCGGACTTCGTCGCGGATGCACTCACCAAGAACGGCCTCACAGCTTCCTATCGGTTACGACCTGCCTACCAACAGAACGACTACATCGGCTGGATAAACCGCGCCAAACGTCCCGAAACCAAACTCAAAAGACTGAACCAGATGATTGAGGAGCTACGTACCGGCGGCATCTATATGCGGATGGACCACCCACCAAGCCGTCGCACATGACCGGACCCCTCACCTAAGAAACCCCCATCGGCAAACCCATCGATTCGTAAACAGCCGCAAAGTCGATGTGACGGCGAAGGTGCGCGGCCAGCTTGTCAAACTCGGCATCTTGGCTAAATGGCTCCGATTCAGCCAGACCCTCGATTCCCTTCATACGCGCCAGATTGTTGACCACGCGCTCAGTGAACTCCTCGTTCTTGAACAAATCGTGCATATATGTCCCGAACACGCGCCCGGTGGTATCCGAATAGCCAACTGCCCGATCCCTCTGCATCGATACCATCGACCGTGTCGCACCACCGCCAGATTCGCTAACTCCAACATGAATCTCGTAACCTGACACTTTCACTCCGCTAGCCCCCGCAAGGAGTCCGCTATCAGCAACCACCGAGGCATCAGTCCGTACAGTCACTTTTTCGCCCACAAACTCCGTGTCAACATCCAAGATTCTAAGACCCTGCACCTCAGGACGATCCGACTCGATACCAAGCGGATCGCGGATTGTATTCCCCAGCATCTGCAAGCCAGCACATATCCCCATCAACGCGCGCCCATCCCATAAGTGACGCCTAATCTGCCTCTCAATCCCCGACGATCGAACGAACTCAAGATCCGCAACCGTCACCTTGGAACCCGGCAAAATCACCAGATCCGGATTACCAAATTCCGACGCCTCGCGAACATACCGAAGACGAACCCCACCGATGCGCGCGAGCGGATCAAACTCATCAAAATTCGCAATCCGCGGCAACCCGATCACCGCGATCTCAACGTGCTCATCCTCAACACCAGAATCAGACCTTCGCGCCTCCACAGGCGCATCCTCTTCCGGAACATACACGTCCGTAAAGTACGGCACAACGCCGATAACATCGACACCCGTCAATTCCCTCAACTGGTCAAGACCCGAACTCAATAAACTCGGATCACCGCGGAATTTGTTGATGATGAATCCCTTGACCAACGCCCGCTCCTCATCGCTGATCAAAGCGTTAGTACCGTAAAGCGAAGCAAAGACCCCGCCTTTATCGATATCTCCGATGATGAATACCGGAGCGTCCGCATACAAGGCGACCGCCATATTGACGATATCCCCAGCCCTCAAATTGATCTCGGCTGGACTTCCCGCACCTTCGATCACCACGATGTCGAATCGAGAACGTAACGAGTTAAGCGAATCCTTGATGTTCTGCCAAAGCACCTCTCGCCGCGTCATGTACTCATAAGCCTGCAACTTGCCGGCCATCTTCCCCATCGACACGAGTTGCGCAGTCGCATTCTCTTCCGGTTTGACAAGCACCGGGTTCATCTCCACCTCAGGTTCGATCCCCGCCGCCTGAGCCTGCGCCACCTGCGCACGACCAATCTCCAATCCGTCCGGCGTGACCCCCGAATTTCGCGACATATTCTGCGCCTTGAACGGCGCCACCCGATAACCGTCCTGCGCGAAAACCCGACAGAACCCAGTCACCAACAAGCTCTTACCCACAGAAGACCCAGTCCCCTGCAACATCACCACCTTCCCCATCGGTCGGGCATTGGCGCTTCGATTTACTGCCATAGACTTCTTGTCACTCGTTCCGAATTTCGCGTTTTACAGCCGTTAATTACCTGACACACCAAAACGTGTACGATTGGAAATGAGAAACAGTCGTTGGTAGACTGCAACTCAGGCCGGAGCGAGGCAACGCAGGGGCGTATTTTCAATCGGTTACCCTGCATTGCCAATTACGGGGCGTGACTCCCGACTTCCGGCTTTCTGATTCTTGCACACCAACCCTCATCCCCGTCATACCCGCGCAGTCAGGCATCCAAGGGTGCATCCCCTCTCCCTCGATGGGAGAGGGTTAGGGTGAGGGTGAACGGGGTGGCGAAGGGGTAGGGTTCCCACTCTGCAGGAGAAATGTCCGAAGGACAAAAGGGCTCATATCCACAACCTCATTCCAAATCCTTCGCATCCTAGTCCAAAACAACCCCATTGACAAAAACCTTCGACCACTGGTACCATCAACCTCACAACAAGGCCAACTCAACTCGGTGGCGCTCGTCAAGCGAGCGCAAAAAGGGAAAGCGGTGAGAATCCGCTGCGGAGGCGCCACTGTAATCGGTTAGCCCCCCGCTCGAGCCACTGTCAAAAACGACGGGAAGGCGCGGGTAGGGCGATGATCCGAAAGCCAGGAGACCTGCCGGATTGAGCTGAGCAGCCGCTCTTCGCCATAGGGAGCGCCTCAGGTTAAAGCCGATTCTCCCAAGCGAGATTAGGCCAACCAGCGGAATCCCTGCCACGCGAAAGCGGCAGGGATTTTTAGTTTGCGGACAGTAAGCTCAAGAGCGCCGCACCTGCGCTCTAGACGGGGCAAATCGCGCACCGGCAGATGGCCGGTACGACTTCGCTTGCGTTGGCTCCGGTCGATTTCGCACCTCAGCAACTCACCGGTACTGGTGAAACTCGCCGCAGGTGCCGTACCTTTGATTGTCGTCGGCCTCGGACTGGCAATTCTAGCCGCCGGGGTCGGACCATACACAATCCCGCCTTCACACTCCGTCGGATTACTTCTCGAACAAATCGGTTTCGGAGAGTCCAGCGCACCACAGACTGAACGGGCGATTATCGAGACGATCAGATTGCCGCGCATCCTGCTCGCATTGACCGTCGGAGCAGCCCTCGGCGTATCTGGCGCCGTGATGCAAGGACTTTTCCGCAACCCCATGGCCGATCCCGGAATCATCGGTGTCTCAACGGGCGGCGCCCTCGGCGCGGTGATAGCTATCGCCCTCGGATTGCAGACCGTATTCGCACTCGCGTTACCCGGAATGGCGTTCGTCGGTGCCGCCGCAGCTCTAGCTCTGGTCTACGTCGTTGCTTCCCTCGGAGGCCGATTCTCGATGGCCGCGCTCCTTTTGGCCGGCGTAGCGTTGAGCGCTTTCATGGCCGCTATCATCTCCGCCATCATCCTCTTCACTTCAGACTTGCAGGCGCAGCGCGAGATGCTTTTCTGGCTCGCCGGCGGACTCGGCGCATCCACATGGACGGACATCCGCATATCGGCACCGCTCGTGCTTATCGGCATCGCTGTTGCAGTTCTTTTCTCCCGAGATCTGAACCTGCTCATGGTCAGCGAAGACGAGGCGAAAGCACTCGGTGTCCGAGTCGTTTTGACACGCAACTTGCTGCTACTCGCCGCCTCGCTCATCACGGGAACTGCGGTGGCGTTCTCCGGAGCCATTGCCTTCGTCGGCTTGATCGCACCGCACACCCTGCGGCTATTGATCGGCGCTGATCACCGCGCTTTGATTCCGTTGAGCGCAATCGGCGGCGGAATCTTCCTTTTAGCCGCCGACACGCTGGCCAGAGTTGCGATTGCCCCAGCCGAAATACCAGTCGGCGTTGTCACCGCACTAGTCGGCGCTCCCTTCTTCGTACTACTGCTGGCCCGTAACAAGGCTCGCGCCTCAATGCTCTAAAACTTGAAAGGCAAAGAATTGAAATCAACATTGAAACTAGGATTGATCGCCATCCTGACAGCGATAGTCATAAGTGTGGTGCTTGCCGCGTGCGCTTCGGATCCCGAACCCACAGCCACTCCGGTCCCTACCGCGACCCCGGAACCTACCGCTACTCCCGAACCCACAGCCACGCCAGAACCTACCCATACGCCCACACCGACGGTAGTGCCGTACCCGGCAGTTCAAGGGATCATCGATCCCTCCAACCGCGATTGGCCGCGCGAGGTCGAGTTGGCGGATGAAGTCGTAGTGATCGAAGAACGTCCCGAGCGAGTCTTGGCATATTCCCTCGGCCACGACGAGATACTTATCGCGCTGATCGATCCCGAGCGATTCGCTGCCGTAGGCCCATTCGCAGCTGATCCCGCGTATTCGAACGTTGCTGACCAAGCGGCTGGATTACCAACTTTCGAAAGCGGCGTCGAAAACGTCCTGGCCGCTAAACCAGATTTGGTTTTGGCTTCCAAATACACGGATGTCGACGTCATCAATCTCATCAAAGAAGCCGGCGTGCCTGTAGCGCGCACCGCATTGGAGAGCTCGTCAGAAGGAAACATCCCCAACATTTTGCTGATCGGTTACATGCTAGGTGTCGAGGAACGAGCCCTAGAGCTGGTCGCCGAAATCGAAAACCGACTGAAATTCGTCACCGATCAGGTCCCACCTCTGAACGACGCCCAACGACCCGCAGTGATCGCGGTCTCCCGCTACTCAGACTCGATTTACGCCGCCGGCAGCGACACAACCGAAGGCGGCATTGTCGAAGCTGGTGGCGGCATCAATGCATCCGCACGCGACGGTCTTGAGGGCCACCAAGTAATAAGCATCGAGTCAATCGCAGCGATGAATCCCGACGTCATCCTGATTACTCAACCAGTCGCATACGGAGCGAATGAGTTCCGTGATGATCTGTTGAACCATCCGGCCCTTGCGGACGTGTCGGCGATATCTGAGAACGAGTTACATGTCGTTGATGGACGGTTGTACACCACACTTTCACACTGGAACGTACGCGGCATTGAAGAAACCGCCCGGTTGCTTTACCCAGAGGAGTTCAGCGAAGTGACGTTCGAAGATTTCGAGCCATACAGCGGAGAGTGATGACATGGTCGTAAGCACGGAAAGCGCGCCTATAGTAGCGGAAAACGTCTACGTTAGGCTGGGTGACACCCAAGCTCTCGACGCAGTTTCGTTCGAAGCCAAACCCGGCGAGATCGTAGGCCTCATCGGCCCCAACGGAGCTGGTAAGAGCACCTTGTTGCGGGTACTCGCAGGATTGACACGCCCCGACCAAGGATCAGTCAAATTAGGCGAAACGCAGCTGCTAGGGATGAACGCCGGAGAACGCGCCCGCCGCATTGCCTACATGCCACAGCATGACGCCAATCATGCATTCACCGCGCTCGAAACGGTGCTCATGGGAAGGTATCCACATCTCGGCAGGTTCGAACTGGAGGGAAGGCGCGACCGCAAGATGGCGCGCACAGCGATGGAACGAACCGACACTGTCAGGTTCGAAAACCGCCAGCTGGATCGACTTTCTGGCGGTGAAAGGCAGCGGGTAGTTCTCGCTCGATCCCTTGTGCAACGAGCCAGCGTGATACTGCTTGATGAACCCTCCTCAAGCCTCGATCTGCGATACCGACTATCGATCATGGAAACACTCAAACAAGAGATTGAGCTTCGCCAAGTCGCAGTAGTAGTCGCGTTGCACGATGTGTTCCTCGCTGGCCGATATTGCGACAGACTGGCATTGATGTCGGAAGGCATCATCGATACGATCGGCGAGCCTGCTGATGTGTTGACCACTGACAACCTGCGGCGTGTGTTCGGCGTCGAAACCACCGTGCAACGAGACCCTGAAACCGGCAGTCCGCAGGTTTGGCTCGTCGGACCAACCTCATGATTAGTTGCCGTCGGAGAAGATCATGACCGAAACAACGGACCCGACAAAAGAACCCCAATCGGTAAAAGGCCCGAGGATCAAGAAAGGTCTTGTCGTCATCAATACAGGAGACGGTAAGGGCAAAACAACGGCCGCTCTAGGAGTTTTGCTCCGCGCTTGGGGACGAAACATGCGAGTAGAAATGTTCCAGTTCCTAAAACACACCGGAGGCATGTTCGGAGAAAAGAGAGCGGCGGTTAAGCTAGGTATCCCGATAAAGGCAATGGGCGACGGATTTACGTGGCGATCAAAGGACATGGACCGTACACAGGAATTGGCGCGTGAGCAATGGGAAAACTGCAAAAAAGCCATCCTGTCCGACGAGCACGACGTCATCATCCTCGACGAATTCACCTATCCGCTCCACTACGGATGGATACCAGTACAGGACGTTGTCGACACGCTGAAAAATAAACCCCACATGCTCCACGTCATCATCACCGGAAGATACGCCCCCGAAGAACTCGTAGAATTCGCCGACCTAGTAACCGAAATGCGCGAGATAAAGCACCCCTACCGAGAACAGGGCATAAAGGCGCAGCCAGGATTGGAGTTCTGAATCCCTGGTTCTGTGCCTTGGCCTAGTGTCGATCACTTCTCGATTAGAGATTCTTCTGAGCGCTCATCTTGCAGTTCATTCAGGTTCTCGCGTTCCTTCGCCTTTCGGAACGCCTTGCGATCGCGCATAGCGTCCCAATGAGCCTTGGCGAAGGCCGCCGCGGTTGCGAACACACTGCTTCCACCAGTTACAGCGAACATCTCGGCGGACAATCGACACATCACAGATCCTCACCCGCGCAAGTCGCGGCCGTTGAAACGGTAAAGCCCGACGAGAAATGGAACAACGGCAACGCCAATCAACACCAAAGCGTGCCAAGGCGTGATGCCATTGATGAATGGTTTGTCTCCGATGTAGTAGTGGAGGATGGAAACGTATTTGAGTGAGGAAAGGGAGTCGACGAGAGGCACTAGGATGTGAATGAGATATCCGATGGCGGCGATGGCTGCCGGTATTCCAATAGCGATGGATTTACTGCCGGTTGCCGCGCCGATGCTCAGGGCCAGGAATCCAGTAGCGTATGAGACGAGCAAGAGGCTGAGAGACATCTGGAGGAGCCCGGACAGGGATACGGAGTAGTCCATGATGAGAGCCCCGATGAGGATGCCGACGGCGAGCGCGGCGACCGGGAGGACGCAGTCGGCGATGAGGGCGAGGCTCTTCTGGAAGTAGACGTGAGTGCGTGTGATCGGGTTTCCGAGGAGCTGGTCAAGAGTGTGAGATTGTTCCTCTGCGGCAATAGCACCCATGCCTCGGTTGATGGAAAAGGCGAACATGATGACTAGGGAGATGGCGCTGTATGGGTCAGCGGTTAAAAAGCCCTCGGGCGTCGCGAACTCCGCAGCGCTACCGATAAAGGCTTGGATGAACTCAGGAAGATCTTCGATCATGCCAGCGAAACTGGCTGCCACGTCGGGGAATAGGAGTGCGAGTAAGGCGCCGATAGCGAGTTGTCCGGCGGAGAACAGGAGGGTAGAGCGTTGACCATCGCGAATGGTTTTTAGGAAGATGTTGGAATACACGATTTAAGCTTCGGGTTCTTCGCCAGAGTAATACTTTAGGAAAGCGTCTTCTAGGGAGGCGTGTTGGCTTTCGAAGGTTTGGATAGGGTGTTTGGCTGCGGTTTTGATTAGGGAGTCCATAGAGCCTTCACCGCTTATTGAGAGGTTGTAGGTTCGGTCGTCGGTTTTGTCAGTGACAGCGATGCCGGGCAGGTTGTTGAAGGTATTGGATGGGACGGGTTGGGTGAAAGTGATTTTGGCGGTCCAAAGGCTTAGTTCGGTTAGGTGAGAGACGGTGTCGATAGTGACGAGTTTGCCTTCCCGGATGATGCCTACGCGGTCGCATGTAGCTTCAACCTCGGACATGAGATGGGAGGACATGAAGATGGTTTTGCCTTGCGCCTTTTCCTCATGGATCATTTTTTGGAACTCGTATTGGAGGAGCGGGTCTAGTCCTGCCGTCGGTTCGTCCAGGATCAGCAGATCGGGGTCGTTCATGAAGGCTTGAACCAGCCCTATTTTCTGTTTGTTGCCCTTAGAGAGTTGGCCTATTTTGCGGGAGATATCGAGCTTGTAGCGTTCGCACAGAGCACCGAGTTTGACGGGACCGGCACCACGTAGATGGGTGAAGTATTCGGTAACAGTGGCACCGGTCATGTGATCGTAGGTGACGAAGTCGCCGGGAAGATAGCCGACACGGCGACGGATGTCAGTGCCGTCGGATCGAGGGGATAGACCGAAGACAGCGGCTTTGCCAGAGGTTGGCCGGATGAAGTCGAGAATGAGACGGATGGTAGTGGTTTTCCCGGCGCCGTTGGGTCCCAAGAGTCCGAAGACCTCTCCTTCGGTCACTTCGAGGGAGAGGTCTTGGATACCGACTATTTCGCCGTAATGCTTGGTAAGGTTTTCCAGCTTGATTACTGGATTGCCATTGCTTTGCATTACAAGAATCAGTCTTGTTATGAACTCGGACTATCCGCCCACTTCGAGCATGCGCTCAAGAGCGACTAACGCGTCGCGTTTCGTCTCAGCATCCACTTGCACGACGTTAATTCCGACTCCCGCCATAATGCCTTCGAGCACCCAAAGGACGTAAGCCGGATGAATGCGATACATGGTGGCACAGGGACAGACGACCGGATCGAGGCAGAATATCCGCTTGTCTGGGTTCTCGTCACGAAGACGATTGACCATGTTGATCTCGGTGCCGATCGCCCATGACGTACCAGCCGGAGCGCCCTCAACGGTTTTGCGAATGAACTCAGTCGAACCGTTGCAGTCGGCGGCATCTACCACTTCGCGAACGCATTCGGGATGCACCACGACATTGACATCAGGATCTTTTCGCCGTGCTTCTTCGATCTGCTTGACGGTGAAGCGTGTGTGAACTGAGCAGTGGCCTTGCCAGAGTATGACTTTCGCGTTCTGGATATCGGATTCGGACAAACCACCCATCGGTTTGAAAGGATTCCAGACCACCATTTCCTCAGCCGGGATGCCCTTTGCGAGACCGGTGTTGCGTCCAAGATGCTGGTCAGGCAGGAAGAAAATGCGCTTACCGCGCTCCAGCGCCCAATCGTATGCTGCATCAGCGTTAGAAGAAGTACAGACCAGACCGCCGTTGCGACCACAAAGCGCCTTGATCGCCGCCGTGGAGTTCATGTACGTGATAGGGATGATCTCCGCTTGGCCGTTTTCGCCTTCACCGAGTACGTCTATCAGATCGTCCCAAGCATCCTCCACATCATCAGATGCTGCCATGTCCGCCATCGAGCATCCAGCAGCCATATTCGGCAGGATAACGTGCTGATCGTCGTCCGAGAGCAGGTCCGCAGTTTCAGCCATGAAATGCACACCGCAGAAGATGATCCACTTCGCCTCTTTGGTCTCAGCGGCATGCTTCGAAAGCAGATAGGAGTCGCCACGGAAATCCGCGAATTGGATCACGTCTTCCCGCTGGTAGTGGTGTCCAAGCACTACGGCTTTGGTGCCGATCTCCTTGCGCGCATATTTGATACCAGCTTCGACCTGATCCGGGGTCAACTTGAGGTAGCGAGTCGGCACCTTCTGCCAGCGAACGCCTGACTGAAACTCTTCTTCAAGCGTCTTGGTTCGTAGATTCCCTTCGACTTGACAGAACGCCGACTGCTCAAGTTCGGTGATCGGTATGATGGTCTTTTCGGTAGTGTTAATGGAGATCATGTCGCCTCCTTGAGATTTCAACCGGATTAGTCGAGCGGTTGACCGACCAACGAGAATGCTGTCGATTCGGTGATCTCAACCGTTATCGTCTCTCCGACTCTGACGTTGCAGTCGGAGTGATCATCGCCATCGATGTAGACGATTTTGTCGTTGCGGTTTCTGCCGAACATCCGTCCCCGCTTTCGACCTTCCAAAAGGATGTCGCTGAAACTACCCACCAAACCAGCGTGCTTCTCCGTTTGGATAGCACATTGTACAGCGTCGAGTCGCTGATGTCGCCGCTTTTTCTCGCTTTGGGATACAGTGTCCGGGAATTTCCGTGAAGCAACCGTGCCCGGACGTTCGCTATATGCTGCAGAGTGCACTTTTTCGAAACCGACGCGTTCAACGATCTCGAGAGTGTTTTCGAACTGTTCCTCGTCTTCGCCAGGGAAACCAACTATCACGTCGGTAGTCAACGCGACATCGTCGCCCAGAATGTCTCGGATCTCGTCGATCTTTTCGAGATACTGGCCGCGCGTATAACCGCGTCGCATGTTGGCGAGCACTACGTCGTCTCCGGCTTGGAATGGCAGGTTGACCGTCTCGCAAACCTTAGGCAGATCGGCGATCGATTGGATGATCCGCGTCGACATATCGTTCGGATGCGACGTGAGAAAACGTATCCGTTCAATGCCATCAACCTCTTGGATCGCTTCGAGCAGGTCAGCAAGGTCTTTGCGGTGGTCAAGATCGTGACCGTACGAGTCGACGTTCTGACCCAGGAGCGTGATCTCTTTGACCCCGCGTTGCACCAACATCTTGGCCTCATCGACCAACTCATCTAACAGTCGACTTGTCTCGCGTCCACGGCGGTACGGAATGATGCAGAACGTGCAGAACTTATCGCAGCCGTGAGTGATCGGCACGAATGTCGCTACTTTGGGATCGTTCGGAACAAGGTTCGCCAAACAACCATCGAGGTCACCATCCTCGATGCCATGCTTGAACGCGACGGATTCCAATATCGGGTTGAAGTCTTGCGGGCGAGCCCAGAGATCGACCTGCGGGAACCGGCGCCGAAGATCGGCGTCATTGGGGCCAACCATGCATCCCATCACTACAATCATGCGATCAGGATTCGCGTCCTTCACCTTCTTCAGTTTGCCGAGCATCCCCGTGGCAGTATCCTCCGCCGATTGGCGAACTACGCACGTGTTCAGTACAACTACATCCGCGTCTTCGGGAGTATCGCAACTGCCCAAACCCAAGCCAGTCATACCCGCACCCAACCGCTCCGAGTCGGACATATTCATTTGACAACCGACTGTCCAGACGTGGTAGGAGGGCATTGTAAGGTCTATTGGGAACTATGCTGACGCTTCACGATTGCTTGTAAATTCAATTTTACGCGACTGATCGGTTTAGAAATCCGCGATTCGGGACATCATCCAGAGGTCGCACGCTCGAACGAATTCAGCCATACGTCGGCGATAGTTGCAAGCGGAAGATTGACTACATTAGCGACCCGAACGTAGTCACCGCCTACAGTTCCAACTTGGGTTGCTGACACTTTTGCCTCCGACGCGATCCGCAGAACAGCGTCAACATCGTCGTCGTCGCAGGTTGCGACTATGCGCGATTGGCTTTCGCCGAACAGCGCGGACAGCCAGTCGGTAACTGGATCATCGTGCTGGATGGTCACGCCTATGTTCCCTTGTACAGCCGATTCAACTACCGCGACCGCCAATCCGCCGTGAGAAACATCGTGTGCGGACTTGAGCAAATCACCCCCAATCAGCGAACGACACAATGTCTGAACTTTGGTTTCAAGATCGAGATCGAGTTTGGGTTGACCCGCAATCGTGCCGTGAAAAACCGCCAAAGCCTCGCTGCCCGCTAGGCCATCGAATGTGTCCCACGGGGTGTCAGTGCCAATGACGATCACCGCGTCGCCATCGTCTTGGAACGCTGATCGAGCGTGACGTTCGACATTTTCCAGCACCCCCAACGCGCCGATTATCGGTGTGGGCTGAACTGCCGATCCAGCCGACTCGTTGTACAGACTCGCATTACCACTCACTACAGGAATGCCAAAGGCCGAAGCCGCCTCCGATATGCCGGCGATCGCTTCCTGAAGTTGGTACTGGATATCGGGAGTTTCAGGATTGCCGAAATTCAATCCGTCAGTGAGAGCCACCGGCTCCGCACCGACGCAAGCCAAATTCCGACAAGTCTCCGCTACCGCGATCGCAGACCCGACACGCGGGTTCAGGTAGACGAGCCTTCCATTCCCATCAGTCGAAACGCCAAGCGCGCGCTGCGTTCCTTGGATGCGTAGCAGGGCGGCGTCGCCACCCGGAGCGATGACCGTGTTGTTCTGTACCTGATGGTCGTACTGTCGCCAAACCGTGTGCTTCGATGCGATATTCGGCGATGCGAGCAGCTTCAGAAGTGCTTCGTTCGGCGTGATTTCCAGATCCGGCAGACCCACCAGATCAAACGACTGCAACTCAGCGAGCCAATCCGGCTTGGGCGAGTTGAACTGATACTCCGGGGCATCGGTCAGCGTAACCACGGGCGTCGACGATGCTTGCCACGCGCCCTCGGAAACCACGACTTGATTGTCCGCTTCAAACGTTCCGATGATCGCCGCGTCGATGTCCCATTTCTCAAAAAGATCGAAAAGCCGCTCTTCGGCACCGGGTTTGACAGCCAGCAGCATCCGTTCCTGCGATTCGGAGAGCATCACTTCGTACGGCGACATCTCGTTCTCGCGGCGCGGCACTTTGGCAACATCGATGTTGATTCCAAGTTCACTTCTTTCTGCCATCTCGACTGCGGCACTAGTAATCCCCGCGGCTCCGCAATCCTGCATTCCGACAACGCCAGGTAGCTCAATGGCTTCAAGACACGCTTCGATGAGAACCTTTTCGAGGAAGGGGTTACCGACTTGGACTGTTGATCGGAGTTCAGCTTGCTCTTCGAAGGTTCGTGAGGCGAGCCCGGATGCGCCATGGATGCCGTCGCGTCCGGTCTTCGCGCCAACCAACACCAGCAGATCACCTGGCGCGTCGGCTCGCGCACTCATCACTTTTCCACCCTCGATAATCCCCACGCACATGGCGTTGACGAGCGGGTTGCCTGCGTACGAGGCGTCGAATACGACTTCACCCCCGACGTTCGGCACACCGATACAGTTGCCGTAACCCGAAATCCCGGAAACCACACCGCTCAACAAATATCGCTGACGTTCATCCGTTGGGGGACCGAATCGCAATGAGTTCATCAGCGCCATTGGTCGCGCACCCATCGCTAGGATGTCGCGCACTATGCCGCCCACACCGGTAGCCGCGCCTTCGTATGGTTCGACTGCCGACGGATGGTTATGCGATTCGATCTTGAAGGCAACGGCGTATCCGTCGCCGATATCAACTACGCCCGCATTTTCGGCACCGGGGGCGACTAGAAGCCGATCAGACGTGTTGGGGAGGGTTCGGAGCAGCGCCTTGGTGTGCTTGTACCCACAGTGCTCGCTCCACAACGCTCCAAACAGCCCGATCTCAAGCTCATTCGGCTCGCGCCCCAGTCGGTCTATGATCGCCTCATATTCGGCACGAGAAAGGGCAACTTCGTCGAGTAGTTCTTGGGCAATAGGTGCCACGACAATTAACCGCCGCCGTCAACCGCAACGACAATCGATTGCCAAAGCGGATTGCCGTCGGAACTTCCGAGCAAGGATTCACACGCCCGTTCGGGGTGCGGCATCATCCCGAGGACGTTGCCGGCTTCATTGGTGATTCCTGCGATGTTGTTAAGTGAACCGTTCGGGTTGGCTTCAGGCGTCGCTTCATTGTCTTCGTCCACGTATCGAAAAATCACGCGCCCATCAGATTCCAGCATCGCCAACGTCTCATCATCTGCCTGATAGTTGCCCTCGCCATGCGATATCGGCATTGCAACGACATCACCGTCTGCATACTGAGACGTGAACGGCGTGCGCGAAGATTCGACGCGGAGATTGCCGGGTTCGCAACGGAACTCAAGGTGGTCGTTCCGAATCAGCGCTCCGGGTAATAATCCGGTTTCGCAGAGAATCTGGAAACCATTGCAGCTACCAAATACGAACCCGCCGTTGTTAGCGAAATCCTTGACCGCCGCCATGACAGGGGAGTGCGCGGCGATCGCACCGCAACGGAGGTGGTCGCCGTAAGAGAATCCGCCGGGGAGCAGGATGGCGTCAAAGTTGTTGAGTGATGTTGCGCGATGCCAAACGTATTCGGCCGGATAGCCGAGGACATCTGCGACGGCGTAGTGCATGTCGCGTTCGGACCACGAGCCCGGGAATACGACGATGCCAAACTTCATATCACGTATCGCCCCAGAGTTACGCGATCAAGGTTACGCGATTATGCGTGTTGGACTACCCAACTCGAGAACTATCGGTTCTTCTCGGTCGACTTGCGGCTCTTGCGAACTTTAGCCGCGATCTGCTTCTTTCGAGTTACGCTCGGCGGCTCGAATGCCTTGCGCCGACGCGCCTCGGAAATGATGCCTTCGTGCTGAACGCTGCGGGTGAATCGACGCAGCATCGCCTCGAAGCTCTCACCCTCTCGATTCTTTACCTCTACCAACTGAAATCGTTTCTCCTGTGGTCGCAACCCGTTCTGATCCGTGGAAAGCGGGTTTTCATTACCGTTTCGATGGTAACACCTGAACATTAACCGCTACGATCTTCGACGTGTCTTTCGAACACGGCAAGTCCCTTCCGCAACCGTTCTAACGTCCGGTCCTTGCCCAAGACCTCGATCGATTCGAAAAGCGGCGGCGCGATACGTTTCGCAGTCATCGCGACTCGGATCGGTGTGAATAGCTGTCCCGCTTTTAGGCCAGTGCTCGCAGTCAAGCCGCGCAACGTGCTCTCGATCTCTTCAGTAGTGAATGGCTCGACGGACTTCAACGCATCGATGCTGCTGTTTAACGCAGTTACGACCATCTCTTCATCCATACGTCGCCCGATCATCTCCTCCGGGTTCGGATCGACCTCGTCCACGAAGAGGAAATCAATCAGCTCAACAACGTCCGGTAGCACCTTTATCCGTTCCCGCAACACCGGCACCATAGCTTTAACCACTGACTGATCAATCGGACGATCGACTTCTTCTGGCAACCCGCCATCCTCTTCCGATCTCTCCAGATACGGCAGCATCATCTCCGCAAGCACATCCTTATCAGCCTTCATGATGTGCTGCTGGTTCATCCACTCCAGCTTCTGCGCGCTGAACTTCGCCGGATGCGACAATATACGCCCGATCTCGAACCTCGAAGCAATCTCGCCACGGGTCATCACCTCCGTATCATCCCCCGGCGACCACCCGAGCAGTGCCAGATAATTCAGCACCGCGTCCGGCGTGTAACCCGCATCCCGATACTCCAACGCCGACTGCGCTCCATGACGCTTGCTTAGCTTCGCACCGTCCTGCGCAGTGATCAACGGCACATGCACATACTTCGGTGTCGGTATGTCCAGTGCCTCCTGAATCAAGACGTGGCGCGGCAGACTCGGTATCCATTCTTCACCGCGAATCACGTGCGTTATCCCCATCTCATAGTCGTCGACTACATGCGCCAAGTGATACGTCGGAAAACCATCGGACTTCAAAATCACGAAGTCCTGCAACAGCGAAAGGTCGAACTTCAACCTGCCTCGTACCTCGTCCTCGACCGAAACATCGCCATGGTCAGGCACTTTGAACCGCACAACCACGTCAAGACCCTTGTCTCGCGACTCCTGGATCTGCTCCGGCGTCCGGTAGCGACCGCGGTTGTCATACCCGGGAGCCTGTCCTGCCGCCTGCTGGCGTTGCCGCAACGCTGCCAACTCCTCGGCCTGCGTGTCATCGTAGTAAGCAGCGCCAGCATCAATCAGCTTTTCCGCCGCGTCAGCATAGAGTTGCAACCGCTCCGACTGTGTGTAAGGCGCATACGGTCCCCCGATATCCGGCCCCTCGTCCAAATCCAGACCGAGCCACTTCAACGACTCCTTGATGTGCCACTCGGCGTCAGGGTCGTACCGATTACGATCCGTATCTTCGATGCGAAGTATGAACTGCCCGCCAGTCTTACGGGCAAGAAACCAGTCGTATAACGCGGTGCGAAGACCGCCGATGTGCATCACTCCGGTAGGGCTTGGAGCAAAGCGAACGCGTGCGGGAATTTGTGTAGTCATACTATCCAGATTAGACGATTAGCGTGGGGAATAGCCTACGGCTGTAAAAGCAACGCTGGATGGCGCACCGATCATCGCCTGCGTACGCGCCAGATCACGCGGCAAATCAGACGTAAACCCAAGACCCTCTCCCGTAATTGGATGCTTGAAACTCAGCCGGTTAGCATGCAAAAACTGCCTGCGAAGGGGTATCTCTGGCAGGATGACACCGTAAACCGGATCACCAAGAATCGGGTAGCCAATGGCTTGCGTATGGACGCGTATCTGATGCGTACGTCCCGTCTCCAGCTTCAGATTAACCATCGACAGCGGGTTCCCGAGCGCATAGAACCCCGCCGTAAACGCGAAACGAGTCCGCGCTGGCCTTCCATTCGGTACGACCGCCTGCCGAGTTCTGATCGTCGGATGGCGTCCGATCGGACGATCTATCACCCCTCGTTGCCCAGTAAATCTGCCAACAACCATCGCAACATACCGCCGGTCAACCTCGCGCTCTTTGATCGCCGCGGATAGGGCAGTAACCGCATCCGCAGTTCGAGCCACAACCATCAATCCCGAAGTGTCTGCATCAAGCCGATGTACGATCCCAGGTCGTTCAGCCGGCTGCAACTCTGCAAGCTCGGGGAATATCGCCAAAAGCCCGTTCACTAACGTTTTGTCGTGTCGACCCGCACCAGCGTGAACCGCCAAGCCGGCAGGTTTGTCCACTACGATCAGATGTTCATCCTCGTAAATGACGCCGAAATCGAGGTTTTGAGGCAACGGTGCCGTGTCGGGCAGGGCAGCTCCGGGCGCATCGAACTCCACGCGGTCACCCGCATCCACTCTTGCCGAAGGCGTGATAATCGCTTTTCCGTTAACCCTTGCCGCACCAGACCGGATCAGCCGCTGCACCTCGGTCCGCGACAGATCGGAAACTTCGTGCCGAATAAACAGATCGAGACGGATCGGTAACCTTTCGCCATCAAGTTCGAATGTCAGTTTCGGAGACATTAGCAATGGATCGATTCAACGTCCCATATCGCATCGCATCGGCACACTTCTGGCAACCAACACCAGTATGAACGGTAGTAGCAGGGGTAGAAACCGCTGCTGATTCTTCTTCCCGATGGCTGAAGAAATACCACACCATCAAAACCATACCCACCGAGATAGCAGAATCTGCGACATTAAATATCGGCCATGGCCCCACATCGAGGAAATCGGTCACATAACCCTGTTGCAACCGGTCCAAAAGATTCCCGAGCGCACCTCCAAGCTGCAACCCCAAAGCCAACCGCAGAACAAAAGACCTCGCACCCGTAGTCGCATACACCCACAGCAAAACCCCCACCGCGAGCAACGCTATAAAACTCAGAACGTTGTTATGCCCCTGAAACAGACTGAAAGCCGTCCCAGTGTTCCGTGCATGAGTGATCCGCAAAAACCCTTCATCCGGCCACGATTGCCCCCAGTCCAACCACGCAACAATCACTGACTTCGTAGACTGATCGAGAAGCAAAACAACAACCGCCAAAACCCAAAGCATCCAACTCCGCCGAACCCAAAATTCCCAAGCTCGATACCCAATTCCCCGCACTCTGTCATTCTCACGTAGGCGGGAATCCACAGAGCGCACTTCTTCATGACCAGCAGACATACTCACGATTCTAAGACCACCTAGCCCAATCACAGTTCATCACCCAAAATCACAGCAATCACAATTCAAAAAACAGCGATCATAGTTCAAAATAAGACTCACACAACCAACCACCAGGAGCCATCTGATCATGGAAGTTCGTGTAGACCTGCGTAGCGATACCGTCACAATGCCGTCGCCCGAAATGCGGCGCGCCATTTACGAAGCCGAGGTCGGCGATGACGTATACGGCGACGACCCGTCCGTCAACGAGCTAGAAGAAAAATCGGCGGAGATGCTCGGCAAAGAAGCCGGACTATTCGTAACCTCCGGCACGCAGGGCAATCTCGTCTCGATGCTCGCACACTGCGGCAGGGGAGACGAGGTGCTAGTAGGCGACCGTTCGCACATTTTCTCCAGCGAAGCCGGCGGTGCGAGTGTCCTTGGCGGACTCTTCCTATACCCCATAAAAACGGATCGCTATGGGTTCTTGGAACCCGACGTCATTCGCGCAGCTACCAAACCTCACGACTACCACGTACCACCGACCAGACTCCTCTGCATTGAGAACACCCACAACCAGATGAGCGGACAACCCCTAACCGCCGAGCAGACCCACGCCATGGCCGACGCCGCACGCGAAGGCGGAATGAACGTCCACATCGACGGCGCACGCATCTTCAACGCCGCCGTAAGCCTCGGCGTTGACGTCAAAGAGCTCGTAGCCCCCGCCGACTCCGCAACCTTCTGCCTCTCCAAAGGACTGTCTTGTCCTGTCGGCAGCGTCGTCGTCGGAAGGCAAGACTTCATCAACCACGCCCGACGCTGGCGCAAGATGCTCGGTGCCGGAATGCGACAAGTAGGCGTCATCGCCGCTGCAGGCATCTACTCGCTCGACAACATGATCGAACGCCTCGACGAAGACCACGCAAACGCCAAGAGGCTCGCCCAAGGACTCGCCGAAATCGACGGCATCAGCGTCGACCCCGACAACATCCACTCCAACATCGTCTTCTTCCAGATCCCGCCTGGTAGCGGCTCCGCCATCTCAGCAAACCTCAAAGAGCGAGGCATCCTAGTCAACGCCGGCGACCCCATGATGCGAATGGTCACCCACTACGGCATATCCTCCGAAGACATCGACTACACCCTCGTGGCGATGCAAGAACACTTCAGAGCCGCGGTCGCGGCTGCATAAAGGTACCGGACGCGTCAATCGTCCGTATCGTATCTTTCGCCCCACCAGTACCGCAACCGATCCGCGATCTGCTTCTCCGCTCCCAACTCACCCGGCTCGTAAAACTGACTTCCCTGCAATTTCTCGGGCAGATTTTCTGATGGCTTGAAATGCCCCGGCGCGTCGTGCGGGTATTGGTAGTCCTTGCCGTAGCCCATGTTCTCCATGAGTCGGGTCGGCGCGTTGCGAAGGTGCATCGGAACGGGTTCGTCGCGACTCTGGCGCACCAATCCCAGCGCTTTGTCAATCGCTAGATACGCCGAATTCGATTTAGGGGCGGAGGCCAAGAAGATCGTCGCCTCGGCGAGCGGGATACGACCTTCCGGCATACCGATGAAACTCACCGCTTGCTGAGCCGCAACCGCCACGGCGAGTCCGTTGGGGTTGGCTAAACCGATGTCCTCAGCTGCTAAGATGACGAGCCTGCGCGCTATGAACATCGGATCCTCCCCGGCATCTATCATCCTCGCGAGGTAGTAAATCGCAGCATCCGGATCAGAAGCACGCACACTCTTGATAAACGCCGAGATCGTGTCGTAGTGCATATCGCCGAGCCGATCGTATCGTGATCGTTTCTCGATCGCCTGTTCAACCAAATCGACAGTGACGATTCGCCTCCCGTCTTCTTCAGGTGCCGATTCGACCGCGATCTCCAGCGCATTCAAAGCAGACCTCGCATCGCCATTCGACGCGCTCAGAAGAAATGAACGCGCTTCGTCGTTCAATATAGGATTAGCCGCCGCCAATCCCTGCTCTAAATCGGTGAGGGCAGAGGCGATTATGCGATTCATGCCATCATCGTCTATCGACTCCATTGTGTAGACCCGAGTCCTGGAGAGTAGCGGCGCGATCACCTCGAAAGACGGATTTTCGGTTGTTGCGCCAATGAGAATGAACGTGCCAGCCTCCACATGAGGCAATAGCGCGTCCTGCTGAGATTTTGAGAAGCGGTGGATCTCGTCGATAAAGAGTACCGTCCGAGTACCCGTTGCGCCGATCCGGTGCTGAGCGTCCGCAGCTTCTTTCCTAATGTCCCGAACGCCCGAACTAACCGCCGATAATTCCGCAAAATAACTCTTGGTAACTCCCGAAATGAGTTGCGCCAGAGTCGTCTTTCCGCTGCCGGGCGGCCCCCACAGAATCATGGAATGCAAACGATCGCGCTCAATCATGCGACGCACAACACGTCCGGCACCGACGAGTTTCTCCTGACCCACGAATTCGTCGAGATTCCTCGGTCGCATGCGCGTCGCCAGAGGTGCTTGACGATTCAAGATCGCCTTTCTTCGATCATCGAAGAGGGTCATAGCTTGAACTTACCGGATGTTTGGTCATGACAACACCCGGATGCGGCAAGAATAGTTCGTCTTCAGCTTTCCCGCAGTTTCGCTGATTTGGCGATGCTCGCCAACGCTTCAGTGACGATACCGCGTTCCTCCGGCAACACCGTGCGCGGATCGATGTAGAAACGCTCATCCTCTATCCTGCCGATGACGGGCGGCGAGTGACTCCGCATCTGTTCGGCGATTGTTTCTGCCAGTATCTCCGCAGAAATCATCAATCGCCTAGTCGGTAATGTCTGACCCGGCGCGCTGCCACCACCGATGGCCGTTCGACCATCAGACACTTCGGATTCGATTTCTAGCGACCACTGCTTGGCAACATCATCCAACTCGTCAAGCGTTACAGCCATCATCCGCAGGGTTGGCAATTCGTCCGTCGCAACTCCGCGGACATATGAACGCAAAGTCGCATTCAGCGCGGCTAGCGTCATCTTGTCGATGCGAACCGCCCGTGCCAAAGGGTGTCGTGAAACGCGGCCAACCAGTTCGGCTTCACCTACGACTATGCCCGCTTGCGGTCCGCCAAGCAATTTGTCACCCGAAAAGAGCGTCAAATGAGCGCCGGCATTGATCGATTCTTGCACTGTCGGCTCATGTTTGACGCCATAAACCGACATATCCACGAGGCAACCAGAACCGAGATCGTGGATCAGGGGGATATTGTGACGTTTCGCGACCGCTACGATATCTGTCAACGGGTCCTCATGGACAAACCCGGATATTGCGAAGTTTGAGCGGTGCACCTTCAGTATCGCTGCCGTGTTCGGACCGATCGCCGATTCGTAATCTCGGGCGTAGGTGCGGTTGGTAGTGCCTACGTCAACGAGTTTTGCACCTGACTGCGCCATAACGTCGGGCACGCGGAAGCCGCCGCCAATCTCCACCGCTTCGCTACGAGAGACGATCACATCGCCGCCATGTCCAGCTAGCGTGCTCAGTGCCAGCAACGCCGCGGCTGCATTGTTGTTGACTGCGATACCCGCCTGGGCACCGGTAACCGTGCTCAGCAACGACGACACATGCGCGTGTCGCGAACCTCGGCCAGCAGTTTCAATGTCGTATTCGAGATCGGAGTATCCGAGCGCCGCGCGACGAGCCGCATTCGCAGCATCTTCACTGAGCGGGGCACGCCCCAGATTCGTGTGAAGTATCACTCCGGTGGCATTAATGACGCGTGTCGGCGACAGTCCCCAACGGCTTGCAACCGAATCGACGATGCTTTTGGCGATGACCCCTGACGTTAAATCAACCGATGCGGCACGATCATTCCCGATCGAAGCTCGGATGGCTGTCAACGTGCGACGTGCTTCATCCACGATGAACGTCCGCGGGTAAAGTCCAGAAACCTCTACTAAAGACGGATCGGACATCAATGCGTCGACGCTTGGTAACGAACGAAGCAATGAACTCGAATTGCGGTCGTTATTCGTCGGATCGGAAGGCAATTCAGCAGATCAAAAGACTGGTTCGTGGCGCAATTTCGACGGCATTCGGCTCGAAATATGCGGTTTACGGAGTAGTAAAATATTCTACTTACGCACCTTGCGACGACGATCGATGATCACCATAGCTGTAACAGGGGGTATTGGGGCGGGAAAATCTGAAACTATCGACATCTTGCGCAAACTCGGTGCGTCGACAGTCAGCGCCGATCAATTGGGCCACGCAGCATACGCTCAAGGCACGCCCGGTTACGCTGATATGGTCAAAGCTTTCGGCAACAAGATCATCGGTGAAGACGGTGAGATCGACCGCCAATCCGTTGGTTCAATCGTTTTTAACAACCAGGCCAAGCGCAAAATCCTCGAATCGATAGTCTGGCACCGCATCCGCGAAATGCTCGAAGGGGTGATTAACCAAAACCGAGACAACCATACGGACGTTACTGCGATAGAGGCCGCCGTCTTATTTGAAGCGGGCTGGGAAGACCTCGCCGACCACGTGTGGACCGTCGAATCGTCTTATCATCAAAGGTTGGCGCGCATTGTAGAAAAGACAGGCATGGACGAACGGGCGATACGCAAGCGCATGGATGCGCAACTAGCACCCGAGATCAGAATCGAACGAGCAGACGAAACCATATTTAACGACGACGATCTGGCCGCTTTGGAACAGAACGTCACCAAATTGTGGAAAGCAACCACTAAGACTTAGCACCGATTGGATGCCAAATGGCGACTGAACAGCTATTCAACCAGACGATCATCGAAGAGTACGTGCTCGCCGAAGAGCCCTACTACCTTCCGCTCGCCGACGAAATCGAAATCTTCGAAGCCGCGTATCACCAGCGCGTACCTGTTCTGCTCAAAGGTCCAACCGGTACCGGCAAGACCCGTTTCGTAGAGCACATGTCATGGCGCTTGGGCGAAGAACTTACCGTTGCAAAACCCGCCGCCAAGGTTGACGCTAGCGCCAACGGCAATCCAGCTTCCCTGCCGCTCGTAACCGTGGCCTGTCACGAAGACCTCACTGCATCCGACCTCATCGGCCGTTACTTACTTGACCGAGAAGGCACTCGTTGGCAGGACGGCCCACTAACCCGAGCCGTGAAATCTGGCGGCATCTGCTACTTGGACGAAGTTGTCGAAGCACGGAAAGACACGACCGTCATCATCCACCCATTGACCGACCACCGCCGGACATTGACAATCGACAAACTCGGATTGGTCATCGATGCCGCAGATGGCTTTCTGCTGGTAGTCTCATACAACCCCGGTTACCAAAACGCCGTAAAGGACCTCAAGCACAGCACCCGACAACGCTTTGTCGCGCTCGAGTTCGATTTTCCGGACGAGGAGCACGAGTCGAAGATCATCCAACACGAATCGGGTTGCGACGATGAAAATGCAGGACTGCTCGCAGCCCTCGGCGGAAAGATCCGGAACCTCCGAGAACACGGCTTGGAAGAGGGCGCCAGTACGCGTGTCCTTATCTATGCCGCCAAGCTGATCAACGAGGGCATCAGCCCGCGTCGTGCATGCCAGGTCGCCGTCACGTGGGGCATCACCGACGATGCACAAGTGCAACGTAGCATCGACGAGGTCGTTTCCTCGATCTTCCCGTGAAAACCGATACGGCATCCGAGTTCATGACGTTCGCCAAAAGCAGACTGACTCGCCCTGATGTCCGTGATCTGCCCGGTGAATTTGCTCCCCCCGAAGGATTAGATCCCGGATTGCCAAAACGTCGAGCCGCGGTGTCGGTGTTGTTTGCCACCCGTGACGAAGTACCTACCATCCTTCTTATCCGTCGAGCCGCGCACCGGGGTAACCATCGTACCGAGTGGGCATTCCCGGGCGGTGTTGTCGAACCCGAAGATGCCACACTTCTAGATACCGCTCTCAGGGAGACACACGAAGAGATCGGCGTTTCTCCGTCGCTTATCGATTCTTGGGGGCCGCTGCCGAAAGTCGTCACAGGAACCGGCTACGAAGTTTGGCCGTTTGCCGGGCAGTTGTGCGACAATGCACGCTTAACGCCCGAACGAGAAGAGGTCGACGACTACGCCTACATCCCGGTAGACCGTCTTGCTGACGCATCGGCGCGTCGCCAAATCACACTCATGCGCAACAACCTGACACGCCAATGGGACGCGATCGAGTACCAAGGCAGAATCATCTGGGGCGCAACCGCAAGAATCATTCACAACACGATGTCACATCTCGACATCACCGGGATGGATAATGACCCAGCCTAGCGAACAGATCAGAATGAACGTGCGAACGGAACTCGGCAGTTTCCCTTCCCCCGTCCAAGCAAACTACGACCGCGCCAGAGAGGCTTTGACTGGACGGTTGGCAGATGACAAGCTGGACGATTGGGCGCAGATGGGGTTGACCATCTCGAAGCGCACCGTTCGATCATGGGAAGCCGGAGCCGAACTTTTCAATGCTTCGCCACGTGTCCAACGTCATCTTCCAGCCGGTCAATTCATCAGTTGGGTCCGAATCGGCGACCAATTGTGCACCGCATCTCCAAGCCTCGCCGTAGCTTTCTTCCGTGCCAGCCCCGAAGCGATCGAACGGTTACGACCACGCTACATCGGCGATTGGGCGCAGTCTTGCAGGTCCCTGTACCGCGGTACCTGGAAGTCGTCGGCTCTAGCGTGCAAGCTTTTCGAAGCCACTCCGCAACTGCTGCAATCGCTGTCATTCGATGAGTTGCGACGTTTCGCAGAGTTCTTGGAAGAGGTCTCGCACCGCTCTTACGACATGGCCGGCGATGCACTCGATAAGGGTTCTGATCTATTCCCGAAGCTAGGACGCGATGCCGGGGCGTTCATAGGGCTGTCCAACACCGTGGCGAAAAACTCTTGGCGTCACGTCCAACCGATGTTCGACGCCGCTCAGTACTCTCTGGTCGAGATGCCGCGGGAGCAAAGATCGAGCTTCATCGCATTGGTCAACCGCTTGTCGACAAAAAAAGGGGTAGACCCCTCGCGGGTCATTCGCGACGGCGCTCGCGCATTAAGCGGTGTGGGCCACGAGTGGCGCGACACGTTAATCGACCTTACACATCGAATCGCTTCCGAAGGCTCGCCAGAGGCATCATCTGCATTCCTAACTACAGGCCCGCGCGTCCTCGAACGCGTTACCTTCCCGCAACTCATCGAGTGGCACGGCAGAGGTATGCAGCTCAACGCAGAGAAACCCGACGCTGCCGAAGCCTATTTCAAAAACGAGTCGGCATTGTCGCACGAGGTGCTCGACGCTCTGTCTTCCAGCGTCGAACTCGATCGTGTGCGGGAGATCATCCGCATGTACTGCCGTATGTTGGCAGGGCAGGAGATCGAGGTTCAAGCCGCGCAACAGCTTGTCGATAAAAACATCGGATGGTTCCAAGGCGAGTTACCGACCACCGAGGGAACCACTATCTACCTGCCCAAGGTGATCAACCGTCATCCAAGCAAGGATCGCAACTTCGCCTTCTTCAAGGTCATCTCCACGCATCAGACCGGCCACATCGAATTCGGTTCGTTCCGCTTCAGCTTCGAACGACCATCGACGATGTTCACCGATATCCGCCCCGAGCTTACAAGCGCCAACGGCAACGCGCTCGAATCGGTTTCCAACGATATAGCAGAGAAGGAGCCTGCAACCGACGCAACGGATTCGAATGGCGCAGTAACCGAAGTCCAATCGGATGATCACACCACGATCCCCATGAGCCGCTTCTTCGATCTGTTCCCGGACCGCAAATTGAGCAATGACGTCTTCACGATCTTCGAAAGCACCCGTGTCGACGCGAAAGTGATGGGCGCTTACCGCGGCCTCGCGGTCAGTTTCCAAGCGGTCCAAGAAGACGCCTTGGGTTCACGACCCGACATGACGGAGTTGCCGGCGCGCGAGGCTCTTGTCGAATTCATGATCCGCATCAGTTTGGGACAAAACGCCAACCTGATTGCTCCCAAGCGACACATGGAAGTGGCGAGAAAGCTCCGCCGACTTGTGCGCTTGATGCAAAACGAACCGGCGTTGGTAGAAGATGCCGCCGAAGCTACGATCCGCGCATGTGCATGGCTCACCGAAGTCAAGAACGAAGAGCTTGGCGAGGACGAGTTCGACAACCTTGATGACGATGAGGAGGACGATGAACAGGACGGCGACGACGAAGAGGAACAGGATCTGCAAGGGATAATCCAAGCCTTCATCGAGTCGATGCAGCCGGGCGAGGGTTACGGCGAAGACGACGAGGAGAGCGGCGAAGAATCGGAAGACTTCGAAACCGGGGACGAGCAAGACTACTCTTCGCCCCAAGAAGTTGACTATCGCGGCGAGTTCAAGCCGGAGCTTTCACAACTGCTCTCTCAGGCACAGATGATGGACGGCGCCGAGTTCGCTGACGACGACATGGGCGAGATGACGCCGCTCTCCCAAGAGCAGCTAGAGCAGATGATGAAGAACTCCGCAGAGGTCGACATCCAAGAGGGCCAAGACGGCGAAGAGATGTCGTCTGAACTCGCTGAGATGCTCGAAAACCTCCTCAAGGAGATGCAACGACGCGATCCGCAGGCCCAGAGCCAATCTTCAGGCCCGATGCAACACGTTGACGAGGACGGTGGCCCACTAACTGCAAACGGCACCGATCAGTTCGTCTACGACGAGTGGGACTTCAGGGCTAACGAGTATCGACCGCGCTGGTGCATGGTGCATGAGAAGGAGATGAGCAGCGGCGACACCGGCTTCTACCGCGACACGCTGGTCGAACGCGCATCGCTCTTGACGATGATCAAGAAGCAGTTCGAGCTCGTGATGCCGGAGATGTACCGCAAACAGAAGCGACTCGAAGACGGTGAAGAACTCGACTTCGACCCAATGCTCGAAGCAGTCATCGACCTACGCGTTGGTGCAACCCCCGATGAGAAGATCTACTGGCGTCGCAACAAGACAGAACGCTCAGTGGCTGTCGCGTTCCTACTTGATATGTCCGCTTCCACCGCCGAGGCGATCGAAGAAGCTAAACGTCCTAACGACGATTGGGGAGCGCCCGACGACCCGGTCGAATACATGGTCTGGCTCCGCTCGCGCCGCACCGAAGGTTTGCGCAAGTCCTACAAACGCATCGTCGATGTCGAGAAAGAAGGCGTCGTCCTCCTCGTAAACGCGCTCGAAACACTAGGGGACGACTACGGAATTTACGGATTTTCGGGCTACGGCCGGGAGAACGTCGAGTTCTACGTTATCAAAGACCTTGACGAGAAGTTCACTGAAGAGATTCCACGCCGTATCGACCGCATCGCCCCCTTGCATGCTACCCGTATGGGCCCATCGATCCGCCACGCCACCAAGAAGCTCGCCGACCAAGATTCGCGCTCGCGTTTCCTGTTCCTAATCTCCGATGGCCGACCCCAAGATCGCGGCTACAGCCGAGAGGGCGTTGAGAAGGAATACGCCGTGCATGACACCCGCATGGCCTTGATGGAAGCCCGGCGCGAAGGCATAGTTCCCTTCTGTTTGACCGTCGACAAACAGGGCCACGACTACTTGAAAGTCATGATGGACGACTTCAACTATGAAGTCCTGCCAGACGTCAGCATGTTGCCCCAGCGTCTATTGATGCTTTACAAACGTTTGACGACTTGAGATAGAAGATCACGGCAAACTTCCTTTCAGTCAATCCCGCGGCCCATCAGTCATTCCGGCGAAAGCCGGAATCCAGAGGAGCGGGGCAATGGGATCCGACGCAGGAACCACTTTCCCATCAACCGACCAACTAGGTTTCCCCGCTCGCGGGGGAAATGTCCGAAGGATAAAGGGGGCGTGTGTAGACTAGCGAATCAAACGTGCGCCACGTCTAATTCGGAGCGATTACGGGGGTGTTCGGAAAAGCTATAGGAGATCGTGCGATGAAGCTGTGTTCAATTAAATCGAGATTGAAATTGGCGCTGGGTGTCGCGCTCGTCGGAGCGATTATTGTTGTCGGTACTCTAGTGCCACGGCCCAACGGGTCGTTTAGTGGCATCGCACTTGCCCAAAACCCGGATCCGCAGCCTACGGGGTCGATACAGGAGATAACTGCGTCGACACCAAACCTTACGCTGGCCGTTGGCGACACCGTTGTGCTTTCCATTAACGTGATCGGACGACAAGACATTGAGGACCAACGCTTGGCCGATGACGTCAAATTCGATTGGTCTGTATCAGGAGGGAGGTTGTCAGACGGCACCGATGGAACGTCAGCGTCATACACAGCTCCATCTGACCCCGGAATCTATAGTGTGACGGTTTCGCCTAGCTCAGGATGTATCGGCACTGGGTTAGCCTGCACAGCGACGTTTCGGATCACCGTTCGCCGTCCAGGCGAGGCGACCGGGCCCGATGCACCGCCTCGCAATCCTGAGGGAGAAATCCCATCGATCCTAAGTGATTCTGAAGGAGAGCAATACCAAGTCTTCACCCCTGAAGAGGGCGGCATCTTTACGGGCGAAAACTTCTCAATTTCCGCAGTAATGGGGATAGTTCCCAACAGTGAAATCATCGGACTACGCATGGCCGAAGACGGTTCCGCTTCCAATGCCGGGATGTCGCACCACCGCTACACCCTCAGCGGCAACCAGTACAGGGTCTTCGTCATTGATGCAGAAGGCGCACCAATATCGTCCTACAACTTGAACGGTACTGTGACCGTCTGCATCCCCGTGCCTGGGGCACTGCGTACTAACATCTCAAGCCTGGAAATGGTGAACAAGAACAGTAATGGCACATTGACAGTAATGTCGTCATCGGTGCGAATAAGCCCATCGCTCATCATATGCGGAAGCACCAGCACCTTGCCAGCCACCATAGCCGTCGGCATACGTGGCACACCCCCACCATTGCTTGAACCCGACCCCGAACCAGCCGAGATACTACCTGCGACTGGCGGTGCAGTACCAGTGTCTCAAGGGATCATTGCATGGGCGCTTCTTGTCGGCGTAGCGCTAATCGCTACCGGCACATTCGCCTCTACATACCGACATCGTCGACAAGAGGGCATCCGATAAAACTAAATCGATCTTTGAGAAGCGGTGAGCGGCTATTATTGCTGCAACTCGAACATCGCCAGCATCTTGTCCGCCCAATCCTTGTCAACCCTGATGATGTCCTGAGTCTCGTTGGCGACAGCATATCGGTTGTTACCGTCGGGCGTGACATCGCCAATGATCATCGAAGTCCGGTACACCTCAGTCAGCAACTCGCGGACCTCGACTTCCCGTCGGATGTGGACATACGGTGCATCTCTTCCTACACCGTAGGGTTCGTAATCGGCTGGGTCGTTCAGGTTAAGCACCTCAGCACCGTCGATTATCGGATTGCCGAAGTGCGTCAAGTAGTCCATCAGTACTTCAGCGTCGGCAGGCGTGGTTCCCGCGCACGGAGCAGCGCTGGCCGGAAGGTCGCAAACCACCCACTCGCCGACATCCTCGTCGAAGCCGTAGCCCGAAGTCACTTCATTGCCCTCGAAGAGCAGTATCTCGGTAGCCTCGTTCGGATCCATCGTGTAGAACCACTCGGGATATGGCAGTTCATCGACTAGCCTCAACATGACATCGCCCCACGAGTAGTCCACCGTGTACAACTCTTCGTACCCGCTTTGGCTCGCGTAATGAGCACCACCGTCCGGAGTTAGGTTGCCCATCTCCACCGTCAACTCGCGGTCGTCCCGTAGCCGGACTGTGATCGACAGCTTCGGGTTGTCGAGCCCATAAAGCGCTGGATCATCAATCGTCTTTTTCAGTTCTCTCTGAGACCTCGGACCACCCAAAAGTTGCGTTATACCACCCCAGCGGTAGAGGTTAGTAGGCACGTCTTTCTCGTCGTCGAAGTACCACCTGCGCTCATCCTCGCGGAAGTGCCACGAGGTCGAATTCTCTTCGCTCGAAATCGAGATGTGACGCAGATCGTCTGGCGAAAGCGTGAAGAAGAAGGGCGGCTGGTCAGCGCGCTCGGTCTGACCGAGCTGCTTGACCACAATCGATGCCCCGATCGCAATCCAGCAAGCGGCGATTACGAGAACCAGTGAGACTCTTAGGCTCATAGATCAGCGTCTTCTCCACCAGGCCCAGATGCCAGCCAGAGCGATCAATATTGGCATCAGCAGCCAACCGCTCCAACGAACGAAGTTTCGCTCCGATTCGGTGAGCACCAGCTCACGGAACGCAACCTGCTTCGGGCGCAGCGTGATGAGTTCATAGTCGTCAGCCAAGTAGTTGACCGAATTGACGAAGAGGTCACCGTTTCTTGCAGAACCGAAATAGGCGTTGCTCGCAAAGTCGGTGTCGCCGATAAGCACCATCTGCGTCGATATCAGCTCATCGTTATCCCGACGGGGGCTGCCACCGATCTCCGCAACCGCCTCAACCGCAACCGCTACCGGGTGTGGCCCGCCTTGGTCCTCATCGACTTGGAAGCCGATGTTCTCAATGTCGGTCTCAGCCCAGCTGTTCAAGGTGCTGATGGCCACCAACTCCAGTCGAACATAGGGGATACCCTCATCCGTCAACGGAATCGTCTGTGGATCGATGTTGTACGAATAGAACGTCGATCCCGGCATATAGAGAACATCGAAATCTTCCGTCAACGGATGCGCCGGCAGTTGGCTGTTCGTGTTCTTGATCTGCAGGAAGGTCGGGTTCGGGGCGACGTAGCTCGCGGTGTCAACAACCGTGCCGTCTCCGACACCAACCGCGTACCGAGACAAGAAACCTTTGAACGAATCCGGAGTCGTGTCTGGTTCCAGCAACATCAAAATACTTCCGCCACGCCGACCGTACTCCGCGAGGATGCCCTCCTCACTTTCAGTCATCTCTTTCGTCGGCCCAGCAAAAATGATCGCAGCCGGGAGAAGCTCGGGATCGTTCGAAGACAACCGCTGACCCAACTCTTGCAGCGTCTCGTTCGCGATCGCGTAATTCTCGCGAACCAGCGATTCAGCAGCTAGAGCGTAACCATCGCCGCCTCGCGTCGCGTCAACTAGATCCCTAACCGCGTGGCCGCTGATGAAAACGATCGTTTTCTGCTTGATTTGGTTAACCACAAGCAAGCCCGTGATCACATCTTGCTCCGAAAACACATTGGGCCCGTCGTTAGGGTTCAAACCCGGGATGACTTCCGTTCTACGGCTTTCAGTCGCCTCAATTGCTAGAGACGGGAATTGAGTTATGCCGTACTCGGTAGCCACGTTCGGCTCCAACTCAGGATCCACTAACCGAAACGACAACGGCTGCTCCGTCGATCGACGCTTGAACTCGCTGAGCAGATCCTCTGTTGCCCGCCACGCCGCCTGACGCTGAGGCGTGTTACGACGGAAGAAGGCGGTAACTTGTATCGGCTCGCGCAAGTTCGAGAGCGTATTGAGCGTCGCATCCGACACGATGAATTGCTTAGTGCTCGTAGTGTCGATACGCAAAAAACCGGGCGGATCAGGTCGTCCGACGGCCCAATAGATGACGAAGTTGAGAACAATCGCAATAGCCAAGAATGCGATCAAAACGATGGCCGTGTTGAGTCCGTACCGTCCGCGGCGACCAAACACCGCGTACCGAACCGCATCGAACGAAATACCAGCATCGATGATGAGAATCAGTAGGCCGATGCCCATCACGATGTACGAGTAGCCCTCCAAGTCGCGCAGGAAGATCCAAATCAGCGCGCCTAGAACCAATATCAGTGTTCCCGCCAACGCAAGTGCTTGACGGATCGAACGCGCACTCGCCATGATCCGCTCTCGCAGGGGCGTATCGTCGGCGAGCTCCTCCATCGTCGGACGGCTCTCAGGCACCTCGGGCTGTTGACTGTCTTGAGTGGTCATGGAGTTACAGTTGTCCGGGATACGTTAACTTCTCACGTCGATACGTATCAGCGCCATCGTCGAGTTTCCAGCGCGATTACCGTCAGCATCAAGAACACGGCCGTAATCGAGAGATAGTAGACAACATCACCTACCGACAGGATGCCGCGAGCAAAGTCGGCGAAGTGCCCAGCCTCCGCAACTCCGAAGCTGTCGAGGTCGAAGACCGAGAACGATGCGCCGAGTTGCAGCGCGTCCAATACCTCTGCCCCGATACCCGTGACACGTTCCGACACGAAATCGATGATTGTCAATCCTGTCAGCAGGCCGGCTCCGACGACCAGGCCTACAATCTGGTTCGGACTCAGGGCAGAAGCGAACAGCCCAATCGCAAGTGTGGCTGCCGAGTAAAGGACTAAACCCAGATAACCAGTAAGTATCGGCCCAATGTCCGGTATCCCATACACGAACAGCAAGATCACGAAGTAGAGGGATAACACGAGCATCGCCAAGACGGTTATGAACGCCGCTAGGAACTTGCCAATCACGATCTCGACCTCGCGCACGGGAGAAGTCAATAATAGTTCCAACGTCCCGATCTTCTGCTCCTCGGCAAGAAGACGCATGGTAATCGCCGGAGACATGAAGATCATGAAGAACACCGCGCCCGCGAGGAAGCCGCGAATCGACGCTTCAGAAAACGCGTCCGATACCGAGGCCACGAAGAAGAAGCCTGTAATGGCTAGGAACGCAGCCGACACGACGTACGCCATCGGTGATGCGAAATACGTGCGGACCTCTTTGTTAGCGATTAACCAGATATAACGCACGGTTCAACCCAGATCCTCTTCGGTCGTCAATTCCAAGAAGATCTCCTCTAATGTCAAGGGAAGCGGGGTGAGATTTATCAAACCCCATCCTCGTTCAATCACTTTGTTCGCAATCGTCTCCGTGGCCTGAGCGTTCGGGCGCGCGTCCACAATCAACGGGACGCTTCCTTCACGTTCTCCCTTGGCAACCGATTCGGCCCGATTGTCGCGGCGAGCGTCAACCACCATCGGTAGCTGGCGCATTTCACCAATGATCTCTCGCGGTTCCGCACCGCGTACCGTCATCTCAATGCGTTCGGAATGTTGGAGTCGCTCCGAAAGGTTGTCTGGACGGTCGTCCGCGACGATACGACCATCGTGAATGACCAGCACCCGTCGACAGATCATGCTCACTTCAGGCAAGATGTGTGAGCTGAGCAGCAAAGTATGGTCTTCACCTAGCTCGCTGATCAACTCTCGCGTCTCCACCACCTGTATCGGGTCGATGCCGATCGTAGGCTCGTCCAAGATCAGCACGTCAGGTTCGTGAAGAATCGCCTGCGCAATGCCCGTCCTCTGTCTGTAACCTTTCGACAGCTTGCCAACGAGTGCGTTGCGATAGTCGCCGAGTCGCACTGTGTCGATAACCTTCGGCACTCGATCCTTGATCCACTCGCTATTCATCCCCCGCAGCATGCCCATGTACGACAAGAAGTCCGTAACCGTCATGTCATAGTAGAGGGGCACGGTTTCAGGCAGATACCCGATATGCCTGCGCGCATCGAGAGAGTGGGATACGACGTTGTAACCCGCAACCACCGCATCACCGTGAGTGGGTGGTGTGAATCCCGTCAAAACCCGCATCGTCGTCGTCTTGCCTGCGCCATTCGGACCCAAGAATCCCACGATCTCGCCTTTTAGCACTTCAAACGAAACGTCGAGAACCGCCGGGTAGGGCCCATAGTACTTCGACATGTGTTCAAGCTTGATCATGGTTTCTGACGCCCTTCGCGCACGGATTGAAACTTAAGCGTAAGTTTTAATACGCACGCATCGGCGGCACAGTTTCGATGTCAATCAAGCAATACAGTTTAACAACACACGAGCGCTCTACGTCCATTCCGTTGAGCAAGTGATACACAACGATTGACTAAAATCGTTGTTAATCAATCTCCTAGGCTCCCGTCATGGCAACCACACTCCAAGAGGTCGACACTGCTTCCCAGATCATCTACCTCGATCACGCCGCGACGACGCCAGTCCGCGAAGAGGTGCTCGACGCCATGCTTCCGTATTTCAGCGAAGCGTTCGGCAACCCTTCGAGCCTCTACGCCATCGCAGGCGAATCACGCAACGCAATCGACGAAGCGCGATCTCGGGTCGCATCGGTATTGAACTGCCGCACCAGCGAAGTTGTCTTTACCGGCGGAGGCACTGAAGCCGACAACATGGCAGTCAAGGGAGTCGCCTCAACTTTCGATGAACCCGGCGACATCGTCATCTCCGAAATCGAACACCACGCGATCATCCACACCGCTGAGCAACTCGAAAAAGATGGTCACCACGTGATCACGGTGCCTGTAGACCGTTACGGCGTCGTCAAACCCACCGACGTAAGTTCGCGACTCGGCGACAGCGACGCCGTAGTAAGCATCATGTTTGCCAACAACGAAGTCGGCGCAGTAAATGACATCCCGGAAATCGCACGTTTGGCGAAGGAGCATGGACGAAAAACCGGCAAAAACGTTGTGGTGCACACTGATGCCGTTCAAGCATCCGGCAAACTCTCATTAGATGTCAAAACGTTAGGCGTCGATCTGCTTTCGCTGTCCGCCCACAAAATACACGGACCGAAAGGTGTCGGAGTGTTGTACGTCCGACGTGGCATCAAGTTGGAGGCACTAATCGCCGGTGGCGGACAAGAACGGCAACGCAGATCTGGCACCGAGAACGTCCCCGGCATCGTCGGTATGGGTATGGCGCTAGCACTCGCGGAAAACGAACGCCAGCAATTCTGTCAACGAACTCGTGAGCTCCGCGACCATTTCTTGGCGGCAGTGACAGAGCGGGTATCCGGAGTCGTCGTAAACAACCATCCTCAAAACAGCCTGCCTCACATCGCCCATATCTCGATCCCCGGGCTCGAAGGTGAACCGATGCTGCTCGGACTCGATTTCAAAGGCGTCTGCGCCTCAAGTGGCAGCGCGTGCAGCTCCGCATCCGTCGAACCGTCACACGTCCTCATTGGCATGGGGATGAGCTATGAACTCGCCGCCGGCAGTCTCAGATTCTCATTCGGGAAAGATTCCAGAGAAGAAGATGTCCAATACGCAGTCAACGCGCTCAGTGAAGTAGTAGGCCAACTCCGCGGCATGCCCTCAATGACAGCCTGACCGGCATCTTTGCATGGCTCCGCTATGTATATTTGATACCTAGAATTCCATCTGTTGGAGATCAAACCAAGCCATGGCCAGCACCGAGCGCCCACAAGACGACCCGGAACAAGAAGAAGATGAAGTAATAGTCGACGTATCGACCAGCGAAAACTTCATCGAAGGCGATGACGCTCGCGATTCCCATCCAACCGAAGTCGCGGCTGCCCTTCGATACGCGGCCGAAAACAAATACGACTACGGCCCAAAGCTCCGCGACGCAGATCTCCAATGGGACGTTAACGGTATCGAACCGATGGGCAACGGCATTTCCCGCGTATTCATCGATTACACCCCGTCGGCATCCTTCCGCGGTTTATCAGGCTCTGAATATATCGATGTCGATTCCGGCGGAGCCGTGCTGGCACGCCGTCAAATACGTGTTCCCAAACAGAATCTGCCGGTCGTGCTGATCGCTTTGACTGTCGTCTCGTTGATCGCATTAGCCGTTGTACAAGTCCTGCTCTGGGCAAACCCATTCGACAGTGGCCCCGAACTATACGTCGCAGGACGGACCCTTTGGATCCGAGCCGAACTCCCACGCCAGCAGCCATACGTCGTCTACAACGCACCCTCCAGCGCCGGCGCAATTAACCAATGGGCAATCAAACCCGAGGGTCAGGGGACCGAGATTGTGATTGTAGAAACGGTGCTCACTAACCAGACATCTGGCGCAGTGCGCATGGTCGTTGACCGTGAAGCTGCTGAACTAAGAATCAAGGGGAGCATCGCCCTTAAACCGGTCAACGTTATCGATCGCTCCTACATCGTCGAAACCGCCAACGATCGCTACCTCGACCCCGAATTCAGACTCATGTGGGGCGGCTTCACTCTGAACCAAGGCGAAGAGCTACGGGGACACATCGTATTCGAGGCACCGCTCGGTAGCGAATTCAGCGATTTCCGCTGGCTCGCAGGCGACACAGCCGTCGTTCGCTACAACTAGTTGCGCTAATAGTTCGGTTTCCGTATAATCACGCCGCATGGTGCGTTGCTCCGCCTCGAAAACAGTTCGGCGCGCCTGATTTACGCACCAACAAAGATACGTAGCGAAGCAGCACTCTCAAGATGAGCATCACCTACATCGGCGCCCGGATCGGGATGTTCATCCTCGTTGTGTGGCTCGCGACCACAGTCATCTTCTTTTTGCCACGCATCGCGAGCGACCGCAATCCAGTCCGCGAACGGTTGGTCATGATGGCTGCCACTGGCAACCTCGCCACAGGCATGGAAAAAGTCGTGGCAGCGTACGAAGAAGAGTACGGCCTCGATCAACCGCTCTATCTGCAATACATCCGCTATCTGTCAAGCCTCGTGCGCGGCGACCTGAACTACTCGCTCATCAACTACCCGACGAGGGTATGGGACATGATCGTTCAGCGGATGCCATACACCTTGGGTCTAGTCGGTATCTCGGTCTTAACTGCCTTCGCGCTTGGCTCGCTGTCTGGTGCAACTTTGGCTTGGCCGGGTGCGCCGAAATGGCTGAAAGGCGCATTGCCGGTCTTCTTGACCTTGTCGCCTATCCCTTACTTCATGTTGGCGATCATGCTAATGTTTCTCTTTGCGGTGCGACATCAGTGGCAACCAGAATGGTGGCCGTTGCTACCACTTGCCGGGGCGACCAGCGTCACAACGGTTTACGACGGCTGGAATATGGACCGGATCTTAGACACCATCTATCACTCGATCTTGCCAGCAATGTCGATCATCCTCTCCCAGATCGGATTCTGGGCTCTGGGAATGCGAGGGATGATGGTAACCACCCAGGGCGAAGATTACGTTACGCTAGCGCAGATGCGTGGCTTGAAACCGAGCCGTGTCTTCAGCCTGTACGGGATGCGAAACGCCACTTTGCCGCAACTAACCTCGCTAGCCCTCGCGATGAGTCTCATATTCTCGGGGGTGATACTCGTCGAGGTCATCTACCGTTATCCCGGAATGGGCACTCTGTTGTACAACGCAATCGCCGGTTTCGACTATTTCGTCATCTACGGCGTCGTCTTCGTGCTCATCGTGATGGTTGCGGCATCCACGTTCATACTCGACATCGTCTACCCATTCATCGATCCTCGTGTGCGCCGCGCCGCATGAACCGCAGATACGGACGACACTTAGGTAGCAACGATGCGTGATTTAGGCGCCGAACCCACTCAATCGTCCGCTGCTATTCAAGCCGAAGCTGAAACCAGTTCCGGAACTTCGTATAGCGCGCTCTCGCAGATCGGATACTATCTGCTCCACGAGCGGATGCTTTCGATCGGACTGTTCATGCTTATCGCTCTACTAGCCTTGTGGCTTATTGGCGGTCAGATCGTCGATCCCAAACTCGCCGATCCGATCTCAGGTCCCCAAACCGCATCACCTCAATCCAAATACTGGTTGGGAACCGATTTCAATGGCAGACAGGTCTTGCCGCTTATGGTTCACGGCGCACCGTTGACGCTACGCATCGGTTTATTTGCCGGGGTGTTTGGCCTTGGGATCGGGATATTACTGGGGTTCTTGGGTGGTTACATGCGTGGCCCGGTCGACGCATTTATCCGCATCATCTCGGACGTCTTCATCACCATCCCCAGCTTGGCGGTGCTAGTAGTCGTCGCATCCACAATCAAAGAATCAGCAGGTTTATCCGTCAACATGATGGGGTTGATCGTCGCGTCACTGTCCTGGATGTGGCCCACACGCGTCATACGAGCACAAGTATTGAGCATGAGGGAGAGCAACTACGTCGAGGTGGCACGGCTCAACGGCATGGGTGACCTCGAGATCATCTTCCGTGAACTCATGCCCAACCTGTTCCCATTTCTTGCTGCAAGTTTCGTAGGCGCCATGGCCAGCGGCATCCTCGCCGCTGTAGGCCTGGAAGCTCTCGGGCTAGGGCCACAACACGAACCCACACTCGGAATGACGATCTACTGGTCGCTCTACTACGGCGCGGTTATCAGCAACTGGTGGTGGTGGTACGGCCCGCCAATCCTCCTCGTCGCATGGATATTCATCTCGCTTTACCTGATCGCCGCTGGTCTAGACAAGTGGGCCAACCCACGGTTGAGGCAGAGCCTGTAATGCCGGACGCTGTCCTTTCCATACGCGATCTGCGCGTCTATTTCAACATCCGCGCCGGAACGGTGCGCGCTGTCGACGGCGTCGACCTCGATATCGCCGAAGGCGAAAAGCTCGGGCTCGTCGGAGAATCGGGGTCTGGTAAAACGACGACTGCGCTCGCCATCATGCGCATGATCAAACCACCCGGAGAAATCGCCGGCGGAACGATCCAGCTCGACGGACGGGATCTGGTCGGATTGTCTGAACCCGAAATGCGGGCGGTACGAGGCAACGATGTCGCTATGGTGCCGCAAGCCGCGATGAACGCGCTAAACCCAGTGCGCAGAATCCGAAGCCAGATGATCGACGGCCTCAGAGACCACGGTGTAAGCGAGTCTCGAGAACGGACGGAAGAGCGTTTGACGACCCTCGTAGCGCAGGTGGGTCTCAACTCAAACGTCCTAAATCTCTTCCCGCACGAGCTCAGCGGCGGCATGAAACAGCGCGTAACCATCGCCATGGCCATATGCCACAAACCGCGTCTGATCCTTGCCGACGAGCCGACCAGCGCGCTCGACGTTGTCGTCCAACGCCAAGTCATGGAAACTTTGGAAGAAGTGCGAAGTGAGATTGGCGCCGCAGTGATTCTGGTCGGCCACGACATGGGACTAATGGCACAATTCGCCGACCGAATCGGCGTCATGTACGCCGGAAAACTCGTCGAACTCGCAACTGTTGAACAGATCTTCTCGACCCCGCGTCACCCTTACACACGTCTCCTGATATCGAGCCTGCCAGATACGGCCGGGAAACGCCGACTAGAAGGCATTCCGGGACTGCCACCCTCTCTCCTCGAGATCCCACCCGGATGTCCATTCATGCCCCGCTGCCCAGAGGCGATGGACATCTGTGGGGTAGACGTGCCGGAACTGTTGGGCGAAACTGACATGGTTTCATGTCACCTGCATACCGAGGCCGCAACCGTATGACCGCGACAGCAGAGACCACGACCGCGACCTCAACCACCAACGGCGCTCCTTCTTCGCTGCTGGAACTGAGAAACGTGACTCAAATTTTCTCCTCGGGACCTTTCTGGAACCGAGAGCACAACTATGCGGTCAATGATGTTTCTTTCAACCTGACAGACAAACCGGCTCTGATTACCGCGGTTGCAGGGGAGAGCGGCAGCGGCAAAACCACGCTAGGACGCATCATGCTCGGTTTTCAAAGTCCCACCTTGGGGCAAGTGCTTTTCAGGGGCGACGACGTCGCCGAGATGAACGCCGCAGGACGGAAGCAGTACCGACGGCAAGTCCAAGCCATTTTCCAAGACCCCTTCTCCGTCTACAACCCCTTCTACAAAGTCGACCACATCTTCACCGTGGCGATCGCTCGCTACAAACTAGCGTCTTCGCGTGACGAAGCTCGGCACTTAATTGAAGAAGCGATTTCCGGCGTCGGACTCCGACCATCCGAAACACTCGGACGCTATCCGCACCAATTGAGCGGAGGACAACGACAACGCGTCATGGTAGCGCGATCGCTGCTCTTGAAACCACAGGTCATAATCGCAGACGAGCCCGTCTCGATGGTCGATGCATCACTCCGCGCAACCATTCTTGAAACCCTGCGAGCACTCAACCACGATCTTGGAATCGCAATCCTCTACATCACGCACGACCTCACCACCGCGTACCAAGTCGCCGACAACATCATGATCATGTACCGCGGGCACGTGGTCGAAGCCGGCGATGTAGAACACGTAATCAACGACCCGAAACACCCCTACACGCGGCTCCTTGTCCAGTCGATCCCGATGCCCGATCCCAACCGCCGTTGGGCCGACATGCGCGGCGCAAACGATCCGCCGTTCACCGGCATTGACGTCACGCCGGCCATGTGCCCGTTCGTCAACCGCTGCCCAGACGCGATTTCAAACTGCGTCGAGGAAGTCCCGAGCACCTACGCACTGGACGAGCACCGTATCTCGAAATGCTTTCTTTATCAGGATGCTGGGACTGTTTCGGACGAAAACATCGCATCGTACTTCAACGTCCGCGACGCGTCGCCATCGACCAACGGCGCCGCTTCCTAATTGTGTTATCGTGATTTGAGTATTTCGCAAGGAATAAATCGGCGAATGAATCCGCGTAAGGAGGGAACCAGAATGCCGAAAATCAAACGCATCGTGCCGATGCTTGTGCTGGCCGCGATGCTGTCGTCTCTGACTTTCGCACTCGCGTGCGGCAGCGAGACCATCGTTGAGGTCACTCGCGAAGTCGAGGTCGTCAAAGAGGTCGAGGTCGTCAAAGAGGTCGAAGTCGAGAAAGAAGTCGAGGTCGTCAAAGAGGTCGAGGTCGTCAAGGAAGTCGAGAAAGAGGTCGCTGTCGAGGTCGAGGTGACCCCGACGCCCGTACCGCTCGGTTACACTGACGTACCCCGAAACCGCACCCTGATCATGGCCGGTCTCGGCGGCGAACACCCCGGCGCATTTACCGATATCGAGCAGTTCAACGCCCACGCTCCTGGCCTCTCGCGTAGCGGCCTTTACCAAGCGGCAAGCGAAGGTCTCTTCTACTTCAACATGCTCACCGGCGAGCTCATCCCATGGATGGCAACCGACTACGAGTACGACGACGGCTACACCGGCGTTACCGTCAACATCCGCGACGGTGTCGAGTGGAGCGACGGAACGCCGTTTACGGCTCACGACGTCGCATTCACGCTCAACATGGCCAACACCAACCCGTTGTCTGCACGACACGGCGCCGTCAACCAATGGACAGACGAAGCCACCGCGATCGATGATCACACGGTCCACATTTCGTTCACAGGCCCATCGCCTCGCTACGTGTGGGACCTGCTGATCTTCCGCGCCGACATCGGCGTGCCGTGGATCCCGAAGCACATCTTCGAGGACGTCCCCGAGGACGAACTCGCGGAATTCGGACACTACGACCCCGCAAAGGGTTGGCCCGTCGTCACTGGTCCATACCGGTTGGTCCACACCGACGTCGAGAAGAAGATCTGGGACCGACGAGATGACTGGTGGGCGGCAAAGATCGGCTTCCAGGACCTTCCTCAGGTCGAGCGACTCATCTTCCTGCCCGGCATGAACGAGATCACCATGGCCCAGCTATTGATCACCAACGAGATCGACATGGCCTTCTCGCTCACAGTGCCTAACTACAAGGCAGTCGTGGCGCAGAACCCGAACATGACGACTCACTACTACGGTGAGCCGCCGTTCGGATATGAAGACTGGTGGCCCGTCGGCCTTGGTCTAAACACCAAGCGACCTCCGTTCGACAACAAGAACGTTCGATGGGCGATCTCGTACTCCATCAACCGTGACGAAGTCATCGAGTTCGGTTTCGGTGGCGGACAAATCGTGCAGCAGCTGCCGTGGCCATACTACGCCCCGATGCAGAAGTACCACGACGAAGTTGCCGACCTGCTCGAGACATACGACACCAGCGAGTACAACCCCGAGAAATCTGCTGCCCTCATGGAAGGCGAAGGCTACACCCGCGACGGCGAAGGCTTCTGGGTCAAAGACGGCGAACGCGTCGGGATCCACATCGTGACATTCCCGCAGCACCCGTCCACCACGCCGGCCGCACCGGTCGTGACGCAGAACCTCCGACGAGGCGGTTTCGACGCCAGCTTCTCAACCCCGACCGACTTCATCGACCAGATCTTCCAAGGTCACGCCGATGGATTCATCTGGGGTCACGGCTCGATGGTCGACCCTGAGCCCGTACTAAAGGGCTACCGCTGCGAACTCGTGACCGAGGGTGAGATCGGCTTCATCGCATACCCAGGCTTCTACCGATGGTGCAACGAAGAGTTCGACTCCTACGTCGAACAGATGACCGCACTTCCGGAAGACAGCCCCGGCGTGCTGCCGCTCTACCGCAAGGCGATGGAGATCTGGCTCCCAGAGCTGCCCGACATCCCGCTCACGTCAACGATCATCACGTTGCCGATGAACACCACGTACTGGACAGAGGAATCGTGGCCTCACAACGACAACCAGTACGTCCACGAGGGATTCTGGCACCGCACCGGCCTCCACATCTTCCTCAACTTGGAACCCGTGGAGTAACAACGGTCAACCGCTAAACCGGTGAACAGAGCGCCCCTCGGATCCCCTCCGAGGGGCGTTTTGGTTTGTTCTGAAACGCGTGCGCCACCAACCGCATCACCGGCCGCCGCCGACACCGCAACTAGAGGCACCAGTCACGGTAGTTCCCGGTTCGATTGCGTCTCGGCACGTCGGACGAGTTTTTGACTAGATGTGCCCAAACTCTACTAGCAAGCCAACCGTTTATTTCCATGTCCGATACCTTTTTACACTGAGTTCGTCGGTATATCGTTATGAAATAACGAATATGCTCAAAAAATTGATATCATTTCCGTTGAATGCACAAATCAACATTGCCAATTGAATCCGCGTAAGGAGGGAACCAAAATGCCGAAGATCAAACGCATCGTGCCGATGCTGCTGCTGGCCGCGATGCTGTCGTCTCTGACCTTCGCACTCGCGTGCGGCAGCGAGACTATCGTTGAGGTCACTCGCGAAGTCGAGGTCGTCAAAGAGGTCGAAGTCGTCAAGGAAGTCGAGGTCGAGAAAGAAGTCGAGGTCGTCAAAGAGGTCGAGGTCGTCAAGGAAGTCGAGAAAGAGGTCGCTGTCGAGGTCGAGGTGACCCCGACGCCCGTACCGCTCGGTTACACCGATGTACCCAGAAACCGCACCCTCATCATGGCCGGTCTCGGCGGCGAACACCCTGGTGCATTTACCGACATCGAGCAGTTCAATGCTCACGCGCCCGGACTCTCGCGCAGCGGTCTCTACCAAGCCGCGAGCGAAGGCCTCTTCTACTTCAACATGCTCACCGGCGAGCTTCACCCATGGATGGCTACCGACTACGAGTATGACGATGGCTACACCGGCGTGACCGTCAACATCCGTGACGGTGTCGAGTGGAGCGACGGAACGCCGTTTACGGCTCACGACGTCGCATTCACGCTCAACATGGCCAACACCAACCCGTTGTCTGCACGACACGGCGCCGTCAACCAATGGACAGACGAAGCCACCGCGATCGATGATCACACGGTCCACATTTCGTTCACAGGCCCATCGCCTCGCTACGTGTGGGACCTGCTGATCTTCCGCGCCGACATCGGCGTGCCGTGGATCCCGAAGCACATCTTCGAGGACGTCCCCGAGGACGAACTCGCGGAATTCGGACACTACGACCCCGCAAAGGGTTGGCCAGTGGTTACCGGTCCGTACCGACTCGTCCACACCGACGTCGAGAAGAAGATCTGGGACCGCCGCGACGATTGGTGGGCAGCCAAGATCGGCTTCCACGACCTCCCCAAGGTCGAGCGCCTCATCTTCCTCCCCGGTATGAACGAGATCACGATGGCGCAGCTTTTGATCACCAACGAGATCGACATGGCATTCTCGCTCACAGTGCCGAACTACAAGGCAGTCGTGGCGCAGAACCCGAACATGACGACTCACTACTACGGCGAGCCGCCGTTCGGCTACGAGGACTGGTGGCCAACTGGGCTCGGCTTGAACACCAAGCGGCCCCCGTTCGACAACAAGAACGTCCGATGGGCGATCTCCTACTCGATCAACCGTGACGAAGTCATCGAGTTCGGCTTCGGCGGCGGTCAGATCCCGCAGCAACTGCCTTGGCCGTACTACGCCCCGATGCAGAAGTACCACGACGAAGTCGCCGACCTGCTCGAGATCTACGACACCAGCGAGTACAGCCCTGAGAAGTCAGCGGCTCTGATGGAGGGCGAAGGTTACACCCGGGACGGCGAGGGCTTCTGGGTCAAGGACGGCGAGCGGGTGAAGATCCACATCGTCACCTTCCCGCAGCATCCGTCGACCACAACGGCCGCGCCGGTCGTGACGCAGAACCTGCGGCGTGGCGGGTTCGACGCCAGCTTCTCCACCCCGACCGACTTCATCGACCAGATCTTCCAAGGTCACGCCGATGGATTCATCTGGGGTCACGGCTCGATGGTCGACCCTGAGCCCGTACTAAAGGGCTACCGCTGCGAACTCGTGACCGAGGGTGAGATCGGCTTCATCGCATACCCAGGCTTCTACCGATGGTGCAACGAAGAGTTCGACTCCTACGTCGAACAGATGACCGCACTTCCGGAAGACAGTCCTGGCGTGTTGCCGCTCTACCGCAAGGCGATGGAGATCTGGCTTCCCGAGCTGCCCGACATCCCGCTCACGTCATCAATCATCACGTTGCCGATGAACACCACGTACTGGGAAGAGGATTCGTGGCCCCACTACGACAACCAGTACGTCCACGAGGGTTTCTGGCACCGAACCGCGCTCCACATCTTCCTCAACCTGGAACCCGTGGAGTAGCCAACAACCGTTAACTCGGTCAAAAAACGCCCCTCGGTCTCGCATCGAGGGGCGTTTTTGCTCATTCTCGCCATTGCCGATGGTTATCGATCTCGTTGCATCTAAAATCGCGTGCAGAGCTAATGACCACTTCTGACACCCAAACCACCTCTAACTCCGCGCGCCCCAAATCGCGTCGCGGCACAGGCCGCCGCTTATCCCCTGGTCGCCGTCAATATCTCCAATTCAAAGCGAAATACGCCGATTCTCTCCTCCTGTTCCGCATGGGCGACTTCTATGAATGCTTCGACGAAGATGCTCGTACACTCTCCAAACTCCTCGACGTAGCACTCACATCCCGCGACGTCGGAGGTGGACAAAAATCAGCTCTCGCCGGCATCCCTTACCACTCTCTAGACACCCACATCGGCCGCCTAGTCGCATCTGGTCTCAAAATCGCCATCGCCGAGCAAACAACCTCCGAGCCGAACTCCGAAGGCATCGTCGATAGGGCAGTAGTCCGCGTTGTCACCCCCGGCACCGTTCTCGATCAATCTCTTCTCGAACAGTCCAAGCACAACTACCTTGCTGCCTGTGTCATCGAAGCCAGCAACGCCGGCCTCGCATGGCTCGAAGCATCCACCGGCGAATTCGCCGCAATGGAACTGCCAGCCGCAAACATCATCGACTACATCGAACGCCTCGAACCCGCCGAAATCCTCGTCGACACGGACACCCGAATCCTCCTCGAAGACATCACCAAGAACGATACCTCCCGCAAATCCGCCCTATCCAAAACCGTCATACGATCCCTAGACGAATCCACCCTTGACCCAGAACTGGCCGCCGACAGCCTCAAATCCCACTTCAACACCGACACCCTCGAAGCCTTCGAACTCGAAAACCAACCCCTAGCAACCATCGCCGCCGCATCTGCCATCGACTTCCTCGCCCAGACCCAGATCGGACGCCTCCCATTCATCACAACACTCCGACGACATCGCCCTGACCGCTACATGTACATCCCCGCGGCCGCTCTCCGCGACCTTGAAGTCCTAACTCCCACAGTAGAAGGCGGTCCAACCCTTCTCAACACACTCGACACAACCCGTACACCCATGGGCGCACGCCTTCTACGCGACTGGCTATCCGCACCATTAACCGATCTAAACGAACTTAACACCCGCCAATTAGCAGTCAACACTCTCTACAACGACTCAACCCTCCGATCATCGCTGGATCAACACCTAACCGGAATCCCCGATCTAGCCAGACTCGTCAACCGCCTAACACTCGGTCAATCCGAACCACGCGAACTTCGACAACTCTTCCGAGGCCTCGACAAAGCACCCGAACTCCGCCAACTTACCACTAACCGAGACACTGGAGCGTCTATCTCCCGCCTCTTCGACGGCGTCTCATCCCACGACGAAGTCCGCGATCTGATCGACCGCGCAATCGTCGAAGATCCGCCTTTCCGCATCTCCGACGGCGGCATGATCAAAGCCGACTTCGACCACGACTTGGACGTACTCCGCTCAACCGCATCCCGAGCCCGCTCCGCAATCGCATCTATCGAAGCCAAAGCACGCCAAGACTACGACATCCCAAACCTACGTGTCAGCCACAACCGCGTCTTCGGCTACTACATCGAAGTCTCCCGCTCGCACCTCTCAAAAGTCCCCCCAGAATTCGAACGCAAACAGACCCTTGTCAATGCCGAACGCTTCATCACTCCCGAGCTGAAAGACCTCGAAAACCAAGTCCTCCGCGCCGTCGACCAGATATCGGAACTCGAACAATCTATATACCGCCGCGTCTGCCAGCAAGTAGCCGAACACGCCGCCGCCATCATGCGCACCGCATCGGCCATCGCCAACATCGACGTCTGCCTTGCACTCGCCCGAATCGCCGCCGAAAACGACTGGACACTACCGTTCCTGGACAACGGCGATCTCCTCAAAATCGAAGACGGACGCCACCCCGTAGTCGAAAACGTCCTCGGCTACGGACGCTTCGTACCCAACGACCTCAACGCCTCAAACTCCGAGAACCAGCTTCTCATCATCACCGGACCCAACATGTCCGGCAAGTCCACCTACATCCGACAAGCGGCCATCCTCACCATACTCGCTCAGATCGGCAGCTTCGTCCCCGCCAAGTTCGCCCGCGTCGGCATCGTAGACCGCATCTTCACACGCATCGGCATCTCCGACGACATCGCCGGCGGACGCTCCACATTCATGGTCGAAATGGTCGAGACCGCCAGCATCCTCAACCAGGCAACACCCCGCTCCCTAGCCATCCTCGACGAAATCGGACGCGGCACCTCCACCTACGACGGACTAGCCATCGCCCGCTCCGTCGCCGAATTCATCCACAACAGCCCCGCGTTAGGCTGCAAAACCCTCTTCGCAACTCACTACCACGAGATGACCGAACTCGGCGAAACCCTACCACGCGCCAACAACCTCCGAGTAGCCGTAGCCGAAGAGGGCGAATCCATCCAATTCCTCTACCGCATAGTCCAAGGCGGCGCCGACCGCTCTTATGGCATCCACGTAGCCCAACTCGCCGGAATGCCCGCACCAGTAGTAGAACGCGCCCGAGAACTCCTAACCGAACTAGAAAATCACACCAACAGCACTCTCACCCCGGCACCCGCATCCGACCACCTCCAACTAGACCTCTTCAACACCCCCAGCAACACCGACTTCCTGCGCTCGATCTCCGAAATCGACACAGATAACCTCACGCCGATCGAAGCGTTGAACAGGCTTTACGAGCTCAAACAAGCGGCCCAAAAAGAGCTATGATCGTACGCATGTCACGCATCATGCAATTGCTATTCCGTCGGCTATCTAAAGACCGTTCGCAATCGTTCGCATCGCGGTGGAGGGGAAAATTTAAGCCGTCGCGTCGAAACGATGAGCGTTACAACGCGCTCGCCAAAAATACCTCGATTGATCATTCTCGTTTGAGATTCACCATCTGCAATCCGATCGACACGCCAGATTCTTCCAGTGATGTCTGGTCAGTCATCGGACAACACCAACCCGGATAGCCAATGAACGCGAAGAACAAACATTTGAGCGTCAAGTCTCGAAAGATTCTTGACTTGATCTCAAAGGGTCACAGTTACGAACAAATCTTGTTGATTGATGATGCCGTCACATACTTCGATATATTCGATGCAGCGAACGAAGCACTAGAGTTAGATGGAAAAGATGGAAACGATTACCATGATCGCTTGGCGGAAATCCGCAATCGGCATCCGCGTGCCTATGAGAAATGGACTAACGATGAAGAAGCAGAGTTGGATAGGTTATTCACCGCTGATCCCAACATTGAACGTATCGCCGAACGGTTACAACGCCAACCATCTGCGATACGAAGTCGATTAAGAACGCTGGGATTACTCCAAACTTAAACCTGTAACAGAAAGCCAACCCACCATGATCATCACCGACATCAAAGTCACAACCTTCACATACACCTCCAACACCGTCCAAGACACCGACGGTCACACCCACCCCGGCGACCCTCACGAGGCCACCACCGCGCTCCTAACCATCACCACCGAAGACGGTACCAGCGGATACACCTTCGGCTCACCCGATGCCCTCCGCCCCGTTATGATGGACAACTTCATCCGCAAAGTCCTCATGGGTCAGGACGCCACCGACCGCGAGCGACTCTGGCAGGCCATGGCACGCTGGCAGCGGGGCAGCGGCGGCGCGTTCAATGACCGCTCACTCGGTCTCGCCGAACTCGCTCTCTGGGACTGGTTCGGACGCAAGATCGACATGCCCGTATGGAAGATCCTCGGCGGTATGCGCGACAAAGTCCCCGCATACGGCTCCACCATGTGCGGCGACGAGATACCGAACGGTCTCTCTACTCCAGACGAATACGGACAGTTCGCCGAATGGCTCATCCAGCGCGGCTACCCCGCCATCAAGCTCCACACCTGGATGCCGCCCGTATCCTTCGCACCCTCCGTCAAGATGGACATCGCAGCCTGCGCCGCCGTCCGTGAAGCCGTCGGACCCGACATCCCCCTCATGCTCGACGCCAACCACTGGTACTCCCGCACCGAAGCCTACGAACTCGGCAGAGGCATCCAAGACCTCAACTACTACTGGTATGAGGAGATGATGGACGAGCACTCCATGTCCTCATACGTCTGGCTAGCCGACAACCTCGACATCCCCATCCTCGGCCCCGAATTCGTCGAAGGCAAGTTCCACTCCCGCGCCGAATGGGCCATCCACGGAGCCGCCGACATCCTCCGCACCGGCGTCCTCGACGTCGGAGGCATCGGACCCTCAATGAAGATCTGCCACCTCGCCGAAGCCCTCAACATGGACTGCGAAATCCACGGCGGAGGCCCCGGCAACCTCGCCGTCCTAGGCGGCTTCTTCAACGGACGCTGGTACGAACGCGGCCTCCTACACCCCTTCGTAGACTACGACCAACCACCCGAATACCTAAACTCAATCATCGACCCCATGGGCCCCGACGGCCTAATCCACATGCCCACCACCCCCGGCCTAGGCGAAGAGATCAACTTCAACTGGATCGCAGATCACACCATCAGCGAGCACTAAAACAAAATCGCCCCTTTCGCGAAGCCCAAAAAAGTCCGACGACAGGGCGCGGGAGCGAAGCGACAGCGGGGGATGCCCATCGCTACAACCCAATGATTCCCTCTCCCCTCCGTGGGAGAGGGCTAGGGTGAGGGGGACGCGGCGAGCGTAGGGGGGTCATACCCGATCCATGCCTGAACGGCCGCCCAAACAACCACATCCACCCATCACAGCCCATCATTACAAAATCACAGCAATCATAGTTCAAATCTTCCGCCGCCAAACCACCACAACCCCCAAAACCCCAACCAACACCGTCAAGCCGATCAGCGCCATCCACAGCACCACCGTCTGAGACGGCGGTGCCCAACCGCCTGTGTCCGGCGATCCAGTCCCGTCGAAAGGCTCCGGCACTGCCGTCGGCACCGGCCTAGGAGCCCCAGCCGTGCCAACCGCCACCGTGGCGGGCACCGTGCTCAAATGTCCGCAGACCTTGGTCCCTGATGCCGTAATGCGCACCCGGCTCGAGAGGATCGTCAGCGAATCGTCGGAGTCCATAGCCACCATCGCCACCTCGGAGATGTTCGAGCTAAGTTCCGCCGGCAGCGGAACGCAGACATCAAGGACATCGTTCAACTCGTACGACTCCTCCACGCGCCAACCAGACGCGTCTACAGCCGTTATGGCATACCAGTCGCCGCCCAGCGTGTATCTCCCATAGGTCATACCCTCGTTCGACGCCGGACCGACCTCGGATATCCGCAGTCCGATCATGTCGTAGTCGGGAACCGCGCCAGCACCTGCAGTCAGCGATGCCGACTCGTGGACGAACGCACCGCCGCTAACCGGCGTGAACACCTCGTACTGCAATCCGTCGGAGTCCGCCAAGATGTGTGGTATCTCGCCCTCCGGGTTGCGCGGGTCCAGCGTCGCAGTCTCGATTTGCGAAGAGCGAAGCGCGGTGACCTCGAAAACCGCGGTGCAACGATCCTGGGCCTCTTCCTCCGTCTCGAAGCTCTGCTTGGGCAGGCACTCTGTCCCTGGGTCCAAGCTGACGGTGATGCGGAACCGGCCGGGGCTGTCCGGCGCGATGTACAGGCCACGTCTGCCGTCTAGAGTACTGGTTCTAGTGCGGTCGTTCCTGCTCGATTCGGTTCCCACCAATTGGCCGACCGTGCCGCCCGGCTGCGCACCGAACTCCTCCAACGTCCAGTCAAACGTCACATCCGAACGATCGCCCAATGAATCATCCCGCAAATCCTGTCGGCCGTAGACCTCTACCGCCAGCCGCACAACTGAACCGCCCTTCAGGCTAACCTCACTGATCGAAGGCTCGATACGCAGGATCCGAACAGGTTCCGTAATTGGCGGCCTGACGACGGCGACCGGTTCCGGCGGTAACGGCACCGTCCCCTCGACGCTACTCGACCAAGGGCCGCTGTAGTCCTGATCGTTGACCGCGCGTATGCGGTACTCGTGAATGTCGCCAAGCTCCACGTTCCAGTCGAGGTACTCAACCGACACCGGTTCCGAGTCGGCATCCGGGGCGTCGACCAAGTCGTGGTAAACAGGATCCAGCACCTTCGCTACGGTCTCCCAAGGGTTGGTCCGCCTTTGCACATCGTAATGAGTGACCTGCCGACCGTTCACCTCGGTAACCGGGGCCCACGTGACTCGGATGGCGGTAATGGCTTCCGTTGCGGGCATGGCAGGCAGGGCGGCGCCCGTGCCAGCCCTGGCGTTGATGGTGGCACTGTTGTTACCGGGCTTGTAGTCGTACACCGGCACCGAATTCCAGCTGGCGTTGGTCACGGCCTCGCAGGCAGCTTGCGTGGTATGCTCGAGGTCCCCGGGATTATCTTTAGGCCCGACGCAGACCTCGTAGTTCTTCGCGCTGGCAATCCTTACGCTGGCGGAGTCTCCCGCGGACGCCCCCAGCACCAGAGTCGGTTCGGACATCCCCGCGGGCCTGTAGTAGTCCCTGAGCCTCAATCTGTCTATGCTCCACACGCCGGTAGAGCTGTTGTAGCTGCCATGGCTGATGTGGATTACCTCCGCCTCGGTAGGCAGCCCGGTTATCCGCGCGCCGCCCGACGGTTCGTCCGGTCCATTGTTGACGGCGACTATCGTGAGTGCATCCCGGTTGGGGGGAACGTGGGAACTTGCGCCTCCGTCTCGCACCTCCAGCTCCGCCATCGGGCCGACGTGGAAAGTGTAAGTCTCGGTGGCGCAGAAGCTCTGGTTGACGGGGGGATCGGAGGTGTTAGGTTCGCAGTCTTCTTCGCCATCAAGGGTGGCGCGAGTAAGTTTCGCCGTGAATTGCAACTTATATGTGCCGAGTTTCTCGAATTCGGCGGTATACTCAAACGGGCCGTTGCCTGTTGCTCCAGGGTCATAACCCACCGTGTCTTCGGCCATCCACCCAACCTCCGAGGTCATCTTGTAGGTGATCTCGGAGGTGTCGCCTTCGAAAGCTCGAATATGTACCTTGCCGGGAGGTGCTCCGCCGTTGGGCCCGCTGGCAGCAAAACCATCGCGCAGATTGCTCCAATCCGCGCTGACAGCGTTGATTTCGCTGGCGTCCCATATCACCGGGATTTGCCAAGAAACTATATCGCCACCATTGACGCTATTAGCGTGGCTATCGTACTCTCTGTTCGACTTATCCGGAGAATGAACCAAGGCAGTTCCGGGCCCCAAATTTTGTTTTGTTCCGCCGATCTCGCCGATCGCCCGAATCCGCACATCGTCGGAATTGTCGCAAGGCGAGTTCGAGTTGCCAACGCAAGGGTAGATATTGAAGTGGCTGCTCACGGACGTCTCGGTCGATGCTAAGCACAGTTTCGCTACGTTGTCCGATACGTCGTCGTCTCTGGGTCCGGTGCCCGGCGGGGGATTCCCGGTCAGCGTCGCCGTCAGGCACTGCTTATTCACGACTGCGCTACTTGCCACCCTGACCGGCAGAGTCACAGAATTAATCGACCCATCGCCAAATTTCAATGTTCCGACAGTGAACTCGCCATTGATGTAACTCACCGAATCTGGCCTGGTCACCACCACGCCGAGTAAGTTCTTGCTGACATAACTTGGCGCGCCCGAAACGGACAGACCGTCGGTCAGTTCAATGTCGACCCCCAGGTCAATGGGTAGTAGAAATAAAAGGCCTACCCGCTTATCTGCGGCGATGGTGAAATTGACGGTGTCACCCGGCGAAGGGGAAGGGTTGTCCACCGTCACGGCGACTACATAATTTCCCAGCGCCCAACTCCCACCATGACTGTTGAGTGAGCCGGCGGAATAAGGCACTGACCAGACCCGGGATGTGTTGTTTCCCGGGTTTCTGTCGACGGATGACGTGGTTACCTCTCCGAAAAATTCATGCGTGTATTTGCGTTTATCAAAAGCAGGACTGGTTGTTTCCCTAGTCACTATTTCCGTAGTAAACTCTTCACGCTGCAAGCCCCCAAGCGCGGGTATCGTCCAGCGGAGGCGATAATTGCTGTTCTCCCGGGACCAGCTCCCGACAGGCACCTTTATTGCTTCGGCGTCGCGGTGTGTGTTGAAATAGCCTGAAGCCGTGGGGTGCACCACATCTACTACGACTTCCACGTCATAAGCGGTCCTGGACCCGTGGTTCACAACGACAATGTCTAGATTCAGACCAAAGTGTGTATCTTCATCATCGGGAGCCTCCAGGATCACAGCCACGTCAACGTAGTCGTTGTCACCTCCCTGGGCGCGAGCGACATGCGCGACGAAAAAGGCGACCACCAGCGCGGCGCAGGTTGCGGCAACAATGCAACAGTCCTGAAGTCTACTTCGAGTGAGTGTCACTTTAGGGATGGCCCCTGCGACAAAGTGCGTGGTCGCTCGCCGACGGCTCGAGTCACAGTCACCATTTCGAATTTTCAGCCACCACATTCAGGCCTTTAGATTCCTCGCTTCGGTCGAAATGACCGGAAAAGGGGACGGTTGCACTTTAAGGGTCGAGAATGCCAACAAGTAATGCACACATTCCATTTCGTCTTTCGGCTAGAGATGAGTAGCGAGAGGGCCCGACTCATGTTTCGGGCCCTCATCGTTGATCGCAGGTCGCTTAACGGTTCCAGTTAACGCGGAGGTAGTTCGATTCCACTGTGTCCCAATGCTCGGGGCCGGGCGGATCGAATCCGACCGAAAACACGTAGGTGCGAGACACAGGAAATCTGGTATACCCAGCCGTATAGGTCAGGGAATACACTTCTGTTTCATACTCATCATGATTTGGGATATCTTCGTTATACTCATCCATCCCATAAATCAGTTGGCTGGTTGCCACCGGTGAATTGCTCACCTTGGCAGTCATGATGACGGGCTGGCCTAGGGTCTGCGTAGCCCGGTCGGCGGACAGGGTGACAATCATCTGCTCATTCGCGACGTCGGTTATATTGATCCGGACAGCAATTTTGCCGTCGATTACGTCGTTGGCATTGCCGTTGTCATCCTTCCGGTCGCTCACACCCAGTATCAGAGTGTAGGAACTGGCGTCTTCGTAGTTCAAGACAGCTTCGTCGGCTACGGAAAGCTGCACGCCGCCGGTGACGCCCGTTGCTTCGAACTTGTCCGAGCCCACGCCCGCAAGGCTGTAAAAGAGGGTGTCGTCATCGCCGGGCAGCACCGGCACCGGATCGCCTAAGTTCACGCCCTGGGAGTTCTCCGCCACGGACCGAACCACCACGAAGTTTGGGGCAACGTTCGCTTGGCTCGCCACCGTGATCGTGTCGGAATCCGTGTTGTTGGCCGGAGTCGGGTCGGGCACTGGCACGTGGTATGTTTTCACGACCTCCTCTTCTTGTCCCTGCGCGTTCTTTACGGTCTCCGTTATCTTCACGGGCTCGGTCGCGTAAATCGTGGCTTCCACGTCCAACTCCCTACCATGGGTCTCCGCATCCACCGCTGCCGTGATCGTTAGCGTTTTCGAGGTGGCTGGGTTCATCCTTCCTGCGTTCCAAGTCCAACCGCCTTCACTCTTGGTAAAACTATCGGCGGCAGGAACGTGGGACGAGTATGTCAACCCATCAGGCAGGGTAACGTCCACCTTGGTTTCCTGCGCCACGTCCTGACCCGCAGCATTGTTGTTTCTGGCGGTAATCGTGACGACAACGTCGCTGACGTTACCGGCACTGCTAGGCGAGGGGTTTTGCGGTGTTACCTCCACCGTTGCGCTTAGGTCCGCCTCAGCGCCCACATGGACGATGTACTCCCGCACGTCGCTGGTTACGCCGGGATCCTTGCTTTCAGGATTGGCCTTCGTGGTGTTGGGGTAGCCCTTGATATTCACCTGGAATTCGTAAGTGCCGCGGTCGGTGAAAAACCACAACGGCCGGTTGTACCCTCCGGGCGCTACCGACACCTTGCTCTTGCGCGCATCGTGTGAATTCCACAGGGGTTCATTCGCTCGGGGTGCACTGGAGGCAGGGACGTCGTACACCAACACGTACCTCGGGTCCTGCTTGTCGATGTCAACTTGGTGGACGTGGTGTACCAAGTAGTCGATAGTGGCGTCGGCTCTTGGTTCGGAACCAAGCCAGTCCCCCGGATCCAGCAGAGCGGCGGAGAAGCTGAGGCAAAGATCATTGGCTGAGGGGCTACCGGCAGGTGGGCACGCCGGCAACGCCCACACTACGCCGTCGCCCATATTGGGTACTGGCGTACCCGTGGAATTGGCGCGATCTTCCAAATTATCGGCAGTCACCACCTGCGGATACATTTGCCCGTAGGTCTTGTTCCCATAGGTGGTTCTATCGCTCAGATTGATCTTCGCGCTGCTCGGGATGTGGATGATGGTTGGAGGCTCTGCCGTGATGTTGATGCTAGACGCGGTGCGGTCGGTCCTAGCCGGATGACCGCCGCGCCCTGTCTTCGCCGGAACGTACGTAATCGACGGCGGGCAAACGGTGTTCGTCAGCTCCTCCTCGACCGGGTTCCAGTACACGTCGAACAGTGCATATTGGCCGGAATTGACCACCCGGGCTGCCTGACCTTGTGCTGGGCAGGCTTCCGGTGTGGCATCACGCCCGCTCTGCGGCTGCGGTATTGAGTTGTCGTCGCCGCTGGGGGCGATGTTTGTGGTGGTGGCATCGGCCTGGCCGGCGGTGAGCGTCATCACCAGCAAGGTCGTCAGCAGGGCGGCCAAGATCATCGTGATCCCGACCGCCCTCATGTTGATGGGTGTTTCGTCTTGTGCTTTCATTTTCTGTCCTTGTTTTTGCTTTTTTGTCTGTTTTGGCTCGTATTGATATGTTGTCTCACTAGTCGGATCGTGACTTCGACCATATTCAGGGTTGTGTTTTGCACCTCCCAAGAACACAGCAGCCAGACCCAGAATGCTGATTAGCAAGGCATGTGATACGTAGTATCAATATCGTCCTACACCCATGATGAGGGCATTGATGTAACAGAAGTGTGACGATTTAGCCCGGTTTGCGTAACGTCTTATAACGATGTGAGGTTTCTGTCATAATCGCCCCGTTGACGCTAAATCCATCCGCGCCGTGGTCCGTTTGAAACACGCCGCGGTGGCATCGAGGTGATGCGTTGGATCGACCTGACGAGCTACGACGACGGATACAGCAGTTGGAAGAGCGCCTCTCGCGCCTGAGCGAGGCCAGTCTCCGCATCAACGAGAGCCTGGACTTCGACACGGTGCTGCAGGAGGTGGTGGACAGCGCTCGGGTGCTGACGGCTTCGCGATACGGGGCCATCACCATCCCGGGCGAGGTCTTCCGGCACCCCACGTTCATCGCCTCTGGTCTGACCGAGGAGGAGTATCAGGGGTTCTGGGACATGCCGGAGGGACTGGGCTTCTTCGAGTATCTCAACGGGCTGGAGGAGCCCCTGCGAGTGTCGGACATCGCTGGCCACCTGAAGGCGTTGAACATGCCCGATTTCCTGCCCTCCGTGCTGGTATCATCCGTGCTGGTGTCCCCGATCCGTCACGCGGGGGTCAGGGTCGGCACCATCTATCTGGCCCACGTGACAGGCGGCGAAGAGTTCACGGAGGAGGATGAGGAGACTCTGGCGATGTTCGCGTCCCAGGCGGCGCTGGTGATCGCCAACGCCGGCCGGCATCTGGAGGAGCGGCGGGCAAGAGCCGACCTGGAGACCCTGATGGACACCTCCCCCGTCGGCGTGGCAGTCTTCGACGCCACGACCGGAGACCCGAAATCCTTCAACCGGGAGGCAGGCAGGCTCGTCGACAGCTTGCGCAATCCCGGCCAGTCACCGCAGGACCTGCTGGACGCGCTGACCATCACGCGAACCGATGGGCGGGAGGTCTCCCTGCGAGAGTTCCCGATGGCCGAGCTGCTGAGCATAGGGGAAACGCTGCGCGCGGAGGAGATCGTCATGCGGGTCCCAGACGGGCGCAGCGTCACCGTACTGCTGAACGCAACGCCCATCCTCTCGGACGAGGGCACCGTGGAGTCGATGGTCGTCACCATGCAGGACATGGCCCACGTAGAAGAGCAAGAGCGGCTGCGGGCCGAGTTCCTGGCGATGGTGAGTCACGAGCTCAGGACTCCCCTGACCTCCATCATGGGGTCGGCAACTGCGATCATGCAGTCAGGGCAGGACCTCGACCCCGCTGTGGTCCGCCAGTTCGTCCGCATCATCGGCGACCAGTCCGAGCATATGAACGCCCTCGTCGCCGACCTGCTGGACGTGGCCCGCATCGAGACGGGCACGCTTCCCGTCAACCCCGAACCCGCCGAGGCGGACGTGCTGGTAGACCGGGCAAGGAGCGCCTTCGTCAGCGCGGGAGGCAGGAACAACCTCTCCATCGACGTCGAGCCGCGCCTGCCCATGGTGATGGCGGACAGGCGGCGCATCGTCCAAGTGTTGAACAACCTGCTGTCAAACGCGGCCCGGCACTCCCCCGGCACTTCCTCCATCAATGTGAGCGCGGTTCAGGACGGCGATCACGTGGCATTCTCTGTGGCCGACGAGGGTCGCGGCATCCCAGCGGACAGCCTTCCCGACCTGTTTCGTAAGTTCTCTCGGGCGCAGTCGGAGGAGCAGGGCGGGGACACGGGACTGGGACTCGCCATCAGCAAGGGCATAGTGGAGGCCCACGGAGGCCGCATCTGGGCCGAGAGCGACGGGCCGGGAACGGGTGCGTGCTTCACATTCACCCTCCCATCGATCGAGGACTCCGGTGGAAGCGTTGTCGAAGCATCCCCTTCCTTCTCGACGCGTGAGTCGAAGGTGGAGAAGGATCGGGTGCGAGTTCTCGCAGTGGACGACGACCCCAACGACCTCCGATACATCCGAGACACCCTCGTCAAGTCGGGCTACGACCCCATTGTGACCGGGGAGCCGGATGAGGCACTCCACCTCATGGCGCAAGCGAGGCCGGATCTCGTCCTCCTGGACCTGATGCTGCCGGATAGGGACGGCATCGAGTTGATGAAGCACATCCTCGACGTCGCTGACGTCCCGGTCATCTTCCTGTCCGTCTATGGGCGTGAGGAGGTCATCGCCAGGGCCTTCGACACGGGAGCCGCCGACTACGTGGTGAAGCCGTTCTCGCCGACGGAGCTTTCGGCGAGGATCAGGGCGGCGTTGCGCCGGAGGATCACACCCGAGCCGTCGGAGCCCTATGCTCTGGGCGTCCTCACCATCGACTACGCCAGTCGCAGAGTAGTACTGGCGGGCCGTCCCCTACATCTCACCCCACTTGAGTACCGCGTCCTGGCCGAGCTTTCGGCCAATGCCGGACGCTTGGTGACCCACGAGCGTCTTATGGGCCGAGTGTGGGGCGATAAGGGCGACGACGTGCGATCCCTGCGTACCATCGTGGGCAGACTTCGCCGCAAGCTGCGCGACGACGCCGACACCCCCACCTACATCTTCACCGAGCCCCGCATCGGCTACCGCATGCCCAAAGGCGAGACCCCAGACCAACTACCCCCACCGACTCCCTGAACCTAACCCTCCCCTTCGCGAAGCGCAAGGGGACGCGGAGCGGAGCGAACGCAGGGGATGCCCACACCAACACCCCCGTAATTCCGGCGAAAGCCGGAATCCAGAGAGGCGCAGACGGGGGACAAAGGGCCTCACACTCTTTAAACTCGTTCAAAAACTAATCTTGCCGGAGTTTTGCCGCCAAATTGCCGTTTTTGTTCTAAATTCCCCTTCCAGCCAAACCCCCAAATCCTACGAAAACCACCATCCATCAAACCGCGAACGTCGACATCTGCCCCATCCCCTGTGCTAAACCTCGAATAACAGCACAAAACACCCCTGCCGTGATCTTGCCGCTGAGCGGCAAAACTCCGGCAAAACTCCGGCATGATCGGCAAAACAGCGGCAAGATCGCGGCTATACAACATCTCAAAAACTCACCACTCGCACCCTAATATAATTGCAACGGGCAACGAGCAGCCCCAATCTCAATTCCACAGGAGACACCGCGATGGCGCCGACAACATGGGCATTCTTCAAAGGACAACAAGTCCCCCTGGAAGAGGCAAATGTGCGCGTCGATACCCACGCTCTACACTACGGAACCGCCGCATTTGAGGGCATTCGTGGCAACTGGAATCCAGAACACGGCAAAGTCTACATCTTCCGACTCCGCGAACACTACGAACGCCTCATCCGCGGCTGCAACATCCTCCGCATGGACATCCCATACGACGTCGACGAACTCTGCCAAATAACCGTCGACCTCCTCGAACGTAACGGCTTCGCCGAAGACGTCTACATCCGCCCCCTCGCCTACAAATCCGAAGAAGCCGTCGCAAACCTAAGACTCCACACTTTGGCAAGCGACTTCACCCTCATGATCCTGCCCTTCGGCGCATATATCGAAGCAGAAGGCGCAATCAAGTGCCAAACCTCGTCATGGCGACGCCCCGACGACTCCATGATGCCCACCGGCGTCAAGATCACTGGCCTCTACACAACATCCATCCTCGCCAAAACCGAAGCCGTAATGGCCGGCTTCGACGAGGCGATTCTCCTCAACCACGACGGCTCCGTCTCCGAGGGCAGCGGCGAAAACCTCTTCTTAGTCCGCGATGGTGAAATCCACACCCCATTCGAGACCGCAAATGCCCTTCTAGGAATCACCCGCGACTCCGTCATCACCATCGCCAAAAACGAATTCGGAATCGACGTTATCCAGCGTCGCATAAACCGCAGCGAACTCTACCTCGCCGACGAAGTCTTCTTAACCGGCACCGCAGCACATCTAACCCCCGTCGGCAGAATCGACAACCGCGACATCGGCGACGGCGAAACCGGCCCCCTCACTCAGCAGCTCCAAGACATCTACTTCGACTGCGTGACCGGGAACAATCCCGACTACATGGACTGGTGCACCGGCGTAACCCCCGGCGGCGGATAATCGACTTTCCCTCTCCCATGGGAGAGGGTTAGGGCAAGGTCCACCAATGAGCGACCAGATCGAATCTGCCGCCGCACTCATGGTGCGCGACTACCTCGTCCTCGCATTCCTCGTCAGCCTCGGCGCACTCCAAATCTCCGTATCCATTAGCGGCATCCGAGGACTCTGGGTGCTTCCGCACAGGAACTTAACCCGCGCTTTCGGCATCCTGCTCATCATTCTGGGTTTGGCCTACTATCTACTCTCCCCCTTATGGATAGAAGGCCCCTGGGCCGCCGGATCTGTAGTTGACGGCACCTCCGAAAACCGCATCTGGGGAACTGCTTCCGTAGACGAAATCTCCGGTGCTCGCAACCTCAACGACATCCACGGCGGAATGGCCGGCACCGCCTACGCCGTCTTCTTCGTACTATCCGCCGTCCTAACAACCCTCTTCGCCGCCGTTATCGGAACCATCAACAACCGTCTATTTCCCTCCCCTTCGCGAAGCGAGGGGGACGCGTGGAGCGAAGCGATCACGCAGGGGGGGGGCGAACCAACCGGCGACGGCCTCGATGCCCTCAAAACCACCAGCCCGCTAACCACCTTCAAATCCTCTCTGCACAACCTCCGCGACACCGGCGCAAACGACATCCACAACCAAATGCAATCAGCCCACCGCTGGAGCATCCCATCAGTAATCGGAAGGATGTGGCGAAATTAACTCCTTCGACAGAGAGTTAGTGCTGTGGATCAACGGCTTCGTAGGCACCTCGCCAACGTTCGATCACCTCGCCAGAATCGTCGCTTCCGACTACCTGATGCCGCTCGCTTTCTCGGCCGTCATCTTCGCCATCTGGTTCGTCGGCCGAGATCTAGCCGACCGCCGACGCTACCAACGCGGGACACTCTTATCCGCAATCGCAATCGGCATCGCCAATCTTGTCGTCGACATCATCGACTCAGCCTACGACCGCCAAAGACCGTTCGACGAGTTGGGCGATTCCCTGCAACTCATCTTCTACAGATCTACTGATCCATCATTCCCGGCTAACCCGATGGCAGTCGTATTCGCCATCGCAATGGGGGTCTGGATCGTGGATCGCCGCATTGGCTGGGTACTTATGGCTGCTGCCGCAATCTACTCCATAATGCGGGTTTACGTCGGAACTTTTTACCCCACCGACGTAATCGGCGGAGCAGTAATCGGGATACTCGCCGCGCTCCTTGCGTGGTTCCTATTCGAACTCTTCAAACCAGTCCCCGAAATCGTTCTCCGCATCCTCCGCGGCATCGGAGTCGCCTAGAACTACCGACGTCGCCGCCGAGCGGAAATCCGTCTGAATGCTTCGCCATACTCAAACGGAAACTCTTCTGCCACTGACCTCGCCCGATCCCTGATCCCACGATCGGAACCCGACTGCCGCGATAAACCCGGAACCTGACTACTGTGCTTGCTCAGAGCATCGATGCGATTGTCGATCGAAGTTGTGATGTCAACCACGATGTTCGGCTCGTCCGCGTGCCAAAAAAAGACATCACTCACGATGTGCGGTTCAAGGCCTTCTTCGAGTTGCTCTGGAAAGTGGAGATGATCCCGAGCGTACGGATAGACAGCATCCTGCACCGTGATCCCGGTGTTCCGATGATCCCGATGATTGAAACCGTCGAACCGGAACGGGTCGTGAGTGAAGATCGCATCCGGTCGATACGTACGAATCGCCTTCACGATGTCGCCCAAGAACTCGCGGTTCGTTTCCAGCATCCCATCCGGATATGGCAACATCACGAGATTGGTGACTCCGATCACATCGGCCGCCGCTTCCTGCTCTTGACGACGAATATCTACGATCCTGTCGGAAGTCATAGATTCGTCGTTGCTGCCGCTGCTGCCGGTAGTGCAGACCACGTATGAAATCTCGCAACCATTCCGAGCCCACAACGACGTCGTGCCGCCTGCACCGATCTCCGCATCGTCAGGATGCGCACAAACCACCATCGCGCGCTCCGGTATCTCATCGAACTGCTCCAGTTGCGCCACAGGATCTTCCCGTTCTACTTTTTCGCAATGCATATCCAACGGACACACATCGGATTTATGATATCTGCGCGCATCCGCCTCTCGCGCCGCACGAATAGACTCGACTCAGTGAATGTGTGACACCCTGCGAGCCAATAATTGAACCTGCAATCGAAAGACCCGAGAATCGCTGAGATAATCGCCGCCGAGGAGCGTCGCCTGCGCGAGGAGATCGTGCTGATCGCATCCGAGAACTACGCCTCACGCGCTGTCTTGGAAGCAACTGGGTCCGTATTAACCAACAAATACGCCGAAGGCTACCCCGGGCGCCGATACTACGCCGGAACCGAAAACGTCGATGCCGCGGAATCGCTTGCCATCGATCGCGCCAAGCAACTCTTTCAAGGCGCGGAACACGCAAACGTCCAACCTCACAGCGGATCGCAAGCCAACATGGCCGCATACTTCGCAGCCCTCGAACCCGGCGACCGCGTTATGGGCATGTCTCTAGACCACGGCGGACACCTGACTCACGGCTCACCCGTCAACTTCTCCGGACGCATCTACGACTTCGTTCACTACGGTCTCGACGAAGAATCAGAGATGATCGACTACGATGTCGTCGAGCGCATCGCAAACGAGCTGAAACCCAAGATCATCGTCTCCGGCTATTCTGCCTACTCCCGCACCATCGACTTCGAGCGCTTCGGTCAGATCGCCGATAGCATCGGCGCGCTCCACCTCGCCGACATGGCACACATCGCCGGACTCGTCGCAACTGGAGCACACCCATCTCCGGTACCTCACGCCGACATCGTAACTAGCACGACGCACAAGACGCTCCGCGGCCCTCGAGGCGCAATGGCTCTCACCACCAAAGCGTGGGCACGCAAGTACGACTCCGCCGTCTTCCCTCGAATGCAGGGCGGACCCATGGGCCACACCATCGCCGCAAAAGCCGTCGCATACAAAGAGGCGCTCTCCGACGGCTTCAAAACCTATGCCGACAACATAGTCAGCAACGCCACAGCATTAGCAAACGCGCTGTCATCATCCGGCATGAGAATCGTTTCCGACGGCACCGATAATCACCTCATGCTCGTAGACCTCCGTGGCCTCAACGTTTCAGGAGCCGAAGCAGAAGTGAAGATGCGCAGCGTCGGAATCGTCGCTAACAAAAACATGGTGCCATTCGACCCCAACCCACCGCGAGTCACCAGTGGTGTTCGCGTCGGCGTGCCCGCAGTCACATCTCGCGGAATGGGAACCGAGGACATGGAAACCATCGCCGAGCTCATCGTCGAATCACTGCGAGTCCAAGAGGACTCAACCCAGCAGCGCGCACTAGCTCAACGGCTCAAGGAATTCGCAGAGGGGTTCGCGGTTCCCGGCATCGATTCATGACCCGTCTCAACGACGAGAGCTGTTGGAATCCGAATATCGACGATTTCCCGAATGTATAATCGGGATTCATCGAATCCGTGCTGTTTCGTGCGGATAAAGACGTGTTCATAACAGACCGAGTGGGTTGCAATTGAGAGACTACGAAATCGTGTGGATCCTAGGCGGCGGAGCCAGCGCAAAAGAGGGCGACGAGTCCGTCGAACGGGTTCGCGAACTCGTCGGATCACTGGGTGGTGAAGTGGGCGAGGTCAACCCGTGGGGCAAGCGCAACTTGGCATACCCGATTGAAAAGCAAACCGAAGGCTTCTACGTCGAGGCACAATTCAAGCTCGATGCCGCACGAACTCCGGAACTGGAACAAGCCTGCAACGCCGACCGCCAGATTATTCGCCATTTGATCGTAAAGAAGTGAGCACCTTGCCATAACCTCATTCCGATGTGTCGTCGCGAACTTGGCGGCATACCAGGAAAACATGGAAGGTTGATACTCCCAATGTCACTGAATCAGATACTCCTAATCGGCAATGCAGGACGCGACGCCGAACTTCGCTACACCGCAAATGGCCGAGCAGTAGCGAACTTTAGTATTGCGGTCAACCGGCGATGGATGTCCAACAACGAATGGCAAGAAGAGACCGAGTGGTTCAACGTATCTGTCTGGGGACAGCAAGCTGAGAACATTGCCAATCGGGTGCGACGCGGAGCCCGAGTATTCGTTGATGGCAGACTTTCGACTCGCGAATGGACGAACCAATCTGGTGTGACTAGGACTAGCTTGGAAGTTACCGCGTTCAAGGTGCTCAACCTCTCCGGCCGTGAAGAAGGCGAAGAAGGCGGATACGGATCGTACCCGCCTGCCGCACAAGAAACGCAACAAGCGCAAGGCGGTGGCTCCTCGCCATCGCCTCAACAAGCCGCACCCGTGGGCGGTGGTTACGATCAACCGCCCGAAGGCGACGATCTGGAAGATCTGCCTTGGTGAACGAGCAACGCTCAGCGCCATACGCAATCAACGGAAGACGATAACGAACCCAACTTCGGTTTGAACAGCACGGAGAAAAGATGACAACAGGTCCGAGAACTAGACAGTCAGGCGGTAGCCGTCGCGGAGGTGGACCCGGTGGCGGATTTGGCCGTCGCCGACGTGGAAGAAACTTCCTAAAGGCCGAGGAGATCGACTACAAAGATGTTCAGTTGATGCGCCGATTCGTGAGCGAACGCGGCAAACTTGTCTCTGGTCAGCGTCTAGGTGTAACCGCGAAAAACCAGCGCCAATTGGCGCGCGCGATCAAGCGAGCGCAACACCTCGCTTTGATCCCGATGGCGCCTAACCACGTCTACGTAACCGGATCAGTACAGCCCGAAACGCCAGCGAGCTCTGAATCCTCCGAACCCGAAGGCGAAGTCGCAGAGCAACAATCCGAGTCCACACCGGAAGTCGTTGATCAATCTGACGACGCCCAATCCGAAACTTCCGACGAAGCGGCTGAAGAAACTCCAGAACAGAGTTAAAACGGCCATCCGGAACGAACCGACAAACGCCGCGTTCGTCGATTCGCTTCCGATAGCCCTGTTTAGCGAGCGCACAGGTAAAATGGCGTTTGTCCAGCGTTTTTCGCGACACCGCAAAACTCGAACTCCGTACTAATGGCTAACGACCAGGAACGCAGCACTTTCTCCCACGCTCCGCTGGGCGGATACCGTGCGGGGCAGCGTAGTATCACCAACCGCCGCGGAATCTCTCGCTTCGAAATGATGCGCCGACGCGAGCGCGCCGCGCTTCGTAACCGACCTTTCATCATCGGTGCACTCGTTTTCGTACTTCTAGTATTGGCAATACCCGCCTACGGCTTCTACCAGCGCTACGTTGTTCCCCCAACCGAGATCGCTGTGCAGGTCGAGGATCGCATCTACACCCGCGGTGACATCGTCAACTACATCCGCTTTTTCCAGCGACTCAGCGAAGATCTTGGCGTTCCGTTCGAACTCGGCACTTCCGCGTTCGAAGCCATGCAGACCCTCCAATCCAACGAGATCGCTTACCATCTCGCACCACGATACGGGATCACTGTCGAGCAACACGAAGTCGACGCGCAACTCGAATCTCTACTCGGTTTCGTCGCCGAAACTACTGCCGATTCCTCGATGCGTGAATACCGAACGAACGTTGAGGAAGCCAAGAAACAATTCCTAAACCGCATCGGATTGGACGAGGGCGTCTACCGCGACTTCATCCGCAAAGGAATGTTCAAGGATCGACTCCGCGCTGAGGTCGGTAGCAACCTGCCACGCATCCAACCACACGCCGAGGTCTATCAGATCGTCTTGCAAGACGTAAGCCAAGGAACCATCAACCGGATAGAACGCGATCTAGCATCCGGCAGAGATGTCAGTGCTATCGTCTTTGAACTCTCAGAAGATCCTAACGTCCAAAGAACTGGCGGTTACATCGGTTGGCTTCCAGAAGGCGTGCGGACCGACCTCGACTCGATCCTTTTCGGACATCGCGCGAACGAAGACGGCTCCAAAGGCGATCGTGTATTGCCACTCAAGCGACTCAGCGGTGGACGCTACGATGAAACGACCCAACTCTGGACCGCGCACATCGTATCCGATTTCACCGAGGCCCGAGAGATTTCTGACGAACACTTCGATGCCTTGGCAAACCTCGAAGTCGAGCGTTTTATCAACGAACATCGGAAGGACTTCTACACGTCGATCTCGCTCAACAGCGAGGTCTACGACTGGATCAACCGGCAAGTGCGGCTCAACGCGATCGTGCCGACCGCTACTCCTGAGTCGCCATTTACCTCCCTCGAAGACCTCGGCTCATCGTCCGGGCGATGAGTGATGGGGATTGATCTTCAGATGAATCGTCAAAACGGCGCCACCGGCATTGGTCTTCTAGGGGCCGGTGTCGTTGGTTCGCAAGTAGTGCGCGTAATTCTCGATCCCGATGCCAATAATCAACTGTCACTGAACGGAATCTTAGTCCGAGATATCGAACGTCAACGAGACGGCGTACCATCCGAACTCCTGTCTACCGATCCCGAAATGGTTCTTAGTGATGACCGTAACGACATCATCATTGAGGTCATGGGCGGCGAGGAGCCGGCGCGTTCCTACATGGCGGCGGCCCTCAGCGCGGGCAAACATGTCGTAACCGCTAACAAAGAAGCGCTGGCGAAACACGGCGACGAACTTACCAATTTGGCAGTTCAGAACGGCGTCAGCCTCTCTTTCGAAGCGAGCGTCGGAGGCGGAATACCAGTCCTTGCGGTAATCCAGGACAGCCTCACTGCAAACCGCATCGAGAGCATACGCGCCATCATCAATGGCACCACTAACTACATACTCTCCTCCATGGACGAGTCTGGTATGTCTTTTGAAGACGCGCTTTCTGAAGCACAAGAACTCGGATACGCGGAAGCCGATCCGACCGCCGACGTTGACGCTCACGATGCCGTCTACAAACTGTCCATCCTCGCACGTTTAGCGTTCGGAGCTTCAGCGTCCCCCGACATGATCCATCGCGAGGGAATCCGCAATATCGGCGCGAAAGACCTTCGGTATGCGCGTGCACTTGGCTTCACCGTCAAGCTCTTGGCGATCGCACGCGCCGGACCAGACGGAGTGCGATGCCGCGTGCATCCCGCGTTAGTTCCCGCCGATGTCCCAATGGCGAACGTCAACGGCGTGTTGAACGCCGTGGAATTGAACGGCGATCTACTGGGCCCGCTGTGGTTGCAGGGCAGGGGAGCGGGTGCCGGTCCGACCGCAAGTGCGGTAATGGGCGACGTTCTCAGAATAGCCAAAGGCATGTTGAGCAACGGTTCCAAAGCATCCGAACGGACCAATGCTCCAAACGTCGTCGACATGGACGATCTACAGGTTCGCTACTACGTTCGGCTCACGTGCTTAGACCGTTTCGGCGTCCTCGCCAAAATCGCCGGTGTCTTCGGCGACGCCACGATAAGCATCGCATCCGTCCTTCAGTTCGATGCAGACGACGAACGCGGCTTGGCGGACCTCGTAATAATGACTCACCCCTCTCGCGAAGCCAGCATGCAAGAGGCAGCATCCCGTCTGCGACAATTAGATGTTGTTGCTTCGCTCGAGAACCTGATCCGCGTCGAAGACTACGATACGGTTTAAGCATCTACACGAATGCGTGAGCGACGCCGTATTGAACATCGAGAGGGTCACGTTGAACGGCACGATCGGCGTCATCGAACGCTACAAAGAGTTTCTTCCGGTTAGTGCCGAAACCCCGATGATCACGATGGGCGAGGGTAGCACGCCCCTCGTCAAATCCAGCAACATTGGTCCCTCGATCGGCTGCGAAAACCTCTACTTCAAACTCGAAGGGTCCAACCCTACCGGTTCGTTCAAAGACCGCGGCATGGTTATGGCAATCGCCAAAGCCCTGGAGGCTGGCCGCCGAAGAGTCATCTGTGCTTCAACCGGCAACACCAGCGCCTCCGCTGCCGCCTACAGTGCGCGTTACAACCTTCAAGCATTCGTAGTCGTCCCGTCTGGGGAGATAGCCCTCGGAAAGCTGGCTCAAGCGATGGCGTATGGCTCGCGCATTCTAGCAGTCGATGGCAATTTCGATGACGCCTTGAAGATGGTGCGAGACCTATCAACTGAGTTGTCGATCGAACTCGTAAACTCATTGAACCCCTATCGTCTCGAAGGCCAAAAAACCGCCGCATTCGAAATCTCCGATGCCCTAGGCGACGCACCGGACATGGTCTGCATCCCAGTAGGCAACGCCGGCAACATCACCGCCTACTGGAAAGGCTTTAACGAGTATCGGATCAATGAGCGCATCAGCCTTCTCCCGCGCATGATGGGCTTCCAAGCCGCTGGCGCAGCACCCATCGTCAAGGGCGAACCGATCGAAGAGCCCCAGACGATTGCGAGCGCGATCAGGATCGGCAACCCCGCAAGCTGGGACCGCGCAGTTAACGCCCGCGACGAATCTGGCGGCAACATCGATGTCGTTACCGATGCCGAGATCATCGATGCATACATCAGACTGGCCCGCGATGAAGGGATATTCTGTGAACCCGCGTCAGCAGCCTCCGTGGCAGGCGTTTTGAAGCTCGCAGAACAAGGCGATGACCTCCAAGGGTTGAACGTCGTGTGTATATTGACTGGCATGGGCTTGAAGGATCCTACAACCGTCGAGAACCACGCACTCGTCGAACTCGAATACGTAGAGCCTGACGTTGACCAAGTTGCAGCTTTGCTGGGCAAGGAAAGCCGCTGATCCCGCATATGACCTCCACTGCGCCATCCAGAATCGCTTCGCCAACATTCGACGCTCTAGCCGACGACTGGCAACGCATTTACGATTCGATGCCCTCCAGCTCTGCATTCGACTCGTTGGAGTGGAACCGCATCTGGTGGGAACACTTCGGCGGCGACTCGAAGCTGATGCTCCGATCTGTGCTCCGGGCGAACGGCACGACCGCAATAATCGCCCCTTTGAGGCTCGACTCCAACAATGATGAGGGTGTATGTACCTTCCTCGGCGGAACCGATCTCGTAGACTATCTCGGTTTCAAACACGATGCAGAGTTGCGCTCCGAAGACGTCCAAGACTTGCTCCAATCCCTTTACGACGATCCCGAAATCACCGCCCTCGTCCTCGAATCGTTACCCGAAGACTCACACACCATCCACGCCGTTAAAGAAGCCGCCGAGGGTATCGGTTGGGAGGTGCATATCTGGGACGAAGGCGTCGCACCGAGAATCGCGCTGCCATCCAGTCAAGAGGAGTACTTCTCTTCTCTGACCAAGAAGCATCGGCACGAACTGCGTCGTAAACTGCGGAGGCTCTACAACGCTGGCGATGTAGAGCAGATCGAGTACAAATCTCCGAACGAGGTCGCCGACAGGATGAGCGATTTTATCGACCTACATCGTGGTAGTTCAATCGACAAACAGGAGTTCATGACAGTCGAACGGGAGCGATTCTTCCATGAAGTTGCCGTCACCTTGGCCGAGAAGGACGTTACAAGGTTGTACTTTCTCACGCTCAACGGCGAGGATGTGGCGACGTCAATAGCGTTCAAGATCGGTGCAACCAAGTACCTCTACAACAGCGGCTACGTCCCAGAACGTTCTTGGCTCGCCGTCGGACTCTTGAACCACGCCATAAACATCCTCGCCTCCATAGACGAGGGCATTAAGGTCTACGACTTCATGCGGGGCGACGAACGTTACAAGTACCACCTCGGTGCAGTAGACCGCAGAATCTATACCGTACGCCTCGACAAACGGCAATAAAGCATTCAACTACTGCTCTTTGGACAAATATTCGGGGGCATAACTGGGGAGATCGATGCGTATCGCAGTAATCAGTGTCCATGGATGCCCGTGCATCCAACCAGGCGGCACCGACGCAGGCGGTATGAATGTATATGTTGATCAAGTCGCCCATCGTTTGAAGAGTCTCGGTGACGCCGTAGTTGTCTACTCACGCACGCACCCAGGAATAGAAAACGACATCGAAAGTCTGGGATACCAACTCGTGCATGTGCCAGTTGGGGAAATAACGTTGCCGAAAGACCGAATCCCCGAAACCCTATCCGATTTCACCACCGCCGTAGAAAGCGATGCCGCAGTAAACAACCGAACCTTCGATTTGGTGACTTCGCACTACTGGCTCTCAGGTGTTGTGGGTTGCGAATTGGTGCGTTCCTGGACTGTTCCACATATCACGAGCTTCCACACCTTGGCCAGCATCAAAACTCGAGTCCGTCCTGAGGAGGACGAACCCGAAATCCGCTTCCTCAATGAACCGCGAGTTGCCCGAGACGCGGACGTCATCATCGCGTGGACTGAGGGCGAGGCGGAGCACATCACAAGAGAGTTCAATGCGCCCATAGATAAGATCGCGATCGTACCGCCCGGTGTCGACACGGAACGCTTCGTATCGTCGCCAAACTCTTCAGATACGCGAGCCAGAAAACGCATTTTGTACGTCGGTAGACTGGATGCGTTGAAAGGCGTGGATCTCTTGATCGAGGCGTTTGCACTGGTCGTTGGTCGAGGAGTGGACGCTGAATTGCAGATCGTTGGTGGCGGATCCGCAGACGAGTTCCGTCGAGTGCTCGGTCGTACCTCACAACTGCGCCTAACCGACCGAGTGAAGCTACCGGGGGTATTGCCTCAATCTGGGCTTCCCGAAATCTATTCCAATTCCGATTGCATCGTTGCACCGTCTTTCCACGAGACATTTGGTCTCGCCGTATTAGAAGCCGCAGCCTGCGAAACACCCGCGATCGCAGCCGATGTTGATGGTTTGCGAGCAATCGTGGTCGATGGCGAGACCGGGTACTTGGTCCGCGAACGAAACGCGCAGCTTTACGCCGATAAGATCGTCGAACTAATGGGAAACGACATGCTTCGTTTAGACATGTCCAAAGCTGCGCGTAAACGCGCCGAAACTCTGTCGTGGGACGCAACAGTGAGCGGTCTGGTGAATGTCTACAATCGAATCGCAAAGCCGCGCCTGAGTACCGCTGCTCTGCGATAATTTCCCTCCAAAGCATTGTTCGCCCTAAAAGGGTTGGAGAATCTACTGTGTATCTGCGTATCGAAGATCACGGCATCATCGGAGATCTTTACACCGCCGCACTCGTCGGCGTCGACGGCACCATAGATTGGTTCTGCGCACCGCATTTCGATTCGCCATCGATATTCGCATCGATCCTCGACGAGGAGAACGGCGGACACTTCTCGCTGCGACCTGACAACCATGATGTTCGATCTACGCAGTACTACCTGCCCGAAACCAACGTCTTGGTCACGCACTTTACGTCGGATGAAGGCGTCGCTCAGGTAGTCGACTTCATGCCGGTCCGTACTCGTTTCGCTGGCGACGCCGACCATGTTCTTATCCGCCGGATTACCGGAATCCGCGGCAATCTCCATATGCAGATCGATTGCTCGCCCAAATTTAACTACGGGCGAGACGAACACTACACAGTTTTCGTTGATGAAAACGTTCGTTTCATATCTCCCGACATTTCGCTGGAATACTGGAGCACAGTGCCGCCTGAGATCGTCGACGACTCGGTCAAAGTCGATTTCGAAATACACGAAGGACACACCGAGTACATCGTTATCGACGCGGTAGAGCATGTGGAAAGAGCGGACAAATTCGACGCCAGCCGCATCGAGCTCCTTTTCGACGACACGGTCAACTATTGGCGTCGGTGGATCAGCCAATGCACCTACACCGGTCGATGGCGCGAAATGGTCCATCGCTCAGCCCTCTGCTTGAAACTGTTGACCTTTGAGCCCACTGGCGCATTCGTAGCCGCTCCCACCACCAGCCTCCCGGAGGATCTCGGGGGCGTGCGGAACTGGGACTACCGCTATACATGGATCCGAGACGCCGCCTTCAGCGTCTACGGCCTGCTCAGAATCGGTCTCACCGAAGAGGCCGGGCGATTTATGGACTGGTTGCAGGACCGGTGCTCGGAAAGCGAAGACGACGGCACGCTGAAGATCATGTATGGCATCGACGGTAGCCACGACCTCCAAGAGCACACTCTTGAACATCTTTCGGGCTACATGGATTCCAAGCCGGTACGCATCGGCAACGGCGCCGCAGATCAGTTGCAACTCGACATTTACGGGGAGTTGATGGACGCTGTATATCTCTCCAACAAATACCAGACTCCTATCTCTTACGACTTCTGGTCGCACCTGCGGAAGATGGTCAACTGGGTCTGTGACAACTGGCAACGCCCGGACGAGGGTATATGGGAGGTTAGAGGTGGTCGCGCACACTTCGTCTACTCCAAACTGATGTGCTGGGTTGCGATCGACCGAGCGATTCGCCTTGCCGCCAAGCGTTCGTTCCCGAGCGACACTGATAAATGGGTCAAGACGCGCGACGAAATCTACGAGGAGATCATCAAGTACGGCTGGAGCGACAACGTCGAAGCCTTCACACAGGCCTACGGTCGGGACGCTCTCGACGCATCCAATCTGATCATGCCCATGGTCTTCTTCATGTCCCCATCAGATCCCCGCATGTTGAAGACGCTCGACGCAATACAACGGTCCCCGGCTAATGGTGGCCTCGTCTACTCGAACCTCGTTTACCGCTACAACCTCCACGAGACACAAGATGGTTTGACCGGCGAAGAAGGCACCTTCAACATGTGCACCTTCTGGCTTGTAGAAGCTCTTACTCGCGCTGGTCGCTCCGACCCCTCGCGGCTAGAAGAGGCGCGTTTGATGTTCGAACACATGCTCGGCTACGCCAACCACCTCGGCCTATACTCCGAAGAGATCGGACCCAAAGGCGAGCACCTCGGCAACTTCCCCCAAGCCTTCACGCACCTCGCCCTGATATCGGCCGCCTTCAATCTCGATCGGGCGTTAGGCTCGAGAGCCTAACTCTTCACAACATCCAAACCGTAGTAACTCACCTCAGAATACGTCCGATAGCCCGCCGATTCGTAGATCCGGCGTGCCGGGGGATTTTCTGAATCAACATCCAGCACCAGCGCTGTCGCTCCATGCGCGATCAGTCGTTCGACACCCGCATTGAAGATCGTCCAACCCAATCGCTTTCCACGCATACTTGGGTGAACACCGACCATCTCGACGCGTCCATCGCCTTCGCTGAGCGTGATCCAGTTGTACCCGACTATCTTGCCATCCGACGCATCTGCCGAAACGACTATTGGCGCAAAACCGTTCCGATCGGCATCAGCGGCTGTACGATCGGCGATTTCTTCAACAGTATTCGGCGAAAAACCCCAACTGCTGCTGAAACATGCATTGTGCAGATCGGTAACAGAGGTAGCTTCAACAGCGTCGGACATATCGGCATCACGAACTATGAATCCGGGAGGGGCAGGGGAATCAGGCAGTTCGACTTGTGAAACGTCGACGCGCATCTTGAGGACAGTCCGAACCACACTGAATCCTGCGGCTTCAAGTGCATCAACGATCGATTTCGATTCGGTGTCCCGAACCGCAACGTGAATCTCGAACCGATCCTGATCCGAGAGTTCCTGGGCGCGTGTGACACCGTCTTGAAGCAACGAACCCAAGGAATCGTCACGCCCCTCGACAGTAGCCAATCCAACGAGAATCCTACCGATATTCAACTCCGGTTCGACCAACGCATACCCAACCGGCATATCGTCTTCATACCCAATCGACCATCGCCCCAGATCCGGATCCAAGCGTGAGTTGTCGAGCGTCGCCACAAGCGTTGCTTCATCCGTCAGCGGCCACTCACGGTGTCCATGAGGACCCGCCGCGCGTAGGATTCGAAACAGTTCGGGTACCCCATGGCGCGTGATTGTGCGAATTTCCATTTCTAATCGAGTTGCCTAGCAGGGTGTTTTGCGAAATCCGTAACGTGTGGCATAATTGATGTGCACACTAGCAAATGCTAATGCTATGAACGGGAGCAGTACCACGGTCCCGATAGCGAAAGAGAGCATCCGGTGGCTGTAAAGGATGCGCATCGTCCGTGGGAACTCGCCCGGGAGCTCGTGACCTGAACCTCCCAACTGCCCAATCGGGTTCGCAGGATTCATAGGGTTGCGCGGATCGGCTACGTTAATAGTCGTAAATCAAGCGGGTTGATAATCGGGCAATTGGCTCGATAAGCAACCAAGTAAGGTGGTACCGCGGGTTAGTCCTCGTCCTTTCAAGTAATGGACGGGGATTTTTCTTATTGGCTGAAAATCAACGCTGCAACCGAATGGCGCACCGAATGATGCGTCCAAAGATACAAGAAGCGACATGGGTAAGAAACTAACAGGCGGCGACATAGTCTGCGAAGCGCTCCTCAACGAGGGTGTCGACATCGTGTTCGGCCTTCCCGGCGGCGCTATCCTGCCGCTCTACGGAGTGCTGGGCAGGTATCCGGAACTGCGTCACGTGCTTGTACGACACGAACAGGGTGCCGCTCACGCCGCCGACGGTTACGCACGCGCATCCGGCAAAGTCGGTGTCGCATTCGCCACTTCTGGACCGGGTGCCACGAACCTGATCACCGGTCTCGCCACCGCGATGATGGATTCAGTGCCCATCGTCGCTATCACCGGGCAGGTCGGACGCGCCGCAATCGGTACCGACGCTTTCCAAGAAACCGACATCACCGGCGCGACGCTTCCCGTCACCAAGCACAACTACCTGATAACCCGCGTCGAAGACATCGGACCAACCATCCACGAAGCCTTCCACATCGCTCGCACCGGCCGTCCCGGTCCAGTCCTCATCGACATCCCCAAAGATGTGATGCAGGAAGAAGGTTCATACGACCACGAGCGTGACCGCAAGATCAAACTCCCTGGATACCGCATTCCGACGACGGCACCAGACTACCAGATCGATGCCGCTGTCGAACTCATCAACGAATCCGAGCGCCCGGTATTCCTCGCTGGCCACGGTGTTATCATCTCGCGCGCTTTCGACGAACTGCGAGAACTCGCCGAGAAGGCGCAAATTCCAGTCGTTACTACACTGCTGGGCATCTCCGGCTTCCCCGAGAACCACCCGCTTCACGTCGGATTCCCCGGCATGCACGGCGAAGCTTATGCCAGCCTCGCGCTTGACGACTCCGATCTGATCATCGCCGCAGGCAGCCGCTTCGATGACCGCATCGTCGGCAACGTCAACGAATTCGCCACCCGATCAAAGAAGATACACATCGACATCGACCCGGCCGAGATCGGAAAAACGGTCCAAGTCGATGCCTCTGTCGTCGGCAACCTCAAGCACGTCCTAGGGCAAATTATCCCGAAAGTTGATCGCGTCTCGCGACCTGAATGGATTCGCCACGTCGAGCAGCTGAAGTCAGATCACCCTTCTCTGCATATCCCCGAAACCGGAAACCTGTCTGGTCAACACGTTGTGCGTGGATTGTCCAACGTCACGAATGGCAAGGCGATCATCTGCACCGGCGTAGGACAGCACCAGATGTGGGCCGCTCAGCACTACAAGTTCACCGAGGCTAACACATGGCTCTGCTCCGGCGGACTCGGAACTATGGGCTACGAAGTGCCCTCCGCGATCGGCGCGCAACTGGCGTTGCCCGAAGCGCTGGTCTGGTCCATCTGCGGCGACGGTGGATTCCAGATGACGATGATGGAACTCGCGACCGCAGTCGAAAATCGGCTTCCGGTCAAGTACGCCATCTTGAACAACAACCACTTGGGCATGATCACCCAGTGGCAAGAGCTCTTCTACATGGGCGACACACAAGCCGATGCCTACACCGCCAACCCCGACTTTGTGAAGCTGGCAGAGGCGTTCGGCATGAAGGGTATGCGCGTCGAGGAGATCGACGACGTAGAGGACGCCATCGAAGAGGCCAACGCCTATCCCGGCCCCGTCATCGTCGATTTTGTCATCGAAAAAGTCGAACACGTTTACCCAATGATCCCTGCCGGCGGAAGCATCAAGGATCTGATGGAGGATACGAGGGTCTGACATGACTTCTCAATCGAAATTCGAAGCTCGCACCGTCACCGCTCTGGTCGAAGATCGACCAGGCGTCTTGGCACGCATCGCCGGCCTATGCCGCCGCCGCGGACTCAACATCGCCAGTCTCGCAGTTGGCCACTCCGAGCAACCGGGCTTGTCACGCCTCACGTTCGTGCTCGAAGGACCGCCGGGAGTCGTCAACCACTGCGCCGCGCAGCTGGAACGTCTAGTCAATGTCATCGAAGCGAAAGACATTACCAACAAAAACCATATCTGGCGCGAACTCGCACTCGTCAAAGTCGCGACCAGCAAGGAGACGCGCGTTGAACTGCTTGAGCTGAGTCGCGTCTTCCGCGCCAATGTCATCGACATCGGTGTTGACAGCATGACTTTCGAACTGACCGGCGGGCGCGAAAAGATCGACTCGCTGATTACACTCTTGTCTCCATTCGGCATCAAGGAGGTGATGCGGACGGGCCGTGTGGCGGTCCTCCGCAGTACCCTCTTTGAAGGCGAAGACGATGGCGAGTTCCAAGCGACCCGCAACTGGGTCAATGGACTGCAACACGAATACCACTTCGAGCCGGGAGTCTCCGGCAGCGTGTAGAAGGTTTCTAGAACGAGAACTTCTGCTTAACACCAAAAACCTAGGAAGGTCAATCAACCAAATGCCAAAGCTTTACTACGATGCGGACATCGACGATTCGCCGCTGCGTGACAAGACCGTTGCCGTAATTGGATACGGTTCGCAAGGTCATGCGCACGCACTGAACCTAAAAGACAGTGGCTTCAACGTCGTCGTCGGGCTATACGAAGGTAGCAAGAGCCGCGAGAAAGCTGAAGCGGACGGTTTGGAAGTCTTGAGCAACGCCGAGGCGGCGAAGCGCGCCGATCTCATCTCGTTCTGCTTACCGGACACCATCCAGGGCGGAGTGTTCCGCGACGACGTCGAGCCGAATCTCGAGGCTGGCAAGACCCTCTTGTTTGCTCACGGCTTCACGATCTTCTACGAGCAGATCAAACCCGCGGAAGATATCGATGTCGTGATGATCGCCCCGAAAGCCCCGGGTCACCGTGTCCGCGCTGTCTACGAGCGCGGTTTGGGTGTTCCGTGTTTGGTTGCAATCCATCAAGATGCGTCTGGCAATGCGATGACCAACGCGCTGGCGTACGGAAAAGGCGTCGGAGGGGGACGCGCCGGCATACTGACCACCACGTTCAAAGAAGAGACCGAAACTGATCTTTTCGGTGAGCAGGCGGTTCTTTGTGGCGGTGTCACCCAGCTTATCAAGATGGGTTACGAGGTGCTGACCGAGGCGGGTTACCAGCCCGAATCGGCCTACTTCGAGGTGTTGCACGAACTCAAACTCATCGTCGACCTCATATACCAAGGCGGCCTCGAGTACATGCGCTACTCGGTCAGCGAAACGGCCGAGTACGGCGACTACAGCCGGGGACCGGAAATCATCGACGAGGACGTGAAGGAGAACATGCGTCGCGTCCTCGAAGACATCCAATCCGGACGCTTCGCTCGAGAATGGATCGCCGAGAACGACGAAGGCCTCTACCGCTTCAACCAGATGCGTAAAGAAAACCTCGAGCACCCGGTTGAGAAGGTCGGCAAGGAACTACGCGCCATGATGCCATGGCTCGAGTCCACAACCTAGCCGGGTGGACCTAGACACATTCAGCCGTTTCAGATGCTCCGCTACTTGCTGGAGCATAGGAGCGACAACATGACCACACAAACAGTAAACAAAGCAGACCAAGTAATCATCTTCGATACAACGCTGCGCGATGGCGAGCAATCGGCGGGCGCTGGATTAACCGTCGGCGAAAAAATCAGGATTGCCCATCAGCTCGCAAGGCTCAACGTCGATGTGATCGAAGCTGGTTTCGCTGGCAGCTCACCCGGTGACTTCGAAGCGGTTCGACGAATCGCTCACGAGGTCGAAGGTCCCGTGATCTGCTCATTGGCTCGAGCCGTAGATTCAGATATCGAAGCCGCAGCGCGCGCCATCGAAGGCGCAGCCAAGCCACGCATTCACACCTTCATCTCCTCGTCGGACGTGCATCTGATGCACCAGATGCGACGGGATCGCGAGACGATCATGAACATGGCCGTCGAAGCAGTCGAAAAGGCAAAACAATACACCGACGACGTCGAGTTCTCTCCCATGGATGCCACGCGCACCGCGCCGGAGTATCTCTACGCCATCTTGGAAGCCGCGATCAACGCCGGCGCGACAACCGTCAACGTGCCGGATACCGTCGGATACTCCAACCCAGTAGAGTTTGGAGCGCTGATAAAAGGCGTCTTCGAAAACGTCTCTAACATCGACAGCGCGGTCGTAAGCGTTCACTGCCACAACGACCTCGGCATGTCGGTGGCTAACTCTCTGGCTGCAATCGAAAACGGCGCACGTCAGATAGAAGGTTGCGTCAACGGCCTAGGCGAACGGGCCGGTAATGCCGCACTGGAAGAAGTGATGATGGCGATTGAAACCCGTCCGGACCACTATCGCGTTTGGACCGGTGTCAACATCCGCGAGATCAACCCGACGAGTCGCATGATCAGCAGCATCTTCGGCTTCCCGGTGCAGTACAACAAGGCAATCGTCGGACAAAACGCATTCCGACACTCATCCGGAATCCATCAGGATGGCTACCTGAAAGAGCGTACGACCTTCGAGATCATGCGCCCCGAAGATGTCGGTTGGCGCGGCGAGGCCCTAGTCTTGGGCAAACTGTCCGGACGCGCAGGTCTGCGATCTCGATTAAGCGATCTTGGCTACCAACTCTCCGACGACGAATTGAGCGATGTGTTCATCGCGTTCAAGGACTTGGCTGACAACAAGCGCGAGGTCACCGACGCCGATCTGGAAGCGTTGATGCGCGAGCAGCATCGCTACGCCGATACCAATCGCCGATACAAACTAGGCAAAGTCCGAGTGGTCTGCGGCAACGATGATATGCCGACAGCCGACGTGTCGATGACGACTCCTGACGACCACGCCCGAAACGCATCCGCCGAAGGTACCGGTCCCGTCGACGCCGTATGCAAAGCCATCGATTCAATCATCGACATCAATGTCGACTTGACCGAATTTTCGGTAAGCTCGGTAACCGAAGGTATCGACGCTTTAGGCGAAGTTACCATCCGCATCGACCACGAAGGCTCTACCTACTCTGGCCGCGGCTCAGACACCGACATCGTGGTTGCATCCGCTAAAGCCTACGTGAACGCGATTAACCGCGCCTTGATGATCAACGAACTGGACAGCCACCCGGTCACCGGAACGGTTTAAGCTTCAGTAACACGATCCACTTCCAGCGCCCTGAGGACATAAGCCCGGATGATTCTCCTGGGACGAAGAACCGCGACCACCGAAAGAGAGAAACGATATAGGCGAACCAACCGAAAGACCTATGTCGTTGAAATCCTGCTGGTATTTGCGGTTTCGCTCTTGGCCGAATTTGCGTTCGACCGACTCGGACTAACCGGGCCTTGGGTCGATCTTGGTCTCACGGCGTTATTGTTATTCTTAGTCGGTCGGGCGTTCGCAGGGCGTTCGCACGATATTGGCAGAACCGATAACTGGACGCTGATACCAATCGTCCTTTTCTCAGCCGGTTGGCTAGTGCCAGTATTCTGGGACGGAGCTCCAGCTTGGGTCGAGATCTCTGGGCGATTGATTTGGGTGTTGGCATTGATCTCGCCCGTCCTGTTCAAAGGCGATGAAGGCGAAAATCAATTCGGTTCGCCGCCAGAAAACGCGATCGAGTGGAAAGTCATAGCAAACGTTGGTTGACACGCCGCACTGCCGGGCCGTGCGCCCAGCGAAACCAAATAACGCAAAGGTTTGAAGATGCCGAAGACGATGTTCGAAAAGATCTGGGACACACATCTCGTCGCCGAACCCGAAGGCGAGCCTGCAATCCTCTATATCGATCTGCACTTGGTCCACGAGGTCACTTCGCCGCAGGCGTTTGAGGGACTGCGGTTGACTGGTCGCAAAGTGCGACGCCCCGATCTGACGATATCAACGGTAGACCACAACGTCCCGACCGATGAGACGCGCACCGAGGTCATCAAGGACCCTATTGCACGGCAACAGGTCGAAGCCCTCCGCCAGAACTGCACCGACTTCGGCGTGACCCTCTACGACGTCGATTCGAGCGCGCAAGGCATCGTCCACGTCATCGGCCCAGAGCAAGGTTACACCCAGCCCGGAATGACCATCGTTTGCGGCGACTCGCACACTTCGACACACGGCGCATTCGGTTCCCTAGCGTTTGGGATCGGCACCTCAGAGGTCGAACACGTACTAGCCACGCAGACCCTACGCCAACGTACGCCTAAGACCATGGAAGTTCGTTTCAACGGCGAATTGCCAGTCGGCGTCTCCGCCAAAGACATGATCCTAGCCACGATCGGGCAGATGGGGACCGCAGGAGGCACCGGGCACGTAATCGAGTACACCGGCGAGGCCATACGCGACCTCAACATGGAAGGTCGCATGACCATCTGCAACATGACCATCGAGGGCGGAGCCCGCGCCGGAATGATCGCTCCCGACGACACGACATTCAAGTGGATGCGCGGCCGCAAGTTCGTGCCGCAAGGCGATGACTTCGATGCCGCCGCCGCCGAGTGGAGCCAAATCGTTACCGACGACGGAGCCGAGTACGACACCTTGGTCGAGATCGATTGCGAAAGCCTAGAACCTTTCATCAGTTGGGGCACCAATCCCGGTCAAGTCGCTCGGGTGTCAGAATCGGTTCCCGGCCCCGACGATTTCGACGATCCTGCCGAACAGGAGTCAGCCGAACGCGCACTTGAGTACATGGCGCTCGATGCCGGTACTGCTATGCAGGACATCCGGCTAGACCGAGTCTTTATCGGCTCTTGCACCAACGCACGACTCGAAGACCTCCGCGCGGCAGCGTCGATCATCCAAGGAAAACGTGTTGCCGAAGGCGTTCGAGCTCAAGTGATGCCAGGTTCAACACTGACCAAGTGGGCCGCCGAAAAGGAAGGCATATCCGAAATCTTCAAAGACGCCGGATTCGAGTGGCGAGAATCTGGTTGCTCGATGTGCTTAGGCATGAACCCCGACATCCTGGTACCCGGCGAACGATGCGCCTCGACTTCGAACCGCAACTTCGAAGGTCGCCAAGGCAAAGGCGGACGTACCCATCTGGTGAGCCCCGAGATGGCCGCCGCCGCCGCGATCGCTGGCCACTTCGTTGATGTCCGCGACTGGGATTGATGCGCATTTCGCTCCTCGCTAAGCCGTGACCAGACCACCAGAAGATTCGGACTCACGCGGCTCAGATTCTGGTACCGATTCGCCCGGAGACGAAACAAACCCATCAAGCAGCATCTACCGTCGTCCGCGACGGAGAGGCGGCGGAGAATCTGATCTCCGTTCCGAGATGCGTGATTCGGACTCGACACCAACTTCGAACCAAGAATCAGATCCTGAACGCACCGGCGGCATTTACGCTCCTCCGCGGCGTCGTAGTGTTCGGCGAGATTCCGACGATTCGAAGCCTGGGATTTTCTCGCGTCTCACCGGTCGCCACCGCCTAGACGAAATCCGCGAAGCCCGTTACGAACCATACACCTACGAGAGCAACGAACAGAACCTTAAATGGACCGCCATCGCCATGGGCGTATGGTGCCTCGCCATCGTTTGGCTCGCACTCACCGACTTCAGTAACTCCAACCGATATCAAGACTGGGTAGACGATGGCATAACGGACATTCCTCCAACCGCCGATATCGGCCAACAAATCGAATCCGCCCGCGCCTACGCCCAACGCGTCGGTGGAGAAGAATTCAGATGCGCGTTTTTGGGACTGTCAGTTTCGTCCGACGAATGTCCGAACGGCGAGATGGACGCGATCCTAGTCTCTGACTTCGTAGAGGATTCCGGCGCGATATGTGCAAACACCGAGGAGTACACACCCGAAATAGTTGAAGAGGTCCCTGACGACGAAGCCGTAACAACAGGCCTTCAAACCTCTGAACCGGTAACAATCTGCACCGCGGTTTGGAGCTCTTATGCGCTGTTGACATTCGCCGAACAGGTTGGATTGGATTGCCCAAGCGTCGATGCAATCGTCAACTCCATCTCTTCTACAGTCTCCGAGTATCCAGATTGCGATGCGGCGTTCAGCTATGCAGAAGACTTCCAAGCGAGCCAAGACCGATCAAGGTTGATATGGCTACTCTCGATCTTCCTGATTGTGGTAGTCGCTTTCCCATACCTCTCGTTGCTTCATCGCGCCAGCCGCAATCTTTTGCCCCTCAAATCGGAAGGCCAGAAACACCTCCCAGAATGGTCCGTGCTGCATCACTTCATCCCGATATGCAACTTCTTCAGACCAGGCCAAGTTCTATCCGAACTTTATAAAGGGAGCGATCCCGACGTAACGACCGACGAACCGACAGCTTGGAAAAGCGCAGGCAAAGTAAGGGTGATCGTCTATCTCTGGTGGATCCTCTGGGTCGCTGGCTGGATCTTCAACCCCATCACCGTCCCTCGTTTCGTAAATGCACAGACCTTACCCGAGTTGATAGACGCTAATGACCTGCTAATATTGTCTGATGTTTTGCTGATTTTTCTAGGCATCGTGGCCTTACTCATGTTGCGGCAGTTGCATGTATGGCAGGAGATGCGATTTTCAAGAATCGGTCTGATTACGGTTACTCCACCTCTACCTGAGGACCCTTTGGCAGTTGCTTTGAGGCAGCAAGAAGAAAAACAACGGCAAAAAGACGAAAAAGACAAACGGCGTGGTCGATAGGAGCGGTATCGCGCGCGAGGGAATGTTAGATGGAAAAATTCACTAGATTGACTGGACGTGTGGCACCCTTGAACCGGGCCAACGTCGATACGGACCAGATAATCCCGAAACAGTTTCTCAAACGAATTGAACGAACCGGATTCGGTGAGTTCGCATTCTTCGACTGGCGCTATCTCGAAGATGGCGTCCCGAATCCCGACTTCATCTTGAACGAGGCGCGTTACCAAGGGGCCTCAATACTCGTCGCCGGACGAAATTTCGGTTCCGGTTCGTCCCGCGAACACGCGCCCTGGGCTTTGAATGAGATGGGATTTAGGGCGATCATAGCGCCGAGTTTCGCAGACATCTTCCGAAACAATTGCATGCAGAACGGCATGGTGCCAATCGTGCTGTCCCAAAATCAGGTCGACCACATCATGGGCAACGCCCTCAAAGGCGTCGGCTACGAAGTCACCGTCGACCTTGAAGCTCAAACCGTGTCTGATGCTGAAGGCTTCTCAGCATCATTTGAATTCGATTCGTTTCGTCGAAATTCCTTGATGAAGGGATTGGACGACATAGGCATCACGTTGCAAAACAGCGATGCCATTGACGAATTCGAATCTGCAAGAGCCGCTCGCTGGTAGCAGTTCAGGAAAGCTTGTTGCGCTTCAGATCGAGTCGACGCGTCTGATCGCGATTAGTTCCCAAATCGACAACACACATCAACTGCAAAAGAAAGACGCACGCAATGGATATTCGTATCGCGGTACTAGGCGGAGACGGGATCGGACCGGAAGTCACCGCAGAATCGGTCAAGGTACTCGACGCCATTGAGCGACGCTTTGGTCACACGTTCTCATTCGTCATGGGCGCTTGTGGCGGACGTGCCATTGATGAGTTCGGCACCCCATTACCGGAGGAAACCCTCGACATCGTGAAAGGCAGCGACGCGGTGCTTTTCGGCGCCGTCGGAGGCCCGAAATGGGATGACCCGCAAGCCGAAACACGGCCCGAAGACGGAATCCTCGCGCTACGAAAAGGACTCGACCTGTTTGCCAATCTGCGACCCGTAAAGGTCTATCCGCAACTCATCGACGCCAGCCCTCTACGTCCAGAGCGTTTAGACGGGGTCGATATGGTAATAGTTCGCGAACTCACCAGCGGGCTCTATTTCGGCAAGCCCAAGAAACGTTGGACAAACTCTCGCGGTCGCACCGCAGTCGACACATTGACTTACCGCGAGCGCGAGATCGACCGCGTCGCGCGTGTAGGCTTCGAAATCGCACGGCTTCGACGCAAGCGATTGCACTCACTCGACAAGATGAACGTCCTCGAAACTGGTCGCCTCTGGCGAGAAGTCGTCACCGAGATTGGCGCGGAGTACCCTGATGTCGAACTCATACACATGCTCGCCGACAACGCCGCGATGCAGATGGTGACAAACCCGGCCGAGTTCGACGTCGTCGTAACCGAGAACACCTTCGGCGACATATTGTCAGATGAAGCCGCAGTCATCGGTGGTTCGATGGGCATGTTGCCATCAGCATCGCTATCCGCGATACCTAAACCTCCAAATAGCCGTCGCCCGCGCCGCGCCGGAAAACGCGCGCTCTACGAGCCGATACACGGCTCCGCACCAGACATCGCCGGGCAGGGTGTCGCCAACCCGATCGCTTCCATACTCTCAACAGCGATGATGTTGCGTTATTCGTTCGCGCTTGAAGACGAGGCGAATTCGATCGAGAATGCCGTAGCCGCAGTTCTAGCCGACGGATTGAGAACCCCCGATCTGGCAACCACCCTCGGCGGAGCGATCGGCACATCCGACATGGGTGACGCCATCGCCGGACGTGTTCGGGGATAACCCCACACTGCCCCTTTCGCCCAGCGAAAGAGGCGCGAGCGAGCGGAGCGATGCTCGCGGGGTATGCTCGGGCCGAGGGCGGACGGAACATGCATCAGCCGCAACTACCCCCTCCATGATCGGCAGGAATCTGAAGCACCAAGTGGAGAATAGAAACACTATCGCGGATACTGAATCCTAAGCATGCTCATCTGAACCGATCCCCATTCAACACAACTCGTAGCCCATGCTCCAAGACCACTTGCCAAATCTAACCGATGATGTTGCGTCGGCCCAGATAGTTTCTGGCGCGACTATCTACCGAGACCGTTGGAGCATCCCTCACATCTACGCCGAAAATGCCCACGACGCATTCTTCGCACAAGGCTACGCCACCGCCCAAGACCGCCTGTGGCAGATGGACTTCGACCGCCTGCGCTGTCTCGGCCGCGCCGCCGAATACCTCGGTCCCTCAGCAATCACCGAAGACACCCTCATGCGCCGTCGGGACTTCGAAACGGTTTCGCGCGCTGACTACGACCTCTGCAGCACCGACGCCAAAGTCGCACTAGACGCATACGCGGAAGGTGTCAACGCATTCATCAACTCCAATGACGCGTTGCCATACGAGTACGAGCTGCTTCGTGTCGAACCCGAACCATGGGAGCCGTGGCACTGCATCGTCGTATACAAGGTCCGAAACAGCGCCGAAGGTGGATTCCAATCCAAACTCTGGCGCGCCGAACTCGCCGCGAAGATCGGTCCCGAAAAGGCGGCGAAGCTCTCACCCGGTTATCAGCAAGGCATGTACCTCACTGTCCCACCCGGCGTCGTCTACGATGGCCCTGCCGAGAACGCGGTAGACGAGCTACGAGCAACCGTAAACGCAACCGCGCCGCTTAGAGAGATCGATGGCGGCTCCAACGGCTGGGCAGTCTCCGGTGACCTCACCGCTTCCGGAATTCCGATGGTCGGAGGAGACTCGCACCGCGGCTTGGAAGTGCCCAACGTTTACTACCAAGTCCACATGCGCACCGACGAATTCGACGTCTTAGGGCACTCCGTACCCGGGATGCCGATGGTAATGCACTTCTCACACAACCGCCACGTCGCGTGGGGAATGACCCACGGCGGCGTAGACACGCAAGACCTCTTCGTCGAGCAGCTACGACGTGCCAACGACGGTGTCGAATACCTGTTCAAGGGAGAGTGGTTAGTCGCCGAAACATCGCGACAACAGCTTCGCGTGCGGGGCGACGCGACACAGACCATCGAAGCCATCAAGACTCATCACGGACCGATCATCTCCGGCAGCGCAGATGATGGTTGGGGCATCGCACTGGCCGATCCCGGTTCCAATGGGGCCACCCCATGGGTTGACGCCACCCTAGACGCGATGAAGTGCAAGAACGCCGATGAGTTCGAGCAAGCCCTCAGCAGATGGACCGACCGCGTCAACAACTACCCCTACGCCGACATCCACGGCAGTTTCGGCTACGCGCTGAAAGGCCGTATCCCGATCCGCAACGCCGTCAACGGTTGGGGACCAGTCGAGGGCTGGACCGGTGAGAACGAGTGGCAGGGCTACATCCCGGACGATGAACTGCCCAGGTCGCGAAACCCCGAGACCGGTTGGGCCGTCACATGCAACCAACGTGTCGTCGGCGAAGACTATCCCTACTTCCTCAGCGGGTCGTTCGGATCCGACTACCGCGCGCGCCGAATCATCTCGCACATCGAAGAGGCCAAAGCGAACGGGCACCTCCTACGAATTGAGGACATGGCAGCATTTCACGGCGACGTCGGAACAGTCCCAGGGATGAAGCTGATAAAGCGCCTGCGGGCATTGGACGCCGACGCGTTGCCCAATGATACGTCGAAGGAAGCATCGAAGGCCGCCTTAGACATCCTCCTCGAATGGGATGGCAAGCTCAATGCCGATTCTATCGGCGCCGTCGTATACAGCGCGCTGAACGACGAGATCTCGCTCGCACTGATGGAGCGAAACTACGGCATCGATCCCAACGAGTTTGCAGCCAATCCAGACCTCAACGCCGTCGACCACCTTCGACGCCAGCTCAAACCAGCATTTATCAACGCAATCAATCAAGGCGGCGGGCAGGAATTCCTCGCACCCCACGAGTCGGTCGACACATTCCTTGGAACTTGTTTGACCAATGCCGCCAACCACCTCGAAAGTACATACGGCGAACTAGACGCCGTAACGTGGTCTGACGTGCACATCACCAAGCAGGTGCATCCCCTATCCGCAGTGTTCCCAGAAGCCGCCGATAAGTTGGATGCTCCCGCCATCGGAACCGCCGGTGACGGCGATGTCCCGTTCGCCACCGGCTCGCGTCCTGCATGGAACTTCAGAACCGGCTCCGGTCCCGTCAACCGCTACCTCCATGATCCGGCCACATGGTCCGCCGGCAGGTGGATCGTGCCGCTAGGGGTTTCGGGAAACGTGGCAAGTCACCATCGACACGACCAACAGCATTCGTGGGCAACCATAGCTGGCATCCCTCAACTCTTCGAATGGGATGAAATCGCCAAAACCGCGACGACCATCCAAAACCTACAGCCTGCGCAGTGATGCGCAAATCGCCATGGATTGGTGTAATTCCAGGGACAGCATCGAAATCAGCATGAATGATTACGAAATTCGTAATTTACGACTACAGTTGAATTCAGCAATGATTATAGCGTAATCAGTGTATATCACTGATGAAATCACGCTGAATACTTCGAAAATTGCCTGATGTCTGAAAATTTAACGTTAGAAAAGATTAACAAAACATCGTCGAAATTCGTCACATCCTGCTCCGCAGAGTAGTTAAATAGAGTCATGGGCGATCGAGTGATCGCTCGCAACTTGACTTTCTGCGAAAGGAGCAGACGAATTGAGACAGGCGTTAAACCAAGCTTTGCAGAGGCTCTCCCATGGCTTCGACACGAAGCTGGTGGGCGAGCGTGAAATGCAACACGCGACGCTCTTGGGAGACTCAGTAGCGCGCATGCCGCACTACCCGAACCCACGAAAACAGCGCAAGTCGGACGCACCCTCGGTAACTGGTTTGTACTTCTAAGCACCAACCAGTAGAAGGGACGAAACCGACCGTTTCACCCTCTGAAAAACCAGACGTCCCGTCAACCAGACGGGGCGTCTTCGATTCTGAGGGTCTTGCCCGTAGGCAGACTCAATGCCACTGCCTCTCATCCTCAACCGTCCGCACACTTCCGCGCGTCCTAGTTACCGCCGGCCGTTTTTTCAAAGCATCCTCATCGACATCTATCCCCAACCCAGGCTCCGTCGGAATCTCGATGTAACCGTCCTCGGGCTCCAGATACCCGATCGTCACCTCCCGCGAAGCCGCCTCGACACCCACCATGTATTCGTAGATCAAGAAGTTCGGCATTCCCGCCGATGCCTGGATCGCCGCCGCACATCCCACCGAGGTCGAATTCCAACCATGCGGCGAAACCCCAATGTAAAACGGAGCGGCCATCGCCGCGATCTGCGTCAACTCCCAGATACCGCCGGTGTTGCAGATGTCCGGATTGATAATGTCCGCCGCACGTGTCTCGCAGACCTCTCGGAACTCGTTACGCGTGTACAGCGCCTCGCCAGTCACCACCGGAATCGTCGTCGCCTCTTTGACCTCCTTGATCGCCGGAATGTTGTCCGGAGGGCAGGGTTCCTCGAACCAGTACGGCTTCAGCGGCTCCAACTCGCGGGCTACCCGAATCGCATTCATCGGCGCCAGCCGGCGATGAACCTCGATCAGCAACTCCACTTCCGGCCCGACCGCCTCACGAACCGCCGTCACCACCTCCACCGCCTCCTCCAGCGCGCCACGCGGCGGATATTCGGTCCACGGACCAGGGAAAGGATCGAACTTCAGCGCCTTGAAACCGCGTTCCGCAACCAGAGTCGCCGCACGTTCTCCATACTCTTGTGGAGTATCACCCCCCGACCAGCCGTTGGCGTACAGCTTCAACCGCGGCCTAACCGGACCTCCCAACAAATCGTAGACTGGCCTTCCCATCGCCTTCCCGACAATATCCCAAAGCGCGATCTCGATCCCACTCATCGCACAGTGCAGATCCATCCCGCCGCGTTTCGTCGCGAAGTCCTCGTGGACGACGTGCATGAAGTGCCGGATGTGGAACGGGTCCCGCCCCTCTAGATACCGCGCAATCTGCTTCACATGCTCCTCAACCTGCGTATCCCGATCCGCCTGCGTGTAAGCCTCGCCCCAGCCAACAATCCCCTCATCAGTCTCGATCTTCACAAAGAGAAAATTCTTCCCCTGACCCGGATCCCAAAGATGCGTCTCGACATTAGTTACCTTCATCACAAATTACCCTTCGGCTGGTTCGCAGTTACCATCGACTAACTGCAAGGTTACTCAAATCCCCTCTCACCCGATGGGCCAGGCTTAGGGTGAACCGCCCCTTTCGCAAAGCGAAAGGGGAGCGCACAAGCGAAGCGAGTGCGCGGGGTATGCCCGGGGTAGCGGAGCGGCGCGCCCATCCTCATCTTTTTGCCAAGCATCCCCCATCCCTCCCCCTTCAGGGGGCAAGCGCAGTGAGCACATCCCCTCTCCCTTGATGGGAGAGGGTCAGGGTGAGGGTGAGACGGGGGACAAAAGGGTGGGGAGCCCAGTTCCGACGTTTAGAATCCCCAACATGCCATTCCTAATACCAAAACACGTCCTAGCAAACATCATCTCGCACGCCCTCGAAACCGACCCCGAAGAGTGCTGCGGAGTGCTCATCGGTGTCGAAAACTCCGCCGAAGAAGCCAGACGCATCCAAAACAACCACTCCCAACCCATCCGACGCTACGAGATGGATCCCATAGCTCTAGCTCGCGCCGAATCCGAAGCCGATGTCAAGGGCCGCAGAATCGTCGCAATATACCACTCTCACACTCACTCCCAAGCCTACCCATCACAAACCGACGTCGACAACGCCGTCCAATCGTGGTGGACAGAACCCTACTACGTCCTAATCTCCCTGGTCGAAAAAACCCGACCCATAGTCCGCGCCTACCGCATCTCCGAAGACGCAACAGTAACCGAAACCCCCATCACCACCGACGGCCAACCCTACATCGAAACCACGCGCTAACCCCGTCACACCCGCGCAACTCCCGTCATTCCGGCGAAAGCCGGCGCTTCAGCGGACGGAACGTCCATCCAGAGGGGCCGGGTGGTGGTAGCATCACCCGGCCCTCGATAGGAGAGGGTCAGACCGCCGCAAAATCCCCTCTCCCTCGATGGGAGAGGGTCAGGGTGAGGGTGAACGGGGACAAAAGGGCGGGGCCATCCCGCCAATCCCTAAATCCCCGCAATCCCCGGTTCAGACACCAACACACTTGATTCTCGCAACATCTGTAGTAATATAACAACTAGGCGCCGATCCGACGTTCATCGGAACGGCGCCCACGAAAACGAAGAATCGCCGCGTCGAGACGGGTGCGCGCAAACCTTTTCCGATGCAGCTTAAACACAACCGAATAATGAAGTATTGGCAACGGGCGGGAGTGCACGGGGCGCTGACGGCGCCCGC
>VXSB01000046.1 GCA_009838175.1 Chloroflexota bacterium
TCCGCTTCCGGGAACTACTCCGCCGGGGAAGATCGGGTTGTTTTGTTTTTGGTTTAGGTGTACACAGTGTTCTACACCGTTGAATACGTCGAGAACGCCATCGCGCTCTACGAACGAGACGGCCTCGACGCCATGTTGGACTTCTACAACAGCGTCGCCAGCTTCCAAGGCCAGTGGTACCTCTTCGCAACCGACGAAAACGACATCTACAACGTTCATCCCCTGCTACCCCTGTTGAGAGGGACAGACATCAAGGATGTGGTGGGCGCCAACGGCTACGAACTCGGGAAAGAGATCGCGAAGGCGACCGAGGAAGGACATTGGATCGAATACATGTGGCCGCACCCAGCCACCTTGAAAGAGGTCCCCAAAGTCTCGTACGCGGTTAGACGCGACGGCATGATCTTCGCCTCCGGTTACTACCCGCCGCAACAGGACGCTGAAGAAACCGCCATCGACTACGTCCAGCGCGCAATCGACAAATACGAAGCTGAAGGTCTCGACGCTGTCATCGATTTCTACAACAGCGACGAAAGTATCGAGGGTGCCTTTAGATTGGTCGTGGTCGACGAGAACGATTCGGTACTGGTATCTCCGCTGTTCGAACACCTGCGGGGCAGAAATGTCCGAATACTTGCCGCGCATCCCGCCCTGACGGATTGGGCGACCAACACGCTGAAGACCACGGAAACAGGCCACTGGTTCAGTACCGATGCGGCATCTGCCGATGGATCCCAGTCGGGTTTGACCAACAATTATTGGTCGATACGCCACGACGGCATCATCTTCCAGACCGCGTACAGCGAGTAACCCAGTCCCATAACACGACGATGCGCTTAATTCGCGTCAAGCGGGCTCCAACGCACGCGTGCGAGCGGGATCTGCCCGAGTGGTCGTCGCCAACAAAAGAAATGGCGCGCTTGGCGGGATTTGAACCCACGACCTCAGCCTTCGCAGGGCTGCGCTCTATCCACTGAGCTACAAGCGCGCGGACCACACTTTTCAGGTTATCACTGCGGGGCGGAGATACCTGATGTCAGACATGGTGCCGAGGGCGGGAGTCGAACCCGCACGTCCTTGCGGACACTACGCCCTGAACGTAGCGCGTCTACCGTTTCGCCACCTCGGCAACCTGCTTCCAATACTAATCCAACCCTACATATCGGTTGCCCCCGCCGTACGGGGGAAATGTCCGGAGCATGCCCCGTACTCCGATACGGGGACAAAGGGGCATTAATATTCCCTCTCCCCTGGAGGGAGAGGGTTAGGGTGAGGTGGAACGATTAATCAACCCCCAAAATATCTAACGCATCCCGGTTGATTATCCCCTCGATCTCATCCTCCGGGATCCCCGGCAGATGATGATCCTTCGCAAACTTGTTCAACCCTCTTAGCGCATCGATATTGTCCTGTGGCCTAGTCACCGGCCAGTCCGACGCGAACAGAATGTACTGCGTCGAACCCCACTCATGGAACTTCAGCATCGCCTCCCAGAACGAGTACGGACGGTAGAACTGCGCTGACACATCGCACCACATATTCGGATGCTTCCGCACCGCCGATATGCAGTCCACCTGCCACGGATGCGCAAGATGCGCCAACACCATCTTCAACTTCGGAAACGCCATAGCCACCTTCTCAGTGGTGAGCGGATGCGCATACGTCAACGGTGCCTCCGTCATCGGCGAAGTCCCTTGGTGGAAGATGATCGGTATCCCGTCATGCTCCAATCGGGCGAACATCCTGAACGCCTCCGGCGACAGCGGATCGAAATCTTGGTAGTTCGGACCCAACTTGATACCTTTGCAACCCAAGTCGCCCACACACCGGTCGTACTCATCTTCCCAGTTCGGATCCAACGGGTGCAACGACATGAACGGTATCGTCTTGTCCGGGTTCGCCTTCGCCGTCAACGAAGCGATGTCGTTGTGGTTCAACCCTTCTTCCCATCCAGCTTGCTTCGTCACAAACTCTTCAGATCGCCAAGGTCGCGGAGCGATCCCGAAGATGAACGTTTTATCCACCGGCGACATGTCACCGTAATAGTTGGCGATGCTATTCGTCAGTTGCACCGTCTGACCAGACCGCATCGTCGTCTCCGTCAGCATTTCATCCTCGGGCACAGTGCCCCGGTGGCTAGGCAAGTGGGTATGGACATCGACGATCATGGGGTCTACCTCTCCAACCGCGGTTGGACTTTGCTTCGAATTCGCTAGTAGCATCGTAAACGATAAGCGGGCTTCTTGAACGGTTGACCGCTCAGAGTAACGCAGGACAAAACACCTCATGGACGCAGCAATAATCTTCGCGGCCGCCATCGCCGCCGCTTGCATCATCGGCGCTTTCATTATGATGTCTCGGCGCGGCGGTGAAACTGGCGAAGATTCCACCGACCTAGTCCACCTCGCCGAAGAAAAAGCAAAAGCCGAAGCCGATCTCGCATCCACCCGCGCCGACTTGGAAACCAGTCAGCGACAACTCCACGCCGCTCGCCAGTTCGAGATCCGAAACGCCAGACTCGAAACCGACCTCGAGAACGAAAAAGCCCTTCAAAAACGAACCGCCGAGGAACTCCAAACAACTCAAGCCCGCCGCGACCAGCTCCAATCCGAACTCCAGAAACTCACTGCCGACGTCTCGAACCTCAACACCAAGCTCCAAAACGCAGAAGAACGCCTAGTCGAGCGCGGCGAACTCGAAAAACTCTTCGGCGACCGCTTCAAAACAATGTCCGCGGAAACTCTGTCCAACCAGCAGAAACAGTTCATCGACCGCGCCCGCGAAACCCTCAAACCCCTGTCCGACAAAGTCGAGAAACTCGATCGCGAATGGGTAAACACCTCCGGAGCCTTTAAGCAACAGATCGAATCCCTAGCGACCGAGACGCGAACCCTCTCAACCGCTCTCACCAGACCCCAAGCCCGAGGCCAATGGGGCGAGATGCAGGTTGAACGTGCCCTTGAACTCTCTGGTCTGGTCAAAGGAATCCACTACGACACCCAAACATCCGACAACCAGGGCGGACGCACTGACTTCATCGTCCACATGCCCCACCGTCGGGACATCATTCTCGACTCCAAGGTATCCCTCGTAGCCCTCATCGAAGCGCAAGACACTACCGACGACGCACAAAGATCGGCTTACCTCGATCGCCATGCCCGCCACATGCAGGAACACGCCGATTCTCTAGCCGGCAAAGAATACTGGAGCCAACTACCAGATTCCGCCGACTTCGTGGTAATGGTCGTCCCCGAATTCGCACTCCCTCCAGCCGTCGAACGCCGCCCCAACCTCATCGATCGCGCACTCCAGAATAATGTCGTCATCAGCACCCACTCAACGCTCGTGGCACTCCTGAAAACCGTCGCCATGGGCTGGCAAGAGCGACAACTAGCCGACGAAGCCCAAGAGATCGGCACGCTAGGGCGTGAACTCCACGACCGTCTCGAAGTCTTCGCAACTCACTACGCCGACATCGGAACTGCACTCGACCGAGCGGTCAACCGCTACAACCGAGGCGTAGGCTCACTAGAATCCCGCGTCCTGACCCAAGCCCGACGCTTCCCAGAACTCGGCGTCCAAACCACCAAAGAAATCCCCGAGACACAGCCCGTGGAATCTAGCACCCGGGCCATGCGCTCAGCCCAATCAATGCTCCCAGAAGAGAACTCCTGAGCAGTCACAAACCTCATCCGAACTATTCGTTCACCCCGAACACTGACCGGACTTCCACCTGATCCTCAGTTCCTGATGGGCCTTGATTCGCGCCCACAGAATTGTTCGCCGTCGGATCGTTGTACGAAAACACCGCAAAAACGACAAGCACAAAAACGATCATCAAAAACCACAACGAGCTGAGCTTGGCGGAGCGCATCAATACATCTTTCGACAACCCGCAATCTCCCCGCTACAGGTTTCAGCGCAACATTTAGGCAAATTCAACAATCATTCAGGAAATCACTCAAACCGCGAGAGAAATCACACCTAATAACATGACCGCAAACACGCTGACCAAATTGAAAAGGACTAAGAAGTGAGTTCAGAAACTACTACCCAAAGAAACATCAACAGAAACACCATCAAATGGCTGTTAGGCGTCGCACTCATCGGTTGCGCTACAGGCCTCATCGCCGACGCATTCGTGATCGGCGAATCGCTATGGCGACCAATCGCAATCGGAGCCAGCGGCTCAGGATTCTTCATCGGACTCAGATTATGGATGAGCGGAATCGACCGCAAATAGTCCGAACTAGTACCAACGCTCCTTGTCCACCACGTTCATCAACTCCTCACCTCGCGCGAACCGTCGAGCGTTCTCCAAAATGATCTGGAAACGCCGCTCTGGAATATCACCCGCATCCCTGACCGCCACATGTGGCGTCATCAAAACGTTCGGCAACCGCCACAGTTTGTGCTCCGGCGGCAACGGCTCGATCTCGTAAACATCCAATCCGCAACCCGCAATCTCTCCCGACTCGATCGCATCCGCCAAATCATCGATCTTGCACACCATCCCGCGCCCAACATTGATGAAATACGCCGAAGGCTTCATCAGTTTGAACCGGCCCGCATTGAACATTCCCTCAGTTTCCGGAGTGTGCGGCACCGTCGAAATCACAAAATCCGACTCCGGTAGCAACCGATCGATCTCATCCGGCGAATGAATCTCAGCGCCCCAAACCTCCCGCTCGACCCGCGGCTCCAACCCGATTACCCGCATCCCAAACGCCCCGCACAACCGCGCCGCCTCAGCACCGATCCCGCCAACACCATTGATCAACGCCGTCGCATCACCCAGACTCACATACTCCGACTTTCGAGCATCCTTCTCCCATTCACCGCGACGCTGCGCATCCACATACCAAGGCAACCCCCTCGCCAACGCCAGCACGAACATCATTATGTGATGACTTATGTGATCGAAGTAGATACCCCTCGGGTTCGAAATCACACACGGATGCTTGACCAGCTCATCGTAGTAATACCCGAAGAACGGCCCCGCATCTGGATTCTGCAACCACCTCAACTTGCGCGCGGTAGGCAGCATCTCTGGGGAAACCCAACCAAACGCCCCATCCGCATCCACAATCTCCCGTGCCGCCTCGGCGTCATCCTTCGGCGACACCACCTCATACTCCGGCATCGAATCCGTCAACCGAGCCGCAAACCACCGCGTCAACTCATCCTGCGGCGGCATAAACACAAACTTGATCGACGAGGACATTGCTCCAACTCCCACTAATGCGTGTTAACCACCAACCTCACCTCAAATCGCACTCTACGCCGACCTCCGCGCAATGCCCCTCGAACCACTCGATCACCTCCGTATGATACGGAATCCCATCCTTCGACCGCTTCTCAATCTCCTCAGCCTCCAACAGACCCGGATACACAACACGGTCGTGTCCCTTGCCGGGCGGATGCTCCGCCACCGCCTTCAGCAATTCGTCCATGTCGTCGAGGAATTTCTCCCTGTCGGTAAATGCCTCGATGTCGTATGCCACGAAGAAGTGTCCGCCCTGATGCGGGTTCAACGGACCGGGGCCCAATCCCGTCAACTCGTTGCACATGATCTCATTCATCAGACCCAAACCGAAACCCTTGTGAGACCCGTTCTCACGCGTCCCGCCAATCGGCAACATCCCGTACTTACCCCGCGTCTCAGGCCCAGGCGCGGGCTGTTCCTCTAACTGCGGCTCGTAATTCTCGTCGGTAATCCATCCCGGAAGAACCGTCGCACCCGTACGCCTTAACAGCCAGATCTTGTTTGCCGCAACCTGAGTAGTCGCCACATCCAGCATGTAAGGCGGCATTGTCCGCGCCGGCGCGCCATACGCAATCGGATTCGTTCCCAAAAACGGACGCGAACCCCAAGTCGGTATCGTGATGCCCGCTCCGCCAGCCGTCATCGTGTGACCGATCATTCCAGCCTCAATGGCTTGGTACACATAGTGACTGCAACCAGCCAAGTGCCCAGTGTTGTAAACCGTCACAACACCCACGCCATGCTGCTGCGCCTTCTCGATAGCCATCTCCATCGCCGTTGGCCCAACATGCGTCCCGAGCGCATCCTTCGCATCGATGTTTGCCGTCGTACTAGTCTCCCGAACGATCTCCCACTCCGTCGTTGGATTCAACTGACCTGCCGCATAACTCCTCACATACCCCCTCAAACCGTTTGACACACCGTGCGACTCGTTCCCCCGCAAATCGTTTCCGAGCAAAACATCAGTCGAATCCTGCGCGCCATCCTCATCCAACCCAATCTTCAAGAAGATGTCCTTCGTCACCCGATGCATCTTCTCAGGCATCACGTAAACACGATCAGCCTCCGGTACCTTGAATCGCTCTAGCATTTCGGAATTCCCCTCGGATTGTTGCGGCTTGAACTGTGATGTTCGCTGTAGTAGTTTAAGCGATTTTCAAGTGCAAATACCGCACTAGATTAAACCACGGCACCACCTCGCATCACGTAAAATCGCAACGGTGCGCCAACCCCAATTACACGTTCATCGCACCCTCCGTCACTGCCAATCCAAGAAAGGCGTCCATTTTCATGCAACTCAGACCCAATCGCGCCAAAGACAAACTAGCCGCCGGTGAAGTAGCCATCGTCGTCGGAGGAATGTCAGACCCCGATGCCATCGACGCCTTCGGACCAATCGCCGCCGCTAACGACATCGCCGGCATGTGGCTCGAAGGCGAACACGCAGGTGTCGACGCCTCAACCCTCGGAAACCTCACTCGCGCCTGCGACCTCTGGGGCATCTCACCCGTAGTCCGCATCAACGAGAACTCACAAGGCCTCATATACCGAACCCTCGACTGTGGCGCACAAGGCATCGTCGTGCCCCACGTCAACAACGCCGCCGAAGCCCGAAACGTCGTCGACGGCGGAAAGTTCCCGCCTATCGGCAAGCGCGGCGCATACACCAGCCGCCAAGGTCACGGCGTGTCCAACTACATGAATGTCGCTGACGACTACTCGCTACTCGTCATCCTCATCGAAGACATCATCGCCTATGAAAACCTCGACGAGATACTGGAAGTCGACCAAATCGACGTCTTCTTCGTCGCCCCAAGCGACTTCGCCGCATCCATGGGACACACCGGCGACATCAACCACCCCGAAGTCGTCGAAACCATGAACGACGCCTTCCGCCGCATCGAAGCCGCAGGCCGAAACTCCGGAGCAACGTGCGGACAAGGTGACGCTGAAAGATACCTCGACCTAGGCGCTAAATTCCTCCTAACCTCCATCGGACCATGGTTGGCCGCCGGCGCCGCCAGCTTCTCCGACTTCGTAAACAGCCACTCGAGATAAGAAGGTGATCCAAAAATGGAACTCAGACCCAATCGCGTAAAAGAAAAAATCTACGCCGGCGAAGTCGCCGTCTCTGTCGTCGGCTTCACCCATCCCGACGACATCGACGTCTTCGGACCCATCGCGCAGGCGAACGGAATCGACGCCGTATGGCTCGAAGGCGAACACGCCGGTGTCGATCACGCCAACCTCGGCAACCTCACCCGCGCCTGCGACCTCTGGGGCCTTACCCCCGTCGTCCGCATCAACGAAAATTCCCAAGGCCTCATCTACCGCACACTCGATTGCGGAGCCCAAGCCATCGCTGTCCCACACGTCAATACGGCCGAAGAAGCCCAAAACGTCGTCCTTGGCGGCAAGTTCCCTCCCATCGGCAGACGAGGAAACTACGCCAGCCGACAAGGACACGGCGTCCCTAACTACATGGAACTCGCCGACGACCACTCCCTGCTCATCGTCTTCATCGAAGACATCATCGCCTACCAAAACCTCGACGAAATTCTCGAAGTCGACAACATCGACATCTTCTTCGTCGCACCCGGCGATTTCGCCGCTTCAATGGGCCACAAAGGCATCTGGGATCAAGTAGCCAACATCCCCGAAGTCGCCCAAACCATGGAAGACACCTTCCGCCGCATAAACGCCGCGGGCAAGATCCCCGGCGCAACATGCGGCAAAGCAGGCCTCCAGCGCTACCTAGACCTAGGCGCAAAATTCTTCCTCACAACAACCCAAGAATGGATAAACGACGGCGCCGAAAACTTCATGAACATCGTCAAAAACCACTAATCCACCACCATTATCCCCTCTCCCTTGATGGGAGAGGGTTAGGGTGAGGGTGAACGGGATGGCCAAGGGGATGCCTACGCAACCCACAAACCAACCCAAAATCCCCATTCAAACAAAAGGAAAGGTGCCAAACTAAATGGACATCCGACCCAATCGCATTAAAGACAAAATCGCAGCCGGCGAAATCGCAACCATCGTCGGCGGCATGACGCACCCCGATGACATCGACGCCTTCGGACCCATCGCCGTTAACCACGGCTTCGACGGCGTCTGGCTAGAAGGTGAACACGGTTGGGTCGACGCATCCGAACTCGGCAACCTCACCCGTGCCTGCGACCTCTGGGGTCTCACATCTGTCTGCCGCGTAAACGACAACCACCAAGGCCTCATCTACAGAACCCTCGACCGCGGCGCACAAGGCATCGTTGTCCCCCACGTCAACAACGCCGCCGAAGCACAAAACGTCGTCGACGGTGGCAAATTTCCCCCAATCGGCAAGCGTGGCAGCTACACCAGCCGACAAGGCCTCGGCGTTCCCAACTTCATGGAAGTCGCCGACGACAACTCCCTCCTGATCATCCTCCTCGAGGACATCATCGCCTACGAAAACCTTGACGAAATCCTCGCCGTCGACCACATCGACGTATTCTTCGTCGCCCCCGGAGACTTCGCCGCCTCCATGGGACACAAAGGAAACATCGACCACCCCGACGTCGTCGAGACCATGAACGATGCCTACCGACGTATCGTCGCGTCAGGTCGCACTGCGGGAGCTATATGCGGCTCAGCCAACGTCACCCGCTTCCTAGACCTCGGCGTCAAACTCCTATTCACAAACACCCCCGAATGGATCAACTCCGGCGCCGCAGGTTTCATGGACATCGTCCACAACCATTCGTAGGTGTAACCCCTTGTGGTTGCCCCTGGGCGCGGCGCGAACCATAGCCCCCTTCGCAAAGCGTAAGGGGGCGGGAGCGAGCGTAGCGATGCGAGCGGGGGATGCCCCTCCCCATTTGATATAGCGTTAAAACCATGCAAACACGCACCAAACCCGCGACCCTCTTACTCACCGCGGTAATCATCGCATCAGGCATCCTCGCGGCACTCGCCACAACCGCCTGCCGCGGTGGCGGTGCAAACCCCGGCGAAGATGACTTGGTGATCTCTTTTGTCGATCCCACGCAATCGTCTCGCACTTGCCTAAACGATGTATACCCCTCCGAAGGACCAAGCTTCGATGAAGTATCCGACGCCGACTATCGACCCGGAGCGAACGGAGTTGATTACACCATCCTCGAAGAGGGTGACGGCCCTAGCCCGGGGCCGGATTGGCAGTACGAGGTGAATTACACCGGATGGCTGGAAGATGGTTGCGTGTTCGGAACCACCTACAACACAGAACGCGCTGCCCGTTTCTTCCTGCCATTCGTCATCCCCGGTTGGCGACAATCGCTGGAAGACATGAACATCGGCGAGCGTAGACGCATCCGAATTCCTCCCGACCTCGGCTACGGGCAAGCCGGTTCTCCACCACGCATACCCGCAAACGCAACGCTAATCTTCGACATCAAACTCGTCGATGGAATAACCGGAGAAGACGCGAGGGCGACCGCCACAGCCGTCAATGAAGCGGCCTTAGCCACCATAACCGCTGTTTCCGAAGAAGTCGAAGCCACCTTCACCGCCATCGCCGAAGAAGCAACCTCCGAAGCCGAAGCATCAGAACCGTAGAGGCAATTGCCGTACTCCCCTTGAATGCGCGAGAACAGACCCTGTGTGGTTAATGTTCCCACTCACGCTGGACAGTTATCGGGTTCGTTCAGGGCATCCCTAGCAATCTGAGCAATAAGTGCGCCAATGCCTGAACAGTAATGATCTTCATCTCCCATCTTTAATCGCCACGGGGAAGCTTCATCCGAATCGTTGGCGACCATTTCAACACCTATATCTTCACTGGCAACTCGGCTGCCGATAACTCTGAAATCCTCACGTTCCAGCGCCCGGCGCATCCACATTCCAAGGAGGTCATCGGCAATCAGCAGGCAGTTCGACGGCTAACAAGTCAGTTCGGGACCCCGTTGCTCGAACCACCTCGTGTCGGCCTCCACGTAACAATCGCCTGCCGCCGCATACTCGCGCCCCTAACGGTCAGACCTTCGCCGGACTCTTCCAACAACTCATCTGCCGCCGCGCGGAGTCTTTCGTCCGCATCGGTGCCTTCCTCCACAGCCAACATTCGTCTAAGTTTCTCCAGCGTTGAATCGAGGTCGGTGCCCAATACCGGAATTTCAGGCCTGACCATCGTCACGTCTGGGAATATATCCATCGCCCACAGGAGATTCAGCAAATCCTGAACGCCCGGCAGCGGCGTCAGACTCTTGCCGTGCACACGCTCGTAGAACGGAGCCATCTGTGAAACGGGTGTCGCCATCATCTCCAAAATCACCACGCGGTCCTTGACGCTTTCTTCCAACTTCCTTACGAATGGCGCGGCTTCCACCACATGATGCAATGCCCACGAGCAGAGGGCTACATCCCCCGAGGGAACTTCCGCCTCTTCCCACCGATCTTCGACGGCTGTCAAGTTGGTGAACCCGAATTCTGCCACACGTGTCCTTAGCAACTCCAACGACTCGGCGGACGGATCTATCACGGTCACCCGCTTGGCGCGTGTCGCTAGGGGAAGTGCGAAGCGACCCGCGCCGCCGCCAACATCCAGGATCTCGGCACCCTCACCCACGACTTCGTAGAGGCCGTTGAGCGCGGGATCATCGGTACGGTACGGATCCACCGGCTCGGAGGCAAAAACAGAACGGCCATGACCGGGCCCCTGTTCTTCCCCGCGTATATCTTCCATATACCGGTCAAATGCCATGACCTTCTCGCGCCACGCTTCAATCGCTAAATTCACTTTTGTCACCTCCATGAGATCCGATTTGGTCGACAGCACACCAGAATCCCAGTTGTGCGGCTCAGTCGCTCCAACAGCCCCGTAATCTCAACACGAGTCGGCAGGTCCAGAAATGCAGTAGATTCGTCTAGCCGCGTGACTGTGGGCTGCTTGGCCAGCTCCTTGATCCGGTATTACTCTTCAATGATCATCCTCGTGGGCGTGCTCGTCATCATGATGGTCATCGACGCCCACTCCGACGAACGTCAAATTCGCCGGCGCACCGCCGAGATCCCATTCCTCCTCGATCTCCATGTGTTCAAGATGGACCCCGAGGACATGACCGCTATTCGGGTCGGCGAGGAAGAGCCATTCGCCGACGACGATCATCGAGGGCGAAGGGCTTCCGAACACCGTCTCGAACGGGTCGATCAACTGCATGGTCTCGACCAGTTCGCCGTCGTGAGAGTCTAAGGCGCGAAGAACACCGTCATTGGCGAGCATGTAGAAGGTTGCGCCGTCGCTCGAGAACGCAGCAGCAACGCTGGGATCAGGAAACACCTCGCGCATTTCGCCGTTTTCTACGTCGACCAACCAGACGCCGCCCAAATCGCAGCACTGCCCGTCGGGAAAGAGAGTCGCCGGGGCGAAGAAGTTTTCACTGTCATGATGCCCGTAGAAGAGGCCCAGCGCCAGCTCGTCAGCCATGTCCTCTGGATACGGGATCAACTCATGCTCGTAATGCCCGTCGTGCGCGTGTACGGAGAGCACGCCGACGAAGCGGCAGCCGAAGACCGCGCCGTGTGCATTGTGCGCCTCGCCGTGCAGGCTAGGACAGGAGTCTTTGGCCGCGTCGTAGACGACTTCGTCGTCGAACGTGCGCACTTCAACGCCGAGCGGCAGGCAGTCCCCCGATGGAATGAACTCCGTGCAGAGCGGGTTGTTGACAGACATGATGACGTGTTCATCGGAAATCACGAACCCGGTCCCGTGCTGGATCCCGGCCTCAAGCACGATCGGTTCGTAGTCGCCGCCTGAGCTTGCCAAGCCTTCCTCATCAATCAGAACCACGTGACCGTTGGTGTCGGCGAACACTGCGGTCCAGCCGTGGCTATTCACGGAGTGGACCGGCCATTCTTCCACGATCTCAAGCGAGTGGCGTGAGACAGGCTCAGTCACCAGGTCGAAGTGATCGCCGTGCGGGACATAGAACACGCCGCCGTCGAAGATGTGGATGCGGTCGTCTCCGCTTTCGGGTCCTCGAGCGAGGGCGATGCCGTAACGGTGAGTAACGCTCGAGTAGAGCGTCGCATTGGGTCCGGCAACGTCGAATATTCCGCTCTCAACGCCGTCGGTCGAGAGATCGATCACGGAGAGGAGTGCTTCTACCCCGTCCGTAACGAGAAGTCGACCGATTAGCTCATCGTGGCCCGTCTCTTCCATATGATCGTCATGGTCTTCGTGATCGGCCTCGGCCTCGTGGTCATGCTCATCCTCGTGGGCGTGCTCGTCATCATGATGGTCATCGACGCCCACTCCGACGAACGTCAAGTTCGCCGGCGCACCGCCGAGCTCCCATTCCTCCTCGATCTCCATGTGCTCGAGATGAACCCCGAGGACACGACCGCTATACGGGTCGGAGAGGAACAACCATTCGCCGGCGACACTCATCGCGGGCGAAGGACTTCCCCACACCCTCTCGAACGGCTCAAGCACCTGCACGGATTCGATCAGTTCGCCGTCGTGAGAGTCGAAGGCGCGCAGTACACCGTCATCGGCGAGGATGAAGAAGGTCTCGCCGTCGTTTGAGAACGCAAAGGCGGCGCTGGGGTCAGGGAATATCTCCCGAATCTCGCGGTTGACCGGGTCAACCAGCCAGACGCCGGCCTGGCCGCTTTCCCGTCGGTTCCCGATGCCAAAGAAGTTGTCGCTGCTAGGGTGCCAGTAGTACGTGATGATCGCGGACATTCCCGGTTCACCCAGCTCCGCCGGATAGGGAAGAATCTCATGCCCGAACTGCCCGTCGTCCTCATGGATGAAGAGCACGCCTTCCTGGCAACCGAAGAAGGCACCGTGCTTGTTGTATGCCTCGCCGTGTAGAAATGTGCAGGATTCGCTGGCTGTGTCATAGACGATCTCGCCGTCGAGGTCGCTCACGACAGCGCCCAGCGGCAAGCAGTCCCACGTGCCTGGAATGAACTCGGTGCAAAGCGGGTTGCTGACAGACATAACGACGTGTTCATCGGTAATCGCGAACGCGGTCCCGTGCTGGATTCCGGCCTTAAGCACAGTTGGCTCGTAGTCGCCGCCTGATCTCTCCAGGCTCTCTTCATCGAACAGAAGCGCGTGACCGTTGGTATCGGCGAAGATGGTGGTCCATCCGTTGCTGTTGACGGAGTGAACCGGCCACTCTTCCACGATCTCAAGCGGGTGGCGTGAGACCGGGTCAGTGACCAGGTCGAAGTGATCGCCGTGCGGTTCGTTGTACACGCCGCCGTCGAAGATGTGAATGCGGTCGTCACCGCCTTCGGGTCCTCGAGCGAGGACGAAGGCGTAACGGTGATTGAGGCTGGGGTAGATCCTCGCGTTGGGCCCTGCAATGTCGAAGATTCCGCTCTCAACGCTGTCGGTCTCCAAATCGATCACGGATAGGTGTGCTTCCAACCCGTCCGTAACGAGAAGTCGACCGATTAGCTCTTCGTGGCCCGTCTCTTCCATATGATCGTCGTGATCAGCCTCGACCTCTACAGGCACCTCTACCGTCCGCTCAACCAGTACTTCTACCGTCCGCTCTACCGGCACTTCAACCCGAACTTCGCGGACAACTTCTTTCTCGACTACGACCGGCACTTCGACCTGTACCTCGCGCACAACCTCTTTCACGACTTCAAGAGGCACTTCGACCTGCACCTCGCGAACAATCTCCCTCTCGACCGCGACAGGCACTTCAACCTGTACCTCGCGCACAACCTCTTTCTCGACTTCTACAACCACTTCAACCTCAACGGTTTGGATGACTGGCCGGTCGACGGGAACCTCGACAGTCCTCTCATCTGCGCAAGCAACCAAGACACCAACGACGGCTAATGCGGCCAAAACCAAAAAGCCTTTTGCTCCACGACCCACCGCGACGCCGAGTGACGCGTTTTCTCTCTCAATCAATTTTCCGGACTTCATTTCGGGATTTCACTCCTTAGTTCATCAAAGTTGCAAGTCATCAGACGTGACTTGCAACAGGTTGCGACATCGTCGATGTCGCATCGGATTTCAGACTTGATCTTCAATTATATTGAGACAATGTATCAATTCAAGAGTCGAAATTCAGATTGATCTTCGATTGTTTGAGCCGATGTATCAATTCAAGAGTCGGTGAGGGTGAAGAAGCCAACAATTCTCTCCCCCTTGATAGGAGAGTGTCAGAGCCTGCCCCGGACTTGATCTGGGGATGAGGGTTAGCAGGGCACCCCTACGTCATTCCCGCACGGCCGCTCCCGGGACAGAAAGTCCATCCAGAGGAAAGGATCCAACAATCCCCTCTCCCTTGACGGGAGAGGGTCAGGGTGAGGGTGAACAAGGCGGCCAAGGGGCGGCTACGCCCACGTTATACCATTGAAAAGACGTGATTCGGGGCTGTAGCTCAGTTGGGAGAGCGCATCGTTCGCAATGATGAGGTCGGGGGTTCGAATCCCCCCAGCTCCACCAAGTCCCGTCACTTATGCGCCGTCAGGCGGGTTGGAATCGCTAGGCGGATCAGGTGGAGGCGGAGCAGGGTGCCAACCGCCGAAGACCGCGCCCAACTCTCCCAAACTCAACTCTTCAGCATCAGCCTCATCTTCGGGTTTTTCGGGCGTATCCTTCTCGCGGTCACTCATCTCGCCCTCCTCGAGTGTTCAGTTCAAGTAAATGAAAGTTACGTATTACGAGCATAGTAAGCCTCTTCATACAGGGAGTCAACGTTTGCGCCGATTGTCAACTTTACACTCCCATCATTCCCGCGCAGGCGGGAATCCAGAGGGGAAGGGCCTACTAGCCTATACAGATAAACTCAGCGCCGAGTTGCGAATATCAATCGACGATGCCGTAGTGCAGACGATGTTATCACCAGCGAACACGAACAAAGCTAGTTCACATTCACTTCACTATTGAACTTAGAATTGTGCAACGTCTAAACCGATCAACTATAGCCACTCCAATCTCAAGATGAAGAAAACCATCTACCTCGCCAATCCCTACGGCTTTTCAGAGCAACAGAACCGCCTGCTCCTACCCCTCTTCGTCAAAGCGTTGGAATCGCTAGACCTAGAGGTCTGGGAACCCTTTGAACGAAACAATCAGGAATCCACCCTCGACCCCGGCTGGGCCTATCGCATCGGACAAGCCGACATCAAAGACGTCGCCGATTCCGACGCCATATTCGCTATCCTCAACGGCATACCACCCGACGAAGGCGTGATGGTCGAACTAGGTGCCGCCATCGCACTCAACAAACCCACATTCCTCTTCCGAGACGACCACCGCCGCGTCACCGAATGCGAAGAATACCCCTTAAACCTCATGATCTTCACCGGCCTCCCCCAACACAACTGGGAAGATTGGTACTACACCTCCTTCGACGAAATCACCTCGCCAGACAAAGCCCTATCCCGTTGGGCTACGAGCAGGTAGGGGCAGGTTTCAAACCTGCCCTTCGCACAACATCACGCCCCTTTCGCAAAGCGGATTAGGGCAGCGCTATATCCCCTCTCCCTTGATGGGAGAGGGCTAGGGTGAGGGTGAACGGAGCGGCCAAGGGGCCGGGCCCCTACCAAACCGCCGAATCCCCATCCCTCCGCGGGTCCGAAGCAGCCGACATCGTGCCAGCTTCTCCATGCACCTGAATCGCCCCCTCACTCCCCGCACCAGCAAACGGAGCGATCGCATTCACTTCATGTCCACGAGCTCTTAGAGATTCAACTACCCCTTCGTCCACCCGGTCCTCAATATCTAGATGGTTCGCCTCGGTATGCGGATAAGTTGACGACGTCCGCCCCTGATAATGCGTCCAACGCGGCCCTTCGATCGCCTCCGCGACCGTCAATCCGTGATCAAACACCCCAGTCACGACTTGGAAGTTAGTCTGCACCTGAGTATCCGCCCCAGGAGTGCCACACACCAGCTCCAACTGACCACCCGTCTCAACCGGCCCATCCAGCACCATCACCGGATTCATCGTGTGCCGAACTCGTTGCCTCGGACGCAGAAAATCGATGTGATCCGGATCCAAATGCCAGTACGTCATCCGGTTGTTCAGCAGCACCCCCGTATTCCCCGCAATCAGACCCGACCCGTACCCCATCTGGATGCTCTGCAACTCTCCCACCGCGTTGCCCCATCGATCCACGACACAGAAATGCGTCGTATCCGATCCAGCCGCACCACGCGCCGCAAACGCGTCATGCGACACGCTCGAACCGTTTGGATGATGAATCATGCCATCCCGCCGATACTTCCTCGCAGCATCCGGACTACGGTCCATGTACGCCCAAGGATCACCCTCCCGTGCCTCATCATCCGTCAGCGCGTGCTCGAAATCGATCAGCTTCGCACGTTCGGCAGAGTATTCCTTGTCCAGCATTCCCTCTACAGGCACATCAACAAAATCAGGGTCAGCAGTATACGCCTCCCGATCCGCAAAGGCCAGCTTCTTGCACTCCGTCATCACATGAACCGCCTCGGACGTCAAATATCCAAGACCTGCAGCGTCAAAGTTCTCAAACAGATTCAACTCTTGCAACAGAACATGCCCCGATGAATTCGGCGGCGCCTCATACACCGTCCGACCGCGATAGGTCGTGGAGATCGGCTCCTGCCACTTGACCTTGTGGTGGGTCATATCCTCATACCGCAGCAACCCACCACACTCTTCACTGAAACGGCCAATCTCTCGGGCGATATCACCCTCGTAGAACGCATCGCGACCCTGTTCTCCGATGGTGCGATAGGTTTTGGCGAGGTTCGCATTGTAGCGCAACTCACCCGGCTTCAACCACTCCCCATTCGGCGCAAACACCTCAGCCGACGTCGGCGCATCGCGCAACAAGGTACACTGCATCGACGAAACCGCCTGCTGATGCGAAACCGGCACCCCATCCTCGCACAACTCGATCGCCGGCTCCACGCAGACACTCAGCGGCAACAATCCGTGCCGCTCATGCGTCGCCAACAGCGCGTCCAATATCCCCGGTACCGACGTCCCCAATATCCCGGTCAGAGGTATACCATCCGAGTAACGATCCGCCGTCGCCAACGCCGGTGCCGCACCGGTGCCGTTGGCCACTTCGACAGACTTTTTCTCCTTCATGTACGTCATCACGAAACCGTCCCCGCCGATGCTCGAACCCGACGGCTCAGCCACGCCCAGAGCAAATGCCACTGAAATCGCAGCATCCACCGCGTTCCCGCCCCGATGCAACGTGCGAATCCCGGCTTGTGCCGCAAGCGTATGATTAGCGACAACGGCACCTTTCGACCCCATTCGAGGCGGACGAAACGACTGACCAGTGATGCCGTGAGGAGATTGGTAACGCACTTTGATGTTCCTTTGAATCAAGCGAACTAAATTCCGTGCTGTCAGTGTACTGCGCCTGTGCTTGTTTCGCGAACGCAATGAATATAGAAAAGATACGTGATCGCAGTAACAAGCGAAACAAACAAATCCGATCAGCAACAATTAAGAAATTGTGAGGGAAATATGCGAAATCAAGCAACAAGCGGATACGCCGATCCAGTGACAGATTATGAATCCGGCAACGGAGCCAAACGTCTTTGGTTAATTGACGGGGCATATCTATTCAGCACCCAGTCATCAGTCGGACAAGGCTACAACTTTGACTATCTATTGCTGAAAAACAAGCTGGAAACAACCGTCGGCCCGTTCTGGAGGGCCTACTACCTCAACGCATTGCAGCCCGACAATGACCGCAACGACGGCATGCAACGCTTCCACTCTTGGCTGCAATCAGCCCCGCCGAGCGGTCCCAAAATCATCACCAAGCTATACAACCTCAGAGACTCCGACGCCAGCCACGCATACTGCCATGGGTGTGCAGCCACTGTGCAACTCGAGTGTCTCTCACCAACGTGTTCAACGGGGGTGTATCCCTTGACCCGCAGGTCGCAGAAGGGAGTCGATGTCGGCCTCGCAACGCTCGCACTAACCCATCTCGACTCATACGACACCCTGATGCTGTCGTCCGGAGACGGCGACCTCCTCGACGCCATCAAGTTCGTAAGCGATGCCGGCAAAGAGATTGAACTCGCCGTATTCAGGTCCGGCGTAGCTACCGAATTGCAGTCATGGGCCGATCGCATATATTGGATCGACGAATTCGCACACGAAATCGCGCGTTAAACATGTCATTCCGCACAAGCCCGTCATTCCCGCCATACACTCGTCATTCCCGCGCAGGCGGGAATCCACATTGTAATGTGATGCACACATAAACAACCAGAAAAGGTGTGTCCTAAATGCCATTCCTCAAAAAAGGCGAAAAAGCACCAGAATTCGAATTAACCGCACACAACTCAAAGCAGGTGCGACTTTACGATCTGCTGGATTCTGGCCGACGGGTAATTCTGACGTTTCACCCAGCATCATTCACCGGCGGTTGAACCAATCAACTCGGGATCCTTGGCGGGATCCGAGACAAGGCGAACTCCGCGGGAGCGGAATTGCTCGAAATCAGCTGCGACTCCGTCCCAGTCCAACTCGCATGGGTCACTGCCAACTTTGAACAGCATGAGGTCTCAAATTCACCGCTAGTCCTCTCCGACTTCTGGCCACACGGCGAAGTCAGCCGCACCTACGGCGTCTTCAACGAAGAGCGCGGCATGTCCATCCGATCCCTCTTCATCATCGACACCAGCCGCACCATCATCCACTCCGAAGAATCCACCCAACGCGGCGTCCTCCCAGACATCGAATGCGCCGTAGCCCTCGTCGCCAGCCTGGAATAATAACTCGCGCTGGCAATTACTCGCCTGACACAACAATCCATGTATGATGGGAAGTGAGGAACGGTCGTCACTAGACTGCAACTCAGGCCGGAGGGAGGGACGTAGCTGTATCTCTTTGAGTGGCCTAGCTACGCCGCCAATTACGCTTGTCAGGCGACCTCCGGCCATTCACCATCATAAGCAACGCCTCTCAACCCCACATCTGGCGAAAGACGGCTTCCAACACGATTTTTGGGGTGTCAAGTAATCAATCGTCCCTAGACTTGACACATTTGCACTGTCTACCCCGCGCATGTCATTCCCGCGAATGCGGCACAGTCCCCTCTCCCTTGATGGGAGAGGGCTAGGGTGAGGGTGATCGGGGTGACCACGGGGCAGGCCCTCCCCTTCGGGACGCGGTAGGGGCAGGTTTCAAACCTGCCCACTCGCCCGCAGGGGATGCCCTGTCATATCCTCACCTACCCCCGCCATCCCCGCGGCTCGCCCGAGCCACGTCATTGAGCGCAGCCCTTATCAGCGACCCATCACCAGGATCCTCTTCAAAACACGCCTCAAGGTACAGACGGACATCTTCCTTGGTTCCAAGGTGCTCGGTAACATCCCACTTGGTGAATGTTTCAGCCATAACTCATCTCCATGCCCAGTCATCCGAACCACAACCTCAATCCAACACCGGCAACCAATCGGGGCCATGCCCCTCCGCAAGCCGCACGACACCATTCCCATCGGCATTCATCACGTAAATGCCCCTATCACCGTTGCGGTCCGATTCGAACAAAATCCGACCACCGTCCGGCGACCACACAGGACCCCAGTCGTCATACTCGTTGTGCGTCAGCCGATCCACACCGCTGCCATCCGCGCTCACAACGTAGATCTCACCGCCCGAATCGAACACCATATGATCACCGTCCGGCGACCACCCAGGGTAACAGTAACAAAAATCCTCGTCCGTCAGTTTCACCACACCACTGCCGTCAGCGTTCACAACGTGTATCCCACAATCTCCGTCCCGGTCCGATATGAACGCGATACGACCACTGTCCGATGACCACGTAGCATTACCGTCGCGAGAATCGTTGTTTGTGAGCTGCACCACACCGCTGCCATCCGCGTTCATCACGTAGATCTCGCTATCATCACCCTCGCCGGAAACGAACGCGATACGACTACCGTCCGGTGACCACCCAACGAAATAGTTGGTGGAACCTTCCGTAAGTTGCACAACTCCACTACCGTCAGCGTTCATTACGTAGATATCAGCAACATAGTCCCTACCACCAACACCATATTCGCCCGAAGCGAACGCGATACGATTACCGTCTGGTGACCACGCAGGAAACGCGTCGCTAGAATTAACCCACTCCGCGTCGCTAGAACTAGAACCCTCCCCAAGCCGCTTAACACCGCTACTGTCCACGTTCATTACATAAATCACATTATCTCCATCACGGTCCGATGTGAAGGCAATTCGACTGCTGTCTGGTGACCACTCAGGGAAACGGTCATAATCATCGTTGTTTGTAAACTGCTCAACATCGCTACCGTCCGCGTTCATAACGTAGATCTCAAAATCGCCGTCGCGATCCGAAGCGAACGCGATACGACCACCGTCCGGAGACCACGCAGGATCAATGTCGTACGAGTTGTTCTCCGTCAACTGCACAACACCAATGCCATCCCAATTCATAACGTAGATCTCATAATCACCGTCCCGGTCCGATGTGAACGCGATACGATCACTGTCCGGAGACCACACAGGATCAATGTCGTACGAGTCGTTCTCCGTCAACTGCAAAACACCGCTCCCGTCCGCGCTCATTAGGTAGATCTCGATGTCATCACCCTCGCCGGAACTGAACGCGATGCGACTACCGTCCGGAGACCACGCGGGATCCCCGTCATCATCCTCGTTGTCGGTGAGTTGCACCACACTCCGCCCGCTTGCGTGCATCACGTAGATCTCTCTATCACCGTCACGGTCAGATGTGAACGCGATACGCCCACCGTCCGGCGACCACGCAGTAGAACCGTCGTAATAGTCGTTGTCCGTCAGCTGCACAACACCGTTCCCGTCCGCGTTCATCACGTAGATATCGGTGCCATAGCTGAACGAAGTGAACGCGATACGACCACCGTCCGGTGACCAGGCATCGAAAAATTTGTGAGAACCGTTGTCCGTCAACTGCTCAACTCCACTGCCGTCCGCATTCATCACGTACATCTCTCTATCACCGTCCCGGTCCGAATGGAACAATATCCGACCACCGTCCGGCGACCACACACCTGGCGACCACGCAAAGTAGTCATCATACTCGTTCTCTGTCAGCTGCACAACACCGCTACTATCCGCGTTCATCACGTAGATCTCATTATCACCGTCCCGATCCGAATAGAACACGATCCGTCCAGGTCCAAATGCCGGAACATCGTCACCGCCCGATAGGAACCCGATCAGACCAGACATCGGTTGCCCAAACACCAAAAAGATGATCACCGCAACCACAAACCACACCGCCAAAACGCCCGCAAACAGCCGTTGACGACGCACAGAGCGTGAACTCCCAACTCGATGAACGTCTGACCGCCCAGGCGGAGTCCCTCTTGAATGTGGAAACTGATAATTCATATCAATATCCTCGTCACAACCTTAACAACAACTCAAACCCCAAAAATTCTGCTCGCGCAGGCCAGTATCCAGATGGGCCGGGACGTGGGGTTTCCCCTCTCCCTTGATGGGAGAGGGTCAGGGTGAGGATGAACGGGAACAAAAGGGCGGGGCAATCACACCCCATCATTCAAATCACAAAAATCACAGTTCAAAAAACAACACACAATCCCCGCCATCCCACTTGCACAAACCACCCCCTACATGTAACCTGATAATTACAAGAACATATCTGCTAAATTGTCGGCCCGGGGAGGTGAACGTGGATGTCGAAGCGACAATTGGCCCCAGCAATCGGAACCAGCGAACAGCAATATTGGCGACGCAAGCCAGTCCTGTTCGCGAAAGAATACTTGAGCGTCAATCCATGGAAAAAGCAACAGGAGATCCTATCCGCGATCTCGAACCATAACCGCGTCGCGGTCAGGTCCTGCAACGGTTCGGGCAAGACCTTCACCGCCGCGCTCGCAACGATCTGGTGGCTGATGACCCACGACGAAGCCATCGTCATCACCACCGCTCCCACCGAAAGACAGGTCCAAAACCTGCTCTGGCGCGAGATTCGCGGCATATACCTCAAAAACGGCGATCTCATCGGCGGAAAGATCACTTCCACGCGCCTCGAACTCTCCAGCAATCGATACGCATTCGGTTTCTCCACCAACACCACCGAACGCTTCCAGGGCTTCCACAACGAAAACCTGCTCATAATCGTCGACGAAGCTTCGGGAGTAAAAGAACCGATATTCGACGCCATCCGCAGCTGCCTGACCACCGCGAACGCCAAGCTCCTCATGATCGGCAACCCGCAGAACCTCTCCGGCACCTTCTACGACGCCTTCCACAAGAACCGATCGCAGTGGGAGACCATCCACATCTCCGCCTTCGACACGCCGATATTCACCCGCGAGATAGCCGCGCACGAACCGCCGCCGCCAGGAATCCTGACCAAAGAGTGGGTCGACGAGATCGCAGGTTTCGCAGGCGAGGAGAACAGCAGATACCAGATCCACGTCCTCGGAGAGTTCCCGTCCCAAGCCGACGACACTCTGATTCCACTCAAATGGATCGAACAAGCAGCCGACCGGCACTTCGATCCCGACGATGAGCACGACACCGTGATGGGCCTCGACGTCGCACGCTTCGGCGATGCCAAAACCGTAGCGATCGTACGCAGAGGCGCAGCGGTCGTTGAAATGCGCGAGTTCCCATCCGCCGAGTTGATGGAAACCACCGGCCGCGCGCAGGAACTCGCCACTGAACACGACGTCAAAACGATCTTCGTCGATCAAGTCGGCATCGGCGCCGGAGTCGAAGACCGCCTCAAAGAACTAGGCATCACCCGCGTCGTCGGAGTCAACGCCGGACTCAAAGCCAGCAACTCGGAACGGTTCTCCAATCTCCGCGCCGAGATGTTCCACGGCTTAAGGCAACGCTTCGCAGATGACGACATCGCGATACCCAACGATCCGGAACTCATCTCGCAACTCGCATCGCTCACCTACACCTACACCTCCCGCGGCCAGCTCCAGATGCAGAGCAAGGAACAGATCCGCAACTCAGGACTCCCAAGCCCCGACAAGGCCGACGCCCTGCCCCACGCCTTCCCCGCCCCCACCCCCCCCCCCGACCCCGAGTTATTAGCGT
>VXSB01000036.1 GCA_009838175.1 Chloroflexota bacterium
GAATTGGGCAGTCTGTCCAACCTGCAGGAGCTGCATCTCAGCGGCAACCAGTTGAGTGGCACCATTCCGGTAGAATTGGGCAACCTGTCCAATCTGGAAACGCTGTCCCTCGCTGCCACTCAGTTGAGTGGCGCCATTCCTGTGGAACTGGGCAACCTGTCCAACCTGGAAACGCTGTATCTCCACAGAAACCGGTTAAGCGGTGCGATCCCTTCAGAACTGGGTAGCCTGTCCAACTTGGGAACGCTGTACCTCCAAAGCAACCGGTTGAGTGGTGCGATCCCTTCAGAACTGGGTAGCCTGTCCAACCTGCGACAGCTACACCTTGAGGGCAACTCCAATCTGTCCGGTCCCCTGCCAGAGTCGCTTACCGCTCTCAATAACCTCTTCTCCTTAGCTCTGGGTAACACGCAGTTGTGCGCGCCGACGGATGCGGCATTCCAGGCGTGGCTGCAGGGCATCGAGAACAAACGCGGCGTCACGAACTGTGGTGATGGTAGCGGAGGCAGCGGGGGCACGGACACGACGGCTCCGACAGTGACGAATGTGGCGATCACCTCTCGACCAGCCAGCGGAGACACCTACCGAGAAGGTGAAACTATACAGATCACAGTGACCTTCAGCGAGGTGGTGAATGTAACTGGCGTTCCCGCTGTCTCTTTGGCGCACTACTTCAATGGCACATTCACCAATGATATGCGTGCACTCTACACAACGGGATCTGGCAGTCGCGAGTTAGTTTTTCGCTATGTAGTGACCGCTACCGATGTAGATCTCGATGGCATTTCGCTGGCACACAACCCCATCGTTCTCACCGCAGGCCCTGGCAGCGGCACTGTCCGCGACAACGCGGGTAACAATGCGGATAGGTCTTATCTGCCCAGCCGGTGGGTGACAGACATTGCTGGCCATAAAGTGGACGGCAGGCCGCGGGACAGAGCCGCGCCGAAGATCTACTGGGTGGATGCGTACAGGGTGGGCAAGATCCAGCGAACCGGGAGGAGCGGGATGGAAGACCTCGTCACGGACTTGAACGCCCCAAGAAGCTTGGCTCTGGACCCGGGTGCCGACAAGATGTACTGGACGGAAATTTCAGTTGTGAATTCGGGGACGTTACATAGGGGCAAGATCCGGCGGGCGAACCTGGACGGGAGTGGGGTCGAATCTCTCGTCACCGGTTTGGGCAACCCACATCACCTGGCATTGGATATCGGCGCCGGAAAGATCTACTGGACGGACGGGAACGATCACAAGATCCGGCGGGCAAACCTGGACGGGAGCGGGGTGGAAGACCTTGTCACCTTCACTGGCAACGGGTCAAACAATGTGAACAACCAAAATGGCTTGGCGTTGGACGTCGGTGCCGGGAAGATGTACTGGACGCAGAAATCATCGGACTATTTATGGTATGCAAACCTGGATGGGAGCGGCGTGAGATACATGACTTTTACTGGGATGGCGCCACCAATTTCTCTGGCTCTGGGCGGTGGGTATCTTTACTGGACATCGACATCGGGGGCGCAACACAAGATTCAGCGTGTGAAGCTGGACCCGACGCACGGGCCGACGGGTGGGGCGCAGGATCTCACGGGAGTGAGCAATCTCTCATTCGGCGGATACCTGGCCCTTGACACCGACGCCGGAAAGATCTACTGGTCGAGCTCCGGTAGGTCAGGTCGCAGGAACTTAATCCAGCGGGCGAACCTGGACGGCACGGGGGTCGCGACCGTCGTCACGGAATTGGACAGTCCACAGGGTTTGGCCATAGACCCTGGTAACTGAAGCCTGGATGACTGGGATTCAGTACATTGTTCGAGAATCGGCAATGTACCTGGGCGATGACACCCGGGGAGCGACTGCCATGGTGGGTGACCTGGCCATTTAGTTCCGTCAATCAATCCATTGCTTGGCCGGATCAGGGGTGCCGCTGAAACATCAGAGTATCGTTGATTGGCAGTGACACTCGAGCGGCCACAAGATCTCGTCTCTACGAAGTCGGAATTTAACATTTCCGACTTCAAAGGCCGTGATATTGCGGGTGTTTTTATCGAATTTATGAAATGATGCCAAAGCCAAATGCAATGCATCTCCAAGCGGGTCACGAGGCATTATACTATCAATTACTATATTGTCGAAGATTTGAACAGATTTGACAAATGGAGTTTGCGATGCCCTTTCAGATGTTAGTCAGTCTGGTCGCCAGATGGTAGTAAACTCGTTTTTGTCTCTGGCCGCGATGGCGACGATGATATCTATGAAGGGACGCTTGTGACCAGTCCCTGAGTTCGGGATGTGCGTGGGATTTGTGGTTATTTATCACCCCCGTCGGGTTATGTACCTGACGGGGGTTTGTATTTGGGGGCATGTCAGAAGGCGCGGTGTGCGTCTGTGAGGTTGAAAGATCAGCATCTTGCCTCATTGCGCCATGTATGTTATCTTACAGCCCGTAAGACCCACTCGCAGAGAGCTTTAGCGTTGGGTCGCATGGCGAAGGGCTTCCGAATTTATGGTGCGGTGCTTCCGTGTAAAATCATCACGGAACATGCTTAGTATGGTGGC
>VXSB01000023.1 GCA_009838175.1 Chloroflexota bacterium
ACAGATGTAGTGGGAGTCAAGTGTCTGAACCGGGGATTGCGGGGATTTAGGGATTAGTGGGATTGCCCCCGCCCTTTTGTCCCCGTTCACCCTCACCCTGACCCTCTCCCGTCAAGGGAGAGGGAATATGCAGCACAGCCACGCCGCCTTGACCATACCCCGCTCGCGTCATTTCGTTTGCTCGCGCCCCTTTCGCTGGGCGATAAGGGGCGTAGATTCCCTGTTGAGCTCGGGATGACAGAAGTTACGCGCCGCGATTGCGGTAGTCGGGTGCTGCCATTAGGCGTTCGGTTACGACGCTGGAGTCGTTTAGGCGGGAGCGAATGGCTTCCCACTGATGCTTTCCGCGAACTCGGTCCCAATTGCTGTTCTCGGCGCCTTCCCAGAGGATGTACTGGCTGGTTATAACCGTGGGCAGCAAGCGGTCATGGCGATGGGTGATGATTTGGTACAGCTTTTCGAGTGCCCAATCGGTCATCTGTTGCGCTCCGAAATCATCCAAAATCAGCAACTCACAGTTGCGAACCGCATCGAATAGCTCATAAAACGTTGATTCGTTTGGATTCGAGTAGCTGTGCCTGAGATTGTCGAGCAGATCGGGGACCGACCAAAGAGTGATCGAATCGCCATTTTGGGCGCGTAAACCGGCGATAGCAACGGCGAGATGCGTTTTACCGACACCGGTGGGGCCATGGAGATACAGCCATTTTTCTGGATTTTCTGCAAAGTCGCGAGCAGCGGTGAATGCTATCGCGAGAGATGCGCGCTCATCCGGTTTGGCGGCTGGTGCGCCGTCTGGATTGAAGGTCTCGAAGGTCATGCGTTCCAGCATGGTTGTGGGGATGTTGACGCGCTTTGACCCGTTCGTTTCTGACCCGCTGGTCAACTGAAAGACCCTCGAAAGGGTCGGATCGTCTAGTTTCAGTGCAATCCGTTCCGGGATCTCGGAGACGGGTTTAGCTAGCACGATCACCGTTGGCACACGGCCGTTGAAGCGATGGGTGAGCAGTTGGTCGATTTTGGAATCGATCCAGTTTGTGGCTTGTTGAGCGCCTAAATCGTCGATCACTAAAGTTGGCGCATCGAGCAGAGATTCGAATGTGCCGATCTCGGCATCATCGTCTTCGAAGCGTTCGTTGCGCAACATGTCTGGGATGTCGAGTGCGGAGATGTACTTTGCTGGCGAGCCGCGGTCGATGATTGCGTTTACGATAGCTGCGGCGATGTGCGTTTTGCCGGATCCGGTGGAGCCTTCCAGTACCAGCCATCCGTTCGGTTTCGACGCGAACTGCTCGGCAGCCTCAGTTGCGGCGTGGAACAAGGTCTCGTCGGCGCGACCAGAACGACCTTCTGGGATGAGCGCGTCGAAGGTCATCCGTTCAAGATGCCCGAGTTGGGAATAGGTCCGGAGCTGGGACCGCGTGTTATCGACCGTAGCTTGGCAGTTGCACGGCACAACTACCAAGTTGCCCCCGGAACCGTCAGTTGATGCCAATACCCACAGCGAGTCGTTGCATCGGTCGCATTCTGGTGCGATTTCGGATTGTGGAGAAGTGCTGCTTCCGTTAACCCGCGCGATCCCGTTTCCGTTGCGCGTCCAAGTATCTGCGGAGTTCAGCCTGCGAAATGCGCTCTCGGTCCGATCCTCCTCCGGTTGTTCCGTCTGTTCGCTCATGGGGTATTCCATCTCTTGCCCAGCGCCTGAGGACGCCGGCGACGAAAGACCAGCTTCGGCTCTCGTTCTCAACGGCGATTCTAACGGCGTGGGTTATGTCTTCATCGGTGAAATCTTCCAATGCGGCCAAGATGCTCTGGCGAATCATCGGCGATAGGATGCCTATGTTTTCTTCATACGCCCGAAACGCATCAGCAAGGGCAGTGCTGACGGCCGCGGTTTCCCAACCATTGTCGTCTTCGTTCAAATTGTCGGTCGTTGTGGAAACCTCGATTGAGGCGCGGCGCGCGGACTCGGTGTTGAACATTAAGCAAGAGTTGTCATTTATTGAAACTTCGACAAAAACGCCGCGCTCTATCGCGGACTGCAAGATTCGGTCAAAATCGGATTGATCTGGAATGGTGACGGAAAGAATGCGGTCGCGGCGCAAGTCATTGCGAGTGATGTAGCGCGGATATCCGCGCTGGTGTTCGAGAAGCCAGATGGCTCGGAGTATCAACTTGATTTCGTCGGCATCTTCGATTGTGGACAAGACGCGACCGAGAACCGCGTTTGGGACGCGCGTGGTGGCGAAGTCGTCCGGCAGGGGGAAGCCTTTGATGGGTTGAGGCGGCATGTTGCGCCTCTCAATCCATGCCCGGTTCGCTGACCGATGAGAAGAGGCCCCATTCGTCGCGCACCGACATCTCGATGTTGGCTGTAGGTCCGTGGCGATGTTTGGCGATCATTATCTCGGTGAGGCCGCGCGGATAGACCTGCGTCGGGTTGCGCCGGTTCCACTCTTCTTCCGACATGTTCTTGTCGTCACGATGGATGAACATGACGACGTCGGCATCCTGCTCGATGGAGCCTGACTCTCGCAGGTCGGCAAGGCGAGGCTCGTGTGATTTGCGTTGCTCGACGGCTCGGTTCAGTTGCGAACAAGCGAGGACGGGAATGTTGAGATCGCGGGCTATCGCTTTCAGGTAGCGGGATATCTCGCTCACCTCTTGCACACGGTTGGCTTCGCGCCCGCCAGATGACGAGCCGCTGATCAGCTGCATGTAGTCGACGATGAGGAAGTCGAGACCAGCTTGGAGTTTTAGACGCCGAGCTTTGGCGCTGAGGGCACTTGCGGTCTGGAGAGCGGCGTCATCTACATAGATGCGCATGTCGCTGAGATAACCGTAGGCGTCGCTCAAGCGGTCACGCTCGGCGGCGGTCAGATGGTCGTTGCGGACGTTTTGGATGTTGATGCGTGCATGGGCAGCTGCCATGCGGTGGGCGACTTGGTCGATGCCCATCTCCAAGCTAAAGATGCCGACGGTCTTGCCGTTTTTCGCAGCGTTCAGCCCGACGTTGAGCGCGAGAGTGGATTTGCCGAAACCGGGTCGGGCAGCAAGCACGATCATGTCGGAGCGATGGAAGCCCCCGAGCACACGGTCTAAAGATTCGAAGCCAGTGGCGATTGGTTGGTTGGATTCGTCAGTGTCATCGACCGTCGGCGGGTCGAAGAATTCGATGATTGACCTCGCGTCTCTGATCGGCAGGAAATCAGCCGATTCATAGGTCTGACCGATCCTGAAGATGATCTCTTCGGCGGCCTTGACGGCGCGGTCAACGTCGCGGGTGTTCGAGTAGTTGGAGCCGATCTCGTTTATCTGGATGCCGGCCTGACCGAGTTGCCGGATGACGTAGGCGTTGTGGACAAGGTGGGCGTAATCGACGATGTGTACGGAGTGCGGGGTCGCAGCGACTGCGGCGCTGAGGTACGCGTCTCCCCCGACATCCTCAAGGATGTCTTTGGCGATCAACCGGTCGCGAACGGTCTCTTGGTCGATGCCGACCGACTCCATGAAGAGTTCGCGGCACGCGGTGTATATCTCGGCGTTCTGCTCGCCGTAGAAGTGTTCGGGTCTGAGGAATGGTTCGATCCGCAGGATCGCGTCGCCGTCGATCAAGAGCGATCCGATGATCGAGACTTCGGCATCGAGATTTGACGGGGGACTACCGTCTGATGGGAGGGTGGTCGGTTCTTGCATTCGGGTCGATTGGGAGAAGAATCTAACTAACGGCGTATATCGAATCCTAAACTGAATGGGGATTGTTTGAACTAGGATGGTAAGGATTTTTTGAGGATTTGAAGGATGGGTTTAAGGTAATTTCAAGCGACGCCGAGGGATCAGATTCTTCACTTCGCCTGTGCTCCGTTCAGAATGACATGAGTGCGCTGGTTGGGGGTATGAACCCCCTGCGCCTCGCTTCGCGCCCCCTCTGAATCTCCCCTGGGAGGGGGAGGGTAACGGGAATCTTCCCCTAGCAGGGGGAGAGTAACAGGTTGCTACATAAAAAGGGGAGGGGCATACCCCGCTCGCATCACTGCGTTCGCTCGCGCCCCTTTCGATTCTCGAAAGGGGCTTGTTCTTCAGCTGACGGTGAACCAGGAGACGGCTTCTAGGCTGTCGGCGTCGGTATCGCCGTCGATTCTGCCGGGGCCCCATAGGATGACGGTGCCTTCGGTCTTCATTTCGTTGAGACGGTCGCGTACGGCTTGTCGGAGCTTGCCTTCGCCTTTGCCGTGGATGACCCTGAATTGCGGAATGTTGCGGGCCAAAATACGCCCGGCTATCAGCGCCAATGCATCGACGGCTTGCGGCTCTTCCCAAGCATGCATGTCGATCTCGCCAGCGGCCAAGATCTCGTCAGTGATGGCGTACTGGTCGGTGGTTGATTCCTCGTCTTCTGCCTCGACAACATCCTCGGATACGACGTTCAAAGTGATGGTCGCGTCGATCTCCTCCATAAAGCGGACAGGGAGTCGGTAAGTTCCGACGATTCTGATCTGCTCCTGCATCCGTACGCGCTTGCGTTCGATCGTTCGTCCGGTGAGTTCGGAGAGACGGGCGGCGATCATGGTGTTGGTGACGGAGCCGTAGAGTCGCCCTGTGGGACCGGTCCTGACGGTCAGCTCGACAGGGTTTTCGGCGAGTTCGGCTGCGATGTCGCGCCACTCGTTGAGTTCGCGCAGGCGGCGTTCCTCGGCTTCGGCTCGGAGTTTTTCAGCACGTCGCAGTTGGTGTTCCGTAGCGAGTACGGCGATGCCACGGGGGATCAGATAGTTGCGCGCGAATCCGTTCTTGACTTCACGGATATCGCCGGCTCGCGCGGTCGGGAGCTCGTCTTCGAGGAACAGGACTTTCATGGTTGAGTTTTCTCGGTTAATTGTTGTGCGACCGCGGTTTGTGGGTTTACGCACTTGCGTTGTTACCAACCTACGATTCTACAACTTACGGCGGGCATCCCCTGCGTTCGCTACGCCCGCGTCCCCTTGGCCCCTTCCTGAAGGAGGGGGTGTTTACGGGCGGGTTGCGGTATGAACCCCCTGCGTCTCGCTTCGCTTGACGCGTCCCTCTTTTGCTGCGCAAAAGAGGGAGGGTTTGTTGAGAATCATGCGAAGTTGAAGTGCACACGGTAATATACCCGCATAGCCTATTTACCCTCAATACTCAAGACACGTCCGAAGATAGAAACAGGGAGCAAGCGAGTTGGATTTCGAACAGATCGATAAAGCGGCAGTCACTGATGCCGCGCAGCAGCCGAACCTCGAAGACTACATCTCGACACGCGCCGACTTCGATTGGTGGCGCGACGCGTTCGAGAGGATGGACTGGTTGCCGGGTGGCGGTCTGAATAATGCGTACGAGGCGGTCGATCGACACGTAGCGCATGGTCACGGTGACAAGCTCGCGATGATCTGGATTGGGAAGAACGGCGAGGAGGAGCGTTACACGTACGCGGAGTTCAAACGCGAGTCGGACCGTTTCGGTGCGGTCATGAACAATTTGGGCATCGAGTTGGGCGACCGCGTCTTCATCTTCATGGATCGATTGCCGGAGTTGTACATTGCGGCGATGGGAATTCTGAAGGCGGGCGGTGTAATCGCTCCGCTGTTCTCAGCGTTCGGGCCTGATCCGGTGCGTGATCGGATGCTGGACGCTGGTGCGAAATATCTGGTTACCAGCCCGGATTTGAGGGGCAAGATTTCGGTGATTCTGCCGGACATTAAGACGCTCAAAAGCGTTATCAGCGTCGACAAAGATGGTCGTTCCGGCGAACCTCTCGCCGATGGGGACCTTGACTACTACGAGCTGATGGCGGCGACTGATCCTGACGATTTCACGATGGCGGACACGACGCAGTACGACTTTGCGATCATGCACTACACGTCGGGCTCGACAGGCAAGCCCAAAGGTGTGCTGCATCGCCATCAAGCGGTGATTCAGCAGTGGATCACTGGGCATTGGGCCCTTGATCTCAAGCACGACGATGTCTATTTCTGCACTGCTGATCCGGGATGGGTAACTGGCACATCGTACGGGATGATGGCACCGTGGACGAACGGCGTAACGCAGATCATCTACGAAGGTGGTTTCAGCGCGTCTGGTTGGTACAAGGTGATACAGGACTACGATGTCACCGTTTGGTACACCGCGCCGACGGCGGTTCGTCTGCTGATGCGCGCTGGCGGCGATGTGTTGAATCAGTACGACATGTCGTCGCTGAGATTCATCGGATCGGTGGGCGAGCCTCTCAACCCCGAAGCGGTGGTCTGGGGCAATCGATACTTCGATATGCCGATCCATGACAACTGGTGGCAGACGGAGACGGGCGCGATCATGTGCGCCAACTTTGCGTCGATGTCAGTGCGACCTGGCTCGATGGGGAGGCCGTTCCCTGGTGTCACGATGGGGGTGTTGGACGACCAGTTCAACGAGATGGGACCCGGAGAAGCTGGGAGTCTCGCGGTTCGCCCCGGCTGGCCTTCAATGATGTACACGTACTGGCAGCAGGACGAGATGTACAACTCCCGATTCAAGAAGGGGTGGTACATCACAGGCGATCAGGCGAGCATCGACGAGGACGGGTATTTCTGGTTCCAAGGCAGGGCGGACGATGTGATCAACACTGCCGGACACCTTGTCGGTCCGTTCGAGGTGGAATCGGCGTTGATCGAGCACGAGGCGGTAGCGGAAGCTGGTGTTATCGGCAAACCCGATCCGATCGCGATGGAGATCGTAAAAGCGTTCGTGACGCTGAATCCGGGTTACGAAGCTGGAACTCAGCTTCGCCGCGAGTTGATGCGGTTCGCGCGAGATCGGCTTTCTGCCGGAGTAGCTCCGCGCGAGATCGACTTCATCGACATCATGCCGAAGACACGTTCTGGCAAGATCATGCGCCGATTGCTCAAGGCACGTGAGCTAGGGTTGCCGGAAGGTGACACTTCGACATTGGAAGACGACTAGAGACGATCTGGATGGACGTTCCGTCCGCTGAAGCGCCCGCCTACGCGGGAATGACGAAAACGTCGCGAGAAAACGAAAAGGTCTGACGAAAGGGGGCGAAATATGCCTGATGCAGCAGTATTCAGCACAGTTAATGAACCGTTGACGATCGAGGACATCTACGTAGACGATCCCGGTCCGTACGAGGTTCTAGTCAAAACCATGGCTACGGGAGTGTGCCACTCCGACCTGCACTTTGTAGAGGGTCTGTACACGATGGAGACGCCGGCAGTGATGGGACATGAGGGAGCGGGCGTCGTCGAGAAAGTCGGGGACCTCGTCCAAGATGTCGCTCCCGGCGACCACGTGATCCTTTGCCTTTCGGTCTACTGCGGAAGATGTCGTCACTGCATAACTGGTCACCCGGCGCGTTGCCAGACGAAGCCGATGCGTGGTGAAAACGAATCGCCGCGGATATCGTGGGATGGTCAACCGCTGGTCCAAATGGCGAATCTTGCGACTTACGCCGAGAAGATGCTGGTGCATGAGAATAGCGTGGTCAGAATTCGGGAAGACATGCCGTTTGAAGGTGCAGCTCTCATCGGTTGTGGCGTGACGACGGGGGTCGGTGCGGCTCTGAATACCGCGCATGTGGAGCCCGGTTCAACTGTCGCGGTGTTTGGCGCGGGTGGTGTCGGACTTGGAGTGATTCAAGGTGCGCGCATTGCGGGAGCGTTGCGAATCATCGCAGTTGACATTTCGGAGAACAAGCTTAAGACCGCCATGGATTTGGGAGCGACAGACATAGTCGATGCCTCAGACAGCGATCCCGTCGAAGCGATCATCAACCTCACTGACGACGGTGCTGACTACACTTTTGAGGCGATCGGGTTGAAAGATGCCGCGGAGGCCTGTTGGGACTCGTTGGGGACAGGGGGAACGGCGACGTTGATTGGGATGATCCCAGAGGGCACGAAGATCGAGATCCCGACGACCGGGATGCGTGAGCGAAAGATTCAAGGGTGCAGCATGGGCTCCAACCGTTTCAAAGTTGACATGCCCAGATACGTCGAGTTTTATCGCCAAGGCAGGTTGCTACTAGACGAGATGGTAACTAGACGTCTCGAACTATCAGACATCAACGAGGCATTCCGTGCGATGAAGGCAGGTGAAGTCGCCCGATCGGTGATTATGTTCTAGGGTTTGGGGCCCGATGTCGAGATTTAAGACGACATAGCTCGCACGAGCCTGCGGCTTGGGTCTGCAAGAAGTCTCTTGATCGGAGTCGGCTTTGCAACGCGGTTAATCGATGATTTGAATCGGCGTTGTTGTACCCTAGTTTGTTGTCTGATCGCAAACCTTAGTTTGCGATCACTTCGTATTTGGAAGGTAAAAGGGTCACTGCCGGATTTTACCGGATCGCCAAAAAGAGGTGCATTCTTGAGACGCGTGATATTGAGCGCCATGCTTGTTGCGGTTTTGACTTTAGCGGTTTTTTCCTCGCAGTCGCAGCCGGCTGAAGCTCAACAGAATGACTTCCAACTGACGGTGCGGAACATAACTGCGCGGCAGCCGATTTCTCCGCCCATCGTGGTGGTTCACGATAGCAGCGCGGTTTTGCTGCCGTCATCTGCTGGACGGTTGGAAGGATTAGAGGCGTTCGCGGAATCAGGGGCCCAACCCGAATTGATGGAATCGCTAAGAGGACGGTCTGGAGTGAAGGATGTGTTGAGGTTTGGCGGTGTGCTCAACCCCAACAGTCAGCAAACTCTGCTTCGCGTCTCTGCTGATCCAGGGGACCGCATCAGTGTCTTGGGTTCGCTTCAATGTACGAATGACGGAATAACCTTGGGCACCATCATGGTGTCGGATGATGGTTCGCCGAGCTACGGATCGGGAACGGTGTGGGACGCGGGTACCGAGAACAATGATGAGTCGCGCGCCACGGTACCGTGTTTGGAGGGAGAAGGAGTTTCCAATCTTGATACAGCGGATGGCGAAGGAAGTATCAGTCGTCACCCGGGTATTTCCGGCAGTGCTGATCTGGGCGCAGTATTCGGCTGGGACCACACTGTCATCGAGATCGCTCTGGATGAGCGCGGTGCCCGCCCCGCCCGCGCGTTTGAAGTCGGCGCAACCCTAGAAAATCGAACAACCGGTCAACCGATCACGCCGCCCGTTGTGGTTGTTCACGACAAAAACGTTGACGTGATCGAGTACACGCGACCTAGGGAGTTGCCAGGCATCGACGCGCTATCGGAAAGTGGCGATGGTTCAGTACTCCTTGCAACACTCGCTGAGAGACCCGGAGTCGTGTCTGTCCGGCAGTGGTGGACTGATGGGCCGATCGTGCCAGATAGCTCATTCAGTGGTAACGCACGCGCTTTTGTTGGAAATAATGTGACGGTGTTGGGCATGTTTGCGTGCACAAATGATGGCTATATCGTGGCTTCAGCGGAGGTCAAAGGATCGTCGCTAAGCGTCCAGAGCACGTCGGGAATTGCCAAGGTTTTCGACTCGGGGTCTGAAGACAACTTGGAAACTTCTGCTACGGTACCTTGTTTGGGTGGGGAGTCAGCCGGCCTCTCGGAGGGGACGGGCGAAAATGGTCGACAAGAGCACCCGGGCATCGCCGGTGTCGCCGATTTAACGATCGATTTGCATGGTTGGACGGCTGACACGACCGCGGTTTTGACGTTGCATGGCGCAGTCGAAGAGACACCAAGGCCTGAACCTGTCGAAACTCCGGAACCGGAACCGATGGAGACCCCAGAAACTGAACCAACGGAAACGCCCATAGAAGAGCCTGACACTGGAGGGTTCGCATTCGCGTCGAACTGGGTTTACGCGGCGATGTTCGGTGGAGTAGTGATGGCGGTTGCAGGTAGTTGGATCGCGCGGAGCGCGAACCGTCGAAGACGGCACGTCCGGAGCAATTCCGGGCGCAATTGAGCTACTCTAATCTGACTCGGCGCGCAAGAACCAATCGACAGTTGCAGCGAAATCTTGCGGGCAAGCCTCGGCGGCGCGGTTGCCGCAGTTCTCGAGTTCGACCAGTTTGCATTTGGCCCCTAGCGCAGATCTAGCTGATACGACCTGCTGATGGTCGGCGATTTCGCTTTGGCGACCGCGTATCAGCACCAACGGGCAGATGGTGTTGTCAAATGGCGGAGAATCGCCTTCGTCTAGTCCGTAATCGACGAGGGCCAAGGCGCGGACTGCGCCTTTAGCCATCTTTGCTGCTAGTAGAGCGATGTCACCGGCGTTTTTTCCATGTGCTACCACCGAAGCGGGTTCGCCGATCGCCCATATGGTCTGCACCAAGGTGTAGGGTGACACGTCCCAAACGGCGTAAACATCACCGGAGCCGGATGCGTCATCAGCAAAACGAGACCACTGAGAGTTCTCGGATTCGTCGGAAACCAAGAGTAGCGGTGCGTTACGCGGCGCGCCGTTTTCAGATGCGGGCGTCCAATGCTTTGCGGCGACTTTCGCCTCGGTTACGAGTGTGATCTCAGATGTGTCGGTCAGCATTTGCTTGGATGTCTCGTTTGTTTCGAATCTTCGCCGAATTCGTGTTCGATAACGATCGCACATTTGCGACTTGAAATCGATGAATCAACGTTAGAATACAAAACCGAACAAGCCGCACGAGGATGACGTACCTCGTGGTTTGCGAATATGACCCGACCTGGAGGTTGAAAATGGTTACATCGGAGTGGGGAGCGATCTACAAGGAGCTCGGAGCTCAGCCCGTCATCAACGCGACCGGCAGCGTGACTCTGCTTGGCGGCTCGACGCCCGTACCAGAAGTGAAAGAGGCGATGGATCGCGCGGATAGCGCATTCATACCGCTAATCGAACTTGAAAAGGCGGCAGGCGACGAAATTGCCAGGCTTTGTGGGGTTCCCGCTGCCTGGATCACGTCAGGTGCCGGATCGGCACTAACATTGGCGTCCGCAGCTTTTATGGCGGGGAGTGACGACGATTTGATCCAGCAACTCCCTGATACCACGGGGTTAAAGGATGAGATCGTAATTCAACACCGTGAGCAGTACTGGTACGACCGTTGTCTCCAATTCTCGGGTGCAAAGCTAGTCTTAGCTGGCGACGAAAACGGTACCAACGAAGACGACATTCGAGCAGCAATCACGGACAAAACGTGTGCGCTCCATGTGCCCGTTGTCGAACAGGCACCCAAGGACCCGAATGTCGTCCCGCTCGACAAGGTAATCGAGATCGCCAAAGATGTTGGAGTTTACGCATCGGTCGATGCCGCAGGACAAATATTCCCACTAGAGAATTTCGGCAAATACGTCCGTATGGGCGCTGATTTCCAGTGCATCGCTGCCAAGTACATGGGTGCACCGCATTCAACCGGGCTAGCGCTTGGCACTGAGGACATCATCGAAGCGATCGGCCGGCATTCATTCGTCGGCTATGAAGGGCGAAGGATTCGGGGTCTTGGCCGTCCCCACAAGGTAGACCGACAAGAAATGATGGGTTGTGTGGCTGCAGTCCAGCGCTGGTTCAAGTTGGACCACGAGAGTCGGCTTGCTGCCGCCGAGCAGGAGAGCTTGGAGATCATCAAGCCGTTGCGGGATATTCCCGGCGTTTCTGCGGAGTTGATCGACAACATCATTGCCCACCAGCCTTTCGGAGTTACGATCGGCGTCGATGAAGAGGTCGTGGGTTTCAACAACGAAGACCTCGTCGTGAAGCTGAAGGAGGGAGATCCTCCGGTTTGGACACGAACGATGGATAACGCTCCGTTGACCATCCACGTCTTCGGTCTGAATCCGGGTGAAGCCAAGCTCGTCGGCGAATCGATCGCCGCCGTCGTTCGAGGTTAACTTACGGCCTCGTCATTCCTGCAAAGGCGGGAATTCAAAGGGAAAAAGCGCGTTCTCCCAAGGCAACGAGGGGGAGCGCGCTTATTAGCAAATTCGACCAAGCTCGCATACGAACTAAACACCAAGGAGCGAACGATCCATGGAAACCGTGAAAACTGTTGCGATACTGAGCCCGGGCGATATGGGTTCCAACGTCGGACGCGCACTCCGAGAAAACGGCCTAGATGTCATCACCTGTCTGACCGAGCGCACCGCCCGAACCCGCGAATTGTCCGAGGTCGCCGGCATCACCGATGTCCCTGATTTCGCAGAGATGATCGACCGTGCCGACATCGTGCTGTCGGTCCTCGTACCAGAACGCGCGGTTGATGTCTCCCGCCAAGTCGCGGCGGTCATTGCTGAGACTGGCAAACCGTTACCGTTCGCCGACTGCAACCCGGTCGCACCGGCTGTTGCCTTACAGATGGCAGCAATCATCGGGAATGCAGGCGGAAGGTATATCGACGGCGGGATTATCGGTGGTCCGCCGGGCAGAGGAGAGCCCCCACGCTTCTATGCATCTGGTCCGCACGAAGCGATCATGGGACAACTTGACGGTCACGGTATTTCCGTACCGTTGATGGGAGGTGAGGTTGGACGTGCCTCCGCGATCAAGATGTGCTATGCCTCTCTAAGCAAGGGAGCGGCGGCGTTGAATGCTTCTGCCCTCATCTCCGCCATGAACCTCGGTATCTATGACGAGTTCATCGCCGAGATGGAGTCGAGTCAGGAGGGCGTGCTCAGGAATATGCAGGGTGTCAATAGTCTGGGTGCGAAGGCGTTTCGCTGGATCGCCGAGATGGAGCAGATATCGGCGACGTTTGGTTCAGCAGGCGCTACACCGTACTTACACAAGGGCGCGGCTGACGTGTTCAGGCATGTGACCGCGTCGCCGATTGGTCACGAGAGACCGGAGACGGTGGACACTTCGAGGACGTTGCGAGAGACCGTGGAGTTGTTGGTGGAGAAGAGTGATTAGGCGCGGTTACCGACTAACTGCCGCGTAACACCGAGCGCGATGTAGTCGAACTCCGCCGCCACGTCTTCATTCGTCAACACTGGCGGTTCCAACGCGTCGAGATAGTCGGGGCGCAGGTTGACGGCTCCCAAAAACGGTATGCCCATTTCGTAGGCCAACTCCTCGGCAGCACCTTCCCCAAACAACCCGCCTGTCATATTTTCGACGACGCCGAGGACGTCGAGATTCATCTTGCGGATCATGTTGATCGACCGTTTGGCGTCCAGTGCGGCCAACTCTTGCGGCGTGCTGACGATGACAAAACCGTCGAGGTTGAGGGTTTGCATCACTGTCAACGGTGCGTCGGATGTGCCGGGTGGCAGGTCCACAACCATGTAGTCCGGCTCTCCCCAATCTGTCATCTGCAGGAACTGGTTGATGGCGTTGTGGATCATCGGTCCGCGCCAGATGATGGCCTCTTCCTCGTTCTGCTGGAAGAAGGCCATTGACATCACCTTCACGCCGAAGCGCTGGGACGGAACCATTCGTCCGTCTCGTTCGACCGGGCCTTCGGAGATGCGGAGGACACGGGTGACGTTGGGACAGTCGATGTCGCAGTCGAATAGCGCGACGTCGCGGTCCTGTTTGGCTAAGGTGGCAGCAAGGTTGACAGCCACGGTCGTCTTACCGACACCGCCTTTTCCGCTATATACGCCGATGCGTTTTCCGATAGATTTGAGCGAATCAGCGATGCGCTTACGTTCTTGGAACTGCCGCCGGGCTTGCGCCAAGCGCGCTTCTTCGGCGGGAGTAGTTTTACGAGGAGTGGTCAACGGATAGTCCGCGACGGTACGGCTCTTGGTTAATCGATGCCGAGGAGGCGTTTGCCATCTTCGGTGATCATGTCGGGGTTCCAAGGCGGGTCGAACACGAGATCGACTTCTACATCCTCGACATATTCGATCTCGGCGATGCGCCATTCGGCCTGTTGCGCAATGTATGGTCCCATGCCGCAACCTTGCGCGGTGAGGGTCATCTCCACAAACACTTCGTTGTCTTCGACATCCACATCGTAGATGAGTCCGAGGTCGACGACATTGACCGGTATCTCCGGGTCGTAGACGTCTTTGAGGGCTTCGTATACCTGATCTTTGGTTACTACGTCGGCTGTTTGTGCCATGGTGCGAACCTCCGCGTTTATGGCGGGCTGGACGGAAGAGGATATCTATGTGGTCAGTTTATCAAACGCAGTTCAACCGCCCGCGTTTATCCACCTCTGGGCGCAGTCTCGTCGCCGTGTAGAGCCCGGCGCTCGGCGATTACTTCATTAAGCGCTTCCCTCGCCATGTCCAATACGTCATCATCAGGTGCATCGTCGTATGAAGCCGACTCTGCCGCTGATATCCACTCCCAGATCTCCTCCTGCGCCAAACGTAGCTCCTTGGCGTTCATCGCGGAGAAATTGGCGTGGATCGAAGCGGGGGGTGATGGTAGGGGCATTGCCAAATTACCAACTACGCCTTACCGGGTCGTCGGGTGCGGTTAAAACTTCGCAGTTAAGTCCATTGACGCGCGCGATCCGGCGATCGAGCGTCAGCAACGGGCAATTTAGCGATTCGGCTAATGCTACGTACCAAGCGTCGTAGCAGGTGAGGTTATGGCGCAACTCCCAAATGCGCTGAGCAGATGGGCCAAATGGACGCAATTCGATTTCGACCGCGAACATGTCGTGCATTGCCGATGTTGCCACCGAGTTCGAGATTTCACCAGCGAGTTCCATTCTCCGGAGACCGCTTGCACTCTCGACGTATATCAATTGTGGGCTGATCAATGTAGCGCGTCGCGTGCTTTCGCGCGCCCACAGGCCCTCGTGCCTTACATCGACCAAAGAAGCGACTAGGACCGAGGCATCGACGACAATGGTCACTTCCGATCTGCCTTAATGGCGTTAACAATTGTTTCAGCGTCGACGCGTGAGTTTGTCGCCGCCAACCTTGCGTGCACTCTCTCAAACACCATTTCGTTGTTTGATCGGGCGGCTACGCGTTCGAGCTCATCAAGCAGAAATGCTTGCATCGATTGTCGTCTCCTAGCTGCACCTTCGGCAAGTTTGTTGCGGACTTCGTCGGGGACGTTGCGGATTGTTATCTGTACAGTCATGCTTGCATTATGCCAGCAATGCTGGCATAATGCAAGCACTTCGCATCACACTAGGTTATGACGGTCGATCTTTGATCCTGCCAAGAACACGTCGTGGACGTTGCGGAGGTCGGCGATGTCGCGGGTGGGGTCGCCATCGACGACCAAGACGTCGGCTTGCTTGCCAACTTCGAGAGTGCCTACGATGTCGTCGACGCGGCATGAGACGGCGGAGTCGCGGGTGGCTGAGACGATGGCTTCCATGTTTGACATGCCAGCCATTACATGTGCTTCGATCTCGGTCTGGAAGTCTCCCATTGGATAGTTCGCCCACGCCGAGTCCGAGCCTGCTACCATCACCACGCCAGCGTCCCGCATCCGGGCGACATGGTCCATGCGAACTTCCGAACCGCTACGCATTACGTCGATATCTTCGGTTTCGAGCACTAGGTCGGGGTTGTCCTCGAGTTGGCGGATACGAGCCAAACCTTGGCCGAGCGTGGGGTTTACGAAGACTCCTTGTTCAGCGATTCGTTCAGAGATGTCGGGACGATAGCTGTCGTTGCCGTTGAAGTCGCGGTGGACACCGTGGATCATGGTGTCGATGCCGGCTTCTAAAGCGTTTTCCATGCCTCCAGAGGAGGTGCAGTGCGCGCATACGTGTTTGCCGAATTTATGGGCCTCGTCGGTTATCGCCGAGAACTCGTCGATGTTGAATGATGGTCTGGATGGGTGGCTGGTGCGTGTGCTGCCGCCAGTGGCGGTTACTTTGATGAAGTCAGCGCCTTCCTTGATGAGCTGTCGGACGGCGGCGCGGCATTCAGTCGGTCCCGTGGCTGTAGTTCCGAAGTAGGAAAGATGTCCGCCGATGATCGCGATGGGTCTTCCGGCTAGGATCAACCGTGGCGACGCTACGATGTCCATCTCGACGGCTTCGCGGAGCAGGAAAGTGGTGCGGTTCTTGGCGCCGCAATCTCTGACGGTTGTTACGCCGGAATAGAGATGCTTTCGGACATTCTGAGCGGCTTGGACTGTGAGGACTTCGTCTGGCAGAGTTACGAGATCATCGCCGGCTCTGCCGTCACCGATGCCGATGAGATGGACGTGGCAATCGACTAAGCCGGGGAGGATGGTCGCATCGCCGTAGTCGATTTCGGTTGCCGAGGCACCTTCGGGTGCTTGCACGGTTTCTTTGGTGCCGATCTGCCTGATTGTGTCGCCTTCGAGCAGGATTGCGGCTTGCTCGGCGACCGGGCCGCCGTTGCCGTCAACTAGTCTGGCTGCTTTGAGAATCGTGAATTGCGGATTGCCATCGCTCATTTGTGACCTCCGTGCGAATGATGACTACCCAGATTAATTTCTTCGGGTGTTTGACGCACGGCGGATAGGGATTCTTCGGAACCGCGGTCGAGATTTTCGCCTTTGAAAAAGACGTCTGTGACGTTCCAGAGATCGTTGACGTTTTTCGATGGGTCGCCATCCACTACGAGGATGTCGGCTTGTTTGCCGGGCTCGAGGGTGCCGACGATGTCATTGACGCCGAGTGCTTCGGAGGCCCATTTGGTGACTGATAACACGCCTTGCATGTGTGAGTAGCCGGCGTGTACGAGGAGTTCGGTTTCGTAGACGGTGTTTCCTAGTTGGTAGTCGCCCCAGGAGGAGTCGGAGCCGGTGATGACTTTTACGCCCATTTCGATCATTCGGCGGTTCTGGTCGAGGCGGGTTTCGAGTTCTCGTTTTGCGGTGTCGAGTTCGATGGATTCTTGTTCGGTTATGCCAAATGCTCGGTTTTTTTGCGTTAATGACCAGATCTTAGAGCGACCGACATGGAGAGTCGGGTTGACGTATGCGCCTTGTTCGCCGATTCTTTCGGCGACGTCTACGCGGAAGTTGTCGGTGTCGTCTGGTTCTTTGTAGACGCAGTGGATGATCATGTCGACGTTGGCGTCGAGGGAGTTTATGACTCCTTTCGTCGATGTGCTGTGGGTGGCTGTCAGCTTTCCGAATTTGTGGGCTTCGTCGGTGACGGCTTTCAGCTCATCGAGGTTGAATGCGGGGCGGAGGGGGAAGGATGATGGGGTGCTTCCGCCGGTTGCGGTGATTTTTATGTAGTCTGCGCCTTCTTTTATCAGTTGGCGGGTAAATGCACGACATTCGTCGATTCCGGTGACTTCTCCGCCGAAATAGCCCATGTGTCCGCCGATTATTGACACGGGTCGTCCGCAGAGGATCATGCGGGGACCGATTGTGAGACCTTCATTTATGGCGTCGCGGAGGCGGAACATGGTCATGTTCTTGGGACCGTTTTCGCGGATTGTGGTTACGCCGGAGAAGAGGGAGCGTCGGGCGTTTGATGCGGACTGTAGGGTGAGGATTTCGTCGGGTAGGGCGGCTAGGTCTTGACCGTTGCGGCCGTCGCCGAAGCCGTTGTTGTGGGTGTGGCAATCGACCATTCCGGGGAGGATCGTGGCACCGGGATAGTGGTGATTCGTAACTGAGGCACCTTCGGGTGCGCGGATTTCGTAGGCGGATCCGACGGCTAGAATCTCGGAATCGCGGGTTAGGACGGCACCGTTTTGGATTGGTGGACCGCCTTTGGCGTCGATTAAGCGGTCGGCGGTTAGGAGGTTGTAGGTGGGGGATTTGTGGGCCATGGATGGATTGTATGGTGGGTTGAGTTCTGGTGTCTTATTGAGACGTTGTATAGCCGCTAAATTGCCGCTCTTGCCGGAGTTTTGCCGCTGTAGCGGCAAGATCATGGCGGGGGTGTTTTTTGGTGGGATTCGGGGTAAGTTTTGGGTGATTGAGTGAGTATCGACAGGTGTGGGGTGTGGAGAGGTGGTTTTCGTAGGATTTCGGGGTTTGGTTGGAAGGGGAATTTAGAACAAAACGGGCAATTTAGCGGCAAAACTCCGGCATGATTGGTTTTTGAACAAGTTCAAAAAGTATGCTCCCCTTTGTCCTTCGGACATTTGCCCTGCGCGGCGGGGAAAAGCCTGTTGTTCTGGTGCCTCGGGCATCCCCTGCGTTCTCGCTGCGCTCGCCCGCGTCCCTGTCGTCGGACTTTTTTTGGGCTGCGCGAAGGGGAGGGTTTCGCGGGTGTGGCGTAGGGGCGTTTCGCGAAACGCCCCTACGGTTCCGCCTTGCGGGGGCCTCTTTCTGCCCCTCCTTAAGGAGTGGGTGTTTCGGTCGATTCGGCGAAGTGTGCGCTAGATGTAGTGTGCGCTAGATGTTGAACGGTTAGAATCATGTGGCAAAAGTGTGACAATGCGATGGGATGCGTCGCGTCGAAGGAGCGGATGTGAAAACTCTGGACGAACTAATCGCCGAGAATGCGGCGTTGCGGGAACGGCTGTCTAAACTCGCGGAGACCGGAATCCGTATCAACGAGAGCCTCGAATTCGATGCGGTTCTGCAAGGGGTGTTGGACAGCGCGCGAGCGCTGACGGACGCGCGCTACGGAGCGATCGCGCTTCAGACCGATGAAGATTCAGAATGGGTATATTTTTCATCTGGGATGACCTCGGAAGAAGCAGGGAGGCTCTGGGAGATACCCAACGGTGAGCGGATCTTCGAACACTTGAGCGCGTTTCAAGACCCTATCCGCTTCAAGGATCTGCGTCCATACTTCGAATCTTCGGGATTCGACCATCTCAATTTCCCAGCGCCGGAAGGGCTTCCCTTCAGCTTTTTGGCGGCGCCTATACGCCACAAGGACCAGCGCGTGGGCAGCATCTTTTTGGGCGTCAAAGAATCCGCCGCCGAATTTACTCTCGATGACGAAGAAACGCTTGAGATGCTCGCATACCAGGCCGCGTTGGTGATCGACAATGCACACACGTATCGCTCTGAACGTCGAGCGAGGGATGGTTTAGAGACCCTGATTGACACTTCTCCAGTCGGAGTAATCGTCTTTGACGGGCGAAAAGGTGTACCGATTTCGTTCAACCGCGAGGCTGTACGGATAGTCGAAAGCCTTTTGTCATCTGGGCAAGCACCGGAAGATCTGATGCACACCCTTACTATCGTGCGTTCCGATGGACGGGAGATTCCCATTAACGAGGTTGACATAGCGGAGTTGTTCAGCTCCGGTGAAACGGTGCGTGTGGAGGAAATCGTGCTCAAGATTCCAGACGGGCGCAGCATCTCCACCCTCGTCAACGCGACACCCATTCGCGCCGCCGCCGGCACAGTTGAATCATACGTCGTGACAATACAAGACCTGACGCCCATACAAAATCTTGAACGCCTGCGCGCGGAATTCCTCGGCATCGTGAGCCACGAGCTACGCGCCCCTCTGACCGCGGTGAAGGGATCGGCTACCACGCTCATCCAAGCCATCGAAGATCTAGAGCCGGCGGAGATGCTCCAGTTCTTCAAGATCATCGACGAGCAGACGGACCGAATGCGGGATCTTATCGGCGAACTTCTACAGGTGGCGCAGATCGAAGCCGGAACCCTTTCCATACGGCCGGAGCCGCTAGAGCTGGCTGATTTGATCGATGAGGCGAAGCAACGGTTCCTCAGCGGTGGTGGAAGAAACCAAGTCCTGATTGATCTGAATGAGCAGCTGCCAAGAGTCATGGCGGACAGACGGCGCATCGTTCAAGTGTTGAACAACCTTTTCTCCAACGCGGAGAAATTCTCACCCCAGTCGTCGCCCATATATGTAGCAGCGACGCGGAAGGAACTATACGTCGAGATATCGATCGCCGATCGCGGAGAGGGCTTTTCTGCAGACGCGCTGCCTAGCTTCTTCGGTAAGTTCGCACGCCGCGCTGGCAGAGAGGGCGGTGGAGAGGTCGAAGACTCGGGCCTCGGGCTCTCCATCTGCAAAGGGATAGTTGAGGTGCACGGGGGCCGGATCTGGGCAAACAGCGAAGGGTCGGGTATGGGATCAACATTTTCATTCACGCTGCCCGCGTTTCAAGCGGAGACGACGAACGGTTCAGGTGTACCTGACGTACCGGCGTCAGATGCTGATCGATCGTTACAAAAGCGAGACCTGCCTCGGGTTCTCGTCGTAGACGACGATCCCCTGGTTCTCAGGCAAGTCCGCAACGCGCTCGACAAGGCGGGATACGCGACGGTCGTCACTGGCGACCCTGAAGAAGTGACGGAACTGATCCTAGAAAACGAACCCAGCCTCATCCTGCTCGACCTCTTGTTGCCGGGAATCGACGGTATCGAGTTGATGGAACGCATCTCTAAGACTGTTGACGTTCCCGTCATCTTCTTGTCGGCGTATCGCCAGGACGAAGTCGTCACAAAGGCCTTTGAACTTGGCGCGGCCGACTACATCGTGAAACCATTCTCAGAATCTGAACTGCTCGCGCGAATCGGTGCTGCGCTGCGAAAGCAGGCGCCGCTACATCTTCCAGAGCCACCTGATCCATACTTCAGGAAGGGCTTGGCAATCAACTTCGTCGAACGTGAGGTGACAGTTTTTGGAAGTCGGGTCGATCTGACCGCCACCGAATCCAAACTCCTGTTCGAGTTGGCGGCCAACGCGGGACGTGTGTTGACTTACGACGATCTCCTGCGACGCGTCTGGGGCGGGAAGCGGAAAACTAGCCGTGGTCTCGTACGCACCGTCATCAAACGGCTTCGGCAGAAACTGGATGACGACCCCAGGGAACCGCGGCACATCTTCACGGCGTCCGGCATTGGCTACAGGATGATGAAGGCGGACGATGCCAACGGCGATGATGATGACGATGCCAATGGCGAGTGAGCGGGCAGGTTTGAAACCTGCCCCTACGGTGTCCCCCGTGTCGGGGTACGGGCACCCCCTGCGTCTCGCTTCGCTTGACCCCCTCTTAATCTCCCCCTGAGAGGGGGAGGGGAAGGGATTTTTCTGACCCAAAAAGGGGAGGTCTACCTCACCTCCGGTTCAAGCCCGGGACATGTTTGGAATGATGGGCTGTGATGCGTGCCCCTTTGTCCCCTGTATCGGAGTACGGGGCGGGTATCCACAGGGATGAGTAGGAGCAACCCTGATGGTTTCTTCCGCATCCCCAACCACGGTGTATATCGGCGTTTTTCGAGCCGCGCCAGAACTCCGAAAAGTCGATTTGGCGACTCGCTGTATAGCGACATAATACTGTCATACAAATTCGCATAAATACCACAGAATAGACATGGATATTGACGATATCGTTAATCGCTTGTGCCGATAGCGGCACTTGAATTGGACATCAATTGGCGACACACGGAGCTCGCTCATGCCTTTGAAACTCGCCCCTTACGCTTTGATTTTGGCCTTGGCCGCCGCCGCGGTCGCAACGATTGTGATGTTGGGAAATCCCGCTTCCGACCGCGGCGTCGTCTACGCCGCCCACGGAGACGTCGACGCACCGACCATCGACTCGTTCACCAACGTCACGCACGACTCCATCGATGTCCAGTGGCGAAAGGGCGGCGACGACATCAAGCAGTACTGGTTCTACTCGGTCAGGGACAACGGCAAGGGCGGCAAGTTCCAGAAGATCACGCTGCAGGAGGGCGCCAGCGGTCAGCAGGTCACCGAGCCGTCTATCACCACGACGCTGGCAGGCCTCAAGCCGGCGACCCAGCACTGGTTTGCAATCATGGGTGCTTTATCGCCTTCCGAAACCGCGCCCAGGCACTGGGGCAAGTGGAGCAACTGGGGGCGTACGACCACGTCCGTAGCTCCTCCTCCGACACACACACCTACACCCTCTCCGACGCCGACACCCACGCCCACGGCTACTCCGACACCCACGCCGACCCTAACATCGACGCCACCCAGTGCACCTACCCCGACCACAACGAGCAGAACTACACCCACACGGAGAGAGTGTGGTGGGGGGCTGTTGG
>VXSB01000042.1 GCA_009838175.1 Chloroflexota bacterium
TTCGCGCCTCGGCGCATGGCGGGTGGCGGGGCAGCCCGGACTCGCCCGTCGGCCGCAGCACCAGTTGCCGCCTCAGAGACCATTGATCACCCTTGGGCGAGAACGCCAAGCACTTCTGACTACTTCGCCATGGTCGAGACCGGCTCGGCAGACGTGTTACCGAGTCAGCTGTCGGCCAGACGATCGCTGGGTCCGAGAGGAGCTGCGACGAACCACCGGTAGGTGACTCGAGTGGAGGTCAATGAAGTTTTCCGGCGTTGGCAGTTGGACCAGTGCCGTAACCAGATCGCTCGCTGCACGCGGCTGTCCCGTCCGATGGTACGACGACATCTGGAGGCGGCCTCGGAGTAGGGTCTGTCGGACAAGACGACCGACGCACCGGTTGAACAGGCGATAGCGCGCTCAGGATTGCGTCAACACCGCCCTCCTGTGAACGAAGTGTCCGAACGGCACGATCAAGGATTCTCTGCCGGCAGGCTCCGTTGCACGCACACCATTACATCCGGTTCACGAGCAGAGCGCCCGGCGAACGTTGAATGTCAATGTACGGTCAGCAGGCCAATCACCTCAATCTCTTCGAACAGGGCGCGATGCGGCGAAGGTCCTCCTAGAAGCGTGCACCGGACACAGCCAATCCTCCAGCTACCAGGGCGCACACTACGAAGCAGCTCGTCGGTTTCGCACGTATCTGTACTCGCGCGACGCTCGCTAGGCCTACGACAATCAACACTAGGACCCATCCAGCCAGCAGTGCCACCCACACCAGACCGATATCGCCCTTGCCTGTGGCCACCATGATGAGGGTAGTGACGCCGACAGACGCAGCCCACAGCAGCGATAGCTTGTTGCGGAATAGCACAAACAGGCCGAGCTGCCCCCCGAACAGCGAAACGATGAGAGCGCTGACACCACAGCTCTCATGGCTGCAGAGTTGCGAACCAGATTCCACAAACACCGCGCCGAAGAAAGTGTACCCAGCGAGGGCGACGACAGCGGGTCCTGCGATCATCCCCGCCAGCATCCACGTCAGGCGAGGAAACAAGGGCAGCCACACGAACGGAAAAGCAACCGCCAGCGCCGCGCCCAACCAGCGCGCCGGTCCGAACTCGTCCGCTCCAGACCCGGGCTGCAGACTGACGAGAGTCCACCACACATAGGTCGCCAGGCCGACAATGGACGCCGCCAAGAGCAGCGGCAACCAGGGACCCAGCCGGCCATCGCGAACCCCCTGAATCCAGTCTGAGCCAAGCCTGGTCCCGCCGGCGACGAATGCCGACAGTGGAATCAACAGAACCTCCATGACCGAAGCCAGCGACTGAATCCCGGAATGTCGAGCAGGGGTGTTGCGAAGTTCCCCGAGCAGATGGTCGACGCCGTAGTACGAAACGACCATGCCGAACATGAGAGCGGCGGCCAACGCAACGGTCACGAGAAGCAGCCAGCCGATCAGGTCGATCTCCGGCCAATAGGAATTCGACATCTGCCCAGATGGAACGTTAGAGGCTGGCACGGCATCGGCCCTACAGTTACCGGATTGAGATACGACTCACGAGGTCAATGAGCGTGTCTTGACCCGGCATCATGTGCCTGGCTCGGAGGGCCTCGTTGTCAGTGAGTCGAAGAGCGCGCCGAGGTCAGGGCGGCCTGCTGGGACGCTCCGAGCAAGCTCAGTTCCGCCAGCCAGATCGACTGTGACTCGGCCGCCGCTGGCAATCTCGACCAGCATGGCCGCCGCGTCGCCGCCGTTACCTGTGGAGGCGTTGATGATTAGCCACTCCTGGCCGGTCGGTAGGTTGAAGCTGCGCGACACGCCGCCGCTCGTGACTTTGAGTGACCCGCCTGATCCGATGATCGTGCAAGCACTGGCATCCAGATCGACCTGCGTAACGCCGTCTGTCGATTGCGCTCCCGTTGCACAGGCCGTTGAGGACGCGGCTGTCGCCGCCGCCGATTCCGTGGTCGGGTCGCGCAGCGACGCCGCGATCGCCGCCAACGTCGGATTGTCTGGCGCGCCAGAGCCCGAGGCGCTGCTCAAGGCGTCGGCCGCGACCACCAATTCACCCCCGTCGCTCAGGCTGAAGACCGCCTGCGACGAGCCGTCCGCAAGTTCGCGCCAGCTCAGCGTCACGCTCGCGCCGGCAGGCACGCTGAAGGCGATGCGCCCGCTGCTCCACTCCAGCTCGTAGTCTCCGGCCGCCAAGAGGAAGCCGTCGCTCGTGGCTGAAGAGCCGGAGGGACCGAAGTTGCAGGCCCGCGTCTCACCGGTGCGCTTGTATGAGCCGTACGTGTGGTAGAACGAACTGGTGACGACCGAGTCCCAACTCGTGCCGCCCCAGGTGTAGGTGACGCGGTACGTCGTCCACTTCGTCGCCTCGCTGACCTCCTGATGCTCCCGGCAGGTCAAGTTCGGGCCGAAGACGACAACCCAGCGGTAGACATCCTGATCGGCATCACGCGCTGAGATCGGTCCGATCGTGTAGTCGTCGGGCTTGGTCAGGGTCGTGCCCGTGTCCGTCGGCCCCTCGGTGTAGGGCGTGCCTTCCTGCCAACTACCCAGTTGCCAGGCATTGGTCGGCGCCCCACTCCAGACATACGGCCGCAGGTCATCGCGCTTGCGCACGGTGACCTGCTGGTAGGCCACACTTCCGCGCACATCCCACGAGTGCGTCGTCGAGAGCGTGACGGTGCGCTCCTCCGGCTCAGGCCGGGTCAAGCTCGAGCCGGTGTCAGTCGGCCCCACCGTGTAGGGCGTTCCCAGTTGCCAGCTTCCTGCCTGCCAGGCATTGGTCGGCGCGCTGCTCCAGACATAGGGCCGCACGTCATCGCGCTTGCGCACGGTGACCTGCTGGTGGGCCACATCGCCGCGCACTACCCAGGAGTACGTGGTCGAGAGCGTGACCGTGCGCCCTTCCGCGGCGGGGCGGACTTTGGTCGTGCCCGAGTCGCGCGCCGAACCCGCTTCAACCCGATCAGGGCTACCCCACAGTTCGATAACCCAGCCGCAGCCCTCCGAGACCGGCTCGCGGGTCACGCTGCGCGAGTAGTGCTCAGTGTCGGTCCGTACGCGCTCGTAGGCCGTGTCACCGCGAACCTGCCACTCCCTCAGCGTGACCGTAACGCTCGCCGTCCTGGTCGTCAGCGGCTTCACCGGTTCCACGGGGTTGCAGCGCTGGCGGTCAGTATCGCTCCATTGGCCCCAGCTTGGTTGTCCTTCGTCTTCCCATTCGCCGACCGTGCCCGTGCAGGTCCCGTCGTTCCAGTCGACGGTGCGAGTCTGGGGCTGCGTCCCGTCCCGCCGCTGCTCGTCCTGAATGGCCCCACTGCCGCTCCAGCGAAGTTCAGAGACAGGACGCGTCCTGGCGGACGCCGGCACATTGCCGCAGGCGAGCGTGGTCTCGGTCGAGTGCGCCCAGGCGGATGTTTGGGCGCCTCGCTTGGACCGGACTGACAGCCGGTACTCACTCGCCGCGCTGAGCTCGTCAAACTCGTGCGACGTGGTCCCGGAAGACGCCTCGGGCGTGGTCGCGTCGGTGCGCATGACCTCGTAACTCGCGGCGCCAGGAGCCGGATCCCAGCTCAGCGTCATCGAATGTTGCGCAATCTCGGTGACTTCCAGTCCTTCAGGCGTGCAAGGAGCGGTCGAGACCGCCGATCCGCCGACCGCCGCCGCCTCGGCCATGAGCCCGCCTTCGACGCCGGCCGGATACACGAACTCCGCCACAGCTGCCTGCATCCGCACGCCCGCGGTCCCGACCGCGCCCTCAGCCTCCTCCTCCTCGTCGGGAAGCGTAAGCGTGACGGTCAGCGACGCGCTCCGGCGCCAGGCGTCGACCACGGCCGTCTTGTAGTAGAAGTTCCGCATCGTGGGAGAAATGCGCTCGCCCTCGCCCGGCAGCAGAGTCACCTCTATGTAGCCCGCGCAGTTCAGCCGCACCGAGATGTTGCCGACTGTGAACTCCAGCTCATCAATGGTAGTCGTGAACGAGCTGCTGTTGGTCCATTTCCCCGGCGTCATCTCACTCGGCAGGACGAAGCGATTCGGGCTGGGCAGGAGATCCTCCCCGCCGGTCGGGCGGAAGGCGAACTCGATCTGCCCGTTCGAGCGTTTGACCGCCCGCAGCTCGCCGGTCAGCGTCGGCGCATTGATCGTCACCTTCGCCGTGTCCGTCTTGGCCTCGTGGGTCTCGGTCGCCGCCGCTGTGGCGAAGATCTTGCATTCGCCCGGTGACTCGAGGGTCAACGCGCCGCTGGTCGCGTCAACCGAGCAGACGGACTCCGTGTCCTCCGCCACGCTATAGCTGAGCGCGCCCTCAGCGCCGGTGGGCGCAGTGAGCATCGGCGCATCGTCGCCCCACGTGATCTCCGCGGGCGAGTACTCGTAGTCCTCAAGCACCTGCTCCAAGCCCTCGACCCGCGGCAGTTGCAACGTCGCCGTGCTGGTGTTGCCCGCCTCATCGCGAACCGTGATGTCCGTCGTGGTGTCCTCGTCGCCGCGCCTCTTCGGTGTGCCGCTGACGACGCCCTTCAATTCATCGAGACTCAGTCCTGCCGGCAGCGCATGGCCGTCGGCCTCGTCGTACAAGTCGATGTCCGTGTCCGAGGTCGTTGGGTTGATCGTCGCCTTGGCGTTGACCTTGAGACTGTCGGGTGCGGTATAGCTGACCGTGGGGGCCGTCAGATCGACCCGGAAGGTCGCCTCTGCCGTCGCGTCATCGTGCCCGTCTTTCACGGATTCCGCACTTATGCTGACCGACCCTTCGGTGATGTAGGCGCTGTTCGCCAGCACGCTCACCGACCAGCTGCCCTGCGAATCCGCAAGCACCGCGCTCAGCGCCGTCCCGCCCACGGTCAGGCTCACGCTCGCCCCAGCCACCGCAGTACCGCCGATAGCGAAGCCGGCCGCCTTCTCCGCGATGTTGACCCACCCGTCGCCAGCGATCGCGTCCGCGTCGATACTCAGCTCGGACTCAGAGAGCGTCGTCGCCGTCTCGCTGGCCCAGTCCGAGTCCGGCAGGCTCGCACTCGTCGCGCGAACGCCGAACTCGTACTCGGTACCCGCGCTCAGCTCGTTGACGAGGTTGCGCAGAGCGGTCGTCGCGCCCTCCGAGTACTCGTCGCAGTCGCCGACCTCGCACCAACGCCAGCTATAGCTCTCCGCTCCCGCAACCGTGCCCCACTCCATCCGGACCGAACTCCCAGTGATCGCCTTTAGACTGAGGTTCGGCGTCTCCAGCCGGATCGTGACCGTGGTCATCGCAGAGCCCGCCTCGTGGGTCCGGGTCGCCGCTGCCGTAGCGACCACTTTGCAGACCCCCGCTCCATCGATCTCCAGTGCGCCGCTGGTCTCGTTCACGGAGCAGATCGAGGCAGAGTCGTCCGTCACGCTGTAGCTGAGCGCGCCATCGGCACCGGTCGGCGCCGTCAGCGTCGGCGCGTCATCGTCCGCCGCGAGTTCGGCAGGCGAGTAGGCGAAGCCCTCCAGGACCTGCTCCAGGCCCTCGACCCGCGGCAACGTCAGCGTCGCCGTACCGCTGTTACGGGCCCTGTCGCGGATCGTGATCTCTGTCTCCGTCTCGTCCTCGCTTCGCTCTGTGGGCGTGCCACTGACGACGCCTGTGTTTGGGTTCAGTCTCAGCCCACTGGGTAGCTCCGCACCGTTGGCCAAGGCGTAGGCGGAGATGGCGGGGATATCCGTGTCGGTGGTCGTCGGAGGGACTCTCACCGCCGAGTCGACCTTCAGGCTGGACGGGGCGACGTAACTAACCGTTGGCGCCGTTAGATCGACCTGGAACGCCGCCCTCGCCGCCGCGGTCGGGTGACCCGCCTTCGTGGCCTGGGCGCTGACGCTCACCGATCCCTCGGTGATGTAGGCGTTGGTCGCCGGCACGCTCACCGACCACCCGCCCTGCGCGTTGGCCGTCACCGCCGCGAGCGTCGTGCCGCCCACGGTCACGCGGACGCTTGCCCCGGCCGCCGCCGTGCCGCTGATGCTGAAGCCGTCCGCCTTCTCCTGGATGTTGACAGTGCCGTCGCCGGCGATTCCGCCCCCGTTGACTACGGCCGCTGTCGCCCACGCTGATCTTCCCTCGTCGTTCTTGGCGCGGACGTAGAGTGTGTACTCCACCCCAGGATCGATGCCTGCATCGAAAGTGTGCGACGTGTTGGAATCGGCCGCTTCGACCCTTCCTGTCGAACCGAGTCGCACTTCGGCGCCGTTTGCGTTCTCGTCGAGCGTCCAGCTCAGCCCGATTGAGTCTGGGCTCTCCCGTGATGTCTGCGGCGACGGAGGAAGCAACACCGTCAACGCGGAGTACCGCGAACTGGCTGTTTCATTCCTGGCCGACACTCCAAGCGCGTGAGCCGTGTTACCTGTGTATCCATCCTCAGCGTCGAATCTGAATCGATCGACATCTCCTAATGAGGTATCAACGTCCTTTCCGTCCAGTCGCACCGCATAGCCTGTCGCGCCCGGCGACTTCGTCCACTTCAGTGTTGCGCCGGCGTCGGACACGTTCTCGACAGTAAGACTCGAAGGCGGTCTCGGTGTCAGCCGACAGAATCCGATATCACTGCTACTCGTCGCCCCGCTCGCTCCAGAGCTGGAAGAGCACTCCACCGTAAACACTTCGACCTCGGAGAACTCGGATGCTGCTCGTTCACTGTAGGCCCTCGCCGTGACATAATAGGTGTTGCCACTCAACACGTTAGGAATCTCCGCAAAGGCACCGATGTTGTCCGTGGCTGCGCATGAGAGTGTTAGCGACACTCGCGAGAACGCAGGAACGCGTATTAGGAAGTGAGATTCATCGAACTCTTCACATTTGATCCGACTAAGCGGGTCGTCGGTGTAGTACACGTCGTACCACACGGCTCCCGCTGGCAACGTCACCTTGACTTCGAGTGTGTTTCCATCGATTGAAACTGATGGTCTGGCTGGCCTAGCGGGCGCGGACGGAACCCCTGACGGCAAGTCGCCGACCTCAATGAGATATCCGCTGCCGTCATGAGTGATGCACTGCGGTGGGTCAGGCATCGGCGGCCGGGGCACCATCTTATCGCAGTCGCTCTGCCTGATCGGCGCAAACTGGTTGCCGAAGGAGTACGGTTGGACGTCTTCGACCCACCTCAGATAGACCGGTTCACCGCCCGTCGGAATGCCCTCGCGAAAGACTATATCTGTGAGCGCCGGAGTCCGTAGCGACTCGAACACGCTATCCTGGCCAAGCTCCCACCCGTTCTCTACGGTACGGTGACCCAGGTAGGGAATCGGGATACCGAGAATGTCGAGTGTGCCACGGGCTCCATCAACATGAGCGGCGATGACAGTCCAGTCGCCAAATTGGTCGTCACTCGGTAAAGGGGAGCCACTGCGCATGGTGTCATTGGAAGAGAAGTAGCGGAAGTGGTATCTGGAATCAAGTAAGCCAAGGCATTGGTCACCTACGGGCTGTAGACCGGTGCCCTTCACCCAGGTCCAGCCGCCCGTGCCGGAAGCGCGGTTCCTCATTGCTATGTATTGGCTCTTGGCGCCGCATGCGCCAGCCCCTTGCCAGCGGTACAAAATGTTACCGTCATTGGTGTGATCGAGCCGCGTGTGGTTTTGGAAGGCGTCTAGAACGTTCTGGTGTGTCGCGTTCTTCCAGAGCAGGAATTGCGTTGGATCTTTGAGCTTAAACCTCAAGCCCACCGGACAACTGCTGTGCGGTTCTTCGTCTTCATACGTGAAACTGGAGAAGGCAATCCCATCCCCACGGTGTTGGAATCTGGAGGTGACGTACGGGACTTCGACGTGTGTGCCTTTGAGACAGCTCGTGTCGATCGCTCCTAGCCGGGCAATCTCTTGTTCTGCTTCAGCGAGAGCAGCCCGAATCGCAGCCGCGTCGTCGCTCGCGCCGCCAGCGCCCCCCTCGGATTCCGCGCTTGGAAGCATGGACCTCAGAGAGTTGCGCCGTGCCTTGGCTGACTCAAGCCGGATGTTGATCATCGCCGCCTGGACCGAGGCCGAAACAGGCACGCTGGCCGCCGCGACTTCGGGCTCAGTAAACTCCAGCGAGCACTCGGGCAGGCGGAGCTGCCCGAGATCATGGGTGGCGATCCGGTTCAGCCAGTAGGGGATACAGCCCGTGAACTGGTTCCCGGCGAGAGCCAGTGAGACCAGGTGCTCCAGCTGTTGGAGTTCAGGCGGGATGTCCCCCGAGAGTGAGTTTTGGCTCAGGCTCAGGGTCTGAAGGTTGGCGAGTTGGCCCAGTTCAGGCGCCAGCTGACCGTTCAGCCCGCGGGAAGGTAGTTCAATCTTGGTCACCCGCTGCGGGGCGCCCGAGATCGTGACCCCGTTCCAGGCCGTCATCGCAACCGCGGCGCTCCAGTTTAACGCGACGCTGCCGGCTAGCGCGTCGCGCAGCTCCAATAACGTGGCGCAGTCGTCGACAAGCCCGTCGTTTGCGGCGGCGTCGGGGACGGCGGTACCGGCCTCGCACTGTTCTTGCAGGGTTTGCGGCTTGGTGGTCAGTCGGACCGTGTCGGGCAGGCTCTCCAGACCACTTCCGTGGACCGCTGTCAGCCGCACCACGTATTCTTGGCTGCCGTCCAGCTGGCCCAGGCTGTGCGAGCGCGCTTCGGCGTTGAGGTCTACCGTACCCAGGACTAGCGGTGATTCAGGCAGCCGCCAGCGCAACCGGTAGGCGACCGGCGCCCAGCCCGTTGGCGCAGACCAACTCAATGCTGCCGTACTCGATCCCACCGCTCCCACGCTCAGCGTCGGTCCGCTCAGTTTCACCAGCTTGACTGTCGCCTCCGCGTTCGCTTCAGTTCCGCGCGCGTCCAGCACCCGCGCGGCGAACGTCTTCGTCGGATTTACAACACCCTCGCCGGTCTCCGAATCGATCGGGATCGAGCCGCAGCGAACCCGGTGCGACTCCGCGGCCTCCAGGTTGATCTTCGAACCCTGGACCCAGAGCCGGTAGGGCCTGAGGCCGCCCGCGATCTCCCAGCTCAGGTCGGTTCGCAGCTTGGCCACGCATTCATCGCTTGAGGCGCTCAGCGTCAGTTGCAACGGATCGACCGCCCATCCCGTGTCCGACACATCAAAACTCTTGTCGTCCGCGTCGTTCAACGCGATTAGGTTGACCACATACTGGGTTTGGTCGCTGAGCTTCGAGAGCGTGTGGCCGGTTGCGTCGGCGGCCAGACGGACAGAGCCGAGAAAGGGCGTGTCTGAAGGCCGCCGCCAGCGCAGTTCATAGGCAGACGGGTCCCAGCCCTCCGGCTTGGTCCACGAGACCGTCAACGAACCCGCGCTCGCTCCGGTGACTGCGAAACCGATTGGCGTCGTCAGCGCGGGACGGAACGCGCCCCTGAGACGCGCCAGCAGCGTCCCGTCGGCGTCCGAGGCCAGAACCTGGACCACGTACTCGCGGCCGGCCAGCAGGCCGGTGATCTGATGTCGCCCGCCAGCCGCGGCGACGGGCAGGGTGAACTCCGAACTGCCGACCAGCCTCCAGCGAATCGTGTAGCTATCCGCCCCCGTCACATCCTCCCAGACGACCGTCAGCGAGGTCGGCTTCGACGTCTCCAGCTGCAACTCGCCTACGGCCGGAGTCTGCGCCGTGGCCGTCGTCCAGACCGCCAAGCCAATCAGCAGCAGGCCGGCGAACAACGCAACTGCCACAGCCGCGGTTCGACTGACAGGCGACCCAGGCGAACTGAATTGTGCCCGCGACACCGGGAGCGAGCAATGTCGCGCCACGCGTGCGCCCCAGCCCGCCGCCGCGCTATGCCCGCCCTCCGTCATCTGGCTCGACCGACCGGCATCGTCGCCTGGCATCGATGCGCCTTTCCAGTCGTCTCCACTGGCGCGCCTCAATGTTGCATATGCACTGTGCATCGAGCGTGTGGTTATTGGCCCAGTACCATGTACTGTCCATGCAAATCCTGCGCTGGCTCGCCCTCAGGTCGCACGCACATTGGCTCGAATCGGGTCAAGTCAAGAAGGGGCTTTACGGTCATTGGAGGCTGAAGCGGAACCACGAAATGGAACGGCTCGCGGGCATCGTGGAACTCCTTCTGGTTCCTGTCCGCGTTGAGCGGTCTGTCGCTGCAGCGGTCCTCTGGAGACGGCCACAGGCCTGCAGTTAGATCGACGACAGTCTCCTGGGCGTTGACCTCGGCCCGATCTCGTTCAGCCGTGGACCGCGGGTCTGTCCACATCCACTCTGAGATTGCCGAGAGTGTTGCCCGGTCCGTCTCGCCTCGGTCACGGCGTCACGTTTGGCGAACGGCAGGCGCTCTCCCTCCTCACCACCTCTTCAGCCGCCCTACGAGGGCGGCGATCAGGTCATGGCCACGCCGGTGCTTCGAACCACTGAGATCTGGGAGAGGCGTTCAGTGATCACACTGAATGCCGCTACGGAGAGCAACATCCCGTCCCTGCCTACCGCGTGGAGAAGTGGGCGTGCTCCTTCTTCTGCCCCTTCGACACGCTATGGCAGAGGGCTCAGGCTGATCGGGCGCCCACTCGGCGCACCAGGGAAATGAGCAGGAGGAGCGCCGCTCAGCGAGAGGGTCTCGATCATCAAGCGTTGAGGGTCCATCCCACACCGTCATCTCCTCGTACTGTTCATCTCGTATCGGATTACAACGCTCCTGAACCCACGCCTCCAGCGCTGGGCTTGGACTCAACTTCCCGCATCCCCCTCTTCGTCAGATTCAGTTCGCCGAGCCGGGGCTCACGCCTTGGCCGAAGCCGCCTTCCCATACCCGGCCTTCTTCTCCCACACCACACGGTTGCGCGTCGCTATCTCGAGTGTCTGGCTTGTGTGCACGATCTCTTCCGGTGTTGAGGCGACAATTGACAGACAGCGATACGAAGTGCGCCTGCAACTCGCAAGCGTCTGTGATCCGCTAATGGCCTGATCGTCTGTTCCACATCCGCCAAGGGCAACAGCCGAAGCAACCAATGCAAGCAGCAACTGATTAGCAACTGCCAGAACAGCCTCCGCAGTGTCTATCGGCGCCTGTCCATTTCGCTCCCGCGCTGCCGTTCGCGGAAAGGAGCATCGATGCGGTCGCCCCCGGGCAGCGACTCCAGTTCCACCCACAACTTGTCCACTAGCAGATGAGAGACTCGCACACGTTCCTGCGACGAACTTCGCCTCTGCCGCAGTCAGCAGGTCCAGCCCCGCCAGCTAGTGGGCGTCGCCAAGAGTCTCAACCGCCCTGCCGTCAGCTCCTGTTATGGCTCGGCGTCGGTATCCGCATCGTTGTCGGAGGCTGACCCGCTTGTATCCGCATTCGACAGGTCGCCTCCGTCGCGGCCGGCGCTGTCGGCTTCGGCGCCGCTGGGGGCGACCATCGCTCCGGCCGTCTCCCTGGTCAAGTTGCGCTCGACATAGTCGTCGCCGTCGAGCGTGTGGTTGAACCAACTGGATGATGTCCAGTTGTCAACCGTGGCGGTTCGCCAGTTGAAGTAGCGGCCGGTCGGGAAGATCCGATCGATGACTCCGGCTGCGGCGAAGGCCACCTCGATATTGGCGTTGGCGGAGGCCTTGCGCGCGGAGATTTGTCCAAGCGTTCTCCGGTGACCGTGGAACGTGTGCGAGACCATGCTGCTGTTGTACCACCGGTTGTCCACCATCTCGGACGGCGTCAGGATGCGCCGCGTCGGTTCGATGCAGTTGCTGTCCGGGCGCAAGCGCAGGCAGAACTCGACATTGCCGTTGGACAGCTTCCTCACCTGAATCCGCGCCTCGAATCTGACCCGCTGTAACTCCGAGGTCAGCCTGAGGGTTCGGGTCAGCCGCTGCTGCGGCCGGCTGGCGTCACTCACGCTCACGGTGTGTGAGGTAATGCCAAGGGCCGTTGGACAGGTGTAAGAGTAGCTGTGGCCGCTACGGGCGGTCAGCGTCAACCCGGTGGCGCTCACCGAGTACGGCGAGGCGCCGCCGCTGGGCGTGAGCGTGATCGTTGAGGCGGTTCCGGTGGTGCAGGTCGCGGTCAGCGTCGCCGGCGCCAGCGCGAGCGCTTTCGTCGCGGTGATGCTGAGCTGACGGCTCTCGCTCGCCGGCGGCACGGCGCTGTCGCTCACGCTCAGCGTCAGCCGTCCGGTTCCGCTGCTGGCGGGACAGTCAAGCTGGACCGTGCCGGAGCCGACGCTGGCGCCCTGCGCAACGCCCGCGACCGTGTAGGGCTTGACGCCGCCGGTGACAGTCCAACTCACGGGCACCCGACCGACGGCCGCGACGCAGTGCTGCCAGGTGGTGCTTGCGCGCGTAATCGCCAATGCCTGACCCGCGGAACGCGGAGTGATGGTGACGGTGGTCGATGTCGTTGCCGACAGGTAGTTGGTGGTTGCCGCGGCCGAGGCGGTGATCACACAGGTACCTGAGGACAAGACGTTGAGCGCGCCAGTGCTGGAGTTGACCGTGCAGACGATCGTCGGGCTGCTGGTGTAGCTGAGCGTTCCCTCAGCTCCATTGGGCGAGGTCAGGGAGGTAACTGGGTTGTCCAGGCTGATTGGGTTGGGCGTGTAGCCGAAGCCGGTCAGGATTTGCGAACCCTTGGCCACGGCGGGCAGGGACACGGATGTAGACATGCTGTTCTCGGCCCGGTCGCTGACGAGCAGGTTGACCCGTTTGGCGGGGCCAACCTGGGTCGGCGTGCCGCTGATCACGCCGCTCATGGCATCCAAACTCAGACCAGCGGGCAGGGTTGGGCCGCTCGCCCGTGCGTACGAGGCGATGTCGGTGTCGCTGGTCGTTGGCGACACCTTGGCCTCCACGCCGACCGTAAGCGAGGCTGGAGATGTGTAGCTGACCGATGGCGCAGTGAGGTCGACGATCAGGCGCGCGCGCGCCCTGCCGTCGGTCAGGCCCGTCTTCGCGGCCACGGCGCTGAGGGCGAGCGTGCCTTCAGTCACGTAACTGGCGTTGGCCGGTACCGTGGCCGACCAGGCGCCCTGGGCGTCCGCCGTGACCGCCGGCAAGGCCGTCTGACCGACCGTCAGGGTCACCTCGGCGCCCGCGGTCGCCGTCCCCGTGATGCTGAACTCCGCCGCACGCTCGGCCGCATTGACGATCCCGTTCCCGGCGATCGCTGCCGCCGCGATAGTGACCGACGCGGCTGTTGGACATTGCGCCGAGCTCGATGTCGATGTCCCGTCATCGGCGCTTGACCTGGGACACTGGGCGCCCAGGGTCGTCACCGTTCGGGAGGCTGACCAAGCCGAAGGGCCGGTCGCGTTCACGGCTCTGACGCGCACATGGTGCGTGGTGCTCTGCCCGAGTCCACTGAACGGATGCGAATGGCTGCTCGCCGAAGCGTCGACGTTCATGACGGTGTAGACCGTCGTGATGTCGTCCACGGTTAGCTCAACCTCGTATCCTGTGGCGCTGTAGCGCGCACCGAAGCCGACTGAGAAGCCGCTATTCGTGAGCCCGGTTACTCCGCTGATCACGGGGGCTTGAGGAACGCAGAAGCGTACCAACAGCCCGCCAAGCTCCGGCGGTTCGCACTCCGGGATCTCGGGATTCGTGTACTTCAGACGGTATGTGTAGTCAGGCACGACGCCGCCCTCGTAGCGGGCCCGCCGACGCACAACCACGGCGTGTGTTTCGACCACGGCATCTGCGGGATCGGGGACGCGCCACTGCAGGCCAGCCGCATCGCGAGTGAGTCCCGTGGTCGCAACGCCACTCTGCCCTGTCTCAGCCGGGCCCACGATCAGCAACTCAGTGACGCTGGATGCCGAGGATTCGTCGAGACACTCGGTAGAAGCAGTGTTCTGAGTGACGCAGAACCGGTACGTCAGACCGGGAACCGCAACGAACTCGTACAAGTCGTGGGCATCGGCGCTTAGGCTTCGAGAGCCGGAAAGCAGAGCAGCACCGTTCAGGAGCGGCTGCGTGAGAGTCAGTGTCGACGACGGACCGCGCGGCCTTGCATACCCAGTCCGGATGACCACTGGAGTGCCCCAGGGAAGTCCATCGTTGTCGCTGGGGTCAATCGTTCTGCCATAAGAGCCAATCGGAGGCCCGGCAAATCGATAGGTCGGATTCAACGAGCCAAGTTGCAAGTCGCAAACGGTCGCGGAGGCGAGCCGAAGCGTGCGATTGAGCACGCCATCCGTCCCGTTGGTCGCCCTCGGATGTTCCGTGGATGCGCCACCCGACTCGCATGAGGTATCGAGGAAGTACCGGGTGACCCCGGGCCGCGTCGCCTCTAACCCGACCAGGTGCCGCCGGCCGCCGGTGCCTGAACCCGGCGGATAGAAGCGTGGGACGTCCACCTGAGCGCGCACCGTGACGATTAGGCGCGGGTCATCGTTTGCCCGTTCAACACTGTGCACCTCAAAGGCGCGGCTTGAGCTGCCTGGCCAGGTCGGCGGCTGCGGTGGCAGCAGTTCTTCCGGGTCGAGGAAGGAGATCAAGAAGCGCTCAGGATGCCAACCGCAGTAGCTGACGTAGGGTGGCGCGCCCGCGCACTTCATCGATCCCGGGCCAGTCCCGTACCACAGCTTGACCCCGCCTGCCGTAATCGGCATGCGGCGAATCTCGAAGTGCACGTGGGCGGGGTAGCGGCTCTCCCCGCCGCTGCCGCCGATGTAACCAATTCGCTCCCCTCGACGAATGCGATACGCAGGCTCTTGTCCCGCGCCATGGACGGGCCGGGCAAGCACACCAGGTTCCAGGTCGACTTCTGAGAGGTGCGCGTATTTGGTGATGTAGGGTCCTTCCCCGTTGGCGCCGTGGGCGATGATTGCCGTTATGCCGCTAGAGCTGGTGGCGACATAGTTGCACTCGTTCTCCTCGAGCAGTTCGCCCAGTCTCGTATCGCCTGCGGGGAGGAACCGTTGATGAAACGGTCCAGACAGCCCCGGGCAGAAGTAATGGGTCTGGCGCACGTCCTCATTGAACAACCTGATCACACCATCGGCGCTGGCGAGTAGCGGATCCTTGCGGCTCTCGACGTATGCTCCGCCGCGCCTATGACCAACGTCCATTCCGCCGTGATGCCTGTGGCCTCGCCATGCCCACATGTCGTCGGTCAAGTAGCGCGAAACGTCGAAATGCACAGGCCAGCCGAAGCGCTGAGCCGGTTGTGACACGACCATGCCGTCGCTGACCTGCCGCGCAGCGGAGCGCGCCGCCTTGCTGGTTCCGGTTGCATTCAGGGTCGAAACCTCCAGTTCCTGCGAGGCGCTCACGCCATCGAGATGCACGACCTTGACCCGGTACGTCTGGCCAGCACTCAGATCCTCAAATCGGACGGCAGTTCCGTCGTGAGTCAAGATGTGACGCAGTGGGCGAGTCTCTTCAGTGCCATCGAACAGATAGACGATGTATGAAGTTGAGGCGTCAACGCGAGGATGTTGCCAGCGGACCGTGATAGAGTCTGCGGTCGCCGTGCCGCTCAACTGCACCGGTCCGCGCACGGGCTCCTGCCACGTTGTGGGCGCCGCCTGAGTACGTACTGGCGCCGGCGCCTCCACATGCACGGTTTCGTCCCCGGCGTGCATCGTGACGATCACTCGGTGCTCGGTGTCTGGTGGGAGGTTCCTGATGGTCACAGCATGCGGGTCGCTCGGAGCTAGCCATACATGCTCTGTCTGACCGCCCTCGGCGCTCCCGACCGTGACCGAGTAGTGGACGCTCGGGGCGGATTGGCCGTTCCAGTTCACAGTGATGCTGTCGTGAGTGCTAGATGCGCTAATGCCGGTCGGCGTCGAGGTAGTGAAGAAGGAGAGTGGGCTGGTCCACTGCAGGGCTTCTGGAGTCTCAGCTTCGAGCGGCTCGCGCATCGCCGCGACGGCGAACTGGTAATGACTTCCGGAATCCAGTCCCGCGAGGTACCCCTGCGGATTGAGTTGCCGCTCACTCACGTGTGGCTGGTAGGACTCAGACCAAATCGAAGCTCCCACACGCTTCCGCCGCACCAGGTAGTGCGTGACCGGTGTTTGTCCCGCTCCTATCGACGGCGCCTGCCACGTCGCTCCGGCGGAAGTTCGAAACGCCAAAACGCCAACATTGGTGGCAGCAGGCAGTGCAGGTGCGAGTTCGACGTCGGTCCCGCTAGCCGCGGTCGCCGGTGTCGGTTGCGAGTCGGTCACGGTCGCCGTGAATGTCTTGGTTGGCGTGTCGACCGGGTCGCCTGTAGCGGATTCGGTTGGGATCGGCCCACAGTTGACGCGATGCGAGTCGGCGGTGGCGGCGACGGTCTGGCCATCGATGGTGAGGCGGTAGGGCGGCTTGCCGCCGGTGATGGTCCAGCTCAGTTCGGTCAGGGTGTTGGCGGTGCAGAGCTCTCGGGAGCTGGTCAGTTCGAGCGCCAGCGGGTCGGGGCGGACGTTGAACCTGGTGGTGACCGCGAGTGGGCCGGGAATCGGCCGGCTGTTGCCGGGGCGAATGCGGGCGGCGTGGAGGTCGAGCTGGAAACGGTCGGGAGCGTAGGCGTCGGAGGAAGCGGTCAGCGAGAACGTTGTGCCCACCGGTCGGATGAGTTGCAGATGGGCCAAAGGATGGACCGCCGTGTCGGGCCGGACGTTGGGCATGAAGCGGTTGTGGTTGGCCGGTAGTCGGGCTGCAGTGACGACCGTGACTTGCTGGCCGCGAGCGATGGTGTAGCGTCCGTCGTCATCTGGGGTGAGCAGGCGGTCGGCGGGGATGTCCTGGACCTGGGCGTAGTCGTCGGGCGCCCCAAGGAAGACGGCGCGGATGCAGTCGGAGGCGGTCGGCGTCGCGCAGCGGTCGGCGGGCAGCGGGGCGAATGCGGCCGAGACGGTGAGGTCGTCGTCGACCTCGAGCTCGCAGGTCGTTGTCGCGCCTGAGCAGGCGCCGCTCCAGCCGCTGAACGAGTGCGTGGCGTCGTTCCAGGCGGCCCTGAGCGTGACCGTGGTCGGTTCGCTGTAGCTGGTCCGACCCACCGGGGTGACCGTGCCGCCGGCGCCGGCCGAGGCAGTGAGCGAGTAGGTGATCACTTCAAACGTGAGCCCGACGGTCCGGTCGGCATCCATGGTCACGACGCGGACCCTGGATTTGCCCGCGCAGGCGGCGCCCCAGGAGGCGACGCGATAGCCGCTGTTGGGCAGCGCTCGCAAGCGCACCCGCGCGCCCTCGCGGTAACTGCGGCGCCCGGCGCCCGGGGCGACCCCGCCGTTCGTTCCCACTGTCACGGTCAGCGAGCGCTGCGCCAGGGCGGCGCACCAGGTCAGGCCGAGCCGGGCCAGGTCGTTGAACTCCACTGTGCGCAGCTCGGCCGGGATGCAGCCCGAGAGCCCGGAGTTGCCGGCAAGGTGGAGCCCGATCAAGCTGAAGTCGTCGAGCCAGGCCGGGACCGGGCCGCTCAGGCGATTGCGTTGCAACGCGAGCGATTCCAATGACCAGAGGTCGGCCCAGGCGGCCGGAATCGAGCCCGCGAAGCGGTTGTCCCGCAGGTCGAGATGTCGCTGCTTGGGCAACGTTCCAAGTGCTGCGGGCAGCGCTCCCGAGAGTTGATTGCTCGGGGCGAAGAAGATCGTCAACTCGCGCAGGTGGGCCAAGGCGGGGGGAATCGAGCCCGTCAGCCGGTTGCTGCTGAGTCGCAGTTCCTGCAGCTGATTCAGCCGGCTGAGGCCGGCCGGAATGACGCCGTCGAGCTGAGAGTGGTCCAAAATCAATGCGGTCACCCGCCGAGGCTCGCCGCCCACGGTGACCCCGGTCCACGCCGAGATCGCCAGACTCGCGCTCCAATTCAGGCTGGCCGTGCCGCGCAGTGCGTCCTTGACCGCGAGCAGCGCCTCGCAGTCGGCGACCAGCCCCAGGTTAGCTGCCGGCGAAGTGATCACCGTCCCGTTCGCGCAGACTGACGGCGTCTCGGCGCCGTCCGAATCAACAGCCGCCCGAACAGCTCCGCTGCCTGCGACCCAGGCCGCGGCGACAAGCGCCAGCACCGCCACTCCAAGGGTGAAGCCAGCGACTCGACGCCGACAACGGTAAATCGGCATCCCGCTCGCTCCAGACCTTCCGTTGACCGGTTGCACGACTTCCTCCCGCTCCAGCACCAACCCGCCGCATACGTAACACGGAACTCGTCATGACTGTTGCCGCAGAGAACCTACGTGAAGCCCGCCGGCCCAGCTAGGTCAATGAAGACAGCTCTGCATGCACACATTGATCAGGCATGTTGACTAGGACTAATCACCCCCACGCGAGACAGGCGCGAACCTCAAGAACGACCCCCACCGTTGAGAACATCGCCCGCTCTGGGATGCGGACTGGACTGCTTGGGCTTGTGTCTCCAGTTCCATTTCCTCTTAGGCAAGGGGGTGGCGTAGGGTCCTGGCCTGAGGAGAATGTCCAATGCGTGAAACACTGGCCAGATGGATCCCAGGCTTGCGGCTCGACGCTCGGCAATGGGTGCCTGTTCTACACGTGCTCGGGCTGCTGAATCTGCTCTATCTAGTCGTGTCGTTCGGCACGCAGATGGGGTCGAGCAGTGTCGGCTTTGTTCTCCTGATTGTGCTCTTCATCATCTCGCTCCTCGTGTGGGATTTCTGGCTTTGCCAGAGGCTCCGAAATGCCGCACTGGGCGAAGGCGCCTATGAGGCCACGCACAATTTCGATTGGCGGGTCTTCTGGGGGAATTTCTCTGTCCTGCTCTTCGCTGGTGCCTGCTCGCTCGTGCTCTCTGCTTCCGGCGAGATGGACGCCACACCGCTGATTGCAGCGGTATTCACGGTCGGGGTGCTGACGCCGCTGATGTACTGGTTAGGGCCTGCGGAGGGAGGGTGGTTGCGCAAGTATGTCGACGACGAGATCGAGAGCTTGGCCGACACTGTTCAGCAACGTACGGATGCGCTTTGGCTGGAGATCAAGCGCGGGGAGGGCGTCACGGCCAACGGGTCGCGCGGTGCGAGCAGCCAGCTGGCAGGCCTCCAGGAGCAGTTGGGTTACCTGTGCGAGCGGCTGGAGGACACCGCCAATGACCTAGATTCACGCGACGTGTAAGGCCCCGGCGATCAATCCACACAGGTCCAACGACGTGTTAACGCTATGCGGTCAAGGGCGAAGTGATCGCCGTCGGGATCGGGGGCGAGCGCCGGGTCTGGCGGCAGAGCGGCTACGGGTTCGCCTCGACGCCGACGCTGGAACCGACGTCCCGTTGTCCGCCATCGTCGCCCACGCGCAGAGGCCCTCGATCCAGCCGAACCGGCAGACCGGCCGGCGGACGCCTGACCGATAGGCGGCCTTGTCAGGACCCTCGACCAGCGTCAGCCGGGCGACTCGGGTGGTCGCGGCGCGGCTCCTGGTTCGTTCTTGGTCTCAGCCAGCGCCTGCTCGATTTCGCGGAGTGCGCGGGCGAGAGCGGATGGCAAAACTCGGGACCGGTCGAGCTCCGCTGAAGTCTCCTCGGTGATTGGGCCCGGGGGCAACTCCCATTTCCTGATGTAGTCTTCAATCTCCCTCTCGCGAAGCGACAGGACGGTGGCCGCCAGGTCGTGGCCCTTCCGAATGGTGCGGCTCAGGTAGCGCGCCTGGGCTGCGATGAGGGCGTCGCTGGACTCTGTCACAAGCTCCATCTATGCCAAGAAGGCCTCAATTCGGCAATCCGCGATGGCCCAGTCGCCACTGATTCGGCCGTCTGCAGGCGACGGAGACCGGGTCGGTGATGCACCCGATCTCCGTCAGCACTGCAGCAATCTGTACATCGGCACCTTAGGCGGCGCCCTCTGGGCTTTCGGCCGCTATGGACTCTCCTCATCGTCTGCCGCGGCCTCGGCCACATACCGCCGCTGGGTCGTGATGAGCCAGCGCAGTTCCTCCGCAGTCACAGCAGCGCGGGCTTTGGCTGAGTCGAGGA
>VXSB01000052.1 GCA_009838175.1 Chloroflexota bacterium
TGGGCTCCGGCATGGGTGTATGAGACGGCGTGGCAGGAGGTTTTGTGGTCGCCGTAGCTGTAGCTGTAGGGGTGGTCGTCGATGTTGTGGTCGGCGTGAAAGTGTAAGTGGGCATGGGTGTATGAGACGGCGTGGCAGGAGGTTTTGTGGTCGCCGTCTCTGTAGCTGAAGGGTTGCTCGTCGGGGACGCGGTCGGCGTGATAGTGTAAATGGGCGCGGGCTCCGGCATGAGAATTCGAGACGGTGCGGCTGCAGTTTCAGGAATCGCTGTCGTCTCTGGCGCAGTCGAATCAGCCGGCTCGGGTGTCAGGGCAATGGTCGGTTCGACCTCCTTGAGTTCGAAGCATCCCAAAATCACTGTCAACGACGCTGCCAACAGCGCAGCGAAAAAAACGCCTAGGAACCGCCGACCGATTCCTTGAATGGTTCGAGTCATATCAACTGTCGGATGGTCCACAATCGCTGCTCGTCGATGCGCATCGGTGCGCACTGCTCCTAAGCTGGAATCGTCGCTCCGCCGTTTCAGTCGGCATCTTCCTGCGATCTAGCAAACGAAGGCAAAATTCCGGCTTCGCACAAACGTGCGTCAGTGCTGTCCATCCGCAGAATCATGAGATAGTCCAACTCCTCTACACTTTCGACGCTCGGCACATCCGCAAGTTCCGTGAGTTGCCGAATAGGCAGACACAAAAGGGCGATGTTGTCGGAAGGAGGTCTCAATGCTTCGACGTCGTCTTTATGCAGAAAGTGGTCGAAGCCGACGCGGCTCGAGTCCCGGTAGCTGAGACCGACTCGGACTGGTATCGCGTGGTTGTGGATACTCTCCCCTTTCAGCAGAAACTCGAGATACCACGACAATTTAAACGTTGCGTCTTTCAGGATGTTGGGCCGTCCCCAACTCGCCGAGGTGAGGCGCATCGATTCGTTTAGAAGCGAGAACGAAATGAACTCTTTGAAGGGGCTCCAGACGGAAGCTGGCACCGGGTTCGAAAAGCCATGACTGGCCAGGCGCGCCCCATAATCGGCGTCTCCAGCCCATTCCGCCTCGGCGCAGTTTCTGGCGTCGCTAGAAACGGGCGTCAATCCTGAAGCCGAGATGCGCTCAATCCCCCAAATCTCCGCCATTTCAGGGATCAGGGACACGGACATGCATACCAGTCCGCCCCGGTCGTCGTGTTCACCGATCGGCTTCAGGTCGTGTTCGCTCATGAACATTGCGAGGCTGTCACGGTTTGGGTCTTCCTCCGACATTCGCGCCTCTACGGCTACCAGCCGGTTCGCTTCGGAATACGTTTCGCCGCGCAGCAAATCGGTCAAGAATTCGTCGTAGACGATCTGCGCGCTCTCATTAAGACTCGCATGAGTGCGATACGGGCGCGAGCCGCGAACTATGTCGCCGACATTTTCGGGAACTGCAAACTCCGCCATGATCGCATCCAACTCGAAGGATGAAACCAACAACCCCATCAAACCGCAGCGTGTTTCGTCCTCCTGCGAGTCCATTCCAAACAAGACCGAAGCGACGATCGATTCGAAATCGGAATCCTCCAATTGAATGGATCGTACGCCTGGATGTCCGGCCAGAGCCGCGAGAGCCGACACCGGCACGCAAAGTTTGCCGCCCGACTCGCTTAAATCCGTCGCCATGCTGATTCCACTCTCCGCCAGCGCCTCCTCGACTGCGTTTTCAACCTCCTCGCCCGGTGTCGTCCTTCTTTCGTCGATCAGTCTGATCACCTTCTCCGAGGTGGTCCATTCCGGATCGATTCGGACGTCCGCCGCGACATCGTAGTCCAAATCGGTGCGCTCCGCGCCTTGCAGCAAACCCGTCAAGTAGTTGGCCCACACCGTCTCTCCTTGTTCATTCACATTTTCGAAACTCCAGTATTGGCGTGCCTCCTCCACGAGCGCTGTCAATTCGCGCGACAGTTCCGACCGTCGATCGATCAACCGAATGAAGTCGGCGGTGGACGTTGGATCGAGCATCGCTGGAGCCACCCGCGAACCCGTCAACACACGTCGGATCTCGCTGTCCAGATCTCTTCGTAGTCCGCGTTCCTCGCCGAGCCGACCCACCGAACTCGGCCAGTATTCGCATCCTACGGATTCGCGCGTATCGGTGCCGCTCTGCTGTCCGGAAATGCTTGACACTCCTTGGACCCCGGCCAGTTCCGTCAACAAGGAAACCGGTACGCATACCAAACCGCTCTTCGGGCCGATCGACCCTAAACTCGCAGCCCCTCGCCTGCGCAGGAATCGACTGGCGTTGTCGGCGCCCATACCACCATCATCGAACGCTATGTCGACCGCCACGCCGTGTTCGATGAAAGACTCTGGGACGCCGATCAACGCGCCGACGAGGTAGTTCATGACGAGCGAAGCGGAACCGTCGTCCAGGTTCTCAGGCTTCCAAAACGCGGATGCCTCGTTGATAGTGTTCACCGCCTTGGAGAAAAACTCGACGTCGCCGGTCGCCCGTCGAACATGGTCCTGCACCAGGGCCGTGTCATAACTGATAGTCCGGTCCGAATCCTCCGAATGCGTGCAATCCAACCCGCCTTCATCGGTCAGGACACGGTCGAGCCACGCTTGGAATCTGTTGTCCGTCGGCGCGCATAGATTCGTACCGGAATAAGAGAGCGACCCGAAATGCTCAAAGCGGGTCAATGAACGAGGCAGCGAGCCCGTGAGTGCCGTGTTGTCGGCAAGCACCAAAGTTACAAGACCGGTCAGGTGGCCGATTTCGGGAGGGATTTCTCCGCCAAGCTCGTTAGATCCGAGGTCGAGGTGCCATAGGTTTGAAAGATTGCCCACTTCAGCGGGTATCCTGCCCGTCAGACGATTGGCGCTGAGGAAAAGTTGTCGCAAATTGGCAAGATCGCCGATTTCTGGCGGTAGCTCGCCCGCAAGTTCGTTGGAACTTAAGTCGAGGTATTCCAAGTTTGTTAGATCGCCGATTTCGGACGGGATTTCGCCGTCGAGATCGTTAGTTCCGAGGTCGAGGCGAACAAGGGATGACAGATTGCCGATTTCAGGCGGTATCCGATTCGCAAGTTCGTTGGAACCAAGATACATCTGCTCTAGATTGGAAAGACCGCCTATCTCCGCCGGGATCGCGCCGTTCAGAGAATTGTCGGAAAGGTTGAGGAAATGCAGATTGGTGAGATTGCCGATCTCGGATGGTATTTCACCTTCCAGCTGATTGGAACCGATATGTAGGGACCAAAGATTCGATAAATCACCGACTTCCCGCGGTATCGATCCGGTCAGATGGTTGTTGCCGAAGTTGATCGACCCGACCTCTGACAGTTTGCCGATTTCCCTAGGTATCGATCCGATCAGATGGTTGGAGTGTAGAAATAGATAGTCCAGATTGGTAAGATCGCCGATTCTGGACGGGATCTCACCGATCAGTTGGTTGGAACCGAGGAACAGGCGCTGCAGTTCGGTTAGATCGCCAACCCTGGACGGGATCTCGCCGGTCAGCTCGTTCCCGCTCAGGTCAAGATCCAACAGATTCGACAAATCGCCGATCTCGGACGGGATCTCACCAGCCAGCTTGTTCCATCCGAGGTCGAGCCGCTCAAGGTTGGCAAGATCGACGATTTTGGAAGGAATCTCGCCGGTCAGCTGGTTCCTACTCAGATCAAGATTGCGCAAATTCGCAAGATTGACGATCCCGGACGGGATCTCGCCGGTCAGTTGGTTGGACCCTAGGTCGAGGCGCTCAAGGTTGAAAAGATCGACGATCCCGGACGGAATCTCGCCATCTAGTTGATTGTCGTGGAAGATCAGGAGTGACAGTTTGGTCAAGTTTGCGATTTCGGACGGAATCTCGCCGGTGAGACGATTTTCCCTGAGTTGCAACATTGTCAAGTTGCTGAGATTCCCGATTTGAGGCGGGATCTCGCCCTCCAGTCCATTGCCGATGAGAACAAGGCGACGCAGATCGGATAGTTCGCCGATTTCAGGCGGGATCTCGCCGCTCAGTCGGTTGTATGCGAGACTAAGCTCTCGCAGGTTCGCAAGATCGCCGATTTCATCGGGTATCCCGCCGCGCAGGCCGTTGCTGGCGAGATCGAGTTTCAGCAGATCGGAAAGGTTGCCGATTTCGGCCGGGATTTCGCCGATCAGCAAGTTCTCGACCAAAGCCAAACCGGTTACCCGTCCATCTGGGCTGGCATCGACGCCATGCCATTCGTGCAGCGGCCTGTGGCTCAACCAGTTGGAGTTTTCGGTCCAATTGTCGCCGTTGGTTGAGTGATACAAAGCGACCAGCGCGTCGCGATCCGAAAGAGGCGACCTCGTGTGACCGTCTGTAGGTGTCGCGTGCGGGGATGGTGTCGAGACAGGTTCGGAGGACGGCGTGTCGGTCGACGCACCTGTGGATGCTGGGCCGGTCACCGGCGAGGCAGCAGGTTCAGCGCCAGCACCTACGACTTCGACAACCACCTCCTTGACAACCACGATCCGTTCGCCTGCGCCTGAGGACGCATTGCCCTCATCTTCGTCGGTACTGTCGGGACCGGCGGCGCGCTCCGCGGTCGACGGCGGCGTGATCGTCCGTTGCGGCGAATCTGCACCTCGTGAACCGTTGCCGTTTTGCTGCGAAGCCCCAGGAATCGTCCACGCAGGGGTCTTGGCCGGTGTCACGGTGAACCAAATCGTCTCATCAGATTCGACCTCGCCCCCCGACTCTGGTTGCGACGTAGGCGCGATTTTTGTCGCACCTGATTCAACGCGTGTGGTCGGCGTCGGCAACACGACGGCTGCGACCGTAACGGTAGGCTGCTGTGCCGGGCGGATTATCTGCGGAGTTGGTACATCGTCACGTTCGAACGTGGCGGGCGCGGGCGAAACCAGGCCAGCCTGCGTGGAATCTGGAGGATCCGAGCAACCCGCCGCGACCAGGATTAAGATCGTCGCTATTGCGGCCAGAAACTGGATCCATCCGAAATGCATCTTCGAATGCCCGAGCCTCACGTTGTCAATTTCCTTATTCCGTTGGCACATCGCCTCCTAAAAACGACGTTCGAGTGCTAGGTTTCCGATGCGCGGGCATCCTGTTTTTGGATGCCGTTATCCATGTCCTTAATCACGCACAGAATTGGTGATATGGCTTCGTAGCCATGCCACCCGGGCAACGCTGGGTGGGTCTGTCGATGGGAATATGATTTGAATCTTCCAAGGGCCGCAGTCCAAATTCGGGGTTGGCTCGGCCACCAGTGTGTACGTCGGCGTTGACCCGAGTGCATATGCATCGGTGGTTGTAGGGGTACCCGTCCGCGCCTTGGTCGAAGCAGGTGTGTTTGCTGGCATCGGGGCATTATGCGATGGCCGATCAGGCTCCGGAGTAGCGCCTACTTGACTTAAAACAGACGCCGGAGGGGCGTAGAGCGCGAATTCTCTGGCGCATCGGTACGCGGCGACGAAGCGCATTCCGCCACGGACAATCTTAACACCAAGCAAATCGCCGAACCGATACGCAAAACGGTAGCACTAGAGTTGGCGCGCGCTTAACCGTACCATCGCGTCGCAGCGAATTCACCGAAACAAGATTCGCGGCGCGGCGCTTCTCTGCCTCCGCATGTCGAGATTGGAGACTACACCTCATTGGCAAATGGAAGATAGCATTCCGTTTGAAGACTCGAGAAAGTTCCCAGAGCCTGAACCCACCGCACGTATGTCGAACGGGAGCGTTTTTCGAACATCGTTGCGGACATAGGCGTTGCTCAAAGATGACCACCCGTTGAAGCAATGCCCTGGACATGTCGAGCGCTAGACGAAAGCCGCAAAGTTGCTTCGTGTCGACTTGAGGCGATTGACTTAAGGCGCTTCTTCGTGTACCGTGCCAAAGATTCCATGCTGCGATCGCCATGTGCGAATCAAGACTCTCCAACGAGATTCACCGCCAACTGCGCTTTTCGTATGCGTCCCATGGATTGTGGAAAACCTCATGCCACGCGAAGGAAAATTCAGGCGAAATGCGTGTCCATTTGCGCTGGAATCTTGGGATACTTCGGTTCGGAGCAGCTCGCGAAGGGTTCGTTGCCCTGCCGACCCCGTGGCATTCGCTGCTTTTTTGGGATCGATGGGGTAGTCCGACCAATTCTGGCGTCGGTTGGTGCTTGTTGGAACCTTGCGTCATCCACTCCAGTGCTGAAACGACGAGCTCCCTAAGGTTCATGAGAGAAATCCGACGACGCTTGTCCAAATCTCATCCAATTGCTGGTTGAAGGCGCACGACATGGTATATGATGTCCTACGTTCAATTGTTGCGGCTGTAAGTGAATTACATATGAGTCGGTTTCGCAACGATCCATTTCAGCTGTTAATGCGGGTCGCGTTCGGAGCGGTCGTTCTGGCATTTGCTACGGGAATCTATGTTTCAGCGGCGTGCATCCGTGTAGAACCTGCGACGCAGATGCCGCGACCTACTGTAACGCCGGAACCGACGGTGACGATTGAACCGACCGCGCTGCCAGAACCGACGGCGACGACTACGCTGGAACCGACCTCGACTCCGATCCCGCCCACGGCGACGTCGACGCCGAACCCAACGGCCACTGCCACGCGTGAGCCGGCACCAACCGTCTCGCCTACGTCAACTTCTACGCCTGTGCCGCCACCGACGGCTACTTCTACGCCGATCCCGGTTTCGCCCGAGGAAGTTGCGCTGACGGCGTTCTACGAGTCATTGGGAGGCGCCCAATGGGCTAGAAACGACAATTGGTTGAGTGACGCGCCGATAGGCGAATGGTTCGGAGTTACGACCGAAGGCGGGCGCGTTGTAACGATTTCAATGCGAGGTAACGGACTGAGGGGCGAGCTGCCCGCGGAGATCGACAATTTAACGGACCTGCGGGTCTTGGATTTGGCGGAGAATGATGTGATCGGGGCGATCCCGCCAAACATCAGAAGTCTGGTGAGGTTGAGGGAGCTGGATCTGGCGGCGAACGATTTGCGGGGAGAGATTCCACCGCAGATCGGAAACTTGACGGCGTTGGAATCGATCAGGTTATCCGAAAACGATCTTTCGGGCGCGATTCCGAGTTTCGTCGGTAACCTGGTCAACCTGACACAACTGGACCTTTCGGCAAACGGTTTCGAGGGTCCGATACCTTCGCAAATCGGGAATCTAGTCGGTCTCCGACATCTGAACCTCGGTGGCAACAAGTTGACGGGAGAGATCCCTGCGGTACTGACCAATCTTCGCAATCTGGACTGGTTGGATCTCTCGAACAACCGTTTGAGCGGCGAAGTCCCAGACCGTCTAGATGAATTTTCGGGTTTGAGAGGATTGTTGCTCGCTAGCAACCTGCTTAAGGGAATGGTTCCGCCTGAAATTGGCGAGTTGGACCTCCAGGTGCTGCGAATCTCGGGCAATTCATTGACCGGATGCTTGCCGGAAACAATGTTGGAATCGACGTTCCAGATCAGGTTGGAGCACGATCTGCATGAAGTGGGTCTGCCGTATTGCAACAGAATGGACCGAGACGCATTGACGGCCGTGTACAACGCCACCAGCGGTACGAAGTGGCCGCAGAGCGCGAATTGGTTGAGCGAGCAGTTTGTTGGCGATTGGCACGGAGTGACGACTGATTCTGAAGGGCGGGTGGTCAGACTAGAACTCGGTTCGAACGGATTGGTCGGGAGGATACCAGCAGCTATATCGGGATTGGAGAGGTTGGAGGTTCTGGATCTCGGCGGCAATCGATTGAGTGGGGCTATACCCCCCGAGATCGGCGACATTGGTCGTCTCCAGGTCCTGGTTTTGGCCGACAACTTGCTGACAGGCCCGATACCGGCGGAGATTAGCCTGCTGCATGAACTACGCGTGCTGTCGCTCTCTAGCAACGAGTTGACTGATGGGATACCAGTCGAGTTCGAGGATCTGCAATCGATTGCGCGTCTGGATCTTTCCCGAAATCATCTGAGCGGTGAAATCCCGTTCAATATTGGCAACTTCGGAACTCTCAGAGTGTTGAACCTAAGTTACAACGGTTTGACCGGGCGGATTCCGGGCCAGATTGGAATGCTCAATCGTCTGGTTTCGTTGGATGTTTCGAACAACGATTTGTATGGCGAAATTCCGTACCAACTTGCGAACCTCAGGTTGGATTCGTTGAGGGTCTCGCAGAATGAACTGACGGGCTGCGTGGTCGATGTGTTGCGAGACGCGGTCTCTAAGACGGCGCACGACTTTGAAGTGGCACGATTGCCGTTTTGTCGCGAGATTGCGGTCAAGGCGTTGGGCTCGTTGTTTGAATCCACGAACGGTCCCGACTGGTTTATCAGCACGAACTGGATGAGCGACGCGCCGTTGAACAACTGGTACGGCGTAGTTACCGACGACTTGGGTCGGGTCACGGAGATCAGCCTTTCGCAGAACGGGCTCGACGGGCCGATACCGACGGAACTCGTGGAACTAGTGAATTTGATGGAATTGGATCTTAGCGGCAACGCGTTGCATGGCGAACTCCCGGGGCAGATCGCTGCATTTGCAGCATTGCAGGAATTGGATCTCTTCGAGAATAGGCTGTCAGGTTCAATACCATCCGAATTCGGCGCCCTCGCGAACTTGGCGCGGTTGAATTTGAGTTTTAACAAGCTTTCTGGTGAAATTCCCGAGTCGTTCAGGGGTTTGGAAAGTCTGGAAACTCTGGCGCTCGCGGGCAATCGGTTTGGCGGTGCGATTCCGAGCGCACTAGGAGAATTGGCCGGTTTGAAGAATCTCTGGTTGGCCGAAAACGAGTTGACTGGGGCGATGCCTCCCGAGATCGGCGCGCTGCTCAATCTGGAATCGCTCGATGTGAGCGACAACTATCTCAGCGGCGAGATCCCCCGAGAATTGGTCGACCTGCGCAAATTGCAGTCGCTGGATTTATCGGACAACCAGCTGACGGGTGCATTGCCCACGGGTTTCGGGGAGTTGGTCGACCTTTCGAACCTTCATTTGTCGAGGAACATGTTGAGCGGGGAGTTGCCGTCGGATATCGGAAGCCTGACGAGGCTCGAACGGCTACATATGGAGGAGAACGATTTCACCGGATCGTTGCCCCGTGGAATCGGCAAGCTATCGAATCTGGATCAGATGGTTCTGTTCGGGAACCGGCTCTCGGGTCCTATACCCAGCGAGATCGGCGGAGTACTGCGAGCGCGGAAGATCATCCTTGACGATAACCGGTTAACAGGGTCGTTGCCGGTGGAACTCGGCGAGTTGAGGCGGTTGGAGCAGTTGGGATTGAGTTCCAACGAACTCGCGGGCGACATTCCTCCGGAGTTGGGTGAACTTCGAAATCTGGTCTGGCTCGGATTGTCAGCGAACCGACTGTCCGGATCGATACCTGGCGAACTGGGCGATTTGTCGAATCTGGTGAACCTCGACCTGGCTCGAAACAGTTTGACAGGCGAAGTGCCGCCGCAGTTCGGGTTGCTGCACCGCCTGGAAACGTTGTCGCTATCTGGCAACGAGATTTCTGATTGCGTATCGAATGCGTTGAAGGGATGGTTCGAGCGCCCGGGTTTCGGGCACGATTTGGCCGATGCGCAACTTGGTTTCTGCGACGAGGTTGAGCGAGACGCGCTCGTTGCGGTTTATCTCGCAACGAACGGTAACCGGTGGGTGGAGAACGAAGGATGGCTGAGCGATCGACCTGTGGGGAATTGGTATGGGGTGACCACCGACGAATCCGGGCGCGTAAGTGGCCTCGAGCTCCGCGACAATCAGATGACCGGCAGCTTGCCACCGCAGATCGGAGACTTGGTTAAACTGCTGGTGCTGGATCTTACCGGAAACACCATCGATGGACAGATTCCAGAGGAAATCGGCCAACTCGAATTCCTTAGATCTTTACATTTGGAGCACAATCAATTGACCGGCGAAATACCGGCAGAGCTAGGAAATTTACGGAATTTGTCGACGTTCATGGCGCACGACAATTTCCTGACTGGGCATCTGCCCAGTTCGATCGGAGAGCTTTCTCGGATAGATACGATCTTTTTGGCAGGAAACCAGCTTGCGGGGCGGCTTCCGCCGGAGTTGGGAAGTTTGACAACCTTGCGACGTCTGCAGCTTCAAGGGAATCAGCTTTCGGGTGAACTGCCTGACGAACTTGGCGGCATGTCGAGCCTCGTGGAGTTGTGGCTGGGTGACAACCTATTCACGGGAACGATTCCAGTCGGGATGACCAGAATGCGGAAATTGGAGCAACTCGTTTTGGTTCGAAATGGTCTGAGCGGCGCGATCCCGGCGGAGATCGGGAATATGAGCAACCTAGCGATTCTGGAACTCAACGATAACTTCTTCAGCGGGGCCGTACCAAAAGAAATCGGCGAATTGAAGCGGATCGTCAGGTTGCACCTCATGGATAATGAGTTTCGCGGTCCGCTACCGGAAGAGTTGACGCAACTGGAAATGCTTTCGAGTCTGTTGCTTCGCGGCAACCGATTCACTGGTTGCATCCCTGCGGAACTGTTGGATGTGCGAGAACACGATTTGCCCAGTCTTGGCCTGGCGTCTTGCCGTTGAAAGTGAGTAGATCCCTGAAGCAAAAAGACGGCCGATGTTTCCGCCTCCCAAGCGAGTTCGCAGAATTCTCGGAGCTTCGAATTCGCCGGACTACGGGAATTCCTTGAAATGCCGTCTAGAATTTGAGGAGGCCCAGCGGGTGCCCTTACGACCGGCGAACTTCCGTCGCTCACCTTCTCGTGCACGGCAACCGGCAGGCCAGAACGATGCTAACTGAACTGGGTCGACGGATACATCGGTTCGGGATCTTCATCGAAATCCGGCTGTCGACATCACAGACGACTCATACGAACTATTCGGTCGGAAAAACAGATGCCTTGGGTTGATGAGGCGATCGCGCCAACCAATTCGATTTGTCGAAACGTCCGACGGCGCTTCTGGACAACGCGTACAATCGAGCGACCGGTCAATTTAGTCTACGGAATTTTTGGGACGCTGACCTAATCCTGCGCATAGCTACTGAGATTGATTGGTCAACGCGCGACGATCTTGACCTCCATCCAGAAGCATTTCGGACTAGGGAACACCGGTCGATAATGACAGCGCAGCAAGCCAACGATGTCACGCGACCGCAAATCCGAGAATCCAGACGCAGGAGCTGGTGCGGGAATGAGAACCCCGCCTGGCCGGGTGGTGTTTTATCCGCGAGGCGGAGGCTGGGTTCACGGTGCAAGTGGGGGTTTCAAGATGTTCGGCGTCGTCTTCGCGGTTTTGTGCATGATCGCCGCGTCAACGTCACGTCTCTTGTCCGGGGATTCGTTGCCTTTGTACCTGGTGTTGCCGCTCTCGATGGTGATGATTTTCGTCGAAATGAGTCGTGTAGCGGATAGCAGGCGAAAGATCGAATTCATGCGCCTCAACGAAGTGCAAAAGATCGATTCATTTGAGCGCCTGACGATCAGGACCCACGCAGTTGAATGCGCATTGTTGGTGCTGTGGTTGGTGTGGTTGGCGTTGGCCGTCCCGTTTTTGGATGAATTGCTGCTAGGCGCGATGTTCGTCGCGACAGCACTGTTGATCAGATATAGAATTCACGTTCGCAGCTCGTGACCGTCCGCGCCCATCAGATCGACCCGAGTCTGGAGCGGGTCGGCCAGCCTCGCCGTGTCTTGGAACGCGACGACTAGCGACTCGGCTGAGCCCGAGATGTTGGGCGTGCCGTTGACTAGCACACGGATGCTTCAGCCGTCCGGCACAGCTAGGGAGACCACCTCAGAACGTGCCGACGGAACGCGCCAGTTCCGCGACATTCGCTGCGTTCAGCTTCACAACCGTGCCGGCGCCCCGCCGACAGACCATCTCGTCGAGCAGCTGGCCCTGCGACTGGCCGATATCCCTCAGCCGCACCGCGATCCTCACGCCTTCGCGGTGGTAACTACGTACTTTCCTAGCCATGCGTAAGCGGGCCAGAACGATGTAGACACGACTTGATCGATGCATTGGCTACCCTTATTTCCAGCTCCTACTGATTCTGTAATCCGTTGATCCACATGCGGATGATGCACAGGAGGACGGTTTCAGCGAATCCAATCACCGCCAGCGTCACGAATGCGATGTAGAGCGGCACACTCAGCCAATGCCACAATTTTCCAGCTTCGTTTTTGCGTGGAAAGATCATGGATCAGTCATCCATCTCAAATATGCGTCAAACCACTCGTAGACAACGGAGTCGGGCCATAAAATCGTTCCGACGGTGATCAGAGTCACAACGACGAATGGCACCATCAACAGGTGAAGAAAGATCAGAGCCGGTGTTTTGGCGAACTGATCGTCTTCGGTTTTCCAATTCGGTTTGTAGTCGCGTCTCATCTCCTTACCGATTGATGCCATGTAACTTGGTGTTTCGTTCTTTTTCGACTGGCGGGATCGGGCTTACTCTGAACTTCTCAAAAACTGGGTAGCGACTACTGTCGCACCTTCGCGCAAGTCAGCGCGTTACAGGATTGTTACGTGAAACGCTCGACGATTTAGAACTCACAGACGCTTTCGACAACCTGATCACTTTCTGATCGACCTCGACCACGATTGTCCCTGCGATGGTGTCTTGCATGCTGCGCCGGTCTTTCGACTGCAACCGCTGAAACCACCAGAATCCCAACGCCAACCCAAACATCTGCCGCACTAACGCTCGCACGATTCCCAATCGTTCCTGAGGATCGCGCATCCTCACGACGTGGATTCCAGTCAACTTTTTACCCGGCGTCTGACTGGTGCGGGACAGCATGAAAGCCATCAACAAAGTTATCGGCGTGGCTGCAACCGCGCTTGACAAGAACCTAACCAGCATAAAGTAAATCCCCTCCAACCACACGGGATTCAAGTCAACCGACAAAAACGGGATCAGGAGATCGATGGAAAAGATCGTGCCGCCCCAGAAAAAGGGTGTGAACAGAGCGAAGTCGATCATGTACGCATGGATGCGGCGACCGTGCCTGGCCAGCCGGTAACCGGGGTTCTCATTCAACCACGGCACTGACTCCTCGACGTGCGATCCAGTTTTCAACTTGAGATTATCTTCGCGTTCACGGTATCTGCAATTGCTCGCGGGACACGTTTCACGATCCGCATCTCAGGTTACCACGCTGATCTGACGTCTTGACCTGTAAACCGCCAACGCTTCGAGCAGCCTCAACGCTGCGTGACGGAGGTCGCTGGTCGCACACAACGCTCCGAGCGTACGTCCCGAAAACGGTGCAAGACCGCGAAGAACGAATGCCTAGCGCGGTCTCTTCCATTTCTTGGAGAGTCTGATGTCGTCGTCCTGGTTCCAGTCTTCGGGCAGTCCTAGGAGTTCCGGCACGGTTTTGCCGACTGATCTGGCCGTTCCTTCCATCAACTGCCAAGGTGCTGGGTTGATCTGGATTTCTGAGCCCGCTTCGATGCAGCACTCGGCGCGACCGCCTTTGTCCGGTTCTGTGCAGTCGTGCGCGTAGCCGTTCTCGACGACGTTGTAGTTGCCGGTGACGCTGACTCGTTTAGCGAGTTCTTTGGCTTCTCGCATCTGTGGGCTTTCATCTGCGAGCCAGTCGTCGAAGTCGGTGTTCATGGTTTGCTCAGCCTTCGTTCGTGTTCTCTCTGGCGTTGCTGTTGTTCTTCGTATTGGCGGTCAAGGTCGGCGGTGATTTCGTCCCAGTCGTCGGGTACTCGGAAGCGTCGCATTTTCTGTGCAAACTGTTCGGGCGTGAGATGCGCGTATTTACACTTGATGTCGTTGAGTTCGGGCAGTTCGACTCGTCGTCGCTTGGTCATTTCGTCTCTCCCAGTCTCTTGATTCTCGCACCCCAGCGGTGTGGCTATCAGCGGGGACCGAGGGTAACTCTTGCGAACTGCATATTCTTCACTGAGAGTGAATGTTCAACTCCGCATCTCGACCGTAATCGCCCGCAGCGCGTCTTCGAGGTCTGCCCGTACGTCGATTCCGGATATCGTTTCAATCAAGCTGGCCAATCGATTCATGAGCGCATCAGAGTCGCATGAGAGCCGATGTCGGGCAGTCAAGCCCGCGTCAACTCGCCGAACGGCCGGTCAAGGTGTCCAATCATTGTCTGACGGCTGCCTTCATCGCATGGTCGACTAGATCGGCTGGTGGAATTCGAGGCCGATTGGGTGGCCCATTCTCGGCGCCGGTCGTTCCCGCCGCTCGGTGCGTTGCCCGGTTTTCGTGGACGTTTGGAATTGCGCAGATCTCAAGGTTCGGGGAAGAGCCCGGTACATCCGAGGATACTCCGCCCTCCCGTCGGGGCGACAGAAGCATGCGCGACGCGCCGAACCCCGCGGCGGGGGTTCTCGTCGGCAAGACCCGTGCGCGCCGCGCACGTTCGCGTCGTTTGCGTCGATTAGATGGCATAGCCACAATGTGACGCGAAGGGAACGATCCGGCAAGGAGCAGATGCCTCCGTTAGATGGGCCTTTTCTCGTCCGCGGACGGGTTCGATGCCATCGCATTTGCCTCGCTAGGAGCGATGCAGTCGAAACGCCAGACGGCCATCGGATCCGCCGCGGATCTCGGAACGCGAGGGCCGCGTCGAGACCGCCAGAGAACCCTGAAGCCGAGGAGGCCGATTTCCACCGCTCCGACGAACTTGGATCGTCAACATGTCGTGACCTGAACCGTAGAACGACAGGATACAACGTAGCAACCGCGACGCTATATTCCGAGAAGGCGGTCGCACAGTCGGGGCCGGGTCCGTTGACGCTCGGAAACACTCGATGGACTAATAGACGTTCCGCTCACAGCCGAACCTGCTGCGCGCATCTGCGGACTGCGGCCGTACCGACCCACGGGCACCGTTCAGGTTCGTCCTTGGCTCTGCTCAGAATTGGTCGCTTCACCTGTGGCCATCGCCGCCGCGAACGCTACAACTGGCGTTGAAAGTGTGAGCTGGAGCAACTTTGAAACTGCTTGCAAAGTTCTCCGAGTCTTATCGAAAACGCAGATCACTTCAACGTGTACATTTCCGCGCGTTGGCGGCGCACCCGGTGTTTGTCGGACAGGCAAACGGGATCATCGGTAGAGGCTCTTGATCTTCGTGGCATTACGAATTGCCAGGACGGACCAAGCGATGTGTGCCGCGAACATGATGAAGACAATGACTGTGGCGGTCGCAAAATGGTCGCCGAACCTTGCGATTGTGAACGCTTCGTGTAATTCCGTGAAGTAGGACAACGTCAGATCCCGAGCCATATTCAGTTCGGCTACGTACGAGCCGCATAGCATCACCACTGGTGCGGCGGCAAACAGCCAGAACGGGCGCATGCGTGTCTCACCATGTTCGTCAATTGAAGGTGAACCATCCGATTTTGATCGTTTCGAAACCTCGCGGAGATACAGAATCGCGACGAACGCCGCGACGGTTGAAGTCGAGGCAACGATGATCAGCGAAGCGCTGTAGAAAGAAAACCCTGCAGCGACCATCGGATCCAGCAGATACAACTCTATCGATGTAGACAGCAAGTTGCACAACGGGATGCTTGCCGCCGCCACGCCCACCGACACCCACTTCAATACGGTCGGATTGGTTCTTGGTCTCCAGAACCAGGCGATTGCGCCGCCGACACTTAGGCCTATGAACGTAGCGGGGATGGCGAGCAACACCGAGTTGCGGGCGGCTCGCACGTACCGCGTGAACAGGTCACGACCCACATGATCGGTGCCCAACCAGTAATACGCTGGTGCCCGTTGTTCCCTCGGCAACCAATCCGCGTGCTGTTCGAAGTTCCGCTTGGACCATGAAAGCGGTGGCGAATTTCGATCAACGCCGCTACCGATGTCGGGACTGTAGGTCCATGCCATCGGACCGACTAGACCGATCGCGATGTAAATGGCGAGTACGGCGGCCGGTATCGCCCGCCAACCGGTGAACAACTCGGCAACCCGCGCGCTTTCCGCCAGATGGCGACCGAGAAGCCGCGCTCCAACTCTTTTCGACGCTCGTACGAATCGTTGAACAAGCAGTTTGACCGACTGTCTTTCAGGATTATGGGAGAATCTGTCGGGCAGCATATAGGTTTTTGGGACCTCGTCTGTCGACACACTCGGTGTCGTCAGGGATGGTACGAGATGTGGCTCGATCCGCATGTGTTCGCCAAGCGTTTCGCGGCCAGCCATTTCGACCGTAGGGGCTTCGCCCACCAACGTTCAAACCACGTAAGCCAGCGCAGGTCATCGTTTCTTCCGCAGCCTGATGCTCGCGAATAAAACCGGCACCCACACGATGATGAAAATATGTCCGAGGGCTCCGAGAGGATCGTTCAACCACAGTATCCATGAAATCGCGAAAGCGATGTCGAGGGCGAACACAATCCAAACATTCCGAACGCGCGGTTCATCCGGGTAGTTCCTCCATCGTGCCTCGAATCTCTTGATCCGGCCGAAAGCGTCGTAAACCCAGGCAAACGACCCCACGATCACCGGGAAAAGTGGAATCAAAGGGATGTCCCCGTATATCAAACGAACGAACGAGTAGAAAACGATCACCACCGCCACGGCGATATACGCCATCACCCAATTTCGCCCTCCCGGCCAAGGGCTGCCATCCACGACCCAGTAACTCACGCCGTCGAAACCGCGTATGTACTCGGGATAGAGCCCGGAGGACTCACTTCGCCTGTCGCCTCGGTAATTTCCACCCATGATCGTCGACACCGTGTCGATTTCATTCAGATTATATCGGTCAACGTACCACGTTTTCGCAAACGCGTAGCGCCGTCTTTTGGCGCTTCGTCATCCGATCAGATGGCAGTTCTGAGCAATTGTCGTCGGTAGTCCTAGAGTCGGATAATGCAACGGCGCATGCGGTGATTGCCTAACGTTGCCTACGCACGGGTGCTCGCCCACCTCACGCGCGATCGTGAACGCAAAGGGGAGCGTGCCGGAATGCGCAGTTGTGGGAACTCGGCGCCACGAAGGCATGATGGCGGGCCAAGGCGTACCGAATTGTGAACCTTTCGTTGGGAGTTTCGAATCTATGTTGGCGGACCTAAGATCGTCGACCAAAGTGCCCCACAGATCGAAGACTACGGCTCTGTACGTGCCCGTGCTAAACGTCAGAATCGAACATGTTCATGCACCAGTCCTCGGAAGCCCCCGAGGGCTCTCGGCTTGATCCGAGCCCGACGACACATCAACCACCTCGCGTCCTACTGGGCGGCATCCCGACCTTTACCGGGGCAAATGATTAAAACGTGTCCCCTTTCTTCACCATGTCTCGGCGCACCACCTGCGCTCGTACAGGTTCGAGCCGCAAGCGTCTCCGTCCGCACCCGCAGTTTCACCAATGGGACTGTCATAAATGACGAACTTCCGTAAAGACGGCTATCGTTGATCGACAAACAAACCTTAACCGAGTATCTCGATATTTCATCGATCCTCACCGGTCGCGGCCAGCGATTGGCAGAATCATCGCAAGTTATCGGTGCGTCCCTTACGGGGTTGCGAGGGGTGGCGCGGCGGATACTCGTGCGATCATTCGAGCGGGACACCCATGTGACGCTCTGGCGAATCGCGCCGAAAACCGCAGGATGCCGACCGATGTCCGCAACCTAGCGGGCCAATCGATGGGGCGACATCACGATTGACATGTCAGAAATCAGCGTTCAGATCGTCGTTTGTACGTTGATCAACTGGTGGATGCACGTGACTTGCAGAGGTCTGGGCGAACCGTTGGACCTGCGCAGATTCGAAGCGCTGCAACGTGTCATGAACGATTTCGGCCAGGATTGCCACATGACGTTCATATGGGCCGCGACTTTATTGGGCAACCTCGAATCCAACCGTCGCCAGTTGGAATCGAACCTGGAACCAGACGAGTGGGTGGGTGGGGATGGCGAGCCAACGTCTGAGCACCACCGGTCATGTGTTGCCCACACGTATCAGACGCGAAGAGGCGTTGAAGGCGTTCGAGATAGTATCGGTTCGAATCATTTGGGAATTATAGAGCCGACAGCACATAAATTGGCCAACAACCAGTTATGTCAGCACAGGTGAATTTCGATTTTTCCAACTGTATGATGAGATGGCATTGTTCACGACCCGTCAGCCGAAAGGTCGCCGATCTGCAAGG
>VXSB01000055.1 GCA_009838175.1 Chloroflexota bacterium
TGACTTTCACAACCAACTTATCGACGCGATCCGAAAGACGCGGCGATGCTTCGACCAACACGTCGACAAACAACAACTGAACTATTAACTGGACCAAAAACAACCAGCCACTCCAAACCCAGCGGGAAACCCACCGACTGGCAATTCCACGCGACCGCCAACAAGCCCCTTTCGAGAATCGAAGGAAGCGCGATAGATCGAAGCGATTTTCGCGGGGATGACTAAGCCTCCGAATTAGCATGAATCGTATGCGGATACGGATCATCGCACCAGCTATCGTCGCGCTCATAGTCTCATTTGGCGTCGTCGCCTCGGCATCCGCTCAACAGCCGCAAGCGTCGCGCCGCGTTGCAAGCGTCGAAGTGAGCGAAGTAGGGCAGACGCAATCGACGGTCAAGTTCGAGGCGCTGGTTGAGATCGAAAACGCTGGTGAAACCGATTTTGATGGGATCGTAAGAATCGATTACCAAGTCGATGGAGGAGAACCGAGTCTCGTCTATATCGTGAACGAACTTGCCGTTGAGGAGGTCGTTCGGTTCCAGTTCAAATTCGAGTTGGCGCCGGGTCAAAGACGCCTCGACATCTTGATCGGCGACACCGTGCACACGACCGATATTACTGTCACTGGATCGGATCTGGATTTGGTAATTACCGAACAGAGAGTGAAGCGCGGCGGAATAGTTGAACTCGATTACAAGGTCGAAAACATCGGCGATCGAGACGCCGATACCGTCAATTTGCAAGGACGATGGGAGAATCTCGACGACGGCAGTGCTGGAGATGTCGATTTTGGCTTGCTGTCCGACGCGCTCCCAGGTGGTGGTGACAGCGATTTCGGCTCCGTCCAATTCAACGTCGTTCCAGGATCGTACCGGTTCCATCTCACCGCCTCCACTCCAACAGTGGAATACGACTTCGATAACAACACCAAAACGACCGACTATGATGTTGAGTTCGTCGATCTGAAGTTGGAACTGGCATCAACAGAGGTGATCCGGTGGCACACAGAAGGTCGAGGATCGATGAAGATCTCGGTTGCTGCAACCAATCTAGGCGTGGACGATAGCGGTGTGGTAACCATCGGCATCGAGTGTCCAGACGAATCCTGTTCAGAGAGCAAGCTCACAGAGTCGATAGCTGCCGGCGGAGTTGGCACCAATGAGATTGAGGTATGGCTGCCGGTTGGCGAAAACATGGTCACGCTCTACATCGGCGCAAACGAGGATGGCTTCCGCTGGGGCGCAGGGAACGTGATCCAGTCCACGATCCAAGTGCCCGATCCACCACCGCTGGCGTGGTCTCTGTCCGCAGTTTCCGACCCTCAGGAGATCCGTTACTGGAGCGATGGATCGGCTAACGTCGTCTTTGAAACGACCATGCTGAACACCGGAAGTGAGCTCGTTGCCGGCGGCGCGATTGTATCGGTCGAGTGCACCAAATCAGACGAAGTTGTAGAGGGTTGCGGCGGTGAATACAAGATCGATCTGGATCCTTCGGAGCATCCGAACGCAACGCGCCACACGATCAAGGTGCCGGCCGGCACCACTACACTGACCTTCTCGCACCGCGACGAACCTCCCTTGACGACATCGGCGAAAGTGCCAGAACGCATATTGGGTGTTGAACGCGAAATCTGGGAGTGCTTCGCGGATACATCCAATATCGGAAGGGAAACCCCAGACGATTTGGGTGTCGGTTGTGCCGCTTGGCGCAACGACTACATCGCGAAGTGGCCAGTCGGCGAACCCATCAACGTGTGGACTTCAGGCGACGAAGGGTACAAGGAAATCTTCGACCAAGTCCTCGAAGATATCGGACCGGTCTTGAACTTGGAGTTTGCGAGTACTGCCACAAAGTCGGGGTCTGACCTAATCGTCTACCTCGGGCTGCCGCGTGATGTAACGAGACTTGAGGGGTTGAGATGCAACCATGCCGCGGGCTGTGCACAGTTCAACATCGCGTCTGACGGCTCGATCGACAGCGCAATGATGGTAGTGTGGCCGCCCACAGTGACCAGTGACAAGACCACACTTGACCATCAGATTTACAGCATTTCGCTCCACGAATTGATACATGTGCTTACAGGTATGTTGCACCGTCATCACGACCGGACCAGCGTCATGAGCTACGACTCGCTCGACTACCTGACACTGGGCGAACAGGACAAGGCTCTTATCCGCATCGCGGCACATCCTTTGGTCGAACCCGGAATGCGGTTCAGCGAGATACGGGAACTAGTCGTTTTCGCCGACGAATTGGTCGATCCGCCGATGGAGAACGAGTTGTCAATCGAGGAGATATTGCGACGGACGCACGCGCGCCTAATGGACGACGGTTCCGCAGTTTTCGAGATCAGAGGTGGATGGCCGAGTTGCCGTCGCAACTTCAGTTGGTCGGAGTATGAGATCGGCGGGATTCGTCCACGAGCCCCAAGATGGGTGCATTTCAAGAATGATCAGAACCACTACTACATGATCAGGACGCCAGCGCCTCGCAGTTCGTTGCGCTACTGGTTCGAGGTTGCAGATGAATGGCGTGAAGTGTCGGCCGTGACATTGCCGAGACTGACGAGTTTCAGAGATTCGTTCAGCAATCCGTTGGTGCTACTGTCCAGCATCAACATCTACGGTGAAGATCTGGAGATGAAGGTTGTATCGCGAGAGGGCGATGTGCTGAAGTTTGAAGCGTTGCTGGATGGTGGAGACGTGCGTACTAGTTGGAGCAAGAAAACGACTGTGAACGTCGAGTTAGAAGTGGACACGTCCGATTTCAAAATTCTGAACTACGAGATGTACTGGTCGTTCGATCCTCACGATGTAGGAGTGTGTGAGGACTACCAAGTAGAAGCTAAGAACGTCGACTACGGCTCAGAATTCGTTTTCCCACCGACGATTCGCAGGGAGGCACGTCAGCAGATCGACTGACGCGCGACGTTAGGTGACTAGGCTTGGGCGGTTTCAGCCTATGAAATCAGCGCAGTCCACTGAGTGTCGAGATGCGCTTCGATGAAGTCGCGGTCGAGTTCGTAGCCCATCCCGGGTTTGTCTGACAGGTGGAGGTGACCGTCTCTTATGTCCAACGGCTCAGTGAGGCAGGCGTTGTAAGCGGGAACCGAGTGGTGGCTCATTTCTAGGCGGTAGATATTCGGCACGTTCATCAGGACGTGAGCGCCCGATATGACGTTGAACGAGCCCGACGCGTCATGCGGCGAGATTGGGATGTAGAAAGTCTCTGCGAGATGCGCGATCTTCTTCATCTCAGAAATGCCACCGGTCCAGCAGATGTCCGGCATGATGTAGTTCACTAAACCCTCGGTCAGGTACGGCAGGAAGTCCCAACGGGTGTACTTGCGCTCGCCGATGCAAAGGTTGATGTCGGTGTTGCGCCGTAGCTGACGGTGCGCCTCCAAGCTCTCTGGCTGCAGCGGCTCCTCGAACCACGTGAGGTTGTAAGGCATCATGCGATTGCAAAGGTCGGTAGCTGTCGAGACATCGAAGTTTCCGTGCGCGTCAATCATCAGTTCAATGTCGGGACCGAGACTTTCGCGTAATGCGGCCATCAAGTCTTCTGCATGAGCGGCCGCCGCGGCTGAAATCTTGCCATCGATGTAGCGGCGGTGCTTCGCTCCCATTTCGGGCGAGAAGGGGTCGAGTTTCAACGCTTGGTAACCGAGCGCCACCTGCGCTTTGGCATCAGCTACGCAGGCGTCAATGTCATCGGCCGGACCGCAATGGCTGTATAGCGGGACCGAGTCGCGCATCGGACCGCCGAGGAGGTCGTAAACCGTTCTGCCCAACGCCTTGCCCTTGATGTCCCACAGCGCCATATCGACGCCGCTAGCAAGCGTCGTCGCAAATCCACGAGAACCGAGGGTTCCGAAGCGACGATAGATCTGATGCCAGATGCGGTCGATATGGTTTGGGTCTTGACCGATCAGACCGTCGGAGAAATCTTGCCCGACCAGATCGTGCTTGAGGAGGGCATAGGTCTGCGCGATGACGATGGCACCCCCACCGCCCACGTTAGTCGATTCGCCGTACCCGGTGATCCCCTCGTCGGTGTCGATCTCGACAAACATCCAAGGTCGTGATTCTTGGGCTCTGACGACGTAAGCGCGTAGGTCGGTGATTTTCATGTTTTTGTTTCCTGGGCACTTGGCAGGAGATTGCCAAATTGTCTGGAGGTATTGACGGGTTCATATTACATATAGATCGGTTTGATTGTCGGTTGCGACGACGCGGTGTTAAACTGCGAACGCATGGATTGAAAAGCGTCGCCTTTGGTGGCGCGACTAGTAACTAGAAAAGGGATAAACGCACGTCATGCGCTTCTGCTACGCCCACCGGCGATTCACCCTATACCCACAGTCTGTTGACACGTGGGACCTGCATCCGGATAACTACACGCCCGAATTCTTGGACCGCGCACGCGATACCGGCTTCGACGCTATCGAATGTGGTTTCGAAGTGTTAGACAGGCTAGGCGATGCCAAGGCAATATCGGAGTTTGGCGAACGGGTTCGCTCGCATGGGCTCAAAGTCGGTGCGATCCGCTCTGGCGGGACACTGACCGAAGCGAGACACGGTCCGCAGAATCGCGAGAAGCTGATGCGAGCGGTGGAGTACGCCGAGCATGTAGGTGCGGAAGTGGTCAATGGTGCGTTGAGTGCACCGGCTCGGTATCCGGGCCATCCACCTGGATCGATTCCCGGGAGCGTGAGCGGTTGGCCCAAATCGCAAGACGCCAGTAGAGATGCCGAGATGTGGGTGTACGACTCTCTGGCTTCGGCGTTCCAAGAGGCGTGCGACGCGACTGACAACGTCGATATCACCATCGAGGTTCATCAGAACTCACCTGTCGACAACTCTTGGTCGGCGGTGATGATCAACGACATGATCGACCGTGAGAACTTCGGCATCAATCCCGACATCGGCAACATCGTATGGACCTACGACGTGCCCGAAGAAGACTACGACGACGCGATCGATGCGATGGCGCCGATCTCGAAGTACTGGCACTGCAAAAACTTGCACCGCGTTTATCACCCTGAGAATCAGCGAACCGTCTTCATTCGTGTTCCGTTGTATGACGGTGAGGTCGACTACCGGTACGCCATATCAGCGATGGCGAACGCGGGTTACAGCGGATACATGGCCATCGAAGGTACACAGAATGGCGATCAGTGGCACAAAGACGGCACCTCCCTCGACTACGCTAAATCGATCTGGGCCGAATTCGAGGACTGATCTGCGGAGCTAGTTGAGCAAAATATGCGAGAAACTGACAGCCAAGACATCGAATCAGTTGCGATTGATGATGACTTAGACGATGAAGAGGAGGACGTCTTTTTCAGAGACGTCTCAGAGGATCTGGACGACGAGGAGCGGACGTCGTACTCGATCCTTCTGATCTTGGCTGTCGGTGGGTTTGCCGTTGGCGCACTACTGCTGCAGATAACGTTGACGGCGGCGGTTGTGCTGAAGGAGTACTCGGGTGATTGGGCGTGGGTTCTCGCTCCGGCACCGATGCTGCTGTTCGGTCTGGCATCGCTTTGGCAATACGATTCCAACTGGTTGCAGCGATTGGGCGCCGCTGCACTGGGATTCGCACTGGCGCAGTACATCATGATGGCGATAGGCTTCGCCACATTGGAAATCTGAGAACCTGATTCGAGGCGACGATTTTTATGCTCTCGGGTGAGCCGCGTCATACTCTCGTCTGACGTGTTCCGAGGTCAGGTGCGTGTAGATTTGGGTTGTGGCGATGTTTTCGTGTCCGAGCAGTTCTTGGACATGTCGCAATGATGCACCCCCGTTGAGCAGATGCGAGGCGAAGCTGTGCCGGAGCATGTGCGGCGTGATCTTGCGTGTTATGCCGGCATCGAATGCGATCTGTTTAAGTCGCAGCCACAGACCTTGACGTGTGATGCGCGCCCCTCGGGCATTCAGAAACATCGCATCTTGGTCTTGGAATTTCCCCAACTTCGGGCGTCCTAGCGCGTAGTAATCGGCGAGAGCGTCCATTGCCGCGTCATAGATCGGAACGATCCGCTCCTTTGAGCCTTTTCCCAAAACGCGTATCGTGAAGTTGTCGAAGTTCACATGGTCAACATCGAGGTCGGTTACCTCCGACACACGCAGGCCGCCTGCGTAGAGTAGCTCTACGGTGGCGCGATCTCGCAGCTCTGTAGGGGTCAATGCCTGCGTCACCTGTTCGAGGAGACTATCAACCTCATCGATGCTCAGTGCTTTGGGTAGCGGCTTGCCGCCTCTGGGAGCCTTCAATCGCCGAGTAGCGAGATCACTAGTGACGCCTTCTTCGCGCAGGAAGCGCATGAACGATCGCAACGAGGCGATCTTACGTGACCTCGTGGCACTGGCGTAACCCCTTTCATCGAGATGCTGCACGAAATCAGCTACTCTCGCCTCGTCGAATCGATCCCAATCAACCCCTTCCGGGTCGGATATGGACGCTTCATAGATGAACGCGGTCAAGCCCGCGAGGTCGTTGCGGTATGCGCCTATGGTGTTTTCCGAAAGTCCACGCTCACCCGCGAGATGCTCCAAAAACGCTGTGATGTTGCGGTCCATACGTCGAATCGTAGAAAAATCGGTATGCGCCAACCGACGTTTACCGTGCATCTCGTGAATACATTGAGCACATACATCATCGACGGCAACTGATTCGCGGCTTCGAGTATCGACCTCGGCGCGATAGAATCGACTTCATCTCGCCAACTGTTACAGCGGAGATTTCACACTAAGTGATCAATATACCGTTCGACCCGTACATATTCGGGGGTACGACCACTGCGTTTTCGTGGCACGGGTTCCTAACCTTCATAGCCGTCGGCACCGCGATCTGGATGTCGGGAAGGGCTGCGATAAGGGAGAAGCTCGATCAGGAACAGGTTTACAACACTGCGCTGTGGGGTGTGCTAGGTGGAATCGTCGGTGCCCGTATTGTCCACGTGCTCGACAACTGGCAAATCTACGGTGATGACCCCCTGTCGATTTTCGCGGTCTGGAACGGTGGCATAGGGCTCTGGGGTGGCATCTTGGGCGGTTGGATCGCAGGCATGATCTACGCCTACTTCGCGAAGGCACCGATTGGCAGATTCATGGACATCGCGGCGGCTCCTTTGCTCGTCGCGCAGACTATTGGGCGAATCGGCGACATCATTAACGGCGAGCACTGGTCTCGTCCGCTCGACCTCTTCTGGGGCTGGTACTTCACAGATATCGACAGCCCTGCTCGGTCTGTAATCGACCAATATCCCGAAATCTTCGGCACCGATGTCGACAAGCCAGTTCACCCCGCGGTCGTTTACGAGATGATCACTAACATCATCATCTTGGGCGTCATCTTCCTCCTGCGCGGACGCGTCAGGCCGGCCGGCAGCATCTTCATGATCTACCTCGCCTTGTACGCCACTGCCCGTTTCGGTATCCAGTTCATCAGGCTTGACGACGTCAAGTTTTGGGGCCTCCAAGAAGCGCATCTCATCGCAATCATCGTGTGGCTGGTTACGATCCCGTGGATCATCTGGAAAGTCCGCCTCATCGACCGTATCCGACGGCCGCGCGGCGGCAGTCCTGCTGCCACGAAGGTAGACCGTCCCAGCGTGGGGCGTTCACGCCGAGAACGGCAGCGAGAACTGGCGCGGTAGTGCGAGATCATGATCTGACGTTCGCCCGCTAGTGGGCGAAGTCGTTAACAGCCGACAATTGCTTGACCGCGTTGCTCACTGACTAGCCGCAATATCGTGTAGTCGAAGTTCCCGACGACGATTGCCTCGGTAGTAGTCAGTCTTAAGGCTCACCACGGCATCTACTGCGCGAGTTGGAGGCAGACTGTCCGCCATGCCAAAGCCGACGGCGCGGAAGGATCGGCCAGTGTCGTCTCTAAGCACTAACCGAACATGGTCTTGGTTGCGCCCCATGTAGTTGATGTCTGCGCTGACAGCATTCCTGATCAGGAACAACGGCTCCGAGTTTCCGGTGCCGAAAGGAGCCATCATGTCGACGAAGTCCCAGAGCGAATGGCCGAGTTGGTGGAGTTCGAGTTCAACATCGACGGTTCTAATCACGCGCTCGTCGACCTCCGCGCTTAGTTCCGACCACGACATCTGGGTTTCGAGATGTGCCGTTATCTCTGGAATGAGTACGGAATCCGTTGCGAATCCGGCCGCCGCGGCGTGTCCGCCAAAGCGTTGGAGCTTGTTCGAGATAGCCTCTAATGCACGATGTATATCGAAACCCGGAACGCTTCGCGCACTCGCCCGAGCGACACCATCGATCACTTGATACGCAAATGCCGGAGACGCCGAGTATTCAGACGCATGACCCGCAAGCGGCCCCAGAACGCCCATCGGCAACGTCGGATCTACCTCTATTGCCATCACGTTCCGACCGTCTCTCACCATCTCGTCGATCTGAGGTAGCGCCGCCCGCCATGCCTTGTCGGCGATGCTGCGACGTTTCCGATTCGCATCGTCGAGGTGGTTGGCTAACTGCATCGCTTGATAGATGTCTGTGGAGATGAGAAGCCGCAAGCTCGGATCGGCAGAATCTATGCGACCGGGCGCATTCAACCGCGGGGCCAATTGGAACGTCACGAACTCTGCGTCGTACGGCCCGTTGTGACGTATCTTGCCGTTGATCAAACGTGTGAGTTCGATAAGTCCAGGCGGCGCCGCGTTGTCGAGTTGCTTGAGACCTTGCCGGACTATGATGCGGTTGTCGCCGTGCAACTCCGTCTGATCCGCCAATGTGCCGACGGCCGCGAGGGGTAGTAGCTCTGTCGCCGGATCGAGGCCCGCTTCTGCGAGCAGAGCCATGGCAAGTTTGAACGCCGTCGCCGCGCCACAGTAGTCGGTCAATTCAACATCTTTAGATAGATGTCGGTTGACAATCGCGGCCGCATCAGGCAACTCATCGTCTAGCGGGATGTGGTGGTCAGTAATGACTACGCGGATGCCTAGAACGTTGGCGTATTCGACCTCCTTGAAAGACGTGATGCCAGTGTCGACGGTGATGATGACGCTGACGCCTTGCTCCTTGAATGTTTCCAACGCCTCCATCGAGATGCCATGACCCTCGATTTCGCGGTGGGGGAGGTGATACCTCGGCTCCACGCCGAGCTTGCGGAGCGTCAGGACGATGATCGCGGTCGCAGTGATTCCATCGGCGTCAAAATCACCGAGGATGCCGATACCTTCGCCATCGCGCACCGCACCGAGGATTACATCTACCGCCTGCGAAATACCCGGCAGAACGCTCGGTGGGGCCATCGCATCGAGACCGTCGTTCAGGAACGACTGCGCGTCAGCATCGGTCCGAATGCTGCGGTTGTAAAGCAGCGAGGATGCGGTCGCGAGTGATCCGGCCGGTGCCTGATTGCTCAGTGAGAGATGGAATCCGTCAGGTGGCGGTTCAGCGACGCGCCAGCGAGAGGTTATTGGTTGAAGTGGTGCCGGAGTTTCGACGACGCGTTGCGAATTGATTGACGCGGCTCGTTGCCGCGAAATCAATTCTCAAATTCCTTGAACAACACCGAAGCGTTGTGACCGCCGAAACCGAGCGAGTTCGACATCGCAACCGGCACGCGGCCGCGCTTCGCCAAGTTCGGAACGTAGTCAAGGTCGCAATCTGGATCGGGGTTCTCAAGATTTATGGTCGGCGGAACAACCGATTCGGAGATGGCGAGCACCGCGAACGCGGCTTCGATACCGCCTGCCGCACCCAAAAGGTGACCTGTCATCGATTTGGTGCTGCTCATGCAGACATCGTACGCGTGATCGCCAAAGGCCTTCTTCATGGCGATCGTCTCGAACTTGTCGTTCAGCGGTGTCGATGTTCCGTGAGCGTTGACGTATGCAACCTCTTCCGGCTCGATAGCGGCCTGCTCGATTGCGATCCTCATCGCTTCGGCGGCGCCTTCGCCTTCGGGATGTGGCTGAGTTACATGGTGCGCGTCGCTCGTGGCTCCGTATCCAACTAGTTCGCAAAGGACATCAGCGCCGCGTTTCTCGGCATGTTCCAACGATTCGATCACGATGACTCCCGCGCCTTCGCCAAGCACGAAGCCGTCGCGTCCGGCATCGAAGGGCCTAGACGCGCCTTGCGGATCCTCGTTGCGCGTCGAAAGAGCTTTGCAGGCGTTGAATCCCGAAACTCCGATCGGGCAGATGGCAGCTTCCGAGCCGCCCGCGATAGCAACATCCGCGATGCCGCGCCGAATCATCTCCGCCGCTTCACCAATAGAGTCGGTTCCGGTGGCGCAGGCTGACACTACAGAGAAGTTCGGTCCTTTGGCACCGATGGTCATCGATACTTGACCGCTCCCCATATCGCCCAGCATCATCGGCACAAGAAACGGATTGACGCGGCGAGGACCGCGATTGTTGAGGACTTCCATCTGTTCGGAGATGGTGATGATGCCACCGACGCCGCTGCCGATTAGGACGGCTACGCGATCCGCATCTTCGTCTTCCATCTCGATGCCCGCGTGGTCGAGCGCTTCCAAACTGGCGACGCACGCGAACTGAGCGAAACGGTCCATACGCTTGGCCTGACGTCTTCCGAGTACTCCCGTCGCATCGAAGTCTCTGACCTCGCCAGCGATCCGTGACTCGAAGCCTTCAGGATCGAACGCGCCGATGTAGTCGATACCCGATTCCCCATTAATGAGGTTTTTCCAAGTCGTTTCGCGGTCGGTTCCCAAAGGAGTAACCAACCCAATGCCAGTGACGACTACCCGGTCACTCATGTTTTGCGTCTTCCCGTCGATTAATGAACGTTGCAGATGTGCTGAATGAAGTATATATCCGCGTCCTCTTCAGCCCGTTTACGTAGTGCGTTAATACTGGCTCAGCAACTTTGTGATTAGGTGCCAGCCACCCTCGTAGAATCGTACGTATATGGCGACGGTTGAAATCGAGACGCACGGCTGCAAGCTGAATACTGCTGATTCCCAGCAGATGGCAGCGGAGTTTCTGCGCGCCGGTTTCGAGGTGCGAAGTCGAGCGAATTCGAACCCGCCCGACGTGTTCATACTCAACTCCTGCACCGTCACACACGTCGCGGACAAGAAGGCTCGACAAGCGATCTCCGCCGCGAAGCGCAGACATCCCAACGCGTTGACTGTGATGACTGGCTGCTATCCAGAACGGGCAGCCGAGGAGACGGCAAGTCTTCACAGCGTCGATATGGTTCTCGGAAACCGTGGAAAGCCTCAACTCGTCGAGGCTATAACTGACCGTTTGAAGATCGACCTGACGCCATGCGCCGATGGACGGGACGTCATCCCCAGCGAGGCGCTGTTGGGGCGCACACGAGCATCCGTCAAGATCCAAGAGGGTTGCGATCAAGTCTGCGCCTACTGCATCGTGCCCAAGGTAAGAGGGCGCGAGAGAAGCGTTCCCGTCAGCGAGATAGTCAATCGTGTTCTACAACTCGAGCGCGCTGGTTGCCGTGAAGTCGTGTTCACTGGCACGCAGTTAGGACACTACGGGTTCGATCTCGACTCCGGCGTCGATCTTCCGTTCATGCTGACCGAGGTTCTGAAGCAGACTGATATCTCTCGCGTTAGAGTCTCGTCGCTGCAACCGCCAGAGATTGAGGACCGCCTATTGGACGTGTGGTCCAACGAAGGCGAAGGCCGACTCTCCCCGCACTTCCACGTCCCGTTACAGAGCGGCAGCGACGCGATCCTGCGCAAGATGCGACGAACCTACACCTCGGAAGGGTTCCTGCGCAAAGTCGACCTAGTTCGAACCCGAATCCCAGGATGCGGCGTAACTACCGACGTAATCGCCGGTTTCCCCGGCGAGACCGATGAAGACCACGAAGCATCGGCGTCAGTGATGCGGGCCGCCAATTTCTCAGATGCCCACATATTCCCATACTCCGCACGACCCGGAACCAGCGCTCACCACTTTGACGATCAGCTAGCCCCAGCTACTAAGTCGGAGCGAGCCAGAGAACTACGCACGATTGGAAGTGCGAGTTCGGCGAGGTTCAAAGCATCGATGCTTGGACAGGTTCGATCCGTGTTGTGGGAAGGGCAGCGAGGCAAGTCGGGCTTGACCGACAACTACATCAAAGTCCGGATGGATGATGAAAATATCAAGAGGGACGGGGAAGGCGACGGATTGATCGAGGATGTCCTGCTGCGGAGTGTTCAGGAGGATGGGGTTGTTATGGTCGCGGTGGATTGAAGGTCGGAGCAACTAGCAAATCCTGCCACAGAAAAATAGACCCCGAACAAAGTGCGGGGCCTGACATTTTCGGAGTGATCTCCAGCGACTACTGAAGCAGGGGGTCCAACTGCGACAGGATATCGCACTCGATGCCTACGAAGCTGCCGGTGCGGTCGCGGTCGATGTAGACGGCTCGGCGGAGCGGGTCCATCGGGAAGAAGATGCACTGGCGCTCTCGCTCGGCCTTCTCTAGGAGACGAGTCTTCTCGTCGTAGGCTTCGCGTTGCGCGGCACTGAAGCCGAACTGAACGGCCGGGTCGATGTGGAAGGGGGTTGGGAACAGAAGGGGTGAGACCATCAGTTTCTCGGATCCGCACGAAATGATGACCGTTGAGTTCGCGGGCGTTACGCCTCCGGAGCGCTCCATCTTGATCCCGGGTCCGATATCCGCTTCGTCATCGTCGACGAGCGTAACGTCCGCTCCGAGTTTTTCGAGCATCTTCAAATCCGATCGCACATCGCGATACGCAGCGGCGTCGAAGGGGTGATTGTCCATAGCGGTGTCCCACTCTTCGCGAGGGATTATGAACTCGGCGTTTGGACATATCGGTTCGGCGTCGCCACGGTTGTTGTAGGTGATCAAGTTGCCAGCGTGGAGGAAGTGCAGACTGGGGAGGATCACACGGGTGACAAGCTTCGGTTGAAGGGTCCGCATCAGTTGATTAGATTTCGCACCGAGAACCTCTCGGGTGAAGATGGGATCGCGCATCCCGACGCCGGTGCCGATCAGACTGATGTCATATTCGCCGTCTTCCATGCCGGGGACATTGACTTGGACGGCATAGTTGGCCATAGTGACGCGGTTCTGACGGTCGGTTGGACTTTTGCCGTCATTGAGATTGAAGTTGCGCCAGATCGCTTTTTCAACGTTATAGGCGTAGGTTACGTCGAGTTTGATACTGCTGGTGTCGATGGGCTTGATCTGTACGCGGGGCATTTGGATTATCCAACTCTTGATTGCGTGGCGTGTATGGAGGTATGCGATTCCAATGGGTGGTTACAGAAAGGACGCGAAGTCAGTGGGGCGAGTAGTGCGCCTTGCGTCAAGATTCCGAGGGCTAGGCTAGTTCGAGGCGAGATGCTGATATCTCGGCCTAGTCGTCAGCCCTCAAGCGACTTCGCGGGTGAAGACAGGCTCCATGGGATGAGCCCCCGTGTTGATGACCGTCATCGTGTTTCGTCCCCCGGGGATCTCGGGAAGAGTAATGAGAAGGACGGATTTAGCGAGTTGGATACGATGCTGCGTGGCAGCGTTTTCGCTGTTCACGTATTCACTCGCCTGCCGGAATGTGTCACCATGCCTGAGCATCGGATGCCTCCTTTTGGACTAGCGGAGAGGGGCAGTCTCAAGCTGTTCGGCCTTCTCAAGACTGACATTCTCTACCGCACCGCTGGTAATTCTAGACTCATATGGATACAAGATCAATAGAAATACAAGATTAATTTTGAATTAATTAGAAAATCACCAACACTATATAAATAGTTTCCGAATAAGTTCAAAACTAGTGCTTAAGATGCATAGAAGCGGGCATTGCAGGGATTCGACGCGTAAATCCATGTGGGAAACGGGCTTAAGCGTCTATGCAGACGATTCGCTACAATCAGAGGACAGCCCCGATTTTTGGGATTTCAGAGGAGATTCGGTAAAAATGGCACTGCGATTGCAAGGGATGCGAGGCGATATTGCGCAAATCGCGTCAGACACTGCCATAATCAACCTTTTCCAAGGCGTGACCAAGCCCGGAGGTGCGACTGGAGCGGTGGATCGGGCTCTCGGCGGACTAATCACCGAGTTGATAGCGGACGGCGAGATTACCGGTAAGCGCGGTAACAACGTCTTAATACATACACCGACGGACCGTTACGATGGATTTGCTCCGAAGCGGGTGTTAGTGATGGGTTTGGGCAAGAGCGAAGGGTTTGGCATCGACGATGTCCGTGAAATTTCCGCCGTCGCCGCTCAACGCCTGGGCAGCATCGCTGAAACCGCAACTACGATCATTCATGGCGCCGGGATTGGTGGGTTAGGTACGGAGGATGCAGCGCGGGCGATTGCCGAGGGCGCTGTGGTCGGATCTTATTCTTTCGACAAATACAAAACAAGTTCAAAAACTTCCGATCAAAAATTCGATACGCTCAATGTCGTCGAGTTCGACGACGCGAAGATTCCGCAGGTGAGGTCGGGCGTGGCTTTGGGAGTGAGTGCTGGTGAGGCGCAGAATTTTGCCCGTGACTTGGTGAATGAGCCGGCGAACGTGTTGTCGCCAGAGGCGATGCGGGACGTTGCGCGGGATATCGCGGAGGAGAATGGATTTGAGGTGCGGGTGTTGAGCATGAACGACTGTTTGGCGATGGGTATGAACGCGTTTTGCGGTGTGGCTCAAGGCTCGCAGCGCCCAGCGCAGTTCGTGCATCTGAGTTACGAAGGCGATCCGGCGAATGACAGCAACAACGTTTGGCTGGTCGGCAAGAGCATCACATTCGATTCTGGCGGATTGTCGCTGAAGCCGCCGCGCGGCATGGTTACGATGAAAGGGGATATGGGAGGCGGAGCTGCGGTTTTGGGCGCAATGAAGATCGTCGGGGCGTTGAAGCCGCGCATCAATGTCCATGCTGTGCTGCCGATGACAGAGAATATGCCGGGAGGTGGAGCTCAGCGGCCGGGGGATGTGGTCAAGGCGATGAACGGGAAGTACATAGAGATAGATAACACCGATGCTGAAGGCAGATTGACGCTTGCAGACGCGTTGGGTTACGCGCGAGAGAATGGAGCGGCTCGGATCGTCGATGTTGCCACGTTGACTGGTGCGGCGCGAGTGGCTTTGGGGACCGGCAATGCGGCGATTTTCGGGAATGATGACGGATTGATGAAGTCGGTAATGGATGCGGCCGAGGCATCGGGTGAGGGGATGTGGCGGTTGCCATTGGATGCGACCTCGAAGAGATTGAACCGTTCGAGCATCGCGGACGTAAAGAACAGTGGAGGTGCGCCCGCTGGTTCGATAACGGCGGCGCACTTCATATCAGAGTTCGCAGAGGACACGCCTTGGGTTCATATCGACATCGCGGCCGTTTCGATGGTGACCGGTAGCAGAGGGATGTTTAGGACAGCTGGAGCGACGGGCGCGCCGACGCGGACGTTGGCGGATCTGGTCGTTTCACTAGCTGGGTGAGTTGACAAAGATCAGTTTGAGTTTGATTCTGTTGACGGCGCTAGCGGCGTTGTTGTCATTCGGCGCGCTTGCGTGCGGGAATGTTGACGATCTTCAAAGCACGCCGGAGGTTCGGGAAAAGAAGGTTGCTTCGACCGAGTTCGCGGTTGTGACGCCGACAACGGTTGATCTGCCGCAGGGATGGTGGAACCCGATTGATGAAAAGGCTCTGGAAGAGATCGAGTATTCGTTGATCGGCATCAAGATGTGGGGGAACTGCGCTTGGTACGCGGACGATCCGTCGCCGAGTACGGAAGCGGCGGTGAGATCTTCGCTCGCGGAGGTGATCAATTCGCCGAACGCCGCAGCGATCGGGGTGATTGCGGGAGCTGATCTGGGGGCGGTGTGCGAGGGTTCGGCTGCGGTATCAGAGTTTCCTGTCAAGGTCGATGATGGTCGGCGAGCCGCTATGGCGTCGGAGATGATGATCGACCTTTTGGATTCGTGCGTGAGGTTCTACGCGGCTCCTGAGGCACCGCTGGCGTATCGCATAGCGACGACGTTCCTGGACATGTTGTGGATGCTCGAGCAGGATGGACCGAGATGGCCGCGGCGGGACTTCTGGGGAGTCCGGGAGTGGTGCGACAACATCGTCGAAGGCGCGGTTGCGAATTAGGGGTTGCCGTCGCGATCTGCCATTGAACTCTATCCCATTGCTACCCGCCCCAGACGGGATTGTCCGGTTCTACGCAGACTGAAAGAGTCGGGTGATTTGGCGTATGGAATAGTATTACGCTTCGCTGCGATTCTGCACTTGGGGAGGGAGGTCGCCATGTCACTAGAAGTGAAGACCGAGCTACGCATCGCCAACATCTTGTTGGGGGTGTTGGTTTCGTTGTTGATGGTTGCTGTGATGGCTTGTGGTGGTACCGCTGACGAGGAGGATTTGAAGCCAATCGTGGTGGAGGCTCTCGACGCCTTCGCTGAGGAGCTGGTTTCGGATAGACCGGGCGACGCCGATGCCTATGCGGAACGCTTGCAAGCGTACTTGGAGTCGAATCCGGAGTTCTTCGGAAGTGCCGCTGCGTTGCTGGATCCGTCTGGGGAAGTCATTGCCAGTCCGTACGTCTATTCCACCGGTGAGGGCTATGGCGTTGCAGATCTCGTTGAACCCTCATACAACATCGAGGAGCAGGAGTGGTTTATGGGTCCGCTTGAGGCAGACGCTGGCGTGTGGACAGAACCGTACTTCGATGCTGGTGGTGGCGATATCTGGATGATCACACGTTCCGTTCCGTTGCGCGATGCCGACGGCGTATTTGCCGTTGTGACTACCGATTTGGCGGTTGACGACCCTAACCAGTAAACGTCGACAATGGTCGTACTAGAACGGTATGATGGTGGTTTCGAGGAGGATTTCGGTGATTAGGATGGTGCCGACGGTGATGCTGAGGGTGCCGGCGGTTAGGGTGATGGCTCGGTTGAGGGTTTGGCGTGCGGCGGAGATTTTGAAGGGTAGGGCTAGGATGATGGTGAGGGCGGACATTGAGAGCATGGTGCCGATGCTGAAGAGGGCGATGTAGCCGAGGCCGGTCAGTGTGGAGTCGATGGTGGGTAGCAGGGCGACCATGACAGCGGCGCTGCCGGCGAGTCCGTGGACGATGCCGATGGCGAAGGATCTGGCCCGGAATACAGGTCTGCCTAGGATGAAGAAGCTGTTGTGGATCGGTTTGGCACGTTGGTGTGATTCTTGAGGTGCGTGCGAGGCGTGGAGGTGGATGTGGCGTCCGGCGCCATGGTCGTGCTGGTGTATGTGTAGGTTGCCGCGTAGGACGTTCCATGCGGCGCTGATGCCGAGGTAGATGAGCATGATTCCGACGCCGATTTCGAAGTAGGGTGCGATGGCTTCGTAGTAGTGGAGAGTGATGTCTTTGGTTATCAGGATGATGACGCCAAGGATGAGCAGGGGAGCGGAGTGTCCGGCGCCCCAGGATGCGCCGATCCAGATGGATTGCCAGATGTTTCGCTCTTTGCCGACAATGTTGGCGACAGCTACGACGTGGTCGGCGTCGGTGGCGTGTTTGAGTCCGAGAAGGAATCCGAAAGCGAGGACGGCTACGAGTCCTGATTGAACGTCCATAGTTAGTGTTGTTCAGTCGCGCGGGGTTAGCGGTTGGATGTGTAGGGATGGCACGCCCGGAGGGATTCGAACCCCCGACCCTCTGGTTCGAAGCCAGATGCTCTGTCCCCTGAGCTACGGGCGCATGGATGCGGATGCTCGCGAATCTGCAATTTGGAGTGGGGTGGACGGAGGGAGTCGAACCCTCGATCTTCAGGGCCACAACCTGACGTGTTAACCGCTACACTACGCCCACCACGAGATTGCATTCGCGAGGTTTGCGTCGTTTTGATTCTAAAACAGGTGGTGGTTTTGGTTTCGGTTGTATTAGGGCGTGTTTGTATGTCCACTTGGTGTGGCTGTTTGCTGCCGGGCCTTCTTGGGG
>VXSB01000059.1 GCA_009838175.1 Chloroflexota bacterium
CTGGCAGCGGCAATTTGGCGGCAAGATTAGTTTTTGAACAAGTTCAAAAAGTTGTGTGAACTAGGATGCTAAGGATTGGGAAGGATTTTAAGGATGGGGTTGGTTATGTGACCCGCGGGTTGCGCTGATTTTTCTGATGGGCTGTGATTTTTGATGTTGGGCGTATAAATCGTCGGATGGTTTTGGAGTACGACCTGGGACATGAGAAGCGGGTGAGGGCGGCTGGATGAGGGGAGGCTGGCTGGGTCCTAAACTATTAGATTTGCTAGCTGTCGTCAGGGTCCTCGATCGCGCTTGGGTTGACGATCTCGGGCAAGGTACGCGTCAACGTCATTACGACGGTTGCGCTGCTTTGAGCGTGTAGGCGTCTGATTTCGTCGATGTGCTCCTCGAGTTCAGTTTTGCTCTGGCTTGATTCCATACGGTTGAATGCATCTTCGATGCTGAGCATCGAGACCAACATTGCGAGGCGATACTGTTCGGTTGCGACACGTCGGGATAGTTCATTGGGTTGCCTAGCAAGGAAATTCATGAAATGCGCGTTATCGTAGTTGATGCAGTAAAGCTTGATGTCATCACCAAGATCTGTGACTGTCCCACCATCTTGATCGCCGTAATCTTCAGGCCAAACTTCTGTCTCAGCTTCGTCGACCCGCCTACCATCGCGAGTCATCCACTTGGTTTGCGGCGGTTCCACATGAGGTGTGGGGTCAACTGGTCGAGGTGATCTCGGCGGACCTGGCGGAGCAGGCTGCCGGTCGGCAAGAACGTTGAATTCAACGTCCTCGAAAATCGGCTGAAACATGGAATCGTCTGTTAGACCTAATCTGCCCACCAATGTTGTGCCGACCAAATTGGGGTCGTTCACACACGAAAAATTAACGACGAGCCTGCCGTTTGAAAGCGAGCAATCGTATCCTAGCCTCGACAGACCACTAGTTGTTAAGACATCGCCACGATTATCCGGACGATCGAGATAGTCGTTCACTACATCAGTTTCGAAAGTGACTCTTCGTCTACCTCCCACTGCTATGTCGACACCGTTTTCGCGCAACGCACGGCCGACCAATCGCAGAATTGTCGGGCTGAATCTGCCCACGTATTCTTCAGGGCCTTGTGTAGGTCCTCTAGGGGTTGTCACTAATTCCCCGTACGGCAATAACTGTGCGACGTTAGGGTCTTCGTTCACTAAGGATTGGAAAAGCTCCGTAGAACCTTGGCTTACGACGTTGTCGAGTTCTTCTTCGCGAAGACGATGTTGTAGGTCTTTGAGGTATTGGGAATTCCTGATGGTTTCTGTGACGGCGTTGACATATAGTCCGCCTTGTCGGGTGTGTCTGATGTTCTCACGGTCACCTTTCCAAACATCATTGTGTGCCGTTTCGGTCAACTCGCTTGCATCAACAATCAGGATGATGCGGTCTTTGAGTCCGGGTAAACGGCAACGGGTCGAAACGTAATTACGACCCTCGGTGAACTGCACTTGACCATTTACGGAATGGAACACGCGCTCCCGTGTGTTACTGGGCCTCAACCATCCGGGTAGATCTTTCGGTAGCACGATCGCGCTAATGTTGATACGGCCCAAATAGGGGTCAGAAATCCTGCCGATGTGATTACGTTCACCTTGAACGTCGTCACTCTCATTTGGCGTGAATTCCGGGTCTTGGGCGTGGTTCTTCAATAATTGGTATTCGATGCCGTACAAAGGGCGTTCGTCCACACCAATGGCACGCCTGCCGCCTCTTGATCTCGCGGCTGGATACCGGTAGTCCATGAGACGGATTGGCAACACGGTTGAAACAAGGTTCAAGTTCAGGGCTTCGCGAAAGTTGCGGAACGAAACCGTCGATTCCATTTGGTAATCGTAGAGTTTGATAATTGTTCCCGAACGAGGCGCGACAACATCATCTGGTTGACCAGAATTCAACATTAGTGGCATGATCCATTCAACTTCGAATTCTTGGATCGCGTTGTCCAAGGAGAAATACTCAGCAATAGGGGCACCACTGGTGGGTCTCCTCCGCACAAGCGTCCACCCCCAATTTCCGTCTCTTGAATAGCGTTTCGAGACGATCAGCTTGAACCAGCGTTCTCCGCAGTAACTTAGGACTCCCGATGAGCCCATGTTGTATTTCCCTTGAACGAATGGAATGTCGGTTTTCGTACCGGTGCTCAACGAAAGAAATGTGGAATGGAACTCGCTCGGATGTTGTCCTTCTCCGTTATCGACGAATGTGAAACACAGCGAATCGTCGCGTCGAGTACCGCCAGTGACGCCGATCACCAAATTCTGAGTGGCAAATTCGCGCAATGGTCGGTCAGAATCGGCGTCTGCGAGTCTTCCCGTCATGGTGCCAGGCAGCGCAACAAGCCGTCTGACTCCCTCTAGGACTGACTGTGGAGCGTTTTGTCCACGCAAAGGTACGCTTCGCTCATGTGCATGTTTCATCAAGACCGCGTCGACCATGTTCGTGCACAACTCGGTCAATGCTTTGCTTCCCGTCGACGCTTGATTCGTCACGACGTTGAAGTTGGATTCACGTCCGTCTATAGGGCGCCAATTCGCTGGATCCGACATCTCGGGCGTGGTATCTAAGACACGTTGAACTTCCGGCTCTGACTCGCACTGAAGCAACGCCATACATGTGTTTTGGCTATCCATTTCCGTCCTTGGTTACCCTAGCGAGCGTTCTTGCCACTTAGTAACGGCCCACTGTGACATGAATTTAGCCAACACTGGCGGTACAGCGTTGCCTATCATTCGCGCAATCGGGTCCATACCCGTGCCGTAGAACTGGTAATCATCGCTGAACGACTGTAGAGCGGCACCTTCTCGGAGCGAAATGGCGCGGACTTGCTGAGGCGCGTAGTGGCCAAAACGGCCATTGGAGACGCTGTGGAACCGAGTTGTGATCGTAGGCGAAGGTCTGTCGGGACGCATTCTTGTGTAAACGTCTCCGAAGCCTCGTTTGCCTTTGGCTTCTAGACGACGATGGCAGTCCAAAGACAGATCGCCGAAATCGCTGTTTGCCAGATCAAAGTTCGGTTCACCGGGTTGAAGAGCCATCAAACGTTTCTGGTTTAGTTCGGTTAGGTTTCTGCAGATATGGTTTGGTACGTCGGTTGATGTTTCGCCCGGATGGAGGGGTGGCAAGTGGCCAATCGCTTGTTGCACCGTCTGTAATTGTGCGTCGATGTCCTGCTCGGGGATTTGGAAACCGTCGTTCTGTCGTGTGTGGCTCTGTCTTTTTATAGCTACCAGGATCGATCGACGGCGACGTTGGGGTATACCGAAATTAGAAGCGCAAACCTGACGATCGTCAGCATCGTATTCCAAGTGTTCTAGGGAATCTCGGAATTCGTGCCAAACGTGGCGTAGCCGTCCAGTCTTGATGGAAGCGACGTTTTCAGACATCACCAACTCTGGTTTGAACTCGTCTATGAAATCCAAAGTTTGCGACAGCAAGCTTTGATCGCGGGAGCGAGACTCGGATCGTTCGTCGGTCATATTTCGCTGGACGAATTTCGTGAACGATTGGCAGGGCGCACAGATGGCAAACATCAACGGGAGATCTGGAAATGCTTCTCGGAATTGTGGAATCAAGCGACGGAGTTGTTCCCAAACCTCGTGTTGCTGACCTTCCGGGTATTCGTCGGATGCCTCAAACATGTCCAACGCAAGAAACTGCGGCGGCTCGCAGTCCAACGATGTGTTGGTGTTGTTGCGGATAAAGGTCGTTCGGCACGTTTCGTCTTTGTCAATGCCGGCGATAACGTAACCCCCTGCATCGATCATTCCACGTGTAGTACCACCAGCGCCGCAGTAGAAATCGACTGCTAAAAATCTAGGTGAAGGTAACATCAATTGGCTTCGCTCTCGCTCGGGGTGTTAGCAGCCTCGATGATGTCGTGAATCCAACCATCCAAATCTCGTTGCGGTAGGCCAGGGCGGCCTGCGACTTGTAAGTATGCCCATGAAATGAGTTCCCTAAACGGGCTGTCAACAGATGCCACCCTTAGGAATTCCTCCCCTTCTACACCAATTGCCCCAACAGGGATTAATTCCAAATCGCGTAGGTCAGCAGCCATCGCCGGAATTTTGGCTGGTAGTTTGGGGAAAGGAACGTACACGTTGTAAAACCCTTGCGTAAGGATGTTACTTCTTTTAATGCTTCGCTCACTTAAACCGATTTGACATCTGTGTAGTGCCAGTCCGATTTTGCAACATTTTGCTACCAATACGCTCTCAACTTTTAACGCGGTAGAAACCGTATCGCAGGAAGGTGTTAAAACGACCCGAAATGCAGTCGGGTCATCGGGATCACCTTGGCTAGACCTCAGTACGTCGCCGAGGCGGATATCCTGTGAGACTGGAGGTGCCAGATATTGTTCCCAACTTGCCAATGCCTCTACTTCGGGTGACGCTTCGTCCATCAATGCCGCAACCCGCCTTCGACCTCCTCTGACCACAGCGTCCACGAATTCTCCCGTTTCAGAGAACGTATTTATTGCGTCAGGCGCGACATCTCTCATAGCGTGTGAGAACGCTCGGGAAACGAGTGACTGACTGCTCTGTAACGCTTGGACATGAGGTATGAACCGTTCAACTGCTTCCCGGACTTTTTCGTCGCTTCCAACCCCTTTAGCGATGATTTCGATGAACGGATGATCGTATTCGGGAATGTCTGAGATTATTTTTGAATCCGCCGAATAAATTATCACAGGACAAAAATTGCGACTCCAAATCAGTTCCATTATTCCTAAACCTAGCGGATCTGACTCCTCTGCCTTGCCTTCCCAAACGTCGAGCACCACGATATTAGGCGATTTAACTTCGATATTCTCCAACCCTTGCCCGAAATTTTCGATCCATAAATCAACATCGCCAATATTGTCCGAGACCTCGTCCATCGCGTCTTGAACCGATTCTTCGTTGTCATCAATGAACATGACCTTCATGATCGGTCCTCACTCGCTGAAGCAGCTAGCGGTAGATCAAAGCTGAAAGAAGCACCTCCCAATTTCGTAGGATGTCGCATCGCGCGCATCTCACCACCATAGATCAAAACCAATTCCGATGCGACATTCAATCCCATGCCGATTCCGTCTGGTCTTCGAGTGACACCGGGGAGAAATATGTTTTCGAGATCTTCTGGATCGATGCCGGGACCAGAGTCATGGATGGATATGTTCAGTCTCGGTGTTTTCGCTGACGGAATAATTGCCAATTCAAATTCTATCTTTCTTTTTTCGCGTGGCACATCTCCGAGCCAATACGTTGCATTGTTGATCAGATTCAACAAGATTGTGTCGAGTTCACCCGGATCGGCTAGGACGATATGTTTTGTTTCTGGAACAAAACAGATAATCTCCTTGCTGCGTATCTCAGGTTGAGTTAACTCCAAACAAGACTTGATCGCGTCCTCAATTACAAGAGGGTCGTTGCGACGCATATATCTCCGATTGGCGAGTGGTGCAAACGTATCAGCGAGATTTTCTAATGTATTTAGCGCGTTGCTCGCTCTCGCTATGATTGAGGTTACTCGCCGGTGATTGATCACCTCGACGAATTGCTCCATTAGCCTGATAGCCCTGCCGATCGCGGTTGCACGATTTCTGATTTCATGGATAATCATTTGTGCGATAGTCCCGACGGTGGCCAATCGGCTGTAGTACACAAACCTTTCCCTGATGGTTTCTCTCGTTTCTACAAGTGATTCGTCGAAGGTTTGGACAACAGGTAGAACATCCGCCGCCGTGGCTCCTTCTTGAGCCAGTATTGCGACATTCGATATCAATTCCTGGGCCGAAAGCCGATTGAAAAGGTCATCCATGGGCTGTTCACGTCCCGGTCGGGCTCGATCGCTATCACGCTCCCCTTCCAGCAATATGACAATCGCTCGAAGTATCGCTTCAAATTCCGCAACTGCCAAGGACGAAGATAGACCTTCCCGATCGCTAGTGTCTTCTATCCCAGGGTTTTCGTCAGCCGTGATGGAAACGTAACCCACGAGCTGACTCGTGCTTAAACGTGGACCGACTCTACCAACTCGACGCAAGTCGAGGCCTAACCAATCGCGCGCACTGTCGGATTTGGGCAACACCAGGACGCCGTCGCGATAAACGGAGATGCCTTTATGCGCTCTAATCGCTCTCCTGATGACGCTCCTTTGGATCGCGAATCTTTCGGAGATTTCCCTCGTGTCGTTTGCGGCGATATCCCATGCCCTGATTTCAAACCAGAACGGACCACAACTCGGCGCCGATTCCGGAAATCTCGTTCGGTCGGATTCGGGGATCGATTCGCGAACGTTGTACCAGGTTTGCGCAAGCGACCTGGTGCGTCCTTTTTGGCCTGTTGAAATAGGCGAAAAACGGTATTCTGCTTCAACCGCGCCGTTTTCGTCGACGATCCCGTGGATGTTGTATTTGGGATTGGAAAGGAATTCAGGTGTCTCGATTCGTATAGGGTCGGACTGGTCAGCAACTGAAAAGAAAATGTTGAAATCGTTGGTTTCTGAAAAAGGAGATAGCAATCGTGCTAAGTTTTCTCTCAAATCTTCGATCTGATTCGTCTGCCAGTTACCCTGTAAATCGGTTATTCTGAGGCTGGTACCGGAAATTCCGAAAGGCGTGGGATCGATGCATTCGCTTATTGTTACGGTACTTTGGTCCAAACTGTCGCTACTAGCCAGTTTCGACCAATCAACTTGAACTTCCCAGCAGGGACCTTGGCTGGATTTCGTGAGCATCTTTAGGCGATTGCCCAGACGCGCTACGGAAAGACGCCCAAGGCCTTTCGCACCAACTACGCGACGCTGTTTGTTTCCTTTCTTTACGAACGGGTTTCGTTCTCGGTGAGGTGTGGCAACGAGACACCACACTTCTTCGATCACGTCCCTAGACATCCCCATCCCGTCATCTCGAATTTCGAGGCAGGCACCTTCGTTTTCGTCGGTGCCGAATTCGACCCAAACGTTTTCAGCGAACGCGTCGTAGGAATTCTTCACGAGTTCCAACACAGCGACAACGTCGTTGGTTACCAGATCCTTGCCGAGTGCCGCGAATACCCTCGGATGCAACCGCAACGGCACGGTTTCGACGACAGGAGCTTGATCGTCGGTTTCAGTTACGGTTTGATGCTCGATCATTTCGCCTCGAACTGCGTGAACATCGTGATTTCGCGTTTGTGCATAGCCTAAGAAGCGATGATTCGGTCGATGTGATTTAGGTATCGATTCTATCGAACTGCTTGATATGGCTCTTTCGTCGATTGTGCGATCGGCTGACGCTATCCGGGATAAGTTCGTACCGGGTTGATTGGTGTCAGTCAATCAACGATTTATCTGGCCCCGCCGCCAAGTAGTCGGGGTTTAGTTCGTGGCCTAGGCCGGGGGTGTTGGGGACGTGGTAGAAGCCGTTGCGGACGTCTAGGGGTGGAGTTAAGGCGGCGTTGTAGTACTCCAACTCCGAATAGGCGATTTCTAGGCGGTAGAAGTTGGGGGTGCTCATCATGACTTGGGCGCCGGCGGCCATTGTGATGGGTCCGGTGGCGTCGTGGGGGGAGACGGGGATGTAGTATGCCTCGGCCATGGTGGCGATTTTGCGCATTTCGGAGATGCCGCCGCAGCGGACGATGTCGGGCATGATGTAGTTTGCGAGTTGCTTGTCGAGGATGGGTCGGAAGTCCCAGCGGGTGACCAGTCGTTCGCCGACGCAGATGGGCATGGGGACTTGGTCTTTGACGATGGCCAGCGCGTCGTGGTTTTCAGGCGGGACGGGCTCTTCGAGCCATCCGATGTCGAACTCTCCGAGGGCTTTTCCGACTCTGACGGCGGCGGCGACGTCGTAGCGTCCGTGGAGGTCGATGAGGATTTCGATGTCGGGTCCGACGGCGTTGCGTACGGCGCGGGTGATCTCGACGCCTGCGCGCAGGCCGGCGGGCGAGATGTTGTGTCCGTGCTGGAGGGGTGCGACGTCGTCGAACTCGAAGAATGGGTCCATCTTGATGGCGGTGTGTCCTTCGGCGACGGTCTCGAATGCGGCGCGGGCGTAGGCTTCGGGGGTGTTTCCTTGGTTGAACCATCCGTTGGAGTAGAGGCGGAGGTTGTCTCGGAACTTGCCGCCGAGGAGCTCGTAGATGGGGAGTCCGAGGCGCTTGCCTTTGATGTCCCAGAGAGCGATGTCGACGGCGGAGATGAGGGCGGATCCGAAGCCTCGGTTTCCGGTGGAGTTGAGTTCGGAGAAGAGTCGGGTCCAGATGTAGTCGATGCGTGAGGAGTCTTCGCCGATGAGGAGGTCGCCGAGGTGTGGGATGGCCTTGTGGATCATGTGGGCGACGATGCCGCCTTGGGCTTGGCCGAGTCCGGTGAGGCCTTCGTCGGTGTCGATGGTGATGAAGACCCAGGGGTAGCGTGGGCCGTATCCGATGTGGGAGTTAATGGCGGTGATTTTCATGGGGGGATCCTGTTCTGAACCGCGGATTACGCTGATTTTAATGATGGTAGAGTAGTTGCGTTGCGGAGGGTATCGACGAATCGGTGATGATAGTGCGAAACGAATTGGTGAGAAAACTTTGGCGGCTGATGCTGCTTCTGGTGGTGGCGGCGCTGGTTGTGCCGACGGTTTCGGGTTCTGTGGTGGCGCAGGTGGGTGGATGTGCGACTGGGGGTGCGGTGTCGGATCCTGGGGACCATCCTGGGTTGGTGGCGGATTGCGAGGCGTTGCTGGCTGGGCGGGATACGCTGGCGGGGAGTGGGTCTTTGAACTGGGCGGCGGATGTTCCTATCACGACTTGGGATGGTGTGAAGGTTGAAGGCACGCCGCATCGGGTCGCGTCGTTGGATCTCACCCAGAGAGGACTGACAGGATCGATTCCGCGGGAATTGGGTGGTTTGTCTGATCTGCGTGAATTGCGCCTCTCAAATAATGAATTGAATGGGGAGATACCGTTGGAGCTCGGCCGACTCTCGGGTTTGAGGGTTCTGAACCTCGAACTTAACCAGTTAAGCGGCTTTATACCATCTGAGCTCGGAAGGTTAAACAACCTGTCGGAGTTGATCCTAGGCGCTAACAATCTGACGGGAGCAATACCGCGGGAATTGGGCGACCTATCCAATCTAAACGAGCTGTCACTATTTGGCAATCAGTTGAGCGGTTCGATCCCACCGGAGTTGGGCAGGCTTTCAAATCTGGTGGATCTGAGTCTCACCAGTAATGAATTGATAGGTCCGATACCGGCGGAACTGGGCAATCTTGTCAACCTCCAGAATTTGGATCTAGGGAGCAACGCGTTGAACGGGCCTATACCTCCTGAGTTTGGCGGTCTCAACAACCTACAAAGTCTGTGGCTCGAGCGTAACGAGTTGAGCGGATCAATACCCGCTGAACTTGGGAATCTCGCCAACCTACGAGGAATATTCCTCGAGGTTAACCGTTTGATCGGGCCTATACCTCCTGAGTTAGGTAACCTAAACGACCTGCGAGGCCTGTGGCTCGGAGGCAATGAATTAAGCGGACCAATACCCGTTGAACTTGGCAACCTGTCAAAATTGGCTCGCCTGTCCCTCGATTCCAACCAAATTAACGGGCCGATACCCGATGCGCTCGGCGCTCTATCCGAGTTGCAATCGCTGGGCCTCAGTAACAACCAGTTGAGTGGTCCGATACCGGTTGCGCTCGCGAACTTGTCCAAGTTGGAATCGCTGTACCTCGAAAAAAACCATTTGATCGGTGCGATACCCGAGGAGATTGGCAACCTCCGCAACTTAACACGCCTGGATCTTTCGAATAACCGTTTGACTGGCCCTATTCCTCGTGAGCTTGGCAGCCTCGACGGCCTGCGAACGCTGCTGCTCCGAAACAATGAGTTGACTGGCGAGATCCCACCAGAGTTGGGTGACTCGGTTGTGTTGGATGTGCTTTATCTCGCAGATAACCAGTTCAGCGGCTGCATCCCAATGAAATTGAGGGATTCAAAGCATAACGACTTGGATTTGGTTGATTTGCCGTTTTGCGCTCCAGATGGTTCGTTGCCCGTCACTGGTGGGCATGTTCCGTCTGCCAACGCGCTGCTTATTCTCATGATGATGGGCGTAGCGGTATTCGCGGCTGGTATGTGTGCTGTGGGCGTAGGAAGGCGCAGGGCGTAGCCGTTGTGGTTGTTTGGTTGGTGACCGCCGCCCTCCTTCCGCCCCGGTCCCCCTCACCCTAGCCCTCTCCCACGGAGGGGAGAGGGGATTGTTGGTAGTGGAAGAGGGTTATTCTGCGATTTCGTAGATTGTGCTGGACCAGGTTTGGCGAGTGGCGTCTTTTAGGGCGTTGCGGTTTGGGCGGAGGGTGTTTAGGCGGCGGGTTAGGATGCGGTCGGAGAGGTTGTTGGGGAGCGTTGCGCGGTCTATGAATTGGTTGATGACGTGTTTGTCGCCGCCGAAGATTAGGTGGTCGATGTGGTGAGGGTAGGCGTTGAATCGTTCGGTGGCTAGGCGTGCCGACTTGTCGAAGAATTCGCGGGCCCATTTTTCTCGGGAGCGTTTGAAGCGGTTGGCGGATTGGCCTCCGGCGCGGTGTTTGTTGGGTACCCAGCGGGTATCGGTTTTGCTGACGACGATGGTTTCGTCGTGGGCGATGGCGATGGCTACGTAGCCGTAGCGGATGAGGATGATGGCGACGTGGAGGGGTGGGTCGATGGACTGGAGGAGGGTTTCGCGGTCGGTGGTTTCGGTCTCGGAGGTGATTGGGAATGGTGGTGCGATGGCTAGTCGGGGTTGGTAGGGGGTGTGGGGAGTTTTGGTGTATAAGAATGCCAATCCGGTGGGGGAGTTCAAAGCGGATTTGGGGAGCCAGGGGAAGTCTGAACCGCTGATTGCGCTGATTTTTGTGATGGGCTGTGATTGCCCTGCCCCGCGCCCTTCCCCGGGCATCCCCTGCGAGCTTCGCTTCGCTTGCTCGCGTCCCCTTACGCTTCGCGAAGGGGACGGGGGGATTAGTTTGAAGGTGTAGTTGCCAGGGGAGTCGGTTTCTAGGCGGTCTAGCATTCGCTTCATGCCGCGGCTGGAGACGGTGCGGGGTGGGAGGATGTCGGAGGCTAGCATGTGGGAATTTACATGGATGTACGGGATGGTTTTGGAGTTTTGTGGTTGTCTGTCCCCTTGGCCGCCCTTTCACCCTCACCCTAGCCCTCTCCCATCAAGGGAGAGGGGATTGTGGTTTATTCGGTCCAGGTTTTGCCTCGGAAGGCTACTGCTGCGGGGTCTACTCGGGCGGCTAGGCCGGGGGCTTGGGGGATTATTAGGTGTCCGTTTTCTACGCGTTCGAAGGGTTCTAGGAGTTCGTGTCGCCAGTCGATTTCGTAGACGGCGTGTTCTAGGGGGAGGGTGTTTTGGAAGGCGATGGTGGCGTGGGCGCTGGCTAGGAGGGAGAGGGGGCCGGATGGGCAGTGCATGGAGACGGAGCCGGGGTAGGCGGGTTCGAGTTCGGTGCCGATGCGGTAGGCTTCGACTGGTCCGCCGCAGAATTTGACGTCGGGCATGACGATGTCGAGGATGTCTTCTTCTACTAGTCGCTTGAAGAGGTTTACTCCGTACGCGTGTTCGCCGCCGGCGATGGGGAGTGTGGCGTGTTCATGGATCGTGCGGAGGTCGTCGGAGTTTTCGACTGGGTCGACGGGTTCTTCGAACCACTGGCCTCCTGCGGCTCGAAGTTCGGGTTCGAGGGCTAGTGCGGAGTCGAGGTCGAAGCGGGAGTGGCAGTCGACGAAGATGGTGATGTCGGGTCCGACGGCTTCACGGATGGTCTGGACCCGTTCGAGTCCGGCTTCGGCGCAGTGGGGGAGGCCGGTGGAGTCGAAGGGGGCTTGGCACTCGTCGAAGGGGGCGCATTTGATGGTGGTGAAGCCGTTGTTGACGGCTTCGACGGCCATCTCGGCGAAGTCGTCGGGGCCGCGGTCGACGGGGCCTTGGTCGTCGGGGAGAAGGGAGCGGTTGATGTTGGCGTAGAGTTGGACGCGGTCTGGGAGTTCGCCTTCGTGGTCGTGGGTTAGGCGGAGGTATTGGGCTAGGGGGAGTTGGGCTCGCTGTGCGAGGGCGTCGGCTACTGCGCATCGGAGTGCGGAGACGGCGGTGGCGAGTTTTTGGTTTTCCTCGCAGGCTTCGGGTGTGACGCCGAGGATCTGCATGACGTGGTCGTCGGATGCGATGCGCTGGCCGCGGAGTCGGTTGGCTAGGCGTGCGGTGATGGCGGCTACCGAGCCGGAGAGCTGGGTTGAGGTTATTTCGCCTTGGCCGGCTAGGCCGTCGGCGTCGACGAGGTTGATGGTGGTCCAGTCGGTACCGCCTCGGGCGTGGATTTGTTGGAACTCGAGGGTGGTGGGTGACCACCAGATTTCGGGGGATGTTGTGAGCATGGTGACGATGTTAATTTGCATGGATGGACAGGATGAAGGAGATGGGGAGGATTGGCTGTGATGGTGCGCTGCCCGTGCATCCCCTGCGATCTCGCTCCGCTCGCTCGCGTCCCCTTACGCTTCGCGAAGGGGACGATTGAGTTAATTGGCTATGATTACTGGATGCAACGCCTGAGCGAACATCCCCGTTACTCTGCCTCTCTGGATTCCGGCTTTCGCCGGAATGACGTGGGGAGCCGCGGGAATGACGTGGGTGATCGCCCGCGTCGTAGTCGGGGGGCTACTCGGCGGGAGGTTGAGCCGGTTTTGTTGCCGGGGGGTGTTAGTGATGAGGAGGTTGAGGAGGATGCGCTTTATTGGCGGTTGTTTGTGGCGGTGACGTTGCCGAGGCGGGCAATTCGGGTGTTGGATTCGATGGCGAGGTCGATGCGTGCGGTTTCGTATGGAGGGATGCAGAGGCGTCGGCCGTCGCGGGGTGCGGTTGCGTATGATGCGGTTCGGTGGACGGCGCCGGAGAATATGCATATCACGCTGAAGTTTTTGGGTGATGTGCATCAGGATGATTTGCCGTTGTTGAAGGAGGAGTTGGACGAGGTTGCGGGGGATTCGGCTCGGTTGATGCTGGAGTTGGGTTCGAATGGGTGTTTTCCGGGTGAGCGGACGCCTCGGATATTGTGGACGGGGATGGATGGCGACTTGCGTCGGATGTCGAGTCTGGCGACGCGGTTGGACGGCGCGATGGTGAGGTGCGGGTTTCCGGCGGAACGTCGGGAGTTTCAGCCGCATGTGACGGTGGGGCGTGTGAGGAGCGGAACGCAGCAGCGGGTGTTGGCGGCGATCGGTCAGCGGTGGTTGGAGGCGCGGGCGTCGGGAGGAGGCAATGATGTGGGAGTGCCGGTGGAGAGGATGGTGTTGATGCGGAGTCGGTTGCATCACAATCGTCCGACGCGGTATGAGCGGTTGTATGAGGTTGGGTTGGGGTGATTGAACTGTGATTAATGTGATTTGAATGATGGGCTGTGATTTCACCGCCGCCCGGCCCGGGCATACCCCGCTCTGTTGTCGGTCCTTTGGGCTCGCGTCCCTTTCGCCCGGCGAAAGGGGCTGTTAGTTGGCAAGAGTATAGACTTGATGCGCGCTGGGTTAGTGGACGGGGTTTGAAATTGGAGGGAGACACTGATGAAGATTACGGATGTCAAGGCTTGGGTGGTTGAGCCGCAGGGGCCGTTTTGGGGTAGCACGATGGATCGGCAATGGACGTTTGTGCGAATCGATACGGACGAGGGGATTTCGGGTTGGGGCGAGGCTACGAACAGTCCTCGTTACGGGAGTTTTTTAACGGCGCAGGCGGTGTTGGCGATGAAGGAGGCGTTGGTGGGTGAGGATCCAGTGAATATCGAGCCGCTTTGGCATAAGTTGTATCGTCGGTACACGTACATGGGATCACGCGGGCTGCCGACTTCGGCGATCAGCGGTATCGATATCGCGTTGTGGGACATCAAGGGCAAGGCGTTGGGCAAGCCGATCTACGATTTGCTGGGCGGGAGTTTCAGGGATGAGGTGCGGTTGTATGCGAATGGGTATTTTGCTGGGTGTTCGACGCCTGAGGAGTATGGCGAGGCGGCGAAGAGGGTTAAGGAGTCGGGGCATGAGGCGTTGAAGCTGGACCCGTTCTTGGAGATGCGTCCGTATCACACGGCGTATCAGACGGGGCAGATATCGCAGGATGGTGAGCAGTTTGGATACGACATCGTGCGTGCGACGCGTGAAGCGGTGGGTCCGCAGTTCGAGATTCTGATCGATGCGCATGGGCACTACAACGTTCCGGTTGCGATACGGTTGGCGAACAATCTTTACGAGCAGAGTCGTATCGAGTGGTTCGAGGAGCCGTTGCCGCCAGAGGGTTTCGCTGGTTTGGAGACGATACGGGCGCACACGGAGCCGAATATCTGTGTGGGTGAGCGGTTGTTCACGCGGTGGGACTTCTTGCCGGTGTTCCATAAGAACTTGGCGGACTACATCATGCCGGATATTGTGTGGACAGGCGGCATCAGTGAGATCCGGAAGATTGCGACGATGGCGGAGGCGTACTACATCCCGATCAGTCCGCACAACGCGATGGGTTCGTTGCAGGTAGTGGCTGGGGCGCACGTGGCGATGTCTACGGTGAACTTCTACCGGTTGGAGCACTCGATCGCTTCGAAACCGGCTTACAACGCGATGCTGGAGGAGCCGATCGATTTCCACGGGCAGTATGTGAAGGTTTCGGGTAAGCCGGGGTTGGGTGTTGATGTGAGTATGGATGCGATCGGGGAGTTTTTGCATCCGGATTCGCCGCCTTGTTGAGGGTTGTCAGCGACCGCGCCCCCTTTGTCCTTCGGACATTTCCCCCGCAAGCGGGGGAAATCGTACGGTGATGCAGCAGAGGCTGGCAGAGCGTAGTCCGTTCTTCTATGGGTGGTGGATTCTTGGTGCGGCTGGGACGGCGAATTTTGCGCGGAATGCGGCGGCTAGTCTGACGATTTCGGTATTCATATATCCGCTTTCGGAGGAGTTGGGGTGGAGTCGGACGTTGATTGCGGGAGCGGCTGCGGCTGGGGGTTTGGCTGCGACTTTTACGTCGCCGATCATTGGTCGGATGATCGACCGGTATGGTGCGCGTTCGGTGTTGACGGCGAGCATCGTTGTGTTGTGCATCTCGACGTTTGTGCTGGCGTGGTCGGATGTGAGTTTGACGGTGATGGGTGTGACGATACCTTGGGTGTTTTACATCGCGTATGGGACGGGGCGGGTGATTTTTGCGAGTCCGGTGCAGATCGGGACATCTGTCGTTGTCTCGCGGTGGTTCGTGCGGATGCGAGGTCGGACGAACGGTATTCTGGGGTTGTCGCACTCGGCGGGGATGGTGCTGTTTCCGCTGATCGCGTCGATTGTGATTGCTCAGAGCGGTTGGCGAGATGCTTGGTTCGTGTTGAGTGTTGTGGTGTTTGTGGTGGCGCTGTTGCCAGTGGCGTTGTTGATATCGGAGCAGCCGGAGGATTTGGGTTTGCGGCCGGATGGTGATGATGTTGAAGAGATGGCCGAAACGGAAGTAGAAGGCGATGAAAGCAATTCGTCGTCGGAAGAGCCTAACTGGACTTCAAGGGATGCGATGCGGACTCCGGCGTTGTGGCTGTTGGCGCTGGCGACGGGGATGATGTTTTTCATGCATGCAGGGTCGAATACTCATGCGGCGGCGTTCTTTCAGGATCAGGGATTGGGCGCGGTTACCGCTGGTGTGAGCATCAGTTTGAATGCGATTTTTCTGGGGATCAGCAGTTTGTTTTGGGGGCGGATCGTAGAGCGTGTGCCGGCGCGGTTTGTGATGGCGGCGGTTGCGTTGAACTTGGCGATCGGTGCGTTCCTGTTCACGTTAACGGATACGACGGTTGAGGCGTTGGTATTTTCGGCGTTTTTCGGGTTCGGGCTTGGAGGGATGCTGGTGGTGCCGCCGGTGGCTTACGCAGACTATTTTGGACGCCCGGCATTAGGCACGATACGGGGTATCACGGAGCCGTTTACGACTTTGGGGCAAGCTGTTGGGGTGATGATCCCGGGTTTGATCTTTGATTTTGTGGGATCCAGCTATTTGCCGTTCTTCTTTGGTGCAGGTTTCGTGGGAATTTTGGCAGCGGTGTTGTCGGTGTTTGCTAATAAGCCGGTTTCTGGATTCCTGCCTTCGCAGGAATGACGGGGTGCATAACATGAACGCAGGAGTTGCAAGATGAAGATAACGGATATCAATGCTTATGTGGTGACGCCGCCGGGTCATGGGTATGGCGGACCGAATGAGCGTCAGTGGACCTTTGTGCGGATCGATACGGACGAGGGGATTCATGGCTGGGGCGAGTGCACGAACTATCCGGGTGGCGGTAGCTTCCTGACGGCTCGTGCGGTGTTGGCGATGAAGGAGGTTTTAGTTGGCGAGGATCCGACGAATATCGAGCCGCTTTGGCATCGACTTTTCCGTCGGTATACGTACATGAGTTCGCGTGGTTTCGCGTCGACCGCGATCAGTGGTATCGACATTGCGCTTTGGGACATCAAAGGTAAGGCTTTGGGCGTGCCGGTATATGAGTTGCTCGGAGGGAAGTTCAGGGATGAGGTGAGACTCTACGCGAACGGATGGTTCACGGGTGCGACGACACCGGAGGACTATTACGAGGCGGCGAAGAAGGTGGTGGCAGATGGTCACGAGGCGATGAAGCTGGACCCGTTCAACGAGATGGTGCCGGTTCATACGAAGTTCACGGACGGCGTCATCTCACATGCCGGTGAACAGCTGGGTTACGACATCGTGCGAGCAGTGCGAGAGGCGATAGGTCCGAAACCGGAGATTTTGATCGACGCGCACGGCAACTTCAACGTGCCGACGGCGATACGGCTGGCTAACACTTTGCACGAGCAGTCGAACATCGAGTGGTTCGAGGAGCCGTTGCCGCAAGAGAGTTTCGACGCTTTAGAGACGGTGCGTCGGAACACGGTGCCGAACATCTGCGTCGGCGAGCGGCTTTACACGCGGTGGGACTTCCTACCGATATTCCGTCGTAACTTAGCCAACTACATAATGCCGGACATCGTCTGGACAGGCGGCATCAGCGAGATCAAGAAGATCGCATCGATGGCGGAGGCGTACTACGTGCCGATAAGTCCGCACAACGCGATGGGTTCGATACAGATCGTTGCGGGAGCGCATGTGTGTATGTCGACGGTGAACTTCTACCGGTTGGAGCATGCCATCTCGTTCATCCCGATGTATCAGGCGATGCTGGAGGAGCCGATCGATTTTCACGGGCAGTGCGTGAAGGTGAGCGGGAAGCCGGGGTTGGGGGTTGAGGTTAGCTTGGAGGCTATGGAGCGGTATCGGGCAGAGGGGTGGGAGTGGTACTGAACCACATCCAAAGCAGGATACCCGACGCACCCTAGGTATTTGAAATATGTGCTAAAAC
>VXSB01000028.1:0-37910 GCA_009838175.1 Chloroflexota bacterium
TTTGGGTTTGCGTCTTCTTTCTTTTTTGGGGTGGTGGCTGCTCTGGGTCGGGTCCGGGGTCCGTTAATATTCCCCTTCGGGGCGTTTGGGGTTTTGTTGTTATGGGGGTTGATTCTAAATCAGGGGGAGTCTGAACCGCTGATTGCGGTGATTTTAATGATGGGCTGTGATGGGGTTGGGTGTTGAGGTTTAATCTAATTCGATTTTGGATTGGGCTAAGAGAATGTCGAGTTTCTCGTCGAGGCGTTGAAATCCCTCGTCGACTTTGCGCTCAAGGGCATCGAATTTGTTGTCAAGTCCGTCGAACTTATTATCGAGTTCTCTGAGCTGCTGCTCGTGACGTTGCTGGCCTTCGTCGAGGCGTTGGAACTTGGTGTCGAGGTCGTGGAGATGTGCCACGAATCCTCTACGCGTGGGCATGTCCCACTCCAGCGCCTCTACTCGGCGTTCAAGGTCTTCGATTGTGGCCATGCTTCGATTCTCTAGTGGGTTCGCTTTTTATCGATTGCTCGCGTGGCATTGACTACCCGATGCATTAAGAAGATACCACAATTGTTGCATGGGCGCAACGGTCTGAGGGATTGATCGGTTTATCCGGAAAGGGAGTCGGGGTCTGCTATTGCGAGGTTGGTTGAGGCTTGGACATAGGTGGTTAGGGTTTGGGTTTCGGTTGGGTTGGTGAGGTTGTGGATTTTGATGTGACGGAGTTTTTTGCCGGTGCCTTCTAGGAGGTTTTCAGGGTCGGGCATTGTTGCGCCGTTGAAGAAGCCTAGTCGGACGTAGTCGTTGTGGGGTTGGATCCAGGTGATGGTTCGTCGGGAGATTTCGGGTAGCCAGTAGCAGGGGGAGCCCCATTTGATGCCTTCGGTAAAGTTGTGGCCGGAGGCGATGATGGTGGCTCGGATGTCTCGGAGGAGCTGATGGGATTCTGGGGGTTGGTCTGCGAGCCAGTCGTCGAATATTGATTGGTTGAAGGTCATGTCTGAATCGGGGATTACGGAGGATTTTGAACTATGATTGCGATGATTTTCGATGATGGGCTCACCCTCACCCTAGCCCTCTCCCATCAAGGGAGAGGGGATTTCCCCTGCCCATCCGCCCAAGGCATACCCCGCTCACTTCACTTCGTTCGTTCGCGCCCTCTCGTTGGACTTTTTGGGGCTTTGCGAAAGGGGCGGTTGGTTCTTACTAGGCCGAATTCTAGGAGGGCTCCGCCGTTTTGGTCTTTTAGCATGCGGGTGCGGCGTTCGTGGGCGGTGTCGATTTGGGACATCATGTCTAGGCCGCGTTGGGTTTCGGCGGCTACTTGGGGTGCCAGGGTGTATTCGATGCGGCGTTTGAAGAGCCAGTAGGTGAACTCTTCGTCGAGAGCGATGGTGCGGGTTTCGTCGGGTGATTCGGCGATGAGATTGTATAGTCGGTCGGCGTTTTCAGTGGTGAAGAGTTCCCACAGGTCTTGCTCGGTTTCCTCGTAGAGTCCGAGATAGGCCTTTTCGGAAGCGTCGTCGGATGGAGGCATTCCGGAGGAGTAGCGGCTTTTTTGGATGCGTGATTGGACGGCGGCGATGAGGCACTGCTCGATGTGGACACCGTAGAAGTGGTTGAGGTGTGCGCGCCAGCCGTCTACACCGAGGATGCGCCGGAACTCGTCTTCGGGGGTTCCGCCGAACACGCCTGAGGATTCGACCCACTCGAAGACCTTTTCGGCCGGTAGGATCGTGGATTCTTCTTCGGCGAGTTGGGTTGCGATGCGCTCGGCGAGTCGTTTCCAGTTGAATGCTTCGCCGCCGATGAAGTAGTGGAATGTTTCGCCGTAGACGTGTTCGTTTTCTATGGGCCAGGCGGAGACGGTTTCGAGGAAGGCGGTTTGCCAGTTATCGCCGTGGTCTTCGATCTTTTTCTGGAGATCGATGACCAGCTGTTGTCGATGTGTTTCGATATCGACTTTGCCGTTGGTTTTGCTTTGCAACGTGACGCTCATGCCATGATTACCTTGCGGCTTTTGAGCGTTGCTTTTTCTTGTTGCGGCGTTCGATTGCTCGGCGTTCTCGGCGGGATAGGCGGCGCCCGTCGGCGGCGTGGGTTGGAGCGTCGACGGTTGCGATGGTGGTGTTGCCGCCGGTGCCTTGGCGTGGTTGGTTGGCGGAGGACATTATGGTTTGCTGTCCGGCTTGGGCGAGTGCGATGCGTTGAGCGGCGGCTAGGGCGTCGGACTTGAGCGGGGTGGATCGGCTGGATGCGAGTTGTGAGGTTGGTTGGGGGATGTTGGGAGCGAGGTGGAAGATGGTGCGGGCGACTTCGTTGCGTATCTCGTCGTTCATCTCGTTGAACATCTGATACGACATGGTTCGGTATTGGACGAGCGGGTCTCGCTGCCCGATGGCTTGGAGTCCGATGGACTGGCGCATGTTTTCCATGCGGGTGAGGTGCCCGACCCAGTGGCGATCAAGGACGCGCAACAGGACGCTGTGCTCGATCATCTGGAGGTTTTCGTCGCCGAAGAGGAGTTCGCGCTGAGCGTATACGGTGTCTACGTAGTCGTGTAGTTCCTTTTCGATTTCGGGCTGGGATTTTCCGATGAGGTCGTCTTCGGATGTGAGGATTTCGAGGATGGGGAAGTAGCGGCGGATTTCGCGTTGGAAGCCTTGGGTGTCCCAGATTGTGGCGTCGCCTTCGAGGAAGATTTCGACGGCTCTTGTGAGGGCGGTCTTGATGTAGTCGGCGATCTCTTCTCGGAAGTCGCCGCCGTCGACGATGCGGTCGCGGAGTTTGTATATGACGTCGCGTTGGGTGTTGGCGACGTCGTCGTAGTCGACGAGTTGCTTGCGGATTTCGAAGTTGATGCCTTCGACTTTTTGCTGTGCGTTCTCGACGGACTTGACTAGGACGGAGTTTTCGACTGGGACATCTTCGTCCCACTTGAACATTTCGAGGGTGCCTTTGATGCGGTCGCCGCCGAATCGGCGGACGAGTTCGTCTTCGACGGAGAGGAAGAATTGGGTTTCGCCGGGGTCGCCTTGTCTGGCGCAACGACCTCGTAGCTGGTTGTCGATGCGTCGTGATTCGTGGCGTTCGGTACCGAGGACGAAGAGCCCGCCTTTGTCGACAACGCCGTCGTGCTGCTGTTGCCAAACCTGCATGGGGTCCTCGGGTTCGTGGCCGTTGTCTGACTGTCGGCCGTTGCGTTTGGATTCCCGCCTGCGCGGGAATGACGAGGATTTGGCGGTTTCGGCGGTGACGCTTTCGGGGTTTCCGCCGAGGATGATGTCGGTGCCGCGGCCGGCCATGTTGGTGGCGACGGTTACGCCGCCGGGAATTCCGGCTTCGGCGATGACGTGGGATTCGGATTCGTGTTCTTTGGCGTTGAGTACGCGGTGGTTAATGTTGCGTTTCTTGAGAAGATTGGCGATGATCTGGGATTTTTCGATGGTGGTGGTGCCGACTAGTACGGGTCTGCCCTGCTTGGTTAAGTCTTCGATCTTGGCAGCGGCTGCTTTCCACTTGGCTTCTTCGGTCATGTAGATGAAGTCTTGGTGATCGACTCGTTTGTCCTCTTGGTTGGTGGGGATTTCGAGGACATCGAGCCCGTAGATTTTGGAGAATTCCTCGGCTTCGGTGACGGCGGTACCGGTCATTCCGCTGAGTTTTTTGTACATGCGGAAGTAGTTCTGGAGGGTGATGGTGGCGTAGGTGGCGGATTCGGCGCGGACTTGGACGCGTTCTTTTGCTTCCAGCGCTTGATGGAGGCCGTCGGAGAAGCGTCGTCCTTCCATGAGACGGCCGGTGAATTCGTCGACGAGGATGATTTCGCCGTCGCGGACGACGTATTCGCGGTCGCGAGCGTAGACGTGCTCGGCTCGGATTGCGTTCTCGACGAGGTGTGGGAGTTCGTGGTCTTCGCCGGATTCGCTGTAGAGCGTGTCGACACCGAGCATACGTTCGGCTTTTTCGCTTCCGACTTCGGTGAGTGAGATGTTGCGGCGTTTGAGGTCGACCTCGAAGTCGGTCTCGGGTTTGAGTCGGGTGGCGATGGATGCGAATCGGGAGTAGTTGCGGTCGGTCTCGATGCCGGGGCCGCTGATGAGGAGCGGTGTTCGGGCTTCATCGATGAGGATGTTGTCGACCTCGTCGACGATGCCGTAGAAGAGACCGTTTTGGACTCTATCTTCGGGACTGCCGACCATATGGTCGCGGAGGTAGTCGAAGCCGAGTTCGTTGTTGGTGGCGTACAGGATGTCGCAGGCGTAGGCGTCGACTTTGCTAGATGGTCGCAGGTGGGTGCCGACGACGGTTGCGAACTTTGCGGAGGCGTCCTCGCGTTCTGTGGTCTCGCCTTCTTCCTGGTAGTTCTCGTCGAAGACGAAGGACTGGTTGTTCTGCTGTAGGCAGCCTACGGATAGTCCCATGAATTGGTATACGGGGCCCATCCACTCGGCGTCTCGCTTGGCGAGATAGTCGTTGACGGTTACGACGTGTACGGGGTTGCCGCTTAGGGCGTTGAGGTATGCGGCGAGGGTTGCTACGAGGGTTTTTCCTTCTCCAGTGCGCATCTCGGCGATCTTGCCTTCGTGTAGAGTGACGCCCCCGATCATCTGGACGTCGAAGTGGCGCATGCCGAGGACGCGTGAGGATGCTTCACGTACGGCAGCGAAGGCTTCGGGTAGGATGTCGTCGATGGCTTCGCCGCTGTTGATTCGGGACTTGAACTCGTAGGTGAGTGCGGCGAGGTCGTCGTCCATCAGCCCGCGCATCGAGTCTTCGTGTGCGTTGATGTCGTCGACGATCGGTTGCAGCAGTTTGAGCTGCTTCTCGTTCGGATCGCCTACTAATTTTCCTAGTAGTTTTCCGATCATTGCTCGGCTCTTGGAGTATGTTGAGCGTGAGCTGTCGAGCTCACGCCCGGTTTACCTAGTCTGGGAAGAGGGCACCGACGGAGCGGCCATGGTGGATGCGGGTTATGGCTTCGCCGATCAGGGGTGCGATGGATAGGACGCGGATTTTTTCGTGGTGTTTGTGTTTTGGTAGTGGGACGGTGTCAGTGATGACGATTTCGGAGATTTCGGGCATTTCTGCGAGGTTGGTGGCGGCTTCCCCGGGGAAGACGCCGTGTGCGGCGGCTACAAATACGTCGCGAGCGCCGTTTTCTCTGAGGCCCTGCGCGGCGGCGGCCATGGTACCGCCGGTGGCGATTTCGTCGTCGATGAGGATAGCGTTGCGGCCGTCTACTTCACCGATTACGTTGTGAGTCTCGACGCTGTCGTTGTTGCCGGTGCGTCGTTTCTCGACGATTGCGAGGGGTGCTTCCATGAAGTGTGCAAAGTCTCGGGCGCGCTTGACACTACCGATATCAGGAGATACGACGACCGGTGCTTCCAGTTCTTTCTCTTTGAAGAATTTCGAGAGCATCGGCATGGCGGTGAGTTCGTCGACGGGGACTTTGAAGAAGCCCTGGACCTGTCCGGCGTGTAGGTCGACGGTTAGGAAGCGGTCGGCTCCAGCTGTTTCGAGGAGGTCGGCGATGAGGCGGCCGGTGATGGGGACACGGGGCTGGTCTTTTTTGTCGGTTCGGGCGTAGCTGTAGTAAGGAACTACGGCGGTGATGCGGCCTGCGGATGCGCGGTGTGCGGCGTCGATCATAATCAGCATCTCCATGATGTGATCGTTGACCGGTTCGGCAGTGGGTTGAACGATGAATACGTCGCGGGCGCGGACGTTTTCGAGGATTTTTACGAAGGTGTTGTCGTTGGAGAACTTGAAGACGTCGGCGTTACCAATGTCGATGCCGAGGTAGTTGCAGATTTTCTGGGACAAGCCTTCGTGGGCCGTCCCGGAGAGAACTACTGGGCCTCCGTTAATGGGGTACATCGATGAGTAATCGCAACCGCGTCATGTCAGTTGAATTGGGTGACGAACTTCGATTCTAGCACTAGCTGGGGAACGTACCGATCGCTATTTGCCCAAATCGGCGTATGCGTCGGCATTGAAACCGACGATGGGATCGGAGCCGGGGGATATGACTATGGGACGGCGTATGAGGCGGGGTTCGTCGAGCATCGCTTCAATGAGTTCGTCATCGGTAATTGTGTCGCGGTGGTCACGGTAGGGTTTTGCGCTAGGGCTGCGCCACGAGAAGAGGTTTTCGATGCCGACGGCATCGATTAGATCGCTCAATTCTTCGCGGGATAGAGGGTTTGCGAAGAAGTCACGTTCTTCGACTTGGATGCCTAGTTCGTCGAGAGATTTTTGGGCGTTACGGCAGGTTGAGCAGCTTCGCCATGTGTAGAAGTGTGGTTGTGTGGTCATGGCCTGAACGGGGGATTTAGGGATTGGTGGGATTTAATGGTAGTTGTCTGAACCGCTGATTGCGCTGATTTATGTGATGGGCTGGGATTTCGTTGTTGGTTGTTTGGGGGATTGGTTTGCAGTTTGGGGCTGGGACATCGTCACTCACAGATCAAATCTGGGGTAGGCTATGCCCTCTCATGTCGTGGGATGGGGATGCCAATCTGATCGAATTTGCAGCGGCGTACTATAACGCTACGCCATGTGATGAACTCACATATCATGATGCAATCAACACGTTGTGAACATGTACTCGCTACGCTGCGGTTACTTTAATCTCCAGTTGTTGACACGCGCAGGATCTGAGAATTTGAGACAGGGAATCACAGGTTTTAGAGTGGAACCTATAGCGCCACGGACATTGGATCCGACCATAGCTCCACTTGATTACGCGCCGGTTTGGCGGCGGTTGCTGGCTGGGTTTGCGGATTGGGTTTTGGCGCTCATCGGAGGGGCTATCGGCGGGTTTGTGGCTGCCATCGCGTTCATCATAATCGCGTCCATCTTGCACGACTCACGGGATGGAGCGAACCATTCTTTTGTGGGTGCCATTTTCCTGTACATTCCCGCGTCGTTCGTGTCGGCGACGCTCATCCTTTTGTATTTCGCGTTTAGGTCGTCCAGTCGGGGCTGGACGCCAGGACATCGCCTCCTGAGTTTGCGCGTCGTCTGAGTCGAGGGAGACAGGATCGGCCGAGGTCGTGCGTTGGCCCGCCAAGTATTTGGAAGTCCGTTACTGGCTTTGCCTTACCCGGCCGTGGCCGTCTACGTGATTTCGTTCTATGTGATCGAATTCTTCACAGACGTAGTGGGCAATACTCTCGATGACATGGAGTTTTATTTGACGACCTCGATCTTATTCCCGATCTTTACCATTTGCGTCATGGCGCCGCTACTGGTGATCGCGAACCACGCTTGGATGATTTTTGACGGCCAAAATCGAGGCTGGCACGATGTTTGGGCGCACACAGTCGTCGTCCGGGCGCAGTAAACGAGTCGGGAACGGCCGCGGTTCACAGTATGATCGTGTTCGCCACCGCGCTGTTCACGGTTTAGGACTCTAGCAAGAAGCTTCGCGTGCAAGGCGGTTCTTGGCGCAATCTCGTTGTGTGCTGGTAGGGTTGCCTCATGATTTCGTCACGGCTCGCGCTCGAGAGAGCGGCTTCTTTTGCCAATCCTGTGGCGCGGTTTCGGCGTGGGTCTGGGAGTCTGTTCAATATCAGTGTTTACACGTTTGGGATGTCGGGAGTTTGGACGGGGTATGGGAGCATTTTGTTGCAGTTCAAGGCGACGGAGATAGCGGCTGGAGATGGGGTGAGCATGGTTGGGTGGACGCTGGATAAGACGGCTCTGGCGGCGTTCATCTCGTTGATCGGTTTGGGGATCGCGGCGGTTGTTCAGCCGCTGGTGGGTGTGCTGAGCGACCGTCAGGTTGGGATGGTGTCGTTGCGGCGCTATCCGTTCATCATCTTGGGGATGTTGGGGCTGGCGGTTTCGACGCTGATGTTCGGTTTTGTGAACAGCTTTTTGGCGTTGCTGCTGGTGACTGTGGCGATGCAGGTTACGGGTAACACGGCGCAGGGACCGGCGAATGCGTTGATCATCGATCATGTGGATGATCGGGAGCGTGGTCGGGCTTCGGGGTATCTGAATCTGATGCGGTTGATTGGATCGGGGTTAGTGGCGATGATCGTGGTGTTTCTGATGTCGAACTACGATGTTGAGGACGCTCCGCAGTGGCTGTGGTACTCGGTGATCGTGATGGTTGCGGTGTTGCTTGCGACGACGTTTTACACGCTCTTGGCGTTGCGGGTGCGGCGGGATCGGAGTGGAACTCACTCCGTTCCGCATTCCCCTGCCCCTCTGGATTCCCGCCTTCGCGGGAATGACGGGTTGCGGCGGGATGACGAAGAACTACGCGGGATGGCTGGTGGGATTGCGGAAGAGTGGAATCGTGTGCGGTACTACTTTTTCCTGTTGGGGATGGCGATTTTGATTGCGGCGATGTCAGCGACGCAGACGAACGCGGTGTTTTTCGTGCAGGACGTTATCGGCTTGGAGAATCCGGCGCGAGGTGGGAACTACATTCTTTTGGCGCTGGTGGGTTCGGCGGGTGTGGTGGTCTACCCTGCCGGTAAGCTTTCGGACCACATCGGACGTGGAGTGTTGCTTTTGATGTCGGGGGTAATGGGTGCTGTCGGGGTGGTTTCACTCTTGCTGCTGGACGCCGACTCGCTGTTGGAGGTTATACCTGGGGTTATCGGTATCGGGATATCGGTGGGGATCTATCTATCGGTAGCCTGGGCGGTTGCGAACGATCTTGTGAGACGATCGAGGGCGGCGGGGGATTTGGGTTTGACGAGCATCTCAGGGTTGATTGGAGCGATAGCGGGTAGGTCTAGCGGGTTCTTTATCGGTGGATTGAACGAGCGTGGTTTGGATTGGGGCATCGATTACTTGGGATATGGGGTTTTGCTGGGATCGGCGGGTTTGGCTTTTCTGGTGTCAGGAGTGGTGTTTTGGTTGGTTGTGAGGAACGATTGACCGCGTGTGTCCCCTAAGTTTCCTGTACCATCAAGAATCATGGCGACGCAAACGGAAAAGAGCGATCCGGCTACTGATGGCAGATCTGTGGTTTTGGCGAGTCCGAGGGGGTTTTGTGCGGGTGTGGATTTGGCGATTGGGATTGTGGAGTTGGCGGTTAAGCGGTACGGTTCACCGGTTTATGTGAAGCATCAGATAGTTCACAATCCGCAGGTGGTGGCGGATGTTGAGGCGATCGGCGCGGTTACGGTTGAGCAGGTGGATGAGGTGCCGGAAGGCGCGGTGGTGGTGTTTTCGGCGCACGGCTCGCCGCCGTCGGACTACGAAAAGGCGAAGGAACGCAATCTCACGGTGTTGGATGCTACTTGCCCGTTGGTTACGAAGGTGCATCACGAGGCGAAGAAGTACTCGGGTGAGGGTAAGCGTGTGATTTTGGTTGGGCACCGCGGGCATCAAGAGGTTATTGGCACGACTGGGCAGACGGAGATGGCGCTGTACGACGAGCGTGAGGACAACGACCTGCCGGAGTGGGAGAAGGACGAGGAAGTGGTGGTGCTTACTCAGACGACGTTGTCGGTAGCTGACACTGCGGAGGCGGTGGAGAAGATTCAGTCCAAGTTTGACAACACGCTGATCCGCAACGACATCTGCTACGCGACGACTAATCGTCAGGCGTCGGCCACTGAGTTAGCGGAGCAGTGTGATTTGGTACTGGTGATTGGGGCAGAGAACAGTTCGAACTGCAACCGATTGCGAGAAGTGGTTACCAAGAGGGGTGTTGAGGCGCATTTGATTAACGGTCCGGATGAGTTGGATCCGCAGTGGCTAGTTGGGAAGAAACGGATCGGGGTTACATCAGGTGCTTCGACGCCGGAGAAGATGGTTCGGGCGGTCATCGATGCGATAGAGCATGACGAACTGGTGACTATAGGTTCGGGCGAGGAAGGTATCAGCTTCAAGCTACCCTCGAAGTTGCGAGCGACTGCTGAAGAGGCTGGTTATACGTACGACGGCTCGATGCTGGAGTGAGATCGAGTGTCTTGCGCTTTGCGGTAGTGGCGGTTTCCGGGATGTTTGCGGCAGCAGTGGTGGCGGGGTGCGTTAGAGACCGAAGTACTCCGACGCCAACGTTGATTGCGACGTCTCCGCCATCTCCAACTCGAGCGCCAACAGCGACATCAACGGCAACTCCGATGCCTCCATTGCAGCCAACGGCGACCGAGGTGCCTACGTCGACTCTCACGCCAGTAGCTGCATCAACACCCGTTGCAACGATGACTCCGATGGCTACTATTAGTGACCCGCCGACATCAACTTCAACACCTTCTGCGACGCCTACTCTAGCGCCGACCAAAACTCCTGCACCGACTGATACTCCGACGCCCTCACCGACACCGAATCCGTTGGATGGTGTCCGGTTTGTGGATAACGAGGATTGTGGTGAGGGTATAAGCCGCGAGTTGTTGCCGGCGATGGAGTTGGTGATCGAGCATGGGGATGCGTCGCACTTGGTGGTTGTGGAAGTCGCGGATGAAGGGCATGAACGGCGGCAGGGGTTGATGTGCCGCGACGCGGTTCCGAATGGCAGCGGGATGTTGTTTGTGTTTGAATCTGCGCGTACTTTGAATTTCTGGATGTTCAACACTTATGTGCCGTTGGATATCGTTTACTTGGATGATGACAAGCGTGTCCTGCGCGCGGTTCGGATGGAGCCTTGTCCGCGTCCAGAAAGTGCGGATGACAATTCTTGGCGTAGCGCGTGTTCAACGGCATCGATTCCGTATGGCTCTGGATCCACGGCGTTGTATGCACTTGAATTACCGGCTGGTTGGTTGTCGAGCGTTGGTTTGGAGATTGAGAATCTCGGGGGAGTCTTGTTTAGTTGGTGAATGGGTATTCATCTAACGGTCTGCCGGAAGGCGGATCAAAGGGGCGCGCTCTGCTGGTGGTGACCGATGGGTTGGGATTCGATCCTGATACGGTCATGCGGCTTTCGAGTCGGGTGATTGATGAACTGAGTCCCCGCACTCGCCGATCGCTCTTGGATTTGGCTCTTGAAGCGTCGCCCGGCAGCTACGAGATGTTGGCTATCACGCGTCTGGCGGTGCTGCCGATCACTGCGGAAGGTTTAAATCCTAGTCTGACCTGGGAGAAGGCCGATGAAACGCTGAGGAGAGTCCGGTTTATTAGAGACGGGTTGCGTGAACGGCGACAGTTGGCCGAGATCGGTTCGATTCGGAGGCGGGTTGCGTTGGAGAACCGGTATATCCCGTGGTTCGCTGAGGATCCAACTTGGTCGGAGATCGTGAATCTGAATCTGACGGTTCCGACACAGGCTTCAGGTGTCTGGGTCGGGTATGAGGATGTTGATCCGCCGGTTCAGGGGAACTCGGAGACGGGGCACCAGCAGATCGGGAATCTGGCGCTGGCACCGCAGATACCGTTGCAGATCACGCAGTCGATAACGGATGGATCGTTTTTCGAGAATCGGATGATGCTGGAGGCGATCGAAGGTGCGTTGGCGGCGGGCAACAACATCAACTTTTCTTTCCTGCTTTCGGGGATTCGAGGATCAGATGGTCGGGTTCATTCGGCGTGGAATCATCTGGAGGCGTTTTGCGAGTTGATGTTTGACCGTCTCGGCATATCGCCAGATCGGGTGAGGATGCAGGCGATATTGGATGGGCGGGACGCACCGGCGCGTGGATCAATGGAGATTGAGGGAGTGGAAGGCGGCTATCTGGGCGAGTTGGAGCGGCTGTTGAAGCGGTACGATGCGGTTGAGTCTTTGGCGTGGGTGATTGGTCGGTCGTTGTCTATGGATCGGGACTATCGTGAGGAGAATGCTCGGTGCGACTATTTGTTGATGACCGAGGGCGAGGGTGAGGTCGTCACGAGCTTTGATGATGTGAGAGCGATCGCGTCAGCGGCACACGATGATGGGTTGACGGATGCTGATGTGCCGGCGATTGCACTCGATCACGGGGATGGTGCGCTGAAGATTGAGCCTGGTGACGCGTTCATCAATCTGAACTTCAGATCGGATCGCCAGCGTTCGAAGACGGCTTCGTTGGTTGGTGCGAGGGAATATCTGGATCGAGAGGCGAAGTCTCGCGGGCGGGATTGGCGCTTCGATTGGATGCAGGACGACTTGAACCTGCGGATGTGCACAATGGCGGAGTATGACGCGGAGTTCGAGGCGCGGTACGGGGTGAAGGTTGCGTTTCCGATTACACCGCATCAGTTGAACCTGTTCAGTCATTGGGATCGCTTGACGGACGACGATGATCTGTATCTGCTGGTTGCGGAGAGCGTGAAGGCGTCGCACATGGGGTATTTCGTGCGTGGTCGGCGCGAGGCGGAGCAGGGTTCGAAGCGCGAGGATCGCTGGGTTGTGCCGTCGGATGGTGCGAATGAGGGTGTTCATTCCGACTCGGATTTCTACGTGAGGGCAGTGATGAAGACGCGGGAGATCGCGCAGTTGGTTTCGGAGGCGATGGGGACTGGAGCGTATCGGTTGATCGCGTGCAACTTGGCGGCGCCGGACATGGTGGGGCACCTGTTGCCGACGCGTTTCGATGCGGCGGCGGAGGCGTACCGAGCTACGGTTGCGACGCTAGCGGAGTTGAGCGGCGTGGCGCGGGCGAACGGATATTCGATGGTGGTGACGTCGGATCACGGGAACATCGAGAACGATGCGCCGACGCATACGGTCAACCCGGTATTGACGACGGTTCTGCCAGCTATGGGAAGTGTGGAGCCGCGGGATTTGGAGGGCGCGTATTCGGCGAAGCTGTTCGATATTTCGCACACTTTGGCGCAATTGATCGGGATCGATGCGCGGGAGATTGCGGAGATTGTGGGGGTGTTTCGCGGGGGATTGAGGGAGGAGTTTATGGGGAAGTCGATAATCCGCTAGGTTTTCCGCTACCAAGCGGTTTCGCCGCCGTCTATTACTAGTTCGGTGCCGGTTACCCAGGCGGATTCGTCGGAGGCTAGGTAGAGGCAGCCGTAGGCGATGTCGTCGGGGAGGCCGAGGCGGCCCATGGGGGTCATACCTTCGCGGTAGTCGCGGATTTCTTTGATGCCGTGGATGTCGGTGGTCATGGGGGTGTCGGTGAAGCCGGGGCATACGGCGTTTACGCGGATGTTGTCGGGTCCGTACTGGACGGCGGCGGCTTTGGAGAAGACGAGGGCTGCGCCTTTGGATGCGTGGTAGGGCGCTCCGGCTCTGGATCCGACGATGCCGAAGATGGAGGAGACGTTGATGACGGAACCTCCGCCGACCTTTTTCATGGCTTTGATGCCGGCGCGGGTGCCGAGCATGATGGCCGTGGAGTTGACAGCGAAGACGTCGTTCCAGTCGTCGAGGACGACGTCTTCGACGACGGTTCTGCCCTTTGGTCCGGACATTCCGGCGTTGTTTACGACGATGTCGAGGCGTCCCCATTTGGATTCGGCGATCTCGACGGCTTCATCCCACGCCGCTTCCTGCGTGACGTCGTGGTTGAAGAAGACGGCGGCGGGAGTGAGTTCGGCTTCGAGAGCATTGCCTTTGGTCTCGTCGATGTCGCTGATGATGACTTTTGCGCCTTCGCGGACGAAGATGCGAGAGCATGCTTCGCCGATGCCGGATGCTCCGCCGGTTACGATGGCTACTTTGCCGGATAATCTTCCGTTGGACATTTCAAAACCCTCTCTGCGCGGGTGCGGGGCTGTCGGAATCGACGGACATATTTTTGATGGTGTCGGGGTTCGGTTCTAGGCCTAGGCCAGGCCGGTCTTCGAAGGCCTTCCATTGACCGTTTTCGGGCCACGGGACTTCAGTGAAGAGGATGGGCCAGGACTTCATTTCGCCGCCGAGGACTTCCACTACTCGAAGGTTGGGTGTGGCCATGGTGCAGTGGAGATGCAGTAAGGAGTAGGCGTGGGGCGCGATGGGTAAATTGTAGGAGTCGGCGAGGTGGGTTACCTTCATCCACTCGGTGACGCCCCCTACCCTGCCGATGTCGGGCTGGACGATGTCGGCACCCCCGCGGCTGATGAGTTCCTTGAAGCCGTATTTCGTGTACTCGTGCTCGCCAGTGGCGACAGGGATGTTGGTTGCTTTGGAGATTTCGGCGAGACCTTGGATGTCGTCGGCGAGGACGGGTTCTTCAAACCATCCCACGTCGTAGTCCTCGAATTTTCGGGACATGCGGATGGCCTGCTTGGCGTAGTAGCCGTTGTTGGCGTCGACCAAGATCTCGACGTCGTCTCCAACGGCTTTGCGGACGGCTTCGAGGCGTTCGATGTCGGCTCGTTCGTCGGTGCCGAAGTTCATTCCGACCTTCATCTTGATGCGCGGGAAACCCATGTCGACATATCCGGTCTGCTCGGCGACTAACTCGTCGACGGTGTAGTTGGTCCAACCGCCGCTGCCATAGCACGGGACGGATTCGTGGGCTTGTCCGAGGAGTTTGTACAGGGGGACGCCGAGGGCTTTGCCTTTGAGGTCCCAGAGTGCGACATCGAGGCCGGAGATGGCTTGGAATGCGAATCCCTTGCGACCGTAGCCTCGGACGCGCCAGAACATCTCGGTCCAGATGCGTTCGGTCTCGAACGGGGTCTTGCCGATGAGGATGTCTTTGAGGTTGTCGTTGATGAGGGAGCGGATTGCGGCGGGCGAGTTGAGGTAGCTGAAGCCCTGCGTGCCTTCGTCGGTCTGAATATGGATGAAGACGGTGGTGCGACCGTGGGTGCCGGGTTTGAGCGGGGGGATGGTCGCGTCTTGGATGGCGTCGGCGTCGGGGTTGTAGATGAGGGTTGTAGTTACGTCGGTGATTTTCATGGGGTGGGTTGGAGGTATGGTGATTGGGTTGGTGTTGGATTTTATATGTCTGAACCGCTGATTTTACTGATTGGGATGATGGGCTGTGATTGGTTCGGAATATTCGGTAGTCGCCAAAATATCCTAATGCTGAAGGAGCTGCTTTGATTAATGAATGTAAACGATAAACCTGAGCGGATCCGGGATTTGCTGCTTGACAATCAACCTGAGCGATCTCGGGATTTCTGGCCATGGTTGGGGCCGTTGGAAGGTAATCCCGCCGACAAGAAATCGGCGAATAAATTTCTGCTTGGTTGCATGGTGGATTTCAGGAAAAATTCCGATCTAGTGTGGCGCGACACGCAGGTTTTTGCCGAAGACAAGTTGTGCGATCCAGACAGCCTTTGGGAAGCGATAACGGATACGCCCGAAATCGAATGGAAAACGCGCCGTCACAAATTGAGATGTTCGTTGCATTATTACCAACGACGACACGACAAAGTGTGGGATATGGCGAAGCGCATCACGGAGCAATACGGAGGCGATGCTCGCAAGATCTGGGGAGGTGTGAGTACTGAAGAAACGCTCACAAGGTTGGTTCGCCTCGGACTCGGCCCTTGGGTGTCGAGGATGACGGTTGGGGGATTGATCGATACAAGGCAAATTTCGGGCCGAATGGATCTCAAGGCCGATACTCATGTCAGAAGAGTGCTCGGTAGAGTCTTCGACGGTGAGAAAGTTTCAGAACAAACAGCATTCCGACACGCCGACGCAATGGTTCCCGGAGACTCATGGCAGCTGGATCACTCGTTGTACATACTGGGTCAAAGCGTGTGCACTGCCAATAAACCGAAGTGTCACTCGTGTTATTTAAATGTCGAATGTCGATATTTTCAGCGAGACTTAGGCGCGTGAATTCGCGACATGGGACGCACCACACTATTTGCGGCGCGCGCCCCTTTGTCCTTCGGACATTTCCCCCGTTAACGGGGGAACCCCAACATCGCGGTAGAGGCCGCTAAACCCTCCGATACCGCCAAACTGCTACCGGGCCGACCACAAAGGTAAACAGTAGCGTCCACAACAAAGTGGGCCAAGCATTGGCGACAATCACTCCGCCTTGGGAGAGGGCGCGGCCAAGGTCTACGGCGTAGGTTACGGGGTTGACACTGGTGAAGGGTTGGAGCCAGCCGGGCATGGTTTCGACGGGGACGAAGGCGGATGAGAGGAAGGTGAAGGGGAAGACGACGAAGAACATTAGCGATCCGGCGCCTTCGGCGTTGCGGACGGATGCTCCGATGAATGCGGCGACCCAGGAGAAGCCGAATGCGAAGCCGGCGACCATGAATGGGACGGCGAATCCGGGCCAGAAGCCGCCGTGGAAGCGCATGCCGATGATGTATCCGACGGCGAGCATTAGGCAGGCGACGAAGAGGCTGACCAGAGTTTCGGCGGCGACGCGGCCGCCGAGGACGGCGGAACGGGCCATGGGTAGCGATCGGTAGCGGTCGACCATTCCTTTCTGGAGGTCTTCGGCGAGTCCGACGCCGGTTTGAGTGGCGCTGAAGAGTGTGGTCTGGACGAGGATGCCGGGCATCAGGAAGTCGATGTAGTTGAGGTCTCCGGTGGGGATGGCACCTCCGAAGACGTAGTTGAATAGGAATATGAACATGACCGGAGAGGCGGTGGAGAAGATGAAGAGTTCGGGCGAGCGTCGGTAGCGGATGAGGTTACGCCACGTCATGACGGCGGTGTCGGCGATCATCCAGCGCGATTCGACGGCGATGGCGGATGCGAGTTCGCCCAAGGCGGAGCGGTCTTGGATTTGGGCGGGTAGGTGGTTCATGGGCTCACCCTCACCCTAGCCCTCTCCCATCGAGGGAGAGGGGATCGTGGCCCCCTTTGTCCCTCTTTGGATTCCGGCTTTCGCCGGAATGACGGGGATTATGGATTCCGCACTGTCGGTCATGAGATCCGCCTGTAGCTCCAAGTGGCTAGGGTTCCGACGCCGATGATTAGGAGGGCGATCCAGAAGGCGGTGATCCATGCGTAGGATTCGAGCGGTCCGCCTTGCGCCATGTTGCGGCACAGGTTTACGACGTGGGTGATGGGGTTGACCTCGGCGAATGCCTGCAGCCATCCGGGCATGGTTTCGACGGGGACGAACGTGGAGCTTAGGAAGGTGAGCGGGATGGTTATGAAGAATGTTGACGCGCTAGCGGTCTCTGCATTTCTGACGGTGACGCCGACGAGAGCGGATAACCATGCGACACCAAAACAGAATACGCCGACGACCAACGGCATCAGCAACACGGGCAAGAGGTCTCCGTGGAATCTCATGCCAAAGAGCATCGCGATGGCTAGGGTCCAGTAGACGCTGACGAAGCTAATTAAGCTCGTCGCGCAGACGCGGCCGCCCAGCACGGCTGATCTTGCCATGGGTAACGAACGGTATCTGTCGACGAAGCCTTTTTGCAGATCCGAGGCGATGCCGATGCCGGTGTTCATAACCGTGAATAGGTTGTTTTGGATGAGGACGCCCGGCACAAGATAGTCGATGTAGTTGAAGTCTCTGCCCGCGCCGATTGCGCCGCCGAAGACGTAGTTGAAGAGGAACAGGAACATTACCGGCCCGGCGATGGTCGACATCAACGTCTCAGGGTTGCGGCGGTAGTGCATAAGATTGCGCCACGCCATCATCGCAGTGTCGGCCGCGAGCCACCGGAATTCGTATATGACCGATCCGATCGCCTCTCTGACGGGTGTAGAAGGCGGTACGGTTTGGGGTCGCCACTCGTTTGCCGTGTGCAGGTTCAATCTTGATCCTGCTCCGATTCAGTGGCGGCTTCTTCGGCGGTGCGGCCTGTCAGGGCTAGGAAGACGTCGTCGAGTGTGGGTTGGCGGACGGCCATGTTGGCTACAGCGATGTCCTCGGCGTCTAAGGAACGGACGATCTGGACCATCAGCGGCGCGCCATCTTCGACCATGATGGATGCGATGTTGTCCTCTTCATTGATGTCACACTCGTTGTTTTCGGCGAAGTTCGACAGCACCCCCGCGGCGCGGCGTGTTTCCTCGGCGTCTCGGACGGTGACCTCAATGAACTCGGAGCCCGCTTGATGCTTGAGTTCGTCGGCGGTTCCCTGTGCGATGACTTTGCCGAGGTCGATGACTGTGATCTCGTCGGCTAGTTGGTCGGCTTCTTCCAGGTATTGAGTTGTGAGAAGGACGGTTGTGCCCTCGCTGACGAGGTTTCGGATGACGTCCCAGAGTTCGAGGCGGCTGCGCGGGTCAAGGCCTGTCGTAGGTTCGTCGAGGAAAATCATGGGCGGGTTTGCGACCAAGCTCGCGGCGAGGTCTAGGCGTCGGCGCATGCCGCCCGAATATCCTTTGACGGAACGGTCGGCGGCTTCGACGAGGTCGAACTGTTCGAGGAGATCTTGCGCGCGCTTCTGAACCTCGCGTTTGGGCATGTGGTAGAGACGTCCAGCCATGTGGATGTTCTCCCGCCCGGTCAAAAGGTCGTCTACGGCCGCGCTCTGCCCAGCCAAACCGATGTATGAGCGGAGATGGCGGGCGTGACGGACGACGTCGTATCCGAGGACGGTGGCGGATCCGGATGATGGGCGCAGGAGGGTTGTGAGGATGCGGACTAGAGTCGTCTTGCCCGCACCGTTGGGTCCGAGTAAGCCCATGACAGAGCCGCGACGTACGTTTAGATCGACGTTTTCGAGGGCGACGACTTTTCCGTAAGACTTGGAAATCTGGCGGACTTCGATGGCGTTGTCCATAAATTACCTTTGCAAGCTTCAAACGTGAACCAGAAACAAGGTTTGAACCCCAATATTCCAGTTTAATTCCAGTTCGGTCGCGTGCAAAACGTCGCTGCATCCCACGTTTTCGCGGTCTGTATTGCGGATAATTGGCTTATGCATACACCATCGGCGTGATCTCCTTCTCTGGCGATCACGGGTGACCACGCTTTGTCGATGATTCAAGAGCGCATTTCGGCGGTTCGCGCGCGGACGACTCGGCGTGTGTATCACGGATGGTGGGTTTCCCTGGCGGGGGCTTTCAACATGGTGCTGAGTTCGGGGCCGACTTATCAGGCGTCGAGTGTGCTTTTCAAGGCGATTGAGGATGAGTTCGGATGGTCGCGGGCGTTGATTTCGGGGGTGGCGTCTTTCGGCCGATTCGGGGGTGCGATGCTAGGACCGGTGGAGGGTTTTCTGACGGACCGGTTCGGATCGGGGAAGATGGTGCTGGTGGGGTTCACGATGGGCGGCGTGGGGTTGATAGCTTTCTCGATGATTCAAGGTGCGTTGCAGTACTACTTTGCGTTTTTCCTGTTATCGCTGGGGTTCAGCGTGGGTGGGTTCGTGCCGTCGATCACGGCGGTGAACGCATGGATGGTTCGGAATCGTGCGACGGGCATGTCATTTGTGATTGGTGGTAGCAGCATTGCGGGATTGCTGGTGCCGCCGATGGTGTGGAGCATCAGCAACTACGGTTGGCGTCCGACGGTGTTTGTGATCGGCATCATCGCCATCGTTTTGGGCCCATTGGTGGCGAGGCTTCTCGGGAGACGTCCGACGCCTGAGGAGCTTGAGGAGCAGACGCGGTCCTCGTCGTCTGAACCTGGACGCCGGTCTCGGCAGGCGCGTCTCTACGATTTCACGCCGAAGGAGGCATTGCGCACACGGGCGTTCTGGTCGATTTCGATGACGCACATGTTGGTGAATCTGTCGACGGGGGCGATATCGGGTCACCTGTTCCTACAGCTGACCGACAGCAACGGAGTGAATCTGGACGATGCGACGGCGGCGAGTGTATTGCCGATACTGGTTGTGACCTCTTTTGTTTTCCAGCTTGGCGGCGGGATCATGGGAGACCGCATCAGCAAGCGGGTTTTAGTGCCGTTTTTGCTGTTGATTCAAGGGGGTGCGCTGGTTATCTTGGCGATAGCCGACTCGTTCATCATGGCCGCCGTGTTCGCCGTAGTCTGGGGGGTCGGTTTCGGCGCTCGCACTCCCCTGCTGCATGCGATGCGCGGGGAGTATTTCGGTCGGCGACACTTCGGGACGATTTTAGGGCTGTCGAGCTTTCCGATGTCGGTCGGGATCACGCTGGCACCGTTTTTGATGGGGTTGGTGCACGACATTCAGCACACGTATGAGTGGGGTCTGTATGTGCTTGCGGCTACTTGTGTGCTGGCGAGCGTGACGATTCTGTTTGCGACTCGGCCGATCCCTCCGGGGGTGCAGCAGAGGATGCGGGCCCGGCGGGCGCGGGAACGGCGGAACCGTTGATTATACGGATTGGAATGATGGTCCGTGATGGGCAACGCCATCTGAATGCACTTTCCGTCAGATGAAGCGCCGACATTCGCTGGAATGACGCGCGGGCAGGAATGGGGGTAGATTGGGGCGATGAGGTTCTTTGGTTCCGCAGGTTTTAGGTCAGCGAACCCGCAACGGCGCGTCTACTTCGGTTGGTGGGTATCGATCGCAGGCGCGTTCAACATGGTCTTCAGTGCGGGGCCGACGTTTCAGGCGACGAGTGTGCTTTTCAAGGCGATTGAGGACGAGTTTGGATGGTCGCGGACGCTGATATCGGGAGTAGCAACGTTTGGTCGTTTGGGTACGACGTTGCTGGGGCCGTTGGAGGGCTGGTTGGTGGACACATTTGGGTCTGGGAGGATGGTGCTGATCGGGTTCACGCTCGGCGGAGCGGGATTGATTTTCTTTTCGCAGATCAATGGCCCGGTGATGTGTTACTTGGCGTTTCTGCTGCTTTCGTTGGGGTTCAGTTCGGGCGGTTTCGTTCCCTCGCTGACGGCTGCGAATGCTTGGATGATTAGGCGTCGAGCGTTGGGAATGTCGATCGTGGAGGGTGGCGTGAGTGTCGGAGGTCTGATGGTGCCGCTCATCGTTTGGGGTATCAGTGAGCATGGATGGCGACCCACGGTGTTGGTGATGGGGGTATTAGCGATCTTGGTGGGTCCGTTGATCGCTTGGGTCGTCGGGAAGCGTCCTACGGCGGAGGAGCTGGCTACGCAGGTTGTGCCCACAGGAGAGGGAAGGCGACGGCGGGTGCGGGAATCGTCGCATGATTTTACGGTCAAGGAGGCGCTGCAGACGCGTGCGTTTTGGTCGATTTCGTTCACGCACATGTTGGTGAACTTATCGACGGGCGGGATATCGGCGCATTTGTTTCTGCATCTGAGCGACGACAACGGCGTGGGTTTGGATGTTGCGACGGCATCGGCGATAGTGCCGATACTGGTGGCGACGGCCTTTGTTTCGCAGCTGTTGGGAGGGATCGCCGGTGACAGGTGGGACAAGCGGATGTTGGTGCCGTTTCTGGCTCTGACGCAGGGCGTGTCGTTGATCGTGTTGGCGGTTGCGGAGTCGTTTTTGATGGCGGCGGTGTTTGCGGTGGTCTGGGGGATCGGATTCGGTGCCCGTACTCCGATCTTGCTGGCGATGCGTGGGGAGTACTTCGGAAGGCGACACTTCGCAACGATATTCGCGCTGTCCAGCTTTCCGATGTCGATCGGGATGATGCTGACGCCGGTGATCGTGGGATGGTCGCACGATGTCTGGAAGACGTACGACTGGTCGCTTTACGTTTTAGCGGGGTTTTGCGTGGCGGCTAGCGTCACGGTGTTGTTTGCGACGCGACCGATGACGCCTGAGGTTCGGAAGCGGTTGGAGGCGCGGAGGAGCTTGAACCGTTGATTGGATTGATGGGCTGTAATGGAGTTGCTGTAATTATCCCCTCCGCCTTCTCGGACATACCCCGCTCACTTGATACGCTCGTGCGCGCCCCTTTCGTTTCACGAAAGGGGCAAGGCTTTCTAACGAACTGGAAAAGCGGGTTGACTATTTGGCGGTTGCTGTTACGAACACTTCACTGCCGTCGCGCTCATCACGCGCGTCGTGGGAGGTGTTGTTTACCACGGTGCGAACCGTCGCTCTACAGCTATCACCGGACATCAGTTCAGCAATAGTGTAAGAATTCGCCGATGAAGGGAGAGGGATGACTGAAGATCCTTTCTGCACACAGTCCCAGAATACGCTCTGCCCGTTTATGGTTGATGTGCTCGATCCTTTTGCCGGGGTCCAGGAGATGATGATCTGGCCGTCGCCGCCGGTAGCGGAGAGTCGAGTTGCGTACTTTTCTTTGGCGTGTGCAGGTACTGGTGTGGCTGGTGGCCTTGTCGGGGTTATTGTGGGGGTTTTGGTGGGAGTCTTGGTAGGTGTGACGGTGGGTGTCCTGGTGGGGGTGCCGGTAGAGGTGGGCGTGATGGTGGCGGTCGGTGTACTTATCGGTGTTGGTGTTGGAGGGTCGCCCCCTGATTTGACTGTTTGCCACCACTGATCGCCTGTGTCGGGATGGAGAGCGTTGTAGCGTCCGGCCGATGTCACGGCGGCGACCGTCAGATCGTAGTCGGTTCCCGGTTGCAGACGGGATATTGTATACGAATCTGCGGTTGCATGGAGGGTTTTGACGGCGACGCTTCCGGCGATTCTCCATCGCACGGTTTGGTTGACGACCGAGATGTCCAAATCGACATCTCCTGTGGGTGGGATCCACGAGACGTGGATCTCACCATCGCCGCCGGTCGTTGCGGCGATATGGGTGGGACGATTGACATCGCCTGATGGCGTCGGCATAGTGGTTGGAGTTGGCGATGGTGTTGGGCTGAACGTGGCTGTAGGTTCAGGTGTTGAGGTAACTGTCGGAGTTGCCGCGGGAGTTTCTATCGGTGTTGGTGTCGGTGTCGGAGTTGGCGAAGGAGTCGGTGTATCGGTAGGTCTTGCGGTGGGAACCAAAGTAGGCGTCGGCGCGGGAGTCGGAGTTGGTGAAGGAGTCGGTGTATCGCTAGGCGTTGCGGTAGGAACCAAAGTGGCGGTTGGCGTGAGTGTTGGAGTTGGCGAAGGAGTTGGTGTATCGCTAGGTGTCGCAGTTGGTGAAAGAGTCGCGGTATTTGCCGGTGTCGCGGTAAGTGAAGGTGTAGGCGTCAACGTCGGCTCGGGCTCGGGAGTGTTGGTTGGTGCGAAAGTCGGAGAGGGGGTGAGTGTGGGAGTGTAGGTGGGTCTCGGAGGTCTGAATAGAACCGTCGGAGTGGCTGTGAATGTCGGCTCGACAGTCGTCGCGTCGGTTTGAGCATCGTCAGTGCAGGCGGCTATCACTGCGACGGGGAGTATAGCGAGGACGCCCACCGCTGGCGACCATCTGAAAAACGGAAACATCGCTCATAGTCTATGAGACTGCTGGGTTGAACGGGTCTGAATTGCTGATCCCGGTTCGAGCAACTTGGTGATGTGCGTTGCTTTCCCTTGCCGCCCTATTCACCCTGACCCTAACCCTCTCCCATCAAGGGAGAGGGGACATTCATTAGCGCATTCCGGCGACGTACCCTATGCCGGGGTAGATGTCGGGGAGGGCTAGGCGGTCGTTGTTGCGGTCTTGCCAGGCTCGGATGCGGCGGGCTAGGTCTAGGGCAATTTCGCCGTGTTGCTCGTCGTAGAAGAGGTTGGTGGTCTCGTAGGGGTCGTCGTTGAGGTTGTAGAGTTCGCAGAAATCGCCGACTGCGAGGTTTAGCTTCCAGCCGTTGGAGGTGATGATGACGCGGTGGGGGATGTCTCGCTGGAGTTCGAGGGGAGACATGGGCAACGTGAGTCCGTCAAGACCGCGTCCGTGCCAGGCGATGATTACGTCATTGTCGTCGAGGGTAGAGTTTCCAGCGATGACATTGGCTTTGGATTCGCCTTGGAGCATGTCGGGGATTTCGAAGCCCATGAGGTCTAGGAGTGTGGGAACGGTGTCGATGTGGGAGTATCGTCCGGGTATGCGTCGGCCTTCTAGCCAGGGGACACGGATGAGCATGGGTACGCGGACGGTGTCTTCGTACATGACCATCTTGTGGCGGATGTAGTGGTCGCCGAGCTGGTCGCCGTGTTCGGATGTGAAGACGACGATGGTGTTTTCGGCGAGGCCGAGTTCGTCGAGTTTGTTGAGTATTTTTTCGATGGCGCGGTCTAGGAGGGTTACGAGTCCGGCGTATCGGGCTTGGATCTGTCGGAGGTCGGCTTCTTCTTCACCGGGTTTGGAGATTAGTTCGCCGCGAAGTTCTCTTGCGGCCGTGGGAGCGGCCCAGTCTTCACCGGTCTTGTATAGCTGCGCCATGAGCTGGTGCATCAGCGACGCGGTCTCGGGCGGGTCCTCCATGAAGACTGGCGATTGGGGGATCGCGTCAGGGTCGTAATAGTCGTTGAGCGGCCCGGTGTAAGGGAAGTGCGGTTCGAGGAAGTTGACGTAGAGGGCGAAGGGGTTGTCTTGGTTTCGTTCGAGGAATTTGCTGACTTCACGTCCGAGATAGGAGGCCTTGGTGTGCTCTTCCGGTAGATCGTGCGCAAACGGACGGCTGAAGACGCGGAGGCCGCCGACTTCGGCGTCGGGTTCGTAGCCTTGGGAGATGAGGTAGTGGTGGTAGGGGCTGAACTCGTTTTCGATGTCGGGGTTGTCGCTCCAGACGCGGTAGAGATCTTCGATAGGATGCCACTCGTCGAATCCGCGGCGTTTGCCGATCTCGTCGCCGAGGTGCCACTTGCCGAAGTATGCTTTGTGATAGTCGTCGGGGAGATGATCGACGATGGTGTCGACCTCATCTGGCAGGGGGACGTTGTTCTTGTAGGCGCCGTTGGTGTGCGGCCAGGTGCCGGTCATGATGGTGGATCGTGACGGCGTGCAGATGGGGGATGAAACGTAGCAGTTTTCGATGACGGAGCCGGTATCGGCGAGGCGATCCATGCCGGGCGTCTCGATCCAGTCATTGCCGTAAGCGGCCATGGTGTCGGCGCGCTGTTGGTCGGAGAAGATGAATAGGAGGTTGGGTTGGGTAGGCTGGTTTGACATGCGGTTTTTCATCGGCTGGTTGGGCGATGAGAGCTAGTTAGGGTTAGTTTCGGCAAACACCGAGCGGAGGTCTGGGGCTAGGTGGACTGGGGAGTCGGCGTAGCGGTAGCAGCGGGTGATGCGGTTTTGGGCAGTGTGGTAGAGGGGCGGGTCGGCGTTGGTGCATTCGTCCATGCGGAGGGGGCAGCGGTCGTAGAAATTGCAGCCCGTGAGGGGGATTTCGTCTTCGTCTCGGGTTTCCTGTTCCCTGCCCCACTGTGTTTCAGGGTCAGGTTGCGGGATGGAGGAGACTAGGAGCTGGGTGTAGGGGTGTGTCGGGTCGTTAATGACGGATTCAACGCTTCCGGCTTCGGCGACGCGGCCCTTGTATAGGACGATGATGTTTTCGGCGATCTGGAATGCGGTTGTGAGGTCGTGAGTGATATAGAGGATCGAGATACCGAGGTCTTGGTTCATTGCGCGAAGGGTCTCGAGGATGGTGGCTCGGAGGGATGCGTCGACCATTGATACGGGTTCGTCAGCGACGATGATTTTGGGTTTGAGCATGACGGCACGGGCAACCATGACGCGCTGTCGTTGGCCGCCACTGAGCTGGTGCGGGTGGCGTCCGAGGGTTTCTTCGGGGCGGAGTCCGACGGTTCGCAGAGCTTCTTCGACGATGCCATCGGCTTCGGATTTCGATGACGCTAGGTTGTAGCGTCGGATCGGGGTTCGGAGGACGTGATCGACTTTGTAGAAGGGGTTGTAGGACTCGAAGGGATCTTGGAAGACGACTTGGACTTCGCGTCGGAACTCGGCGTGTTGAGCCCGTGACATTTCGGCGACGTTGTTGCCTCGGTAGATGACTTTGCCGGATGTGGGTTCGACCAGTCCGAGGACGGTTCGGGCAAGGGTCGTCTTGCCGCTTCCGCTTTCGCCAGCGATTGCGGTGATGGTCGGTGGCGACTCTGGGACGCTGAAGGTAACCGTGTCTAAGGCGTGCGTATAGTGCTTGCGGAAGGTTCCGGCAACGAATGTCTTGCTGACGTTGTCTGCTCGGAGCAGGAGTTCGGAGCCGTTAGTGGAGGCGGAGTTTTGGACAGTCTCGGTTGTCACAACACCACCTCTTTACCGTCTTGGTCGCCGTAGAGGTGACAAGCCGCAAAGCGGTTGGGGTCGAGTTCGCGGGTTATCGGGATATCTTGCGTACAGATGTCCATCGCGTCCGGGCATCGGGTGTGGAAGACGCAACCGGGCGGGGGGCGCAACAGAGATGGAGGTAGACCGGGGATGCCTTGGAGTCGACGTTTGCTGCGGGTGTCGGGCAGACTGGAGATTAGAAGTCTGGTGTATGGGTGGCGCGGGTTCTGGAAGATATTGGCGACGGGTCCGATCTCGATGATTTTGCCCCCGTACATGATTCCGATGCGGGAAGCGAACTGCGCCATGAGGCCCATGTCGTGGCCGATCATTATGGCGGCTGCTCCAATCCGTTCTTGCACGTCTCGAAGGGTTTGGACGACCTGCTTCTGAACTACTACATCGAGTGCGCTAGTCGGTTCATCGGCGACGATGACGGAGGGGTTCATGGAGATGGCGATTGCGATGGATACGCGCTGCTTCATACCGCCGCTTAGTTCGTGAGGGAAGCGTGACGCGACGTCAGGATGTAGTCCTACGCTAGTCAGTAGTTCGGCTACGCGTCCGTTGAACTCACCGACGCTCATACTGACGTTGTGGTCTTTCAGTCCATCGATAACTTGGTCTCGTATGCGCATGACCGGGTTGAGTGAATTGAGGGCGCCTTGGGGGACCATGGCAATCTCGGAGAGTCGGCGCAAACGGACTTGCTCATCGTTGTCGTCGAGGAGGTTGGATCCGTTGAGGATGATGCTTCCGCCTTCGATACGGGCAGGTTCTTTGTGTGCCATCATCAACGCGAGGGCGATGGTTGACTTGCCGGAACCCGACTCTCCGACTAGTCCTAGCCGTTCTCCTCGGTTTAGTTCGAACGAGACACCATCGACGGCTTTGACCGGACCGCGGCGCGTGTGGTAGTAGACCTTGAGGTCTTTGACGATCAATGGGGTCCGCACTGTCGTCTCGGTTGTCATACCGATGTTCGCAGCCGTGGGTTGGCGATCTGGTCAAGGCCGGCTGTGACCATGAAGAGTCCGACGACGAAGATTGCGATGACGACGATAGGCGGTCCGAACCACCACCACAGGCCTTGCGGGACGGCTCCGAATCGGATGAACCAGAACGCCATGAGACCGAGGTTAGGTTCGTTCTGGGGTCCGAGCCCTAGAGCGGAGAGACCGATGGATAGAAGGATAGCGCCGGCAACTGCTCCAACGAATGCGGCGGCGATGAAGGGGGCGAGGTTAGGTATCAACTCGGCGACAACGATTTCGATATCGCTCTGTCCGTTGAATTTAGAGACCTCAACGTAGGCTCTGCTCTTTAGAGTCAGCACCTGTGCTCTGACGACGCGTGCGGTGCCCATCCATGAAATCACCCCGATCAGTATCCCCAATTGCTCCACGGAAAGTTGATCCAAGTAGGCGCTGACGGTTATCAACAGGATCAGACCGGGGATGGTAATCAATGCGTCGCTAAGGATGACGACGATGACATCGATTTTGCCTCCGAAATAACCTGCCACGAATCCGAGTAAAGTGCCGATTCCAATACCGATGGAACCGGCGATGAAGCCCATCCATAGCGTTCCCATGGTGCCATAAGCGACGTATGCGAATATATCGACTGCGAACTGATCTGACCCAAACCAGAACTCTCTTGAAGGTCGTAGCCGTGGCGCTACCGTCTCTTTTATGGATCCATCGGCGGTTTCCTGTGGAGCCATCGCATACCCTACCTCGGTTCGTTCCTCATCGATAAAGATGGAACCGAGAATTGCGAATAGGACGATGAAGAGTATCAGGAACAGGCCACCGAAGAGCAGCTTGTTTCGTCCGATAGTCCAACCGATACGTGAGACAAGGGTTTCGGTTTCAAAGACGGTTACGTCGTGGCTGCCCTGAACATTTGGGTCTAGTGGTGTTGTTGCGTTGTTCGCCATTACGCCGACCGGTACCTGATGCGTGGATCGATTAACGGATAGATCATGTCGACGATGAACAGCATCAATCCAATGGCGAAGATGACGTACATCAGGACGCCTTGAATTAGGAAATAGTCGTTGCTAGTGATCGCGGTGTATAGGAGGTTTCCGATGCCGGGGTATGCGAATAGGACCTCGACGAGTACGGAGCCTGAGACGACAAAGCCGAGGTTGATTGCTAAGCCGGTCACTTGAGGAAGCAATGCGTTGCGGACCGCGTAACGAAGGAAGATGCGACGTTCCTTCAAGCCTTTGAATTCGGCGAGTTTTATGAAGTCATCACCCATGGTGGTGACCATCATTCCGCGCATTCCCAAACCCCAGAATCCGATGCTCGAAAGAATGATTGCGGTCGCTGGGAGGATTGCGTGTTCGAGGATGTCGAGGATAGATGCGAGGGTGAACGACGGTGGGATCGCGAAATCGTAAGCGCCGCCTCCAGGCAATAACGGCCACCATACGGTGAAAACCCACATCATCAACAACCCTAGGAGGTAGAACGGCACTGCAGTAACGATGAGAAGCAGTGGAACCACAAAAGAGATGGCTAATGGCGTCCGTGTCCATCCGAGCCACGCGCCGAAGAATGAGCCGATGACGGCTGCCATGACGGTCGTGACTCCGACAAGGCCGATGGTCCAAGGCATGGACTGCCTGATCTCCTCTGTGACCTTGGCCGGAAAGTATGCGATGGACTGGCCGAAGTCGAGTCGAGAGAGCGAAATCCAATAGTTGACGTACTGTAGCCAGAGAGGGTTGTTCAAACCGAAGCGATCTTCGTAGCGCGCGATCATTTCTTCGACGTTGGAGATGTGAACTCCGCCCGCTTGTTGGAGCAGTTGGTTCATACGCTCTTCTACGGGGTTGGTTGGGCGCAGACGTGGGACGGCGAAGTTGAGGGTACCAGCGACGAAGATGATCAGCACGAACATTCCCGCCCGTTTTAGGACGTAATCAACTGTCATGCTGGTTTGTTCCGCTCATCTATTCGTGATTGATGCAACGACTCGGACTTCTGCAAGTCGGATGTGCTTCAAGACGTTGAAAATGTTACATGAACGCATGCTTAGTTTCCACAGGGCGAGATTGGGAGGCGTTCCGACGTGGTGGCAAGCTGTTTTCGGCAAATTGACTCGCCTTTGAAATTGATATAAATTATGCGCATTCGTGCGGACTTTTCCGCAAGATGTCTTCGCGCTTGGCTCAGTATGATTCGTGGTTATCGGTTCACGCTTAAGCGAGCGCCGACATAAGTTGAAATCTAGCTCTAGGAGCAGAATGAGAATGCAAAAGATACGCGATATGCGCTCCGCGTTGTGGTTAGTGGTGGTGGGTTCGCTCGTCGCCGCTGCGATGACCGCGGTAGCGTGCGGTGGCACCGAGACGGTCGTCCAGACGGTCGTCGTCGAGAAGGAAGTTCCGGTTGAGGTTCAAGTCACCGTTGAAACCGTCAAAGAGGTCGTCGTTCAAGGCGAGACGGTCGTCCAGACGGTTGAGGTTGAGAAGGTCGTGGAGAAAGAGGTCCAGGTCGAAGTTACTGCCACCGCTGCACCGCGAGGCCCGATCGAGCGGGAAGACACGTTCGTGATAACCGGTTTCGGGCCAGGCGCGACTGAATGGCGTGACCCTGACAACATGAACCCCTACTCGCTCGGTGGTCTAGGTCGAGTTCGTGGAATCCTCAACAAGACGATCTACGAGTTCCTGTACCTGTACAACCACAACGAAGGCGAAGTGATCCCTTGGCTCGCTGAGAGCAGCGAGGTCGATGATGACTTCATGGGTGTGAACGTTACTTTGCGTGACGGCATCGAGTGGTCAGACGGCATGCCGTTTACCTCGGAAGATGTGAAGTTCACGATCGAACTTCTGATGGCGAACCCGGACATGGTGTTCGCGGGCGACATCCAAGAGTGGGTGAAGGATGTTGAGATCATCGATGACCGCAACTTCCGCATCAACTACAACAAGCCGAACGCTCGGTTCTTCTACTTCTACTTCCAGGAGAACTCGGAGATTCACCTTCCGATCTTGCCGATGCACATCTGGGAAGGTCAAGACCCGCTTGAGTTCCCGAACTTCGACCTCGACAAGGGTTGGCCGGTTGGAACTGGTCCGTTCATCGCGACTCGAGCCGACAGCCAAGGTCAGATCTTCGACCGTAACGACAATTGGTGGGCAGCTAAGGTTGGCTTCAAAGAGCTTCCGGAGCCGCTCCGTGTGGCATATATCCCACCGGGATCTGCCGACACTATGGTCGCTCGCATGATCAACAACGAGTTCGACACTGGCTCGATCATGCAACCGGGTGTGTTCGTCACGGCGCACAACCGCAACAAGAACATCATCTCTTGGGACACGGACGGTCCGTCTTACGGCGCCGCCGATGCTTGCATGTACACGCTCGGCGTTAACACGCAGTACGGCCCGATGTCGGACGTCAACGCACGTCGCGCGGTTCAGGCTGCGGTCGACCGCGATCAGCTGGTTGCCTTGGCGTATGAGAACTCGACCGTTACGCGTGCAGTTCCGTACTCGACGTACGGCGGATTGAAGGCCTACGAAGATGCGCAGGCAGACATCATCGCCAAGTATGACTGGGAAAGTCAGGGCCAAGCCGAGGTTGAGTCGCACATGGCGGCAGCTGGCTACACAATGGGCAGCGGCGGTTACTGGGAGAAGGACGGTGAGGAACTCGCTATGGACCTGCACGTTCCTGGTTGGCTGAAACCGATGGGCCCGGTAGTTGAGAAGCAGCTGCAAGACGCTGGTTTCGACGTGACGTTCGTGCTGCACGATCCTGACACCGCGCCGCTCTGGGCCGAGGTCCGGACCGGTCTGGCTGACATGTGGATCCTGGTCCACTGCGGTAGCTCACGCGAGCCGCACGGCACGATGCAGCACTACCACAGCAAGTTCAGCTCGCCGACGCAAGGCGAACAGAACTCGTACATCTGGGCGAACAGCCAGTACAACAACCCTGAGTTCGACGCCATCATCGACGAGATGGACTCGGTTCTGCCCTCGACGGACGACCCGCAGTACATGGACCTTGCCAACCGGGCATTGGACATCTTCTTGGACGACGTGATCGAGATCACTCTTGCCGAGGAGAGGCACGTTGTGACGTTCAACAACACCTACTGGCGTGGTTTCGCGACGAACAGCAACCCGTACGTCGCGCCTTACAGCTTGTGGGCTGGCTTCCTGCTCGAGATTTTGAACGTCTCGAAGGCACAGTAGTCGGTTTGACAGCGTAGACGTCTCTATGGATTCCGGCTTTCGCCGGAATGACGGCGAGTCATCGAGGGCGTTATCTTGTTCAGATAACGCCCTCGATTCGCGTTTGGTGATTCAGTCCGATCCGACACAATGAACGAACAGATACTCATAGATAATGCAGGCTCCGTAGCAACGATCACATTCAACCGGCCAGACCAACGCAACGCGATTTCTTATGAGATGTGGCGAAATTTGGTGGGGATTTTGGATGATTTGGAGGATGATGTAGCAGTTCGGTGCGTAGTTTTTCGAGGTGCGGGTGATGAAGCGTTTTCGGCGGGTGCGGATATCAAAGATTTTGACGAGCATCGATACGATTCAGCGTCTGCGTCACGATACGCTAAAGCGTTCGAGTCGGCTTTGGATCGAGTTGAGCGGTTGCGCTGCCCTACCATTTCTGCGATCCAAGGATTCTGTGTTGGCGGCGGTTTGGAGCTTGCGGCAGCTACGGATATTCGGATCGCGACGAAGGGTTCCAGATTTGGAGTGCCGGTCAATCGGTTGGGGTTGACGGCTGGTTGGGACGAGTTGCGAAGGATGATTGCGGTCGCTGGGCTACCGGCGGTTAAGTATCTGGTGCTATCGGGGCGGATTATTGATGTTGGTGATGCAGTGAGGTTCGGTCTGGTTACCTCGGTGGTTGCGGATGAGGACTTCGAGGCTGAGGTCGAGAAACTCGCGTCTCAGATCGCGAGTGGCGCTCCCTTAGCCGCGCGTGATCACAAGATCATGATGCGCAGGCTGTCTGTCGAACCCGACACCGAGAAGTTGAGTGAAGAAGATTTCAACCTGCAGTTCCGGGTGTTTGATTCGGCTGATTTCCGCGAGGGGGTCAGGGCCTTCAAGGAAAAGCGGCGACCGGAGTTTCGGGGGGAGTAGAGCCAACTCCGTCTAACCAGATGATTCTGGGATTTGGCATGCATCGCCGTTGCATCCCTGCTTGCCTTTGTCGGCGATGTTTCGGATAGGTGGGATGAATAGCGCCAGCCCATAAAGGAAGTAGGCAGGGACTTGCATGCAGATCATCCTCGTCGCGTATACGCCCGTGTAGATTTTCTGGGTTTCGTCTTCGACAACGACTATGACACCTCTTGGGACTTCGCCAATCGGCGAATCTTCGGTGGAGATTCGGACGCGGTTCAGCCAGTCTAGTTTGGCGGTCTGCTGAGCCTTTCGAGCGCAGTCGCCGCAGGTGGAGTTGTAGTGAAGCGTGATGCTCATGGCGGTGATTGATCTCGGCGATTTTAAAATCTGCATCTTGAACTAGACAGATGTTTCATCCCTGGTTGGCGGGAGGATTTGCACGATGCCGAACAACGTTACTGCCGTACCGGCGGCTTCATCTGAGGATGCGCTAGCTCACTTTGAGCGTCGGCTCACGTTCGAGACTGACTGCTGGGATGTTCATGACGCTCTGTCTCGCGGCGCAGATGATTTTGTGGTGTTGGATGTTCGAAGTCCGGAGTTGTACGAGGCTGGTCATGTGCCGGGTGCGATTAACTTGCCGCATGCCAGAATCGTCGAGCGGAATTTGACGTCTTGGGATGAGAGTACGTTGTTCGTCGTTTACTGCGCTGGTCCGCATTGCAACGGGGCTAACAAGGCGGCTGTTCGGTTGGCTAGGTTGGGGAGACCGGTGAAGGAGATGATGGGAGGAGTTACCGGATGGGTTGATGAGGGGTTCGCGCTCGCAAACGGAGTGGAACGAGGCGACGTCAACACGGTCGAACAAGCCGCCTAGTTTTAGGTCTAACGTCCGAGCTTCACATCCCATACTCATCCAGCTTCCGGCGTAGGAATGCTGCCGCTAATGGCACGGCTGTCGGCTCGTCCAATTCGTCCTGTCCTTCGAAGACTACGGACATCCAGCCGTTGAAGCCTACGGATTTGATGATTTTCATGATGCGGTCGTAGTCCAGCCAGGCTTCGGATCCGGAGGCGATGCGGTAGATCTTGGCTCGGACGTGGACGGCTCTGGGTGCGGAGGTTTCGATGGAGCCGTAGAAGTTGTGCTCGACATCTTCGACGCCACGTTCGCCTAATGATGCGCCGGGAGAGCCGCGGTATTGTCCGGTGTCGAGGATGTGGGTGTAGTAAGGGTTGTTGACCTCGTCAAGGATGCGTATCACTTGGTCGCCGGTGGCTGGTGCGCAGCCGTGGTTGTGGTTGTGAAGGCCGACCATGACACCTTTGGAGGCGCCGTATTCTGAGACTTCTTTGGTGGCGGAAACGATACGCGGCCAGACGGACTCTTCGGTCTCGCCTTCTACGATCCATCCGCCGAATGATCGGACCATCTGGATACCCATGACGGATGCGACGTCGATCCACTTCTTCATGTCGTCGATCTGCGCTCGCTGTTCGTCGCCGATCATGCCGAAGTTGTTGGAGACGCCGATGTAGCAGATGTGGAGTCCTGCACGTAGGGTCGCCATGCGGACTTCCTCTAGGTAGTCGCGGTCGGTTGATGCGAAGTGAGCAAAGTGGATGTCGATGCCGTCGAGTCGGTACTCTTTTGCTTTGTCGATCATGCCGAAAAGGTCGATCTCGCCAGCGTTGAAGGTGTCGCGGTAGCAAAGAGATTGCAGGCTGAGTTTGATCATCTGGTTTGGGCCTCCATCGTGTGGAAGTGGTGTCGAAGTTTCACATGCGCAAGATTAGCACTTGGGGTTGTTGTCTGAACCACTGATTACGCTGATTTATGTGATGAGCCCTGATTAAGTTGTCGGATCACGTTTGCGCGGACGAGTTGGACGGATGCGGTATCATCACGTTCAATCGGAATTGAACTGACGCGTGTAGCGAACGGAGCGTCTTAAATATGTCACATCACTCAAACGGTCATGCGGCGGTTGTGCCCTCCAAAGCACCAGACACTATCAAACGAATGGCAGACGCGGCGTCTGCGTTCTTGGCATCACTCGGCAAGGCGGAACTCACCAAGGCTACCTTTCCGTTCGAAGGGGATGAGCGTTACGACTGGCACTACACGCCAGTTGACCGTAACGGTTTGCTGATTTCTGAGATGAGCGGCAACCAAATTGATCTCGCGTACAAGATGATGGAGACGGGTTACAGCGCGAGCGGTTATCAGATGGCGCGTCAGATTATTAGCCTAGAGCCACTTCTGGGAGAGTACGAAGCGATGACCAACAACGTTTCGACTTGGCAGCGATTGGAGGAGCGGTACTGGTTCAGCGTTTTCGGCGAACCGGGCAGCGATTCACCATGGGGTTGGCGCGTTGGCGGTCACCACATCGGCATCGTCGCGTCCGTAGTTGGCAATAGCGAGGTCTCGATACATCCGCTCTTTTTCGGTTCAAACCCTGCTGAGGTCAAGCACGGCGAGCACAAGGGAATGAGGACGTTGGCCGAGGAGGAGGATTGGGCGCGGTCGCTCGTGACTGGCATGACTGACGATCAGAAGTCGGTGGCGATCGTCGATCCGATTGCGCCGGCCGATATTTTGACTACTACGGTTCGAGTTGTAGATCCTGGTACTACACCACAGGGCATCTCAATCGGCGATCTCTACGACGGGCAGCGTGAGGCGGTGGTTAAGCTAATCCAGCACTACGTTTTCCGAGCGGCAGACGAGATGGCGATCAACTACTGGAAGCAGCTTGAGCGCGAGGGGTGGGACAGCGTTCACTTCGCGTGGGCGGGTCCGTTGGAGCGCTGGCAGGGGCACTATTACAACATCCGGCATGATCGCTTCGTGATCGAGTACGACAACACGCAAAACGGCGCCAACCACATCCACTCGGTTCTCCGCGACTACACTCACGACTTCGGTGAGGACCTGTTGGCGGCGCACTACCATGCGGCGCATTGATGCCGACTTAGTAGTCCGAATTTCGAGTTGAGCATAAACACAACTTGCGTTGCAGTCTTCTGTGTTGGTTAACGGGACATTCCCCGCTTGAGTGAAGCTGTTCTGCAATTGACTGTCCGCACGCTTGCGGGGCTAGTTTGCGCTGCGATCGGGGCGTTTTTCGGCGCTCTCTTGATCGCGATGCTTTTCTCAACCGCGGACAGTTCGGAATTGTGGGTCAGTGTTTCGCGGCTTGCGTTTGTCGCAACGTGTAGCGCCGTCGCTTCGCGCGTCGGATGGTTTGGCACCTCGGAGACTGTAAGGCAATCGGTATCTCTGGTCGCGATGTCAGCATTGGCGGGGGGCGTCGGGTCTTGGCTCGCGCTAAGCGTCGCTGGTGCGTTCTTCGAGCACAGCGACGTATACGTGCTCAACCGAGACATTTCAGGTGCTGGGTTTTTCGGTGCCGCAATCGCCTGTAACTTGCCGTCTCTGATATTTGTGGCGAGGCTGGTCAGTCGGCGGGAGATTTGAACCGCAGATTACGCTGATTTTGTTGATGGGCTGTGATAGGGGTAAAATTCCTCCCTGCGCTCGGAATGACATGGTATCCCCCTCTTTAGTTCTCCTTTGGTGCGGCAAAAAGTGAGGGACGGTTGCGCGCGGTTGTTTTTATGCGATAACATTTTCTTGCATCGTTTAGCTCGGGCTCGGGTAACGTCTGGTGTTCAGGCGCGGAGTCTGATGTCAAGCGCTCAAATATACGTGGGAGGAAGCCATGTTACGAAGCAAGATATTCAGGTTGGCGATCGTGCCGATCTCCGCGGCGATTGCGGCGATGGCACTGTTCGCTTGCGCTGGTGAGACTATCATCCAAACGGTTGAAGTACCGGTGGAACGACAAGTCGAAGTGCGTGTCGTCGAGACTGTGGTGGTGGAGAAAGAGGTCCAGGTAGCGGGTGAAACCATCATTCAAGAGGTAGAAGTACCGGTTGAAAGGGTGGTAGAGGTCAAAGTCGTTGAGACCGTAGTGGTTGAACGCGAGCGAGTCGTCGAAGGCAGGACAGTTGTAGAAACTGTTGTCGTCGAGCGCGAGGTCGTGAAGGAAGTTCAGAAAGAAGTACCGGTCGAAATCGTAAAAGAGGTCGAGAAAGTAGTTATCGCCACCGCGACTCCTGCGCCAGATACGTTCTATGGCTTGCCTATCCCCGTCGCTGCGCCGACCATTAGTGAGCCACCGGCTCCACTCACGGACGCTGACACCGTCGTCATTCGCACTGGTCTCGAAATCCGCGGCAGCGGCATCCCTGGAGACCCGTCCGGCGGTATGTTCAACGGCTCCAGCGTGAGCGAGAAGTTCTTCCTCACCGATGAGGGCGGAAACGCGGTTAACCAGATCATCACCGACTGGGCGTTGGTAGATGACGCCGACGCCATCGGCGGTCAAGCGTTCCACTTCACCCTCAAAGAAAATGTCCCCTTCCACAACCAGTGGGGCGACTTTGGCAACCTTAGCGCTGATGATGTCGTCTGGGCATACAACAAGGGCAACCCCGGGTACAACCCCGAATCCGCAACTGACGGTGGATCCAACTGGGTTGTGCTTATCGGAAACCAGCCGCTCACCAAGATCGATGACCAGAATGTCAGAGTTCCGATTAACGAATTCGACGTTCGTTGGGACACCTTCATGTTCGGACAGTCCGGACTCGGTTTAAGCATCACGAGCAAGACGGCGTACGACGAGATGGGTGAAGACTGGGTGCGCGACCACGTTGTCGGCACTGGCCCGTACATGGTCGACGAGTACGCCTACGACGCCACACTCCAGCTCAAGGCTGTTCAGGACCACCACCGGATCACGCCTAACGTCGGCAGGATCATTTACGAGCCGATCGGTGAAGATGCGGTCGCGGAAGCGGGCCTGCGAAACGGCAGCATCGATGTGGCCGTCGTCGACCTACGCAACTATCCGACGCTCACCGAAGAAGGATTCAACATTGTCGGTGCAGGTGCCGGTTCGTTCCACACGATCTCGTTCTCCGGCAACTACTGGCAGGATACCTACTACACCGCCATTCCTGATGACGAAGAGAAGAAGATTACGACCCGCCACACTTACGTGCACGCACTGCCGTGGATCGGTGACCCGTTGCGACCGGAGTTCAGCATAACCACTCGCCGCATCGGTAACCCGCCGGAAGGCGTCACGAGCATGGAGCGGGCGGCTATGGTTCGAAAAGCGTTGTCGCACGCCATCGACCGCGAATTGATCGCCGAAGTCCTCTTCTCCAACGCCGCATGGGTTAACTACGTCTACGGACACGACATAAACAACCCCAACTGGCAAGACAAGTGGACGGTCGAATACGACCCCGAACTTGCAGAGTCGTTACTCGACCAAGCCGGATATCCACGTAACGACGACGGTATCCGTTTCGACATGCCGTTCTTCATCCGTATCGGACGTGGTGACGAGGAGATCGGAACCGCAGTGGTAGGCATGTGGCGTGAAATCGGCATCGACATGCAGGACTGGAAGGCGCAGTACCAGACTTACCGACCCAGCTTGATTGGTCGATCGGCGACGGCGCCTTGGATCCACTCTGCTGGTGCCGAGGCACCGCAACAGCCTTGGGACTGGCCGGTGGTCGGTAACTCCGAGTGCTCCAGCGGTCGTTACGGCTTCAACGTCGGAATCGAGATCCGCGAGCTCTGCGAATGGGGAACTGCCATGAACCAGGAGCAGGATAAAGCCAAGCGCATCGAGATCCGGAACAACATGGCTGAATTCCTCCACGAGTGGAGCCCGGCGATCGGCACGGTTGCCCGCCCGAACGTGGCGTTGGTCAACCCCAAGAAGATCGAATCTTGGGTCATGCCATTGTCGGTTCGTGAAGCCGCTCTGCACCACCCCGAGTTCATCGTCACTGTACGGTGATTACTCAGCACTCAACGTGCTGAAGAATCTCGAACGAGCAGATCGCAGTGGGGGGGGGGGGGGGGGGGGGGCGCGGGGAGCCGGGGGGGGGGGGTTTAAAAAAATGATAAGCACAAGAATAATGAAACAAGAATCACGAGTAAGAAACAAA
>VXSB01000028.1:37920-107556 GCA_009838175.1 Chloroflexota bacterium
ATTATCTTACTTTTTTCTTTTATTGTTTTTTCACAACACTTATGTTTTATTATTCATACCTTCCTCTATTTGTCGTGGGTTGTTCGGGTGGGGGCCCCCGCCACTATCGCGTGAATACGTGAACATTCTCGATACCAAGGGACTTGAACGGCGTTCGCACGTCCTTTACGCTGAACCCGACTAATAATGATTCGTTTTCTCTTAAGACGCATCGGCACGATGGTGATTTCACTCATCGGCGCAACTATCGTCGTCTTCGGCTTGGCGCACGCCAAAGACGATCCGATCAACGTCTTCATCCGCGCCGAAGGATACGCAATCGGCCCCGAGCAAATCGCCGCATTGCGCGCCAAATGGGGTCTCGACAGACCTATAGTTCTTCAATACTTGACTTGGCTCGGCAATATCGCCCGAGCCGATCTCGGCCGGAGTGTCGGCAGCAACCGTAAAGTCACGGACATACTAAGGGAACGTTGGCCGGCAACCATGCAACTGGCGGTCGGTGCGTGGATCGTCGGCACATTTGTCGGGATCCCTCTCGGGATTCTTTCGGCTATGCGTCGCGCTTCGATACTTGATTATTTCCTGCGAGCTTTTGCTTTATCTGGGCAATCCGTACCTGCGTTCTGGGTCGGCATCGTTGGAATTTGGATATTCGCGGTCTATTTGGGATGGCTACCCGTGCCGACGTTCTATGGAAGAACGGATGCAAGTTTCTTTGGCCAGTTCCAATACTTCGTGATGCCCGTCTTGGTTCTGTCGTGGGGCCCGATCGCGGGGTATCTGCGCATCACACGTTCGGCGATGTTGGAAGTTTTGGATTCGGAGTACATCAAATTGGCCCGCGCCAAGGGTATGGGTTACCCTCGGGTAGTTGCTAAGCACGCCTTCCGCAACGCACTTATCCAGCCGCTCACTGTCTCCGCGCTGCTGCTGGCCGGCTTCATGGACGGTGCCGTGCTCGTGGAAAACGTCTTCGTCTGGCCCGGTGTCGGACAGATAGCCGTCGCCGCCGTGAACGATAACGACTTCACGTTGTTAACTGGCATAGTGTTCCTCTTCACAATCCTCTATTTGGCGATGAGCTTCGTGGCCGACCTTCTATACGTCGTAATTGACCCCCGAATAAGGCTTGAATGATGGCCACCGCCGAACAAGCTCAAGAAAAACCGGTGTCGATGGCGATCGTCGTTATCCGCTCTCCCTTGGTCGCATGGGAATTCATCAGGCGGTGGCCGGTCATTCCCGGCGCTGTGATCGTCCTTTTCGGCTTAGCTACGATATTTACGACGCAATTCGCCACCGACGATCCGAACGACCAGAACTTGCGCGCCAGTTTCGCCCCGCCGATGTGGAACGACGAATACTACGAGAACAACGATCGCATCGACAGGCGTTACATATTCGGCGCCGACCAGCACGGCCGCGATATCTATTCCCGTATGGTGCACGGCACGCGCGTCTCGATAACCGTCGCCGCCGCCGCCGCCGTGATCGGCATGACGCTCGGTCTTTGGGCCGGGATCGCTTCAGGTTGGTTCGCTGGTTGGTTCGACGAGATCATGACGCGTTTCGTCGACGTTTGGAACGGATTGCCTTTCCTGCTGATCGCGCTAGTGGTATCGATAACAATCGGAACGGGTTTGATGGTTTTGATTGGTCTGTTGGTCATGGCAACGTGGGTCGGTTTGGTTAGGAACATCCGCGCCGAAGTTCTGTCTTTGAAGACCCGTGACTACGTCGCCTCGGCACGTGTTGCCGGTGGTAGCGATTTCAGAATCATGTATCGCCACATCTTGCCCGGCGTGATCAACCTTTTGATGGTCCTCGCCAGCCTCCGAATCGGTGGTCTTATTCTTGCCGAAGCATCGCTCAGCTATCTCGGCATCGGCGTACCTTCGCGATACCCGTCTTGGGGCAACATGATTAGCGATGGTCGGGAATTCCTCGACACTGCGTGGTGGGTATCGGTCGTACCGGGCTTCTGCATTTTCTTGGTCGTGATGTCATTCAATTTCATCGGCGACTGGGTGCGGGACCGGACCGATCCAAGATTGCGACAAATTAGGTAAATTAATCGGACGATCCTCGCGTACGAAATCTCGCAAAGGCGGTCAAACATGTACGACACTCTCATCAAGGGCGGTCACGTCATCGACCCCAAGAACGGCATCGACGCGAAGATGGATGTCGGCATTTCTGGGTCATCAATCGCGGCTGTTAAGTCTGATATCCCGGAAACTGAAGGCCGCAAAGTTGTCGACGCTTCGGACTGCTACGTTACACCCGGTTTGATCGACCTGCACGCCCATTGCTATCTCTATGGCGGCGCGATGTTTCCGGACGAGTTGTGCTTCCCTTACGGCGTAACCACGATGGTGGATTGCGGTGGATCGGGATGGCGGACGTTCGATCATTTCAATGAGACGGTGATCAAGAAGGCGGGGCCGAGGGTTTTTGCGCTTTTAAACATCGTTGGTCACGGCATGTGTGGGGACGGCGAGCAGGATGTCGAGGACATGGATGTGGAGTTGACGGCGGCGAAGATCCGGCAACGATCCGACGTCATCGTGGGCGTCAAGGTCGCGCACTTCGGCGGAGTCGGCTGGGAATCGGTGGATCGTGGAGTCGCGGCGGCCGCGGAAGCCGGGGTGTTTTGCTTAGTCGACCAGAACGCACGCGCGTCCCGTCCTTTCGGCGAGATGATGCTTGATCATATGAACCCGGGTGACGGCGTCACGCACTGCTACGGCTACGGCAAGCCGATGATCGGCAACGATGGGAAGGTGAAGCCGCACTACTGGGAGGCGCGAGACAAGGGCATCATCATGGATGTCGGGCATGGAAATAACAGCTTCTCGTTTTCGATGGCGGTACCTGCGATCGAGCAGGGCTTCCCGCCGGACACGATATCGACCGACTTGCATCGTATGAGCCTGCACACCTCGCGGGCTACGCAGACAGAAGTAATGAGCAAGTTCCTTGCTATCGGGATGTCGATGTATGACGTAGTGGAAAAATCGACGTGGGCACCCGCGCAGCAGATCGGGCATCCGGAGCTTGGGACGCTGACGCCCGGAGCGACGGCTGATGTGACGGTGTTGGAGTATGTGGAGCGCCCTTGCGGGCTGAGCGACAGCGGGCCGACGGGCTACCGCATCATGCCAGCGCCAGGGCGGTTAATCAATCAGGTGACGATCAAGGGCGGTGCGATCAGGTTCGACTATGACGGGCGGTCGAAAGAGGACTGGACGGAGACGCCGCGGACGGATTTGAATTTGCCGGGTTGATTTGGGACTGAAACGTAACGGATCGATTAGGGCATGCGTTACCGTCACCTAGGAAATTCTGGTTTGGAGGTCTCGGAGACGGGGCTTGGGGCTAACAGCTTTGGGGAGCCGGGGCGTCGGGACTATGCGGAGTCGAAGTCGATAATCTACGCTGCTATTGACCATGGCATCAACTTTATCGATACGTCGAATGTGTATGCGCAGGGGGTGTCGGAGGAGTACATTGGGCGGGCGTTGGAGGGTCGGCGGTACGAGACTCTGATTGGGACGAAGTTCGGGTCTAAACGCGAGCATGGGCCGAACTTGTTCGGGGGTGGTCGGAAGTTCGTGATGGATGCTGTGGAGGATAGTCTGAGACGGTTGCGGACGGACTACATTGACCTGTACATGATCCATCGACCGGATACGCGGGTACCGCTGGAGGAAACTTTGCGGGCGATGGATGACATCGTGCGGCAGGGAAAGGCGCTCTACATAGGGGTCTGCAACTTTGAGGCATGGCGAATGGTCGATGCCGTCTGGACCAGTAAGCATGGTGGAACGAGTCCGATCATCTCATCGCAGTTCGAGTATTCGATGCTGCATCGTGGCAGCGAGGCAGAGATGTTGCCGGCCTGTCGGAAGCACGGAGTTGGGGTTATGCCCTATCTTCCGTTGGCGGCGGGTTTTTTGACGGGCAAGGTGGATGTGTCAGGTGTACCGCCGGAGGGTACGCGGTTGGCGCTCGATGCCAATCAATCGGGGCGATGGATCACGGAGAAGAATTTGCGGGCGATTGCGGCGTTGCAGAACTGGGCGTCCGAGCGTGGGAAGACGTTGTTGGAATTGGCGTTCGCGTGGTTGCTGGCGGATCCAATCGTCGGCACTGTGATCGCGGGGGCGAGTTCGCCAGAGCAGATTGCGCAGAATGCGGCGGCTTCGGGTTGGCAGCTAACGACTGAGGAGCGGGACGAGGTTACAGCGATCTTGGACGCGCATCCGATCGATGGCGCAAAGACCTACTACTCAGTTGCGGGGTACTTTGGCGAGCAGGTTGAGGTGATTAAGGGATGATTTGGCGCGTTAGCTCTTAGTGAAGACCGGTTGGGTCCAGGCGCTGGTGCCGCCGGAAGAGCGGACAGTGGCGCGGATGTAGCCTTCGTTTCCTTTGATCTGGTAGCTGGCGGCATGGCCTTCGACTTCCGAGAGCGTCTCACCGTCGAGCCCTGAGAAGGTGGTGACGTAGATCATGGAGCGGTCGGGCTTGATTTCGAGTTCGATCGATTCTTGAGTGATTGTGAGGTGGGTTAGGGTGATGCCATTGGAGGAGTAGAAGTTGCCGGTGGCAAGACCATCGACTATTGCGTCGACGGTACGTTCGGGGGCGTTTACGACAACCCATCCCCTGCCCGGGTTGGAGGCGTCGGGGGTGTAGTCGTGGTAGTTGTGGGAGTCGTCAGTGGCGGTCCCGAAGATGACCGTTCCGGCGGATAGTACGAGGTCCCACATCTCTTCGACGCCGGGTTTGCCAGGTGCGCCGTAGCCGTTGACCGCGGGGTGGGCGTTGTGGATCTCCATAAGGCTCGCGCCTTCGACCTGTTGGATGTGCTCGTGGTTGAAGGCCCACTCGAAGTTGGGGTGGTTCAACTGCGCGATGCCCCCGGCGTTGATGATGGCGTTGACGTTGGCTTGTAGCGTCGCTACGATGTCGTCGAGGTCGGTTGGTTCGACGACGTGCCGGATGCCGATGGCGTTGAGGTGGATGGGAATTGTGCCGCCGAAGATGCGGGATGATACCTCTTCGCCGGGGATCATCAGCGGGCCATCTTCGATCTCGTGCTCTAGGATGGTGCGGTGGTTGTGGTCGCTGAGGACTAAGAAGTCGTAGCCATGGTCTCGATACCAGCGAGTGACGAAATCGGGATCAGCGTCGCCATCGGATTCGGTGGTGTGGGTGTGGATGTTGCCTTTGTACCAGTTGGATGCGGTCATTTTGTAAAACCCCCTTGCACTCCCCCTTGGACATCAAGGGGGAGAGAAGCCGCTTTAGTCGTAAACCGTCTTGCCGACGGTGTGTTTGTTGATGAAATCCCAGTCGTGGGTGACGCCCATACCGGGTAGGTCAGTAACGTGGATATGACCGTTTTCGTCGATGGCGTCAAGCATGTCACTGTAGCCGTCAAGGTAGACAGGCGGGTATGAGGGTTGGAGTTTGGGATGGACTAGGCCGAGTTCGTAGTAGTTGGAGTTGCGCATGGCGGCCATGGTCTGGCGGCGGCTGGGGCCGGGGCCGTGTGGCTCGACGTCGAGTCCGAAGCCTTCAGATGCATGGGCGATCTTCATTACGCCGGTGATGCCACCGTCGTAGTCGTGGTCGATGCGGACAAAGTCGGTGCCATCAGCCACTATGAAGTCGACGTGCTTTTCGAGGCCGCGAACGTGTTCGAGTTGGAGTAGCGGTACTCGGATGAGTTCGCGTAGCTTGCGATGGGCGAAGGCCGACTCACCGCCGTCTTTGAAGACGTCTTCCCACCAGTAGTAGTTGTAGGCCTCGCAGGCGCGACCGATCTTGAGGGCGTCGCCAAATGTGAGGATGGCGCAGAATGGGTCGAGCATGAGATCCATCTTGTCGCCAACACGTTCGCCAACTACTTCTACGAGTCGGACGTGCTGCTCATTGGGTGCTTCCTGCCACGGGTGGATTTTGAAGGCCTTGTAGCCCATGTCGTAGCACTCTTCAGCAAAATCGGCGTATGCTTCAGGGCTGTTAAGACCGCCGGGGTAGTTGTCACCGATATATGTAGACGCGTACGCCGGGAATGACTTTCTCTGCTCGCCCAACAGTCTGTAGATCGGCTGGTCCAGCAACTTCCCTGCGAGATCCCATAGCGCCATATCGACTTGCGACATTCCCATACGCGCGTGCTGGCGCGTCGCCTGTTTCGCATCGTTGTAGATGCGCTCGCGGGCGAAGGCGCTCCTGCCGATGACGGCATTGGCGAAGAGGCCGATCGCGGAGTGTTCGGTGGCTGAACCACCGACGTATTCGCCGGTAACGCCAGCATCGGTGTGGATAACGACCATGCGGGCGGTGTTTCGGATTTTGGTGCCGGGGGCGTATCCGGGTAGCTGGATTCTGCCGGAGCCCTCCATGTTGTCGACGAAGTATTCGAACTCGATTACTTCCATCTTGGTGATTTTGGGATCTGCCATGGGGGAATTCGTTCTCCTGTGGGTTAGGGACTAGGTACTGAGGATACCGGTGATTTCGCCGGTCTCATCGTTGAGATCGATGTCCCAGGCGTTTGGGGTTGATGGCAGACCGGGGAGCGTGATGATGTTCCCTGCCAATGTCACGATCTGCTTCGCGCCAGCGAGTACGCGCAGTTCCCTAATCGGAATCGTGTGGCCTCGCGGAACGTTTAACAGCCGCGGGTTGGCTGAGACCGAGAGGTGCGTCTTAGCCATGCAGATCGGAAAGTCCCAACCGTTCGACTCGAAGCGGCGCGCCGTGGTTTTGGTCAACGGCCCCCAATCCACGCTGTCGGCGTTGAATAGCTTTTCGGAGATACGCTCGACCTTATCGATGGTCGAAAGATCATCTTCGTAAAGCAGATTGACATCTGCAGTTCCAGAGTGGGCAGCATCCCAGACTGCCTCTGCGAGTTCTGTCATACCGGCACCGCCTTCGGCGAATCCACGCGCCTCGGCAACTCCGACGGCTCCAGCTTCGATCGCCGCGCTTTTCGCCGCGGCTATCTCTTCGGCGGTGTCGGACGGGAATTTGTTGATGGCGACGACGGGTGGGAGGCCGTACATCTTGACGATACGAATGGCGTTTGCGAGATTTTGGGCTCCGGTCTTTACGGCATCTACGTTTGAGGACTCGAGGTCGTCACGTTTGACGCCACTGTGCCATTTCAGACCACGGATCGTTGCGACAACTACGGCCGCTGACGGTTCGGGGCCTCCTTGGCGTACCTTGATGTCCATGAATTTCTGGAACCCGAGATCGGCGCCGAAACCGGCTTCGGTCACAGTGATATCCGCTGTGTTGATAGCGAGGATGTCGGCGAGGATCGAGCTGCAACCGTGGGCGATGTTTCCGAACGGTCCCATGTGTACGATTGCGGGCTGCCCTTCCAGCGTCTGAGCGAGGTTCGGCTTTACGGCATCGCGGAGCAACGCCATCATCGAACCGATGCCTCCGATTTCGCGGGCTGTGACGGGCTTGCGATCTGTGGTCCAACCGACGACAATGTTGCCGATTCGTTCTCTCAGGTCGGAGTAGCCATTGGTGAGAGCCAGTATGGCCATGATTTCGGAAGCGGCGTTGATGTCGAAGCCTGCTTCGCGCATCGGGGCGTTCAGGCGTCCGCCGACACCGGTCACGACTTGACGTAGCGCGCGGTCTTCCGCGTCGGTGACTCGGCGCCAAGTTACACCGTCTGGCTGCAATCCGGGGATTGCGCCTCGGTATACGGCGTTGTCAGTCATGGCAGCCAGGAGGTTATGCGCTGACTCCATGGCGTGGAAGTCGCCAGTGAAGTGGAGGTTGATCTCGTTTGCCGGCTGGACGGTCGACATTCCGCCGCCAGTCCCCCCACCCTTGTGACCGAATACTGGGCCCAACGAAGGTTGTCGTATCGTTAGAGCGACGTTTTTGCCGATCTTGGATAGCCCTTGCGTCAACCCAACTGCGGTTGTCGATTTGCCCTCACCGGCGGGTGTAGGTGTGATCGCGGTGACAACCACCAATTTGCCCGGTGTTTCGCGGGTTGGGAACGACTGAAGCGGGATTTTGGCTTTGTCGTTTCCGTAGGTTTCGATATCTGCCGGAGAGAATCCGAGGTCTTGGGCGACATCGGAGATTGGGCGCAGGGGCATATCGTGTTGGTCCTGTCTTACTAGCTTTCGTGACTCATCGATTCGTCACGTATCATGCTTGAATTCAACACCAGATAAGTTTAACGAAACAGTGTCCACTACCACCGATCACAGCCCTCGGCGATGCCGCTCCTACCAGTCTCTGATACGTTATCGCCTTGCACGTGACCGGAATCTATATCGACGTAGAAAACCAGTTCATCTGGCCCCAATAGTCTGTCGGGTTGCCGCGCGTATGTAACCCTGATCCGCCCATCGTCGTACTGCTCGCTGCTCGACTTGTCCCACTCGTAGTCCATCTCGATCCACTTCTCGCACGTCGCGCCGAAGAAGCCCCACGTTTTGTCGGACATGTAGGCAAAGACTAGACGATGTGCGAGGACCGCTATTTCGGGGGAAACGTCGGTTTCCGTTAATGCGACCTCATCCGCGATTGTCGGGGTTGATTGAGACGTATCGTTGTTGCACGCGATCAGCGCGATCCCTATGAGGAGTGCGACCGATATCGCCAGCATTGATCTGAATCCGCGCATCGGCGACCACGTCTATTCGACCGGAATGGTTAGCGTTCTGAGGAAAGCTATTAAGGCATCTTGTTCGTCTTGCGACAAGCCTAGGAAACGATTCCGAGCACCATTGGCTGATCCACCGTGTGCCTTGATTGCGTCTGAGATGAGCGTTGCGCGTCCGTGGTGCAGGAATGGCGGCTCCGAGGCGAATCCCCACAACCTTCGAGTCATCCATTGTTCCGTGGGCACGCCCCCTTGGATAATCTCCTCGTTGTCGAGCGGGCCGTCTTCGCCCATGTCGTGGCGACGTAGATCGGAGAAAACGGGTATGAGGTAGTGGCCGTTCTCATCTTGTTTGAGTTCACTTGCGAACTGACTGAGGTTTATTTCTAAAACAGAATCTACGGCGTCTGGTCTCAAGTCCTTGCCAACGTTGAATTCGTTCGGCTCAGTGAAAACCAGCGATTCGAGTGGCAGTTCAGGAACGTGGCATAAGGCACAACCGATGGCCTCAAATTTCTGTTTGCCCATCTTGACGATTTCTCGTTGATCTGGGTCTTCGGGCATTTGAGGTATCGGTGCCGGGAGGCTGACCAAGAACGCCACGAGCGCAGTGGCATCACCCGGTGTCATCTCGTTGACCACACCATCTCCGTCGCGGTCGATGAAAGAGCCCACGCGCTCGTAGTTCTCGATGCCGTGGTGGTGCAACATCGCATCGTTGTTGAATTCGCGCAGACTTCTGAACACACCCTTTTGGCTGAACGGTCTGACGATAAGGTCGCCGTCTACGCCTTCAACCTCGCTCGTGTATACAAAGCCGTTCGGGTGAGCGGTGATAGCGCCAAAGTCGATGCCTTTTGCGCTGATCTCCCGACGCACCGGCCAGCCCGACTTCTTAGCGTCGGCGATTGTCGCTTCTTCCTGAGCAAGTAGCTCGCGAGTCATCTCGCGCGCTAGAAGTTCGACGAAACCTGCGCCGAACATGCCGACGGTGTTACGTTCGTTGCCTACGTTCTGCAGGGTCAGGGAATCCTCATCCTCCTGCTCGTACTGCAATCGGTCTTCCAAATCGTTTCGGAAATCAAACTCCATCTGGTCTTCGAAATCGACGAATTCGAACCGCTGTCCAAGGACGAACACGTTTGCTACGTTGTCACCGCCGCCGCCGGGTGCTGGGATGTTGTGGCATCCGCTGCAGGCGTTGGAATCGGGACCCGAAATGCGGTTGAAGCTCTCGAAACCTTCGCGCCGGTCCCGGAATCTGGCGTCGCCGGTTCGGGTGGGTCGTCCAGCACCATCTAGGGAATTGAAGGATGCGGTAAAGAGCTTCTCTCCGTGTTCGATCAACTCATCAAGGGTGTACTTGCCGGCTTCGATACTCGATTGACTGAAGTGAACTTCAATCGCGGGAGCGTCGCCGATCCACTCCTTACCGACATAGTGGCACTCGGATCGGACATTTTCCAGTGCTTCGTATCCCTCGACGTGCTGGTCCATGTGCTCGTAGGTGTCGAGGTAGTTAAGCACTTGCAAGGTCGGATAGTCGTAGTAACCGCCCGCGAGGATGTCTTTGAGAGCCAAGATGAAGCGCTCTGTGGCATCCACTAACTCACCGCGCACCGAATCGAGTTCAGCTTCAAGCAGTTCGATCTGGGCTTCGATATCCTCGACCGAAAGTTGCTCGCGCAGCATCCCGTCGCTGATGTCGTCGACGCGATTGCAGACCTTTCCCTCGTAGTCGGTGTTGTCTTCCAACGCGTACGAAGCGCAAGCGACTCCCCACGTCAACGCAAAGACGATAAGGAATGCGACTGCGGTCTTTGCAAGTTGACGGCGCGAGCTTGGTTCAGATTCCCGCTTCGCGGTCGATCTCGGATTGATATTCGGCAACGGAACCGTCCATGATGTCGGCGAGCGATACCGGCTGTCCGGAGTTGCCTGATTCTAGTATTCCGTAGGAAACCGCTAAGGCTTTCATCCCGACTTCGGCATCGACCTCGACATTTCTATCTCCTGATTCTATTGCCGATGCCAACTCCTGCATCTCGATGGCAACCAAGATGCGGTCTATCGCCTCAAATCCAACGTCGTACGAGCCCATTCTCGTCGCTCCGCCGAAGAATGTCGCAGTGGTTTCGTCGACTTCCCAGTCAGGAACTAAATCGAGCATCTCTTGTTCGCCAAGCGGTTCAGATTGCGATTCAAGATAGATGCTGGGAGGGATGCCGGTGCGGGTTGGTGGCATCTGCATGGTGCCGGCGCTGCCGTGGATCGTGTTGATGCCCGCGCTGTAGCCGATCGATGCGTTTGTGATGGTAAGTTGACCTATCGCGCCTGACGCGAACTTTAGCAATCCGATTGCGGTATCTTCTTGGTCGATTTCTACCGTCTCTTGGTTCGCGAATGCGTCCTCCACGCGGTGTGAATAGAACTGAGCAATTTGGCCAGACATTCCTTCTCTTACCCGAGTTGGTGCGAATAACCCGGTGTGGGCCGACAAAGATTCAATGTCGCCCAAGAAGTAGATGAGCAAGTCGGCTTCGTGTACGCCCTGCTCGATGATGACACTGCCCGCACGCGACTTTAAAGCACGCCAACCGGTATCATGCATGAGCCCCGAACCGCCTCCGAGGGACACCTTCATCGCGAAGCCTAGCTCGCCGATCGCGCCTGCGTCCAGAAGTGCTTTGGCAAGACGATTCATCGGATCGCGGCGATACTGCTCACCTATGGACAGCACCAGGCCTTTCGCTTCTGCGGCATCCCGCATCAGGCGGCACGCCTTCATTGTGAGCGCCATCGGTTTTTCGGTCAGGATGTGAACACCGGCGTCGAATGCTTGCAACGCAAAGACGTGGTGCATCCGCGTGTCGGTGACGATATCTACGGCGTCTACACCGGACGCGAGCATGGCTTCGTAATCCGTGAATACCTGCGGACGGTGACCGGTAGCATCCTCGACAGCGGAAGCGACACCGTTTGCTGCCTCCTTGTGGCGATCGCAGACGGCGGACAAGGTGAACGTATCGAAGTGTTTGCGCAGTTCGATGTATCCATGGGCATGGCGCATACCCATGCCGCCGCATCCGACCAATCCCAAGTTGAGACTCAACGTGTCATTCCTTTCAAGGTTGATAAAACCCTCGTACGTCGTCCGACTATCTGAGAGCGACCGAGCCGTCGTCACGGAGCGCGTGGGCGATAGGGCCGTATTCGTATGGATGCTTGGCGATGCCTTCTTCGTCTAGTTCGACACCGATGCCTGGAACTTCAGGTATCTGTAGCCACCCATGGTCGAGTTTGATGATCTCTTTGACCACGTCCGAGTACGGGGGTTTCTCCTCGTACAAGTGCTCCTGAACTTCATAGTTGGGAACGCAGGCACCGAGTTGGACATGGGCCGCGGTCGCTACGGGGCCAGACGGTACCGCGTGTGGAATGATGCCTTGGTGATGCGATTCGGCGATTGCGCAGATCTTCTTGCAGTGGGTGAAGCCGCCGGCAACACCGATGTCTGGACGGACATGGTGTATACCCGCGGATTCGACGTATTCGCGGAACTCCCAGATCGTGAGGTTGCGCTCACCCGCGGCCATCGGGATCCGAGTCTTTTCGGATACTTCGCCGAAGGAGAGTATCGAGTCGGGCGCTACCGGGTCCTCGAAGAAGTAGGGTCTGAACTTCTCGATCTCTTGGGCCAAAACGATGGCTTCGCCCGGGATCATGTTGCGGTGGATCTCCACCCCCACATCCATGTCCCATCCGACGGCATCTCGCACAGCCGCCATGCGGTCGACAAGGTCTTGAATGCGCTCACTGTGGCGCATCGGCGCGTGATCATGTTGGTAGAGCAGACACTTGACCGCGGTGAAGCCGTCAGCTTTTGCTGCGGCTGCCGCATTCGCCACCTCTTCGAGCGTCCCAGTTGGCAGCACTAACATCGCACGGACAGCGTCCCGCGCCTTGCCCCCTAACAACTGCCAGACCGGTGCTTCGAAATACTTGCCCTTGATGTCCCACAGCGCCTGATCGATGGCGCTGATGCCGCCGCCGATCGCACCGCCGCGCATCGATTTCGCGCGGTACATGTAGTTCCAGTGATGCTCGGTCCGTAGGGGGTCTTGCCCGATCAGATACGGTTCGAACGACAGCACGACATCCTTAGAGGCTCCTGGCCAACCGAAGAACGTGGATTCGCCGACTCCTTGGATGCCGTTGTCGGTGGTTATCCGCACCATCATCCAGTTGACGGCGACGAAGGTTTCAAGTTTCTCGATCTTCATGTTTTTGGCAGAACGTCCATTTCTGTGGGCTTCAGTTTCTGCGGCAATTATATGAACCTGATGTACGCTAATCGGTTGTGAACGTTCAAGGTATTTCCGTTCGGAAGAGCCGCGGCGAATCGCTCTTCCTGATAATCGCTTCATTGAGCGCTTTGTTGTCTGTCACTGTCATCTCTGCCGCTCCGCTTTACTTCGATGCGATTGAACGCCTCGGATTGCGTCGCACACTCGAACGATTCGAGTTATCTCAGATGGGCGCGTGGTTGCACGTCGACGATATGACGTTCAACTCGGCGACGATCAAATCGACCGCTGATACCGCCGAACAAGCCGGTGAACATTTCGGCGATGTGGTACGCGGAAGCACAACGTTCGTGCGGTCCGGAAGTTTGACTCTCAACCAAATAAACGATCGATTCGCGCCACCGGGATCGGTGCTCGTCTACCAGTCCGTGCAAGGAGAACCTGCACCGATCTCTCTAGTCGCTGGGAGATTTCCGTCTGAATCTGCTGCCGGCGGTGAAGTAGAAATCGCGATTCTCCAGAGTGTTGCAGCGGAATACCTCATCCAAGTTGGCGATACATTACGGCTCACGGTTCCGCCGACGAACATCGTGCACACCATGCCTCGGGTGACCGGCATCTTCAACATCGATGATCCCAATCACGAGTCTTGGCAAGGACTATCTTCGACGCTCTTCGATCCGGAGCAAGGGCCTACCGGTGGGCGACCGGCGATCATCGCCTACACATCGAACGGCATGATGGATCGGGTTGCCAGTCGGGGCATCGCCGACATCGGTCAGCTGTGGATGATGTTCTATGTCGATTTGGAAGAACTGAATAGTGTCGGCGTGAGCGAATATCTCGAGGTCATTAGCCGCTTCCGCACCGATGCGGCGAAACTGTTGCCCTCGTCATCTTCGTTCTCCGGAGTCGAATCGGCGTTGCGGACCCTCCAACGGCAGTTGACCTTCACTAACACGACGACGATCATCAGCGGGGCATTGTTCGCCGCGTTCGCGGTGTTCGTGCTAGCGCTAAACGCAAGCGTCATCGCCAAACGATGGCTCGCGGAGGAGACGACGCTCAAGGTAAGGGGCGCCAACCGCAACCAACTCTCCACTGCGATAGCTTTCTATATGGCGATCCTGTTCGTCATCCCTGCTGTCGTCGGGCCGCTCGTTGCGTCATTGATTGTGCCGTTGTTGGGATTCCTGGGTTCGTTCCAAGAGTTGACGGGTGGACAGTCATTCCCATATCGGATTCTCCCGGAGCAATTCATATGGTCAGGGGTACTCGCGTTGATACTGTTCGTGCTCTACACTGTGCCGATTGTTCTCGTCCGACCTGGGCCGATCGTTGGACATCTGACGCGGATTCGGGACTCGCGGTCTCCTTGGTTTTGGCGCGCGAATCTAGACATTGGCATCGTGATCGCGGCTGCCGCGGTGATATTCGAATTGAATGGCCGCGGCTCTTTGTTTGTGGAGCGCGATGATGGTCTGTCTGATCTGAGCATGTTGGCGACATCATTGCCGATCATTGCGGCGGTGGCGGCTTCGCTGGTGGCTTTGCGCCTGTTCCGTTTCTCCGGCGTCGTATTAGAAAGGCTGGCGCGCATTAATGTCCATTCGATGTTTGCGCTCGCGTTGAAAGTCTTTGCGCGTTCGACGATGAGCCATGCGGTGTTGATGCTGCTGGCGGCGGGAACGATGATCGTTGTCATCAACGCAACTGGATTGTCCGCCACTTTGGAGAAAAATACGAACGACCGTATCGATTTCACAACAGCTTCAGACATGCGAATCTCGGGGATCGATGGGTTCAAGACATCAAACAATGAGACTGTCAAATCGATCGTTGAACTGGACTGGGTGACCGACCACACTTGGGGTACCCGTGCCGAGGCTAGGACTGGCAGTTCGGAATCTGCGTCGTCGTTCACAATGCTCGCCGTGCGGCCGCGAGAGTTCGTTGATGTGGCAACATTCCGGTCCGACTTCGCGGACGAAACGCTTTCAGTTTTGATGGGCAAGATAGCTGATTTTATCCCTACAGGGTCGCTTTTCTTGCCTGATGATGTCGTCGAACTCGAAGCGGTGGCGAAGTTGCAGCGAAGCGGCAAGGGTCGCATCGATGTTTGGTCGAGGTTGCTCGATGCTGGCGGTACTACCCACACAATTCGGATGACCGCTGCTGGATCTAATCAGCTTGGAGAAGATTGGCAACGGTTGTCAGGTACAGTCAAGCCCGAAATTCAACGTCCGGTAAGTTTTATGGCTTTGGAAGTCTATGAACCTCCGACTTCGCCGATCGGCAGCGCGGCGACACTTACGATCGACTCCTTGAGCGCGGTAGACGATTCTGGCGCATCGGTCGTGGTAACTGATTTTGCCGACATCGATGTATGGCACCCTATGGCGACCTCGATTGCCGATGATTCTCGTCTATCGATAACCAACGACGGCAGTGAAGATAGCGAAGACCGACGATCACTGGACTTCGCTATGGGTCGTGGCACTGACGACGGTGTCCGTGGCGTTTACTACTCTGAGGACGGTCCGATATCCGTCCCTTTGCTGGTGAATTCTCAGTTCTTAGACAGTGCCGGGCTTGACGTTGGTGAGAGTCTCTCAGGGCATGCGTACGGCCGCATCGTGCCGTTTGAAATCCGCGGCACATTCGACCTGTTCCCGACGATGATCGACGAAGGACAATCGTTCGCGGTTACCAACGCCGATGCTCTCCTCGCGTACTTGACACCGGTAAGCGAGCCGTTCCTCTCCGATTCGGCGGAGTTGTTCCTCGACGTGGACGAGACGTTCGTCTTCCAAGACCGTATTGCGACGATAAAGCAGTTAGATCCGTCATTACGCGTCTCGGATGGCGAAGCGTTGAGCGCGACGTCCTCCGCGCGTTTAGGGAATGCGGCAGGCTGGCGGATCGTTGGATCGCTCATCGCCGTGTCGGTGGTCGTGATAACTGTGGTCACCGCTGCTGCGATAACTATTCACAATCAAGACCTGAACCGCCTCGACAGCGCCCTCGTCGAATCTATGGGTGGCAGCCGCATCGGTATTGTTCTGGAGGCATCTACCAGAACTCTGATGTCACTAGGTCTCGGGTTTGTGCTTGGGGCTGTCGGAGGAATGTACGGGGTTCGATTCATCGCCGACAGAATGACTCGCACAGCGACTGGAGAAGCAACCCTGCCGCCGATGCTGCTACAAGTTGACTGGCTACCGGTGGTTGGAGCCATGGTCCTGTTGGTTGGAGCGACGTTGATACCTGTGGCGTGGAACTTGATGCGGCCTAAGGATTCAGTCGCCGACAGGATCAGGACCTCTTCGTTGGCGTGAAACACTCTCTAGGGTCATCACGACGCGCGGCAATTGCGGCTTTGCCCCGATTGGTGCTGAGACGTGCCTTTTCAGAGAAGACGTTCGTAGGCTTGCGCCTTATCGGATTGACGATCGCGGTGGCAGTTTCTGCCGGAGTGTTCATCTACCTTGACGCCCTCGGTCAATCGGCACTTTCACAGAGCTTAGAGGGGCATCTTCAACAAGACCTGAATGTCGCCGTCAGGGCTCGAAACGATTCAGTTACGCACGAAGCCCATCGGGCGCTGTTGACCACTGTGAACGACACGCGATCGAAGGAACTGACCAAAATGCTGGCGTCTCCGACCGTGGCGGCGAAGTCGGTGACGCTTGTGTTCGACCGCGATCTGGTCCCTTGGGAGACAACGCGAAGCTTCTTGGCCCACGTCGATGGCATAGAGGACGAGGCCACCTTGCTCGAAGGCGCATGGCCTTCATCTGGCAACTCTACTCAAGCGGTTGAGGTCGCGATTTCGTCGGAAGACGCACAATACTTGGGTTTCGATGTCGGGCAAACCGCCCATCTGAGCTCTCCAACCTCCGAAGAAATCCAAGTCACTGTACGTGTCACCGGCATCTACTCGCGCGACGATCCAGGTGCACTTCAATGGGAAGCTTTGGACACTGGACTCGGTGCTAACAGCACATCGTTCCGGTTCGCACCTTTTATCGTCAGCGAATCTGTGCTGATCGATGCCGTAGCGAATCACATGCCAGATACGGAGGTTAGGTACTACTGGGTCTTCGAAACCAATGTGGACAGGATTCATTCACGCGACGCCGAGAAGATCTTGGCCGACTTGGACTCCCAAGAGGCGATTCTCAAACAGGAACTTCAGGGATTTCAACGGATCAGTACGCTAGACGATGCGTTGGCTGCGTTTCTGACAAGTTCAGAGATTTCACGCGGCTTAATGATGTCTGTTGGAGCAGTGATCGCGTTGGCATCGCTCGCGTTTTCCGCTTTGATTGCCAGCCAAGCCCGCGATATTCGATTCAGTGAGAGTGGGATGGTTCGAGCACGGGGCGCGACGGCTTCGCAAGAGATCGCTCTTATGACTGGCGAGACATTGCTGATCGCCGCGCTGTCTTTGGTTGCAGGCGTTGCAATCGCGCTTATCGGCGTGTCGTTGGCTGGAAGACTTCCGGTGTTGAGCGAACTGACTGGCGGAGAATTACTCCCCGCTAGTCTTTCGGTGCAGTCTGCTGTGGCGGCAGTCGTCGCTGCCCTTATCGGACTTGTCGCCCTGCTGATGCCATCCTTCAGACGAAACGCGTCGACAGTCGATGAACTCACTAGCCGATTGGCCCGCCCGCCGATTCGCAATGTGGCGCAACGCTACTATCTCGACGTCGTCCTGTTGTGCATCGGTGTCGCCGCACTCTGGCAACTGTCGCAAGAAGACCTCTACATCTCTAGCAGCGCACTGGGAGAAGGCTTCAGCAATCGGCTCGCCTTGGCGATGCCCGCGGCGACCGCGGCCGGGGGAGCGATAGTGTTGCTGCGTTTCCTGCCGTTCCTGCTTGGCGGGATCGCTGAAGTATTGGCACGCCTGCCCTCGATGTTCAGGCTTTCTCCGGCGATTCCATTGGCTCTTTGGTCTTTGGCCCGAAACCCGCGTTCCAGCATGGGGCTGATGCTGCTGATAATGCTTGCGGCGACAATCGCCGTTTTGCTCTCGATCTTGTCCCCATCGATCGATCAATACGCCGAAGATGATGCGCGGTACCGTGTCGGTGCAGACATTCGGTTATCCGGAATGATCGTCCGTAATCGAAGCAATCTTCACCGCGTAGTTGATCACATGACGGCGGAATTCGGATACGACGCTATTTCGCCAGTCGCACGTGCGGCCGGAACCGTTTCCGCGCCTAGCGGGAATGAACCAGTGACCGCGGTGGGTGTTGATGCGGATCATTTCCCGGAGGCTGCGTGGTGGCGCTCGGATTTGGCGAGCGCATCACCCGAACATCTGACATCTATCGTCAAATCGCGCGATACGGATGGATATCCGATTCCGGCCGATGCCGAGTGGCTCACCGCGCTGATCAAACCAGACACTCAGCGAAATGACACGGGGCTGGTTGCACGCATCCGAGATGAATCGGGGCTCTATCACTCCGTGACAATCGGAAATCTAGAACCGCGATCCGTCACCGTAGGAACCCCATACGGTTGCGAAAAACCCGTACCGCTCGAAGATGAGGAAGGCTTCGAACCTCCTGACTGGTGCAGAATCGGTATCCCATTATCTCCTCTCCGAAGAGACACGTCCGACACAGAACAACTCTGGTTGGAGTTCATTGGGATTTCAAGACGTCCAATCGAAAACGCGCCGCAACCGACGACTGGATCGGTGCGCATCAAAGACATCTCCACCGCAAACGCTGCTGGTGAACTTTCACTGTTGACCGACTTCGGCGACATCGTCAATCGACGGACCACGGCGGCTGGATTCGGCGATCTTGGCGCGCGCATCGATCCGTTCTCCGAGACGCCGAGTGATGGCGCGGTCTTAACTTGGTCTCAACCGCGGTATGGGCAACTCAAGGGTGTCCGAGTAGGCACCTCTGACGACGTGCTCCGGGTAATCGGCAGCAACTGGTTCAAGAAGGAGTTGGAGCTGGAAGTCGGCGACACTACGCGTCTGTTCCTGGGCAACCGCAGCACGACGGTTGAGTTCGTCGCGTTCGCAGATTTCTTCCCTACCTTCCCTTCGGCATCATCTCCTTATCTGGTAGCTGATCTGCGTGAGGTTCAACGGATCATGTCGATCGATCAGACCCGAGGCGCCGATGCCACCAACGAACTCTGGATATCGGCACCTGAAGCAAAGATTGACGACCTCGCAAATATCGAAGACCTATTCTCTTTCAACAATCTCTCGGCGCGCCTGATGCAACACGCCGGCTCTGAGATCATCCGATCGCGTAGCGATGCGCTCACCGCGGCGGGATGGAACGGCTATCTTGGCTTCGGTTTCGCGGCCGTCACCACGGTTTCGATCCTCGCATTTATCGTCACCGGTTGGACCACATATCGACTGCGCCGACTCGAGTTGGCGGTCCTGAAATCGATGGGTATGTCGATGCGTCAGATGCTGTTGATGATCGGTTTAGAACAGATCCTGATCGCATTGATATCCCTCGCCATCGGCGCCAGTATCGGATTGATGCTCAGTGCGGTGCTACTGCCCTATCTCGCCGGAAAGGACGCCTCGACGCTTGCGCCGCCGATGGTCGCCGTTATAGGTACTCAGATGCTGGGGATTCTGTTGGGGATCGTCGCAACCGCTTTGATCGCGTCAGTCACTTGGATATTCTTCTGGGTTCGAAGTCAACACGCTACGACCGTGATACGGGCGGGACAGGCTGGGGTTTAGTGAAAGGCGATCCGCGCTATTTGGGTTTGCGGGCATGGATGAAATACATCGGTGTGAATATTCTGAGCCGGCCGGCTTCGATCATGGCTTCACCGCAGAGGTCCAATGTCGCAGCTACGCGAGCCGATCCTTTCGGTGAAATGTGTAATGCCTCCGACACTTTCAGTAAGTTCTGGGTAATCCAGCGTCCGGGCCTTGACCGCCGAAATCCAGCCGGCGAAAAACCTGAACCAATCAAAGGTTGGTACCACGGTATGGACGGGCCGGTTTGAATAGCAAGATCTCGAGTTTCCAACACCTCGAACCCCACGGTTCTCAGTGCGTCATTAATTGTTTCTTCATCGTCGATGTCAAGCAGACCACCTCCAAGTTCTAAGTCGGCCTTTATCTGTAAGTGATGGGGGTCTGTGGCATTGAAGCGGTCAGTCAAGACGTATTCGTAAGCGCCGAAGCCCCCGCCCGGCTTGAGCAGACGAAACGCCTCACCATAAACGCTGACTTTGTCCGGCGCACAGCAGGTTGTTTCGATGCCGTAGACAGAGTCGAACGATTGGTCTGGAGCTTCAACATTGGTAAAATCGCAGTGCAGAAAGTCGACCATATCCGACATCCCCGCATTCTCCACTAGTCGCCGAGCGCGTTCTAGTTGATAGGCATTGATATTCACGCCTATGATCTTGGCCCCCGAAAATTGCGCAATCTCTAATAAAGGACCACCAATTCCGCAACCAAAATCGGCGACGACCATGCCTGGTTTCAACTCGAGTACTTCTGCTAGAAAGTGCTCGTGGCGGATAAGAGATTCCTTGAAACTTTCTCCTATAATCCTAGGGGCGAAGTGAAAAGACCTGCCCCAGCCGTACTCATAGAAATCCGTAACTAGGTCATAGTAGAGATCGGTGAACTCTTTCGACGCTCCAGCCTTACTCTCCATTCCTCCGCGCTGGGCCGTCCTGTAGCGATCCTCGTATTCGCGGAGGTCAGAACCGACATCTGAAGCGCTTGGATCGTCCTTCAGGATCTTTGAGAGCTTGAATGGCATGGAAGCATCTTGGCGAGTCTCATGCAAGTATGGCCTTTGTCAGCCTAATAGAGGATAAAGCCCGGTGCCGAGGATGTCCTAGGAGTGCCGCGCGTCTTTAAGGGGGAATGCTTGATTTCGTCGGGATGATGAACCACGGTCGGCGCGCTTGGTCGGAGCTAGTCCGATTACCTGCTCGACACTTGATCGGATGCGAAATTCCCCGCGCACGTTCGGTCCGTCGGAGGTGTGGCCGGTCCGCGGGTTGAACCGAAGACAACACTCCATGCCGAAATGGCTCGCACTCGTGCTGTTGATCGCCGTAAAGTCCTAGGTGCTGTCTATTGCCAAAGATCGGGATCGGGTCGCTTCATCAGTCCTACGCCCAGATATCCATACCAGATAACCAGCAGCACGTAGCAGCCCCGGGCCAGGCTGATAAAGGTGTCGCGGCCGCCGTTGTCGAGTACGGCCAGCATGAAGAAGACCATTACGGCCAGGCTGACAAGGGCAGCCAACAGAGAGACTATCCGGTTGAAGTCGTCTCTCGTGGAGAGGCCCAACGCGAAGATGCAGCCGCCGAAACCGAGCGTGATTCCGCCGGCGTAGAAGAGAGCGGAGCCGGCGTAGTAGACGGGAACGCTTCCGCTGATCTGGTCGCTGGTCTGGGCATCGGCAAGAATGAAGTCCACGCCGCCGGCAAAAATCCAACCGGTCAGTCCGACGAAGACCATGAAGAAGCCCATCTGAACGAACGCCTTGCCATTGCCCTCCAAGGTCACGTTACGCATCAGCGCATAGAGGCCCGATAGGATCAGGGCTAGGCCGAGGATTATCGCAATGTTGGTCACATTGGTCAGCGCGGCGTTGCCACTTTTGGCGGATATGGTGCCGACTGCGTCTGACACTTTGGCGGTGTCTATCAGCAGTCCGCCCGGTTCTATGAGGAAGAAGACGAAGGCGATTATCGGGCCGAATATGAGGGACAGCCCCGCCAGCCGATTAACAGATATTGTGCCCATGTTTGAACCTCCTTGTGTGATGTCATGGGAAGGATCGATACGGGTTCAACCCTTCCCAGCATACACCCTGACGCCAAAGTTGTGGCATTGCGATAGGAGAGTGACCTGTCCCAAAAAGTTGCACCACTCGCTATGTTGGTCTGTGGGGCGCTCGTGCCCACGAACGTGCCTATAACGCATCCTGACGGTCTAATAGAACATAGGGAGAGGCGCGAGATACCGTTTTACGCAAGTAGATGAATTCGGTCTGGAACAGCCACCACCGCTTGCAGTAGATACCGCCATATTCGACCGGACTGGTGAACCTCGGTTTACTGTAGGCAGAACCGTGTTCGAATCGGTTTTCGAGCTTTGAGTAGCTGCGGAGTCACGTTGCCAAACGACCCTCGAGTGCCGGACAATAGGCATCCAATTTCGTGATGATGTGCACAATTTGAGACGATTTGGCGCTGTTCCACGCGTCTGCGTTGCCTGTCGCACGCCGACGAGCGAAGCAAAACCTAGGTATCCGATTTGGGACGTCGACTCGCGCCACGGGTTTCTGTTGAATTTGCTATCCCCGAAAAGCCGAACCGCGAGCCGATGGCGTTCACGTCATGCTGTGACCGCAGTTAGTTCAAGCCGGGATCAACGTGAAGGGCGGCATCTTCGACCTCGTGCGGTTGGAGCACTCGACACAGCTTTTCGTAGATCTGAACCCGATATCGCCCGGTGTCGGTGATAAACAGACGACCTTCGTTGTCGACTCTTACCGAGGTCGGGTATTTCAGCCTTTTTTCGCGGTCGAGATTGATGATGTTGTCCCTCTGGCGGAGGATATCCGGGTTCCCCATCAATCTGCTTATGCCACGGGGGTTAATGGTCGCGTCTCCCCTGAATGATTCGATGAAGTTGCCTCGCCAGTTGAACATGAGAACGCGATGGTTGTTGCGGTCGGCGACGTAGATGTCTCCGTACCTGTCCACCACAACACCGCTAGGATGGTCCAATTCGCCGACTCCAGTACCCGGGCTGCCAATGATCTGCATCGCCGTACCGTCGGTCGAGAACCTTTGGACACGGCTGTTGTGCCAATCGGCGACTACCAAAGTGCCGTCAACTGGGTCGACTGAAATGCCCCAGGGATGATTCAGTTGTCCCGGTTGGTTTCCAAGCTCGCCGAAGCCACCCAGGTACTTCCCGTCGCGGGTGAAGTGTTGGACGCGGTGATCGCGAGAATTGACGACCCACAGGTTTTCGTCCGCATCCAATGCGATGCCGGAGGGACCGTTCAAATGACCGGGTCCGTCACCGGACTCTCCCCACACTCCGATAGTTTCGCCGGAAGTATTGATTGCCACCACCGCATTTGCGCGCTCGTCGGTGTTGAACAACGTGGCCGCACAGTCCAAGACGCACATCACGGGTGAAGGTAGACGGTCGTCACCTTCAGAGAGAACCAAGCCGTCAATTTCCGGCACGATGTCGTTCTCGTATCCTTCGTCCTCGATGTTCACGCGCACGTACCGAGTGCGTGGCACTTGCTGAAGGTTGGCACTCCCGCGGTTGAGCACGTAGTAGGAGCCGTCAGGACTGACAGCGATGTCCTGCGGTCCCCTGAACCCGCCCACGGCCAACCGCTGGCCCAGAGTCGTAACGTACTTGTGCCCGATCCGCAGTAGCGTTGGGTAGTTATGCTCCTCGCTAGCGGAGCGGTTAGTCAACGGTTCTTGTGTCGTCGTCATGTCTTGGGTGTAACTACGAAGCCAACGGACTCACGATGTGCTCGAACTGGTCGAACGTGCCGTTAACGATCGGACTTGGATTGAGTTGCAACCATTGGTCGAGCACCGAAGAATAGAGCGATCTGAAATCGTTGTTGAAATGCAGGTCTCCGTTCAATTGGTGACTCGGATCCAACGACGGATAATCGGAATAAAAACCTCCGTTGACATTGGAGCCGATCAAGAAGGCTCCGCCACCCGATCCGTGGTCGGTGCCGTTTCCGTTGTCCCGCACCCTGCGACCAAACTCGGAAAACACGAGCATGACCACTTCTTCGTCGGCACCATGTTCGCGCAAGTCGGCAAAGAAGTCACTGACCGAGCGAGATACGTTGGCCCATAGCTCCGTTTGCATGTTTACTTCATTGCCGTGGACGTCAAAGCCGCCTATTTGGGCGTAGAAAACGCGCGTTCCGATGCCCGATAAGTGCACTTGCGCTATACCTCGGAGACTCTGCGACAGCGGGTCCGAAGCGTATTCAACCGTAGATGTGTAGTGGTCAGGAGCGGCGCGCAGCATATCGGCCCCAGCCATCGCGTCTAGACCGGTCTGACCGATGTGATCCATCAGCGTGCTTTGCTCGTCGATTTCTTCCGGTGTGTACATCCGAGTGAAAGCGTTTAGCGCTCGCCTCTGTTTCTCCCCGGCCATCGAGGTCAGGAGGCCATATCCTTCGAGCTGCGCCACCGACATAGCGGGTGTTCCCGAAAGGTACATCGCCCTCGGCAACCCGGTTCCGAAACTCACGCCTGTGCATACATTGTGTTTGTCCGGATCGAGATCTCTGATTACCTTGCCTAGCCAACCATCCGAGATGATCTTCTCGGGTTCAGCCGTGTGCCAGATATCCATTGATCGGAAGTGGGATCTGTCCGGTTCGGGATATCCGATACCGTTTAAGATCGCGACGTCTCCGCGGTCCCACAGGTCTTTTATCGGACCCATTTCGGGGTGAAGTCCAAAGTGATCGTCAAGGTGGATCACCTGATCCTCGGCGATTCCGGTGGTTGATCTGAAGTCGTAGTAGAGGCCGTCACCGTATGGCACCACGGTGTTCAAGACGTCATTGCCGCCGGAAAGTTGCAGCACCACCAACACTGGATCTGCCCGGTTATTGCCTCCGTTGACTATCGAGTTAGTACTCGTCATGTTTCGTGTCCCTTATTGGTTAATGTATCCGTCGGTTGCGTGGCTAATTGGAGGAGCTCAAAAGTTGAAGCGCTATCCCAACTGATACTCCCGCGATGCGGTGATCAATTGGAATGTTTCTAGGATTGCCGCTTCATACTGTTTTCTATTTGCACCATCGCATCGGAGCGGATTGTTTGTGCCCACTTCATCGAGCAAGGCCGTTCGGCTCTTTGATCCCAGCTCCAGCGCACCCAATTCGTAAAGCGCAGCGTCCAGAATCTCTGCCGGCTCGATCCATTCGCGTCCAGATGCCACTCGATCTACCATCTTTTCGACGCCCGGGGCATCTTGGTTGCCGATGCGCTCGACGGCAAAGTTCACCCTTTCCATCAGAAGCGCCGAATCTATCCACTCTTTGCCAGTGTGCCATCCCTCGACCGTAGGGGGATTCAAGAGCTGTTGCCCCATGAGCGTCGACTTCTGTGGCAGTTCGTGAAGTCCATACTCGTACGGATCACGGAGTTCGTCCGTCAGATGAACCGTGCCGACGATGAACTCGACTGGGTTACGTACCCGCGTAAATTTGGCTTCCTTGAAGAAATCGGAGTTGAACAGCGTTCGCATAACCTCGCGGATGTCACCGCCGTTCGCCGTGAAGGCCCCAGCGATCGCGTCGATTTCGCTCTGTACCGGCTGATCTGAGACGAAGAAATTGTGGATCTCCCTGCCGACGAACTGAGCGGTGGCGGGATGATCGACGATGATGTCCACAATATCGTCGCCATTGAAATCTCCGTTGTGTCCAAGGAAAGATTTCTCACCGTCATCGTGGTCGTCGTTTCGATAGACAAAGGAACCGCCCTGCTGGCCAAACGGGTACCTAGGGATCACCTGGTCGATGGTCCAACCGGTATACGCCCGGGCGCAATCTCTGACGTCCTCTTCGGTGTAGTTGCCCACGCCCATCGAAAACAATTCCAGCAGTTCCCTGCCCCAGTTTTCGTTGACTGCGGTCGCATGATTCGTCTGCTGATCGAGCCAAAAGAGCATGGCCGGGTCTCGCGAGAGCCGTTTCAGAATCTCGGCAAAGTTGTCCACGGCGAACTCTCGCAACATCTCGTAGTGTTGCGACATCATCGGGCCGTTGGTCACCTTTGCGCTTCCTGTGGCGAAGACGCCATGCCACATGAGCGCCATTTTCTCCTGCAACGGCCGCTTGGAGTTGATCATGCGATACATGATCCGGAGTGGCGTCCATCCTTCGCCGTCGGCAAACTCAGAGTGATACCGCTCCAAGAAATGCATTTCGACCGGGTCGAATTTTTCGAAATCGACCAGATCATCTACCAGCCCTTCGTAACTCTTTTCGGCAAGTCGCTCCAACTCGTGAGCTGGCAGAGCGAATCCTGCCCTGCGCATCAGATGGCCCACGAGCGCGACGTCTGTTGATGTGTCCGTCGTCATATACCCGTATCAGTCCTCAGTTCATTGCTATCTTCGTTGGGTTGCAAAGCATCCGTTACTAGATCTGTCTCAAGCGCGGGTCCAGACGATCCCGCGTCCAGTCCCCGATGAAATTCAGCGCATATGACAGCAAGAATATGGCAAGGCCGGGGAACAGCGCGATCCAGTAAGCGATGCTGACGAAATTTCGACCGTCCGCCACCATGACACCCCATGCCGGTCTAGGAGCGGGGATTCCTACTCCCAAGAAACTAAGCGAGGACTCCGCGATTATCAGGCTCCCGACCTGCAACGTTGCGATCACCAATACGGTGTTGAACACACCCGGCAGAATATGCCGCCCGAAAATCCTGATCGTTGACGCGCCAGACAGGATCGCATAGGCGATGTAGTCCATCTCCTTCAACCGTATCGTCTCGGCTCTCACCTGACGGGCAAAACCACTCCAGCTGAATATCACCAGCAGGATGATGATCAATTCCAAACTGGCACCAAACACGATCACCGCCACGAGCGCCACGAGAATAAACGGGACTCCCAACGTTAGATCCACAAATCGCATGATCGCTTCATCGATCCATCCGGAAAAGTATCCAGCGATCATCCCTAACAATGTGCCGGTAGCACCACCCGTGACTAGAACAATGCCGGCTATCGTAAGGGAGAGGCGAGCCCCGTAAAGCAGCCGCGCCACTATGTCCCGTCCTAACGCATCCGTGCCCAGCAGGTGCGCCGTCGAACCGCCTTCGTTCCAGAATGGTGGTGTCACCTGGGCGGACAAGTCCCCAAACTGGGGATCATACGTGGTTAGTAAGGGACCGAATACAGCGGCGAATGCTACCGCAACCAAGACTACGGCCGGCAGCACTGGATATCGGCGGATTACGTACCACACTTGACTGGGCACGCTTCGGCCGTTTCCGTTCAGCCGGGGAAGTTCAACTTCAATTGGGGCAGTAGTCATCTTCGCTTCTTACGCTCGCCTGATCCGTGGATCGATGATCGCGTACGACACGTCCACTACAAAGTTGACGATGATGTACATCAGCGTGAACAGCAAAACCGTGGCGCTCATGACCGGAAAGTCGTTGTCGTTGGTGGCTGTAACGGCAAGACGGCCCAATCCGGGCCAACCGAACACCGTTTCTACGACCACGGTCCCGGTCGTAAACCCGGCGAGGATCAGACCGGCATAGGTAATCGGCACGATCAATGAATTTCGGAACGCGTGCTTCCATACGACTGTCTCACCGGAAACCCCTTTTGCTCGGGCGAATTTCACGAACTCCGAATCGAGCATTTCCAGCATCGCAGAGCGTGTCAATCTGACCAGCCCGGCAGCGGATCCGGAACCAAGGGTAATGGCTGGCAGCACGTAGTGATCTACCCCCCCGCGACCTGATGTGGGCAACAGCTCGAATTGAACTGAGAAGAGCAATACGAGCATTATCCCCATCCAAAAGTTCGGAGTCGCCTGACCGATCAAAGCGATGACCCTCCCAATAAGGTCCCACCATGATCCCCTGCGCACAGCCGAAAGAGCGCCGATTGGGATACCCACGGCGATTGCGAAGGCAAAAGAAACGGCCGCCAATTGTAGCGTCGCCGGGACCTTCTGTATGACTACGTCGAAAGCGGGACGCGCTTCGTTCAGAGAGGCGCCGAAGTCGCCTCGGATGGCCGGCCATAACCACGTTATGTACTGGATCGGGTACGGACGGTCGAGGCCGAATTCCTTTCGCCATTCGGCGATCACCTCGTCGGTCGTGTACTCACTGATAAAGAGGTAAGTCGGATCCCCGGCGGCTCGGGACAGGCTGAACACGAGCACCGTGGCGAACCACATGATGACGGTCGACGCGATCAGCCGTTTTGCGAGGAACCGCTTCAACTATGTTCTCCGTCCTCCAACGCCGTCGCGCGGAGTGACCAAGCCACCCCGGGTATCAGGGAGACTTGGTCGCTCGCGGTATGAAACGGGCGTGTTTGCCTGCATCTACCGCATGATTACGCTGGCTAGGTTATTGACCAATGGACCGGACGTGCCGTATGGAGTCCAATCCGCAACTTCAGGCCTAATGACCACAATGGTCGGGAGCACCGTGTACGGCGACACCAACATCCAGTGGGTAAACCAGTCCTGGATTTCGATATTGGTCTGGACACGTTGCTCGTACGTGGTGCCTTCAATGTCGAGGTTTTCAAGTGCCTTCTTGTAGATCTCGTCGGGCCACTCCAAGCCTTCGTTGTAACCCGCGGACGGCCATCCACAACATATCCTGGCGTCGGGCAAGAACCCACGGCCAATCGTCTGCATCCAAGGGATCTGTTTCTGACGGTTCACGAGTCTCGGACGCGCGGTCCGGTAACCGGTCTGATCGAACTCGACCTCGCAACCAAGGGCGCGCCAGAACTGACCAATCGCCTGGCCAACGTCGAAGTTCATCGCACGATCATTTGCGATGTGCATCGTGAAGTTTCCGCATTCTCCAGTCCTCGACTCGGCAATGTACTGCTTAGCGAGTTCCAGGTCGTAAGGAATAAACCAGTCGTCCTTCCACAGCGGGTTCCCAGGGTGAACGTCGATGCGGGTATAAGCTGCCCATCCAAATCCGCCCTGCGCATCCCGCAAGAGTTGTTCGCGATCTACTGCCATCGCCAGTGCCCAGCGATACTTTCTTGCTTCCTCCATTGAGGCTTCGTCGCTCGGGTCGCCGATCCAGGGATGATCGTCGTCCGGCAGGAATCCTTCTCGTTGGTTGATCGCACCGTGAGTGTCCTCGGTCTCTCCGGTTGCCGGGTGCGTAGTCGCCCAGAAGTTGCCCGCAAACAACACCGTTTGCGGGTTTCCTGCCCCGACCTCTCTGGCCCACGAGTTGTCCACAGCCTCCAGCGCCGGTACCGCGAATCTTGGTGCCATTGGAGCCATGTGGATCTCGCCTACTCTGAACGCAGCGATCTGCGTCGCCGGTTCAGGCATGAGCACCCAACGCACCGAACTGACTTTCGGAACAATGCGATAGTGCTCTTCGAAGGGCTCGGCGAGTATGTGATCGTCTGACACCCACTCCACCGCATTCAACGGGCCGGTACCGACCGACGTGGTAAGTGCGGAGTTCTCGCCTCGTTCATCATAAAGCCTCTTCGACACAATCACGGGTGTGCCGCCGCCCACGTTGCTGAACGCGGAGGCCCATGTCGGCAGGAGATCCTGCAAGTCGAGGCGAACAGTCTCGTCATCAATCACGTTCCATCCGGAATCTTCCGTCGAATTCCAGGCCACCCATTCTCGAATCTGTGGGCCGCGGGTTGAGCGGGTTCCTTCGCTCATCACGCTTTCGAAGCTCCAAACGACATCTTCGGCGGTTACTCGTCCCCAACCCTTATGGAACATCACATCGTCGCGCAGGTGGAACGTCAGCGAACTCAGATCCTCTGCCAGATCCCAAGACTCTGCAATCCCCTCGTTGTACAGGCTGTAGTCACGGTTGACCAAAGGTGGATCCACGTGTGACGCGTGAAGTAATCCTTCAAACATGCCCATGGCTTGGAACGTCTCGACCTGGAAGTTCATGAACGAAGGCACGAATATCGGCGGCGGTATCAGGTTCACCCCGAGGACAAGGTCTTTGTTCTCGGCGGGCACTATCTCCTGGCCGGCGGGGCGCGGCGTCGCGGTGGCAATGACCTGCCTCTCGACCACCACAGTCGCAACGACTTGCTTCTCGACCTCTACGACCTTTTCGACCTCGACTTCAACCGTCTCGACGACCTTTTCGACGCGGGTCACCTCTTTCTCAACCACAACGGTCTCTACGACCTTCACAGTCTCACCGGCGACCTGTTTTTCGACGACGACAGTCTCTACAACCCGCTCGATTTGGGTGACCGGTTTCTCGACGACAACGGTCTCGACGACCTTCTCTACCCGGGTCACCTCTTTCTCTATCACAACGGTCTGCACCACGGTCTCGCCGCCGCAAGCGACGGCGGCAGCAAAGGCAGCGACAAGAACGATTGCCAATGGAGTGACCTTGCCTATTCGTAATACGTTAATCATGACTGTGCCCTGCTTTCTTCGCGCAACATCGAACGGAATCAACCACTGCATGCGATCCAAGATATGGATTCCAGCCACATGATACACCGTAACGACGAAACTCGCCTATCTGTGTCGGGACATTGACATGTCGCTCGAGACTCGTTTCACCACGCTTATTGCGAACTTACATTGGAGAATCTCTCCTCGGACTCTAAGGTGCCAAGGGTGGTTTCAAATCGGAAATACCCGACGAGCACCATCGCATTGATCTGTGAAGGGCTTTACGAACGGTGTCGAGGCGAACAAGCGATTAGATCCAGAACGGCCGAAAGTCGCGGAATCCTGGCGTCGCCCCTTGGAAACCGGCGCTGGTGAACCACAGTTCACTATAGACAGAACCGTTTTCGAAACGATCATCGAGCTTTGAGGAGCCGTCGGGTATAGTTGCATTTGATCCGCCAAGGTCGCATTTTGGAAACATTGAATTGCACTGGTGACCTGATTTCAGGGTTGTGGTGGATTCCATTGAATTTTGGTTGTTGTCGGGTCTAATTGGTGGCTTAGTTCCTGGCGATTCGCCACTGCACGGGAGTGGCATCCCACTCACCTGTCGTAATTTTGGCTCGTATGTCAGAAATTACGATTGGGAAACCGGCCGCTCGGAGCGAAGCGTATTCGTTCGCTTGTTCCCTTTGAAGATCGATACTGCCCCAAAATTGCACCTCGTAGTTCGATCCATATCGTGCGGCTTGATTCCATTCATTCTGAGAAAGGAAGAACGCCGGGCATGCTGCGCCGCTTCCCTTCACTTCAATCCGACGGTATGGCGCAGTGGTTCGATCTTCGATATCCCAGCCGAAACTGTCGGAGTCTTGGGAAACCCAGGCGATTGACGAAGGATTCTGAGTTATGCTTCGTTCACGCTGGAACGAATAGAGCTCGGCCCGTTGACCGATACGACGTCTATTGCTGATCCATGAGGGTTCGCTCGCTTCGACCATGCGAAGCGCCCAAACAGTTTCGAGTTCGCCAACTACATTCGATGGGACGCAAACCAACGGCCTTGACTGGAATTCGGGCCAACGAGACAGGAGCCCAACAAGTTGTGGCGCGACGGATTGCGCTATTCGAGGTAAGCAGATAAGATCCCCTTCTGCATCCATGTTGCCAATCTCAAGCAACGCGCGAGCTTGATCCGAGAACAATCCGGCTCGAATAATCGTCAAGCCAAGAGGTCGATAGTCACCTGACCGGAGGCCACGTACAACTGGATTGCCCGAATTAGCGCGCCTCACTGAGTCCTCGTCGACGTGGAACAGGTTCAGCGATGCGAGTAAATTCAACAGTTGCTCTGATTCTTCGTGGCTCCCCCCGCATTTTCTCCAAATCCGCCTGACCGCGGTCTCCCTAGGTACACCGGGTACGTTCGCACCGATTGTCTGCAACGCAGTTGCAAGCCGGTCCAACCGAGGGCCAGTGAGCCAAGTGCCCGCTGGAAGCGTCATTCTAAAGGTGCCTCTTCCCCTAACAGATAACGCATCAATGCTTCGAGATCATGGTCATCGCCGTCAGCCTCGGTCAATGGATCGGCGTCTTGGCCTATCGGTGCGAGTTCAGCGCCTTCCAAGAGACGCCGCATTCTTTCTTCTTTTCGTAGCAAACTGGCTTCAACGAGGTGGTCAATGGTCGGCAGACCATCTATCGTCGACCTAATGATGTGGATCGAAACGTTTGCGTCCGACGAAAGTCCGAGGCGATGGATCCGGTCGATAGATTGCAAGAACAATGCACAATCGTAGGTCCGGTCCAGGTAAATAGCATCGTGGCAACCATGGTGGAGCGAGATTGACTCAGAACAGGACGCTGGATTCGTTACAAGTACTGCAGCACCTTTCACGCGCAGAAATCGCGCGATGACCCTTTCTCGTGTTTCGCTTTCTTGAGGGCGCTGGCCGCCAGGGCCCGGGCTATCGTATTCGGCCTCGTCGCCAACTGGTAATCTCCCATCGACTTGAAAGACCGGGACGGAAATCCGCTTCCGAACGTACACGGTGAACTGGTCGAGATTCGATATGAAATTGCTCCAACACACCACTTTTCCGCCACCCTCAATTATCGGACCCATAATTTTTAGAGCGACTTGAAATTTGGCCGGAGTTTCCCGCTCCTCATACGTAGCCAAACGTTCCATCAATGTCGGGTTGGGGTTCTCCAATTTCGGCAAACGATACTGACGGTCCGAGCCATTGAGGGTGTTCGGGTTCGTGGCCGCTTGCAAAAGACGGATTGGTCGCCCACGCTTCAGAGCGTCGATCTTGTCCGTCCAATCGTCCGCTTGTTCGATCCGACGTCTAAACCCGCTCGCGATCAAATCGTAAATGTCTTTTTGTGTGTCTTGTAGATCGGCATCGTGCCACATTACCTCGTACGGTCGCAACCCGAGCGCCTCTTTCGGAGTTCTCAACATGAAGGGTTGAATGCGCAGCAGCACTTGCCCGAAGTCACGTTCGACGTCGGCTGCGAATTTATCTCGTGGTCCAGTTAACTCGGCGGCGGGCCAAAGAACATTGAGCTGGCTGTATAAGTCGCGCCCACTGTGCGGCATCGGAGTTCCTGAAAGGATTATCCGCACTCTTGCGTGTCTTGCGATTTCTTGTAGAGCCGGCGCCCACACGCCGCCGTTGAAACGCTTGATGCGGTGCGACTCATCCACGACCAACATCGTTTTGAATGAATCGCAAAGTTCAGTTAACCGCAAACGATCTGAGGCTGATGTGGCATAGCTAAGAAGCAATATTTGGCGCGGCTGCACGGATTGGTAGATTTCGTGGCGCATCCTGCGGCTGCCTCGTACTCTGCGGGTGTCAACTATCCCATCGAGCGCGGCTGCAGCCTCAGCTTCCCACGGTTGGAAACACGCTAAGGGGCCGACGACGACGAGTAGATCGACCGTGTTTGCTTGGAAATGCGCTGCCGCAATGGCGAGCGTTGTGGCTGTTTTCCCAGAACCCGGTACGGAAAAATTGGCCGCGTTAACGGCCGTCAACCCGTGTAACACCCCGCGTTCTTGGTGATCGAGGAGTCGACGCCGGGTTCCGTCCCAACCAAATTCCGCTAGCCTTTCAAGCACCTGGGCGCCCCGTAACGGGGAGTGCCCAGAGCGAAGTTCTTCGGCAGCTTGGTGGGTTCGTTGGAAACTACGCTTACGTTCCAACGAGCGTTCCACGGCTACGCGGACGGATCCGGTCAGGATCACTGACCAACCTTCCCTTTGTAGAAACGTGTGGACCCTGACTGCAAGGTCATCCATCGTGCCTTGACGTGGAAAACAGCGCCAACCGTCGGTTATCGGCCTCGAACCGAGCATCGAGCCAAACATCATGCGGGCTCTGCGGTTGGTTGTGAGATTCGGTTGAATGACGACTAATTCGTCACCATCTACCTCGATTTTGACGTGGCGGGAGTCCACAATCCTCAATACATTCCCTTCGTGCCGTCCGCCCAATCAATGATCTCCGAGAGCATGCTTTTCGCTTCATTTCCCCGTGGTCCACGCAACGTTTCCGATAGGCGTTCCGATGCGCTATCTAGGATGCGGACCCGGCTGATTATCTGCTCAAGGGTGTCGACGACTTCGAGTTGGCTAGCCTCGTAGCCATCGATTGCGTTTTTGATTCGCCTTTTGACCTGTTCCTGCGGATAACCGGGAGTCTGGATAGGCGTTGCTTGTTCGCTCTCATCTTCGTATTCTTCTTCGTCCAAATCAGAAGAAAGGTCAGGATCGCTTATTCCGCGTGCCCCAGACTGCTCCCATTCCTGTTCATCTTGCGCCACTTGAATCACGAGACGTTCGTAACGGTCGCGTTCTTCGAGGAACATCTTCCTGATAACGCGGATATCTCCGTGAGGATTGCCTGCTCGGACTGCGGCAAACATCAACTGCAGCATGTCTGTCAAATCGTCTGGGTAGTCCTCCTCGACCCAAGACATAATCTTTCCAATGTCACGGAACCGCTCGACCTGCCTAAGCAGTTTGTGGTACTGTCCCGTCGCATCCGCGTCCGCAAGGTACGCATCCATGTATTTGATAGCACGCAATTGAATTGTTGCGTAGGATTGGCTACCTCCCGCAACTTCTTGCAGCTCTCCTGCAACTCTGACAATTGATTCGGGATCGAACCAGTCGATGCTTGAATCGATTGCCGCCTGACGAAGCGTCAGGAGCAGATTCATGTCCGTGTAGCGGACCTTGAAATCTTCAGTCAGTTGCTCCCGTTGTTCCATTTCGAACACGTCGTGCTCATCAATGTTGTCGGGGCGGTTGGGATTGAGAACAACGGCTTCAACCCACTCAGTCCCAGTAATGCCGTCAAGCCTTAACCGCTTGAGCATTGCGAGACGCCTATTGCCATTGCGCACTGTCCCGTCTGGTCTGATCCAAAACGGTGTAGCCTGTTTACGGCGCATCCAATCAGATTTCAGCAGCTCGTAGTCTCTAGACGGCACTCCTTTAACAAGGTTGCCGTCGACATCGCACCCAGCGTCCAGCAGGATTGAAATCACGGAGATCTCGTCGTCTTCGGAGTTCTCCGGATCGAGAGTGTGACCGAGTTTCGATTCCATCAACGTCCGTTCAGCGGCGAATCGACGATTGTCAGCGTTTAAGAGCAAAGCGTCGACGGGGACCCGCTCGACGTTAAAGTCACGCCATTGGTCCTTGCACCATAATCGTACCGTCCGGTCCGTCGGTTCGCTTCGAGTTTCGATGATTTGCTGTCGCTGGGTAGCGTTCATATCTTCTCCAAGGTATTTGGCACGCCGAAACGCTCCGACGCCATACGGATGGCTAAATTCATGCTGGTACGATCCGAACCTCGCACGAAAAGGGGGTGTAATCGTTCGATCCACTCGTCCGCGGACGCGATGGTTAATTCGGTGTTCTCACATACCGAACGTTTTCGACAAACGACGATTATGTCCCATTCGCAGTTGCCGTCGGCGGCGTGTAGCCCCATATGCGAGTCAGTCTTCACTGGCCACAACGCTGTGACCAGCAATTGGAGATCATCTAGTGCAACGCCGATCGCTTCCCAAGCGTCTCGAGTCGCGGAGTGATAGCTAAATGCGAGCGGACAATCTGGATTTAGCGCCTCTACCATCGGTTTGACCTCCTTGGCCAAAGCGTGGCCGAAAGATCCGATCGGATCGTGTCCATTTGGTGCCAAAGGGGTTCCGCCAAGTTCGTTATTGGTCCACCAACCGCGATAAAACTCCGACAGCTCGCTGTACGCAATGTTGTCGAAGTAAGGCGGATCGAATATGCAGATATCTTGAGGCCGCGGAAGTGTTCGATCGATCGCATGTGCTGGTGCGCACAAGACATCGACTTCTTGAACACCGGTACTATAATCGGCAACGAAGCTTCGGACTTCACCTGAAGTTGTATCCCAACAGTGTCGCTGTATAACCTTGGTCGAGGATCGTTGCACGCGATCGAAATTCCGTTTCAAAGTTCCCCGCCCGGCAGAAACGTGAAACGGGTTCAGTTCGACCGGCATCGCAGGTAGCGCGTAACCCCTGAGGCTGAACAACGGGGCTAGGCGACCGTAGTCGCGAGCGTAGCTGCAAAGACGGTTGTTCGTGGCTAGTGCGTTGGACAACGCCAGCCGGAGTGCTTGATTTACGCGAATGTCTGCATCCAGATTTTCTTCGAGCCATCTGAAAGCGTGGCCAAACAAAGCGATCTGTCGGTCCGTGAACAGTTCACGGAGATGTTGTACCCCGTAACTTACGGGTCTGGCGTCCACGCGGTCCCGTTCAAACTCATATTTGGGGATGTCGATCTCGTGTTTGTGCTTGATGAGGTACCGTCTGGCATCGTCGAGAAGCTCAACATCAATTGGATCGGGCTGTCTGATCCTCCGCGGCGATCCATCGCGGGTTTCTTCAATCGCAAGGAGGCGACGAGGAGCATTTCCTGATTGGAGTTCGGCGTGGTTAGATCTATGTCCGCAGTGCGGGCAACTGTATCCTTTTCGCGTGTAGGTTCCGCTATAAAGCGGATACCGCTTCCCGCAACAATGGAGCTGGCTCCGGTCACTCTGTTCGAGACCATGAATTCCAAAACAATTGGGGCAGAACGCTGTTATTGCCCATTTCCGAACTACCGAACCGCCTTTGCTGGAACGGCGCGCTAAAACGAGATCCTTATAAAGGGTGCCCCCCTGCCCGCAACCAGGACAAATGACTTCGTGAAGGTAGAAATAGTGGACAGGGGTCCATTCCGCATCGGGATCGAAGAAAAGATGGCCGAGTTTTCGTCGTAGGAATTGGAGCAGCAGGTTCGCGGCCCGACTAAACGCGTGTTGATCGACTGGTTCAATCTCATGTTTGATTATCTCGACGGCCAACGGATCTACATCAGTGCCGGAAACGCTGGCTCCTAGCCTCGCCGCTTCGACCAAAGTGGAACCGCCGCCTGCGAAGGGATCGTGCACGTGAAGCCCGTTCAATGCCGGCTGTGAACTCTCGAACAGACGCCAATATGTCTCCGCGTCAACGTCACCTGGGAGCGAAGCTGCCAGCAACAGCCCTCGCATGACTAACGGCGGACGGCGCGCCCACCAACGATGAACCGAGTACGCCGGGTCCCTTGATCGTCTGCTGGCTTCGGCGACTAAAGACAGTTCTCTGAATGGCAACGCCTGTTCAAGCAGTGTTCCTTTGCGCAAAATCCCTTCATTGAAGAAACGCTCGCAGTCTTCCGTTCGGCGACCATTTAGGTGTTCCGTAGGAAACACTGCGTTGGAAGTGTCAGACGACCCTGAGGTTTGTGGCAGGTAATGATCCAATGTTCGTGAATGACCCGGCTTTTCTAACCAAATTCAGATTGATGTCGCAAAGATTAACTTAACAATCGTCTACATCAAAGGTGATGATCGGATCTTTTGCTTAGGTTAGTTTTTGGGCATGTGAAAACGAACATATCAAAAAAATTTCAGTTTGCATAGCCCGTTTTTCAGCGTTAGCTCTCGCCGACTGGGATTCCAACATGAACCACCGCAACTCAAAATCATGCTGGATAGGTGCGTCCGACATATTTGGTCGAAGCCAGCCAATCAACCGTTCGTTGCCGCGTCGAGCGCGCTTTGGTCAAATCGGAGTGACGAGAGATCCCCTCACTGCCCCTCTGCTATACGAAATTCTGCCCGTCGGTGCGAAAACTGTTGAACCGTCGCGTTCAAGAACTGCTGCGCACCGCGATCAGCATTCGGACGATCAACGTCGACTGTCCGGTTTCATTTAATGGCAGCTCCCAACCGATCGCATCCGGTCAAAGGTTCGGAAGGGAATCGTCGGAAAGCGCTCTTCGAGATCGGAGCATTTGGGCGTTCCGTCGCGACGCCCGTTGTTCCTTTTCATCCAATTTGCGATGCATTCTGGTGCTCCACCAGATCAAAAACAATCCGATGGGGATGGTGAATATCGCCTGAACAAACACCATGCCGCGACCCATCTCTTTGTATCCGTAATCATCGGCGGTTTCGTTCTGATAGGCCAACCCCACCGTAAATCCCAAGACGGACAGCCCCAGAAACGGAAGTGTTCTGGCGACGGCTCTGGCACCGTCCTTCGCAGTCCCGACGAATGCGGTCACGGGAATCCACACGACGATGAAGGTAAGCCAGAAGAACAAGTCCCACAAGCGTGGCTCGTAGTTCTTATGAATCGCCATCACCACCTCCCCCGCCATTATCAAAGCCGGTATCGCGGCCAGAAACGCTCCCACCATCAACACCCACGCTCTGTCGATAAATCTAGACATCAGCACGCTCGTTCTCGTCTCGGTTTAACACACTAGCACTGCCTGAAGTTTGAACCAAACTTGGGAAGGCAAAAACTATCTGAAACAGAAGAGGCGAGACCGATAAAGGATCGTGCCGACGATTGCCGCCACTTGCGCGCCCGATTTGGACCTAGGCCGCCCCATCGCCTAGAGCGCGAGTGCGTGTCCGTTTCTCGCCGGACGTACAGTCAGTCATATCGTAGCGGAGCTACTGCGCACGAGCAAACACTTGGGTTGTCAAGTTATCACGATAAGTATGTTTGCTAATTGCTCGCGCTTACATATCAATTTTATCGCGCATATGTAGCACTGGTGAACCACGGTTTACTATAGGCAGAACCGTTTTCGAATCGGTGATCAAGCTTTGAGCAACCGCCGAGTTCGTTCCTCGTCCCGCCCGGTTTCTCTGTAAGACTTCGGACACCTTCTCCTAGTAACACGAGACAGAGTCGAACATAGGCGCACTCGACCGGTTCGACGCGACCAAATCCCGATAGAATTTGGCTTCGAGCCGATCCCACGCCATCGGACACGAGACCAGACATGGAGCAGCTTCCCGACGAATGTGAGTGACGTCGAAATCCTTGTTCCCCGTTCGGCTAACGCATCGTGAACGTTAGGTGAACGGGTCACGGTGCACTCAAGTTGCTCCAGGTCGGGAATGCCGGAACAGCAATCCCGGTGGTCCGCTACGTCGGCGTTTTCGGAATGGTTGTACAGGCAGAACAGGGTGCGGCGGATACCGCCACTCCGTATACGACCAAGATTCTTCACGTTCCCCACATCCTAGGCTAATTCCAAACGGTTTAGGACGCTCGCAACGAATAGCCCCCTCACTGTCCGGCTCAATCTGTTAGTCCGTGGACCTCCGCCATGTCTGTCGAGAAAACTGACGCTTGACGGCGCCGCTGCCCAACATTCGCAGTTCTTAAAATGCACGAACCTCTCAGGTACTTGTGGGCTTTGGGCTTGAAGCCGGTACGCAGTCGGATAACACCGCTTCTGCGGGTAGTCGTCCTCCTTGATGAAGATCTGTCGTCGATCCCATAGACATCACTGCGCCAATTCGCGTATGAATTCGCGTGGAGTGACGGCTGCGCTGAAGTAAGTTGGCACCGTCTCCTAGGTGCGGCTTTGGCAGCCGATAAGACTGCGTAAACTCGTAGTCGGTGGATCATGGGCATCAATTTAGCCAGGCGAACCCATCCGCACGGCGTGTTATTCTCCTAAAGGAGGTCCACCATCTGCGCCCCGGACATCGATCCTCAATGGGCGGCAATCGCATTGAGCTGGGTTGTGACGTAGAAAGTCGGGTCATTAACAATAGAGTGACTAGCTATGAGGGTTGTGTATGGACAGGATGTTTACTTGGAGAGGCAAGAGTTTCGGCTACAAGGATGGCGAAAACCTTTGGACCTATAAGGGAAAACATGTTGGCAAGTTCCATGGCGATGAAGTCTACGGACCTGATGGTAGCTACTTAGGCGAACTTAGGAATGGCAAGCTATTAGCGAAGACAAGCAGGAAGTCCCGCCGCAAGAGGCGCTTCAAGCCTCGCATGAACCGAATGAGGCGGGTGAAACCAGTCGACCGCGTGGGCAGAGTGATGCTTGTAGGGTATGAGGACTTCCCTGTGATTGACGTCTGTTGATGTTACCGACCAATAGAGGTAGTCAGGAGCCTAACAATCCCAGATGAGAAAAGGGGCTTCCGAATAGCCAAGTAACGGCAAGTCAGCTAACGGGCCCGTGACAGAAACCTCATGTCCCTTAGTTGCCACAGCTTTTCGTAAACTTTGTACGAGACTTCAACTTCCCTCAACTGCTGTACACGTTTAGATGGCGGTGTGACATCTAAACCGAAAGATTGTTGTCCGCTAATGGGTGAGGCGACAAACACGGTTTCCTCTTGACCCGGTGCTAGGACTACGCGCTTGTTCTCGCTCCTGCGATCAACGCCGTTGTCGAAGGAGACACTCACGAGAAACTGTCCTCCGATGGAGTCGACGTTCTTGAGCCCGTACTGGACTTGTGGGACCGTTACACGCGGTGGCCACCCCCACTGCCACTTCGTCGTCGTTCCCTCCCTCACAAATGTCTCCTCCCACCTAAGGGGTTCGTACGTATAGTAGGGCTGGACTACAGTCTCGGTACCCACTTCTAGGTTGAGGACCACAACTGCTACAACAAGGACGAATAGCGCCCCTATTCCGTTTCGTATGTAATCCATCAATTCTGGCCCTCCGTCGTCCCCGGGTCCTACCGAATGACGCAAGCTCTGTGTGCGACGCTCTGATGATCAGACAGTCTCCAACCTCGCAGCAGTTGTACCCGGGTTGAATGGCGCTACATCGCTATACTCCACGGCCTGGCGCAGCTCCAGCGAGCGCAGGCTGCCATCGATTACTTCGTATCGGTGTCCGCCCAATCCCATCCTAAGAAGTTCGGCGAGGACAACAGTCGCGGTCACGGCACCGACGAATGACGCCCCAACAGTCCGCCCGGCCAATGTAGTGACCCCACAGTCGTCGAGCCCTTGCTCGGCTAGCGCGCGGTACGCCGGATTGTTAGCCACTGTGTGCCCATCGGGTTGGTGTCCCTGCGCCGCCCAGCGAGTCCTTGCGGACCGCCGCGCTGGAAAGGTATGGGTTTGAAATGCAAGGTATTCCTGGGTGCCGGCACCGAGACCAGCTTCAATGACTCGGTCAAAGCCAACATCTTCAACGTATGCTCGGGCAAGAGCATTGTCAACGCCACACAGGGCAACACGTGGCTCGTCTCCTGCAACCTTAAAGTCGTCCGCGAACCGACGCTCCACTATCGACGTGCTGAATCCACGAGATTCACACCAGAGAGCCATAGATCGCGTCTTCTTCTGCCCGAGCATTGCGCGAGTTGTAAGCAGTGATGTACTCTCGTTGGCTTCGACCAGCTCATCGAAGTCCTGCAGTACGAGATGGACGTCCTTAGGAGAATGGTATGGGAGTAGACCGAGCGTCCAAAGGAACGCCTGACCCAAGTGGCCGAGCCCGATCAACCAGACACTTGCCGGCAGTCTCTCTATCTCCGGTCCTTCGCCACTATCTTTGAGCCAACTCACGTCCCTGTCCGGTTGCCACAGTGACAGTCCTATGTCTCGGCGTCCCGCCAAGGCGTTATCACGACGCAAAAACTGAAACGCCTCGGAAACCCCAAGTGCCCCTGCGAGGACGCCCGCGGGGACGCACTCCCTCCGCTCGGGTAGGCGAAGGTCTTGGTATAGCGGCGCAACGCCGCCACGCCAGCCATCGAACGTTGCCCTCACAGCAAACTCCGAATCGGTATTCGGCGCTGAATCCCCCCCAATCACGAGGCGCGGAACTTCAGGAGAGCAGTCCGCGATCACCCCCTTCAGGTCCACAACGGCATCTTCTAAGGTACGGCAACGGCCCCAAGGCACCAGCAGAGGCACATCGAGAGTGCCCTCGACAAACACTCCTCCCAGAAAGCTGCGACGGCCCGTGTTTACCGCCGTCAGCACGGCCGCCTGCATCGTTGCGGAATGAGCGATACCACTCCCCACCACGATGCCGAGGCGATAACTGTCAAAGAGGATTCTTGCCTCTTCGAGGTTTGCCACCTCTCCCGTATCGAGGGCCAGCTTGAGGTGTCTGTGTAACTGATCCGGTTCAACTACGGCGTTCTTTTTCATGCCCATACTCCTGTATAGAAGAAGCGTCCCAAGCCGACTGCGCTGTGACTGCGCCACTTATGACTTCCTAGATATTCGTAGACACCCATGTCGCGGATCCTGAAGTCAATTGCGAAGTTCGGTACGATCAGCGCCACGTGGCCAGGTTGTGCGATCATCGGATTGTCCCGGTCAAGCGAGCTCTGCCGCGCTGGCCCTAGGCCACCGTGCGTATGCAAGTCACCGACGACATTCAGTCCGGCCTCCCGACAGACCTGCCACAGTGGTCCGAATCCTGCACCGTCGAAGACCACGATGCCCGAATCAAGGCAGGTTGGGTCGAAATCGTCGTAGTAGGCGAATTTCAGCACGCGGCCACGTAGGCCATCTCGGTAGCCGAGCAGAAACGCCCCGCTCTCGTGGTGTCCCTCTCCGCGGCTTGCAATCTCAGCGAGACCTTGCTGCCAAACTTTCCTGGGACAGCTCAGGCGGTGCTTAGGCGCCGCGAGGGCCCGAATAGTCGCTCGAATTGAGAAGGTCATGGACGATCCTCAGGTAATGTGTAATGTCACTTTCAGGTGACCAGATCATCGAGGGGTGCTGTGTCCGCCAAGCGTCGTGTCCCTCGATGGAAAGGCGATCACAAGGCAAATAAAGGCACTGACCGTCTTTCCATCCGGGATTAAAGACAAGGGGCACGCGTCTCGTTCCACTCGGCCAGTGTTCTGGCGGAAGTGGGATATCCCGGTCAGCATCCCATGGTTGCGCTGTCGGAGGCGACTGCGGGTAGTTTGTGCACTCGAAGCGCAACGCGTATTCGGATGGGGCACTCACCCGGTCGGCCGCCCGAATGGCCATTAAGGCGTAGGACCACTCTATGGACAGCAGGCGCCATCGCCCGCGGTCCAACCCGCTTTGGAACGGGCCAGCTGCGAGGTGGGACCGGAACACCCGCTCGTCGACTCGTATTGGCTGCGTGGACAAGGCCTATCCCTCAACCCGCTGATTGGGCGCCAGATCAAAGCAGAGCGTCCCATCCGGGATCTTCACGAGGGAGCCGATGTGAACCTCCCCATCGGGCTGGTCTCCCGAATCGCACAGCTTGAGCACGTGCTCTGCTGCATCAACTGGCGACATGTCGTACTGGTCCTTCGCGACTGCCCACTCCTGCACCCACTCGACTGTCGCCGACGGCGGAAAGAAGCCCTTCTTCTGGTCTTGGTTGAAGTTGACCGTTACTTCCACTACCTTGCAGCGATGGATGTGCAGACGGCTGCGGGAATCCAGGCCGACTTCGTCGACCTTGACGTCCAGTTCCAAGGTAACGTCGGTGTTCTCGACGAAGACGTACACCTCTGATTCTTCGGGCGAGCTCAAGCCGCAATCGCGGGCAAGTTTGACGATGTCCGCGATCGTGTCCTTGGGATGCGCCTTCAGAAGTGTGATCTTGGGGATACCCTCCCCCTGGATGAAGAGTTCCATCTGGTCCGGCGCACTAAGCTGAGTCATTCGATTATCCTCTCTCCCACAGCGGTGGGACTTTCTAAAGTGGGCGACACCCCCAGACAAAATGGGCGTCTTTTTATGCCTCTACCAAGACAATCGCAGAAAAGGCGGCCGACCGGAAATGGACGCGCCGGCAGCAATGGCGTCTACGTGTCCTCACCCACCGAGCAGATAAAGTAGTGAGGACAACGGGGACAGATGCGATCACTAGGCCGGGGCAAGAAATCCTGATTTAGGATGCCTCTGATCGCTTCGTTGTAGTGGTTCAGGCGAGTGTTGATGGGTCCAGGTTTCAGATCGATCGGGTCTACTTGATCGGCCGACAGATAACGTACCTGTATACTCCGCTGAACACGTGGCTCGGCAGCCTCGGCAGCCGCTACATACAGTGCATAAATGTCCTTGCCCGCTTCGCTCTTCGTTGGTCGACCAGTGCGGAGACGTTCAACGATCTCGGATCCATCACTGCGAACCTCGACGTGGTCGGGGGTGAAACGAATGCGACCGAGCGGCACTGACACCTCCCACGTTGGCCTTGTCGCGGAACCTTGGGACGCTAATGGCTGTCTTGCAGCCCGTTCCACCAAGGTTACGGCCGAGGTGCGATACAACTCCCGATACGGATGCTCACCCGGCCCTTGCTCCTCCCAGACTTTTCCCAGATAAGCGACTGCGTCCGCTTCATCTGCAGGATTTCCTGAGGCGCGTTCCTCCGCCATCCACCGCAACACACGATAGACACAGCGGTGAAACGCTACGTACCCGGAATCCTCGCGCCTCCGACTCAGCCCAAGGACACTCTCGTAGAAGTACTGACGTGGGCAACGAAGGTAGATTTCCAGATCTTCAACGGCGAAGGGCTCGTTCGCTGGCGCGGGATCAGCTGCGACGACCGAGGCGGGTGTCATGGATGGCCAAGTGACAGGGCCAGAGGGAGCGCCAGGCAACAGACCTCCGATCGTGTTGAGCAGATCTGACGCGTTGCTGTTCTGGGTACCGTACCTGACAGCACGAGAAAGGCAGAGGACGTCTTTCGCTCGGGACAATCCGACGAAGAAAAGGCACTCCTCCTCTTCTTCGTGGTCGTCATAGTTGGGCACGATCATTCCTTCCGGAGGCGGGCACGGCCGTGGCTGACGCCGGACTGGGAAGATTCCACGGCCCAGCATGGGCAGATATATCGCTTGAAACTCAAGACCTTTACTCGCATGCACGGTAAGCAGCCGTACCGCGTCAATCCCCTCCGCCCACGTCGGAAGCTGCCGCAGCTGCTTTTCGTCGCCGTAAATCTCAAGTCGACGGATGGTTCGAAGCAGGCGGAGCTTGGAATCAATCGACTCACTAGGAACTCCTGCCTTCTGTTCATGGGCGAACTGGAGGATCTGATATAGCGCCAGCAAGCGCTGCCTGCCTGCCACTGATTGGTTGCTCAGGTAGGCATCGAGATAGCGGCTTCGTTGGAACAAATAACCTGTGAGCAACGTCCACGGTTTGACATGCCTCATGCCACTCAGATGACGTGACAGAAGAGCAATGCCCTTTTTTCCTCTTGCCGAGATAGATGCTGCCGGAGCGGCCAGGTCCAAGGCAGCAGGGAATGCGACATTTCGATCGCGCGCCAATTTGAACAATTCGAGCACGTCCTGCAGCGGGATCTTGTACTCGGGAAAGCGAGCCACGCGCACCAAACCCCGGCCGTCAGGTTCGCATGCGAGAGACAAGAGCGACAGCATGTCGCGCACTTCCGGACGCTCAAACAGGTTGCCTAAGTAGAGAATTGGCACTCCCAAGTCCTGCAACGCGGCCCCGATTCTTCCAAGCCGAGTGTGTGAGCGACATAAAACCGCCTGCTGGCTGTATGGGATTCCAGAGTTCCGTTGTCGCTCAATCTCCCGCGCCATCCCGTCTGCCTCGGCTGCAAGGTCGGCTGCAACCTCCATCAAGACCCGCCCTCCGGTATCCGAACGCTTCGGCTCCCAACGGATGAAACTCGATCCCAGTCGACTCGCTCGCATGTCAGGTGCCAACCCCGCGAAGACATCCAAGATTGCTGGTTGGGACCTGTAGTTGTAATTGAGCGACATCAACTTGGCACCGGGAAAGTCATGCTCGAATCGCCGCATGTTTGAAGGGGCGGCGCCGCGGAACCGATAGATCGCTTGGCGAGTGTCGCCAACCACCCACAGACCTGCCCCTGCCCCAGCCAGTTCCTTAAGCAGGAATCCACTTGCGTAGTTCACATCTTGGTATTCATCGACCAGGACGTGCGGATAGGCGCGCCGCAGCGTGTTTCGCACATCGGTGTGGGTCCCGAGCAGAGCGACGGCTTTGTAGATGAGGTCACCGAAATCGAGCAGATGATCTCGTTCAAGAGCTTCCTGGTACAACCGGTAAACCCGCGCGACTTCTAGGACTCTCTCAGCCGCCTCCTTTTCCTCTGAAGAGGACGCTAGTTGAAGCATGCGATCACCGAATGCTGCATACTCTCCTGGACTCACCAATTCGTCCTTCGCCCTTGAGATCGCACTCATAATGTCACGGAGGTAACGCGCCGGGTCGTGCAAGTCCTGATAGTGATCCAACTCCAGTTCGGGGAGCATGCTCTCCAAGAGGGCAATCGAGTCAGAGGGATCCAATACGCTGAGACGAGGCGGGAGCCCTAGATGATTGCCGAATTTCCGCAATAGCTCCAGGCCAAAGGCATGAAAGGTTCCCATCCAGATACGGGATGCATCTTCCGGTCGAGCCTTCGCCACACGGGAACGCATCTCCTCGGCCGCACGGTTCGAGAACGTCAGCGCGAGGATCGTTGTTGGCGAAACATCGCGTTCAAGGAGAAACATGATCCGACTCACCAAGGTGTGGGTTTTGCCTGTTCCTGGTCCTGCCTCAAGGAGTAACGGTCCCCTTGGGGAGTGAACAGCTTCTTTCTGACTGGGGTCCAGTTGGTGGACGTTCTGTTCGCCGAGCGATGTGTCGGCGGCAGGGACGTCCGGCGTGAGCAGCGCCCGCGCCATCTGCTGCAAAACCATTGTTTTGGGAAGTCCCAGCTTCTCCGCAATGTCAATCGGGCTGACTCTGTCTGCCTCGTACCATTCCCGCAAGAAATCGGTGGGCAGCAAGAACTCCCGTGCAAAAACGTTTGCTTCACGCTCTCTAAGCTCTTCGGGCCCATATCCCTCTACTCGACTTACGCCGAATGGCAAGGGTTCCTCAATGGCCTCCGGATCCAGGTTGAATTCAGGCGGATTCCGGAGTTCGGGATGCAACCAAAGATGAGCATACTCGTGAGTTTGATAGAAGCGAGCCAGTTCAGGTTCGACGTCGCGGTTGAACCAGACTCTTTCCATCTCGTGGTCGAGAGTTGCCTCTGCGCCGTCCAGCAACGGGTCGCCTGCGGGAAGGCCGATTCGTTCGTAACTTGTCAGCTGGTCAGCCGCGGCGAGCAATGATTCGGATGATGGGTCTCCGCCGGCCTCTCGCAGCACTGTGGTGCGCCATCTCCGCGCCTGCCTTCTGATATCGTCCCAGTGGCTCACGTTTCTCGCTTGGACTCCTTGAGCGCGAACCAGCGTTCGACGTCTTGACGGCTGATCGTTGGATCGGCCCTTAGAGCATCGAAGAAGTCCTCGGGTTCGGCAAGCCTCGGTGCCTGTTCGGAACGATATGCGTTGCCGGTGGCCATCATGGGTTCCTGCTGCAGGTAAGAGGCGACATGGCTTTCGTCAACCTGCATCGATTCTGCCAAGTCCTTGATCAATTCCCTTGGGATCGAACTGAAACCAATTAAGCGACGGTCCAGCTTTCTGAGCAAACCGTCGCCCAGTCCTAAAGCTTGAGCCCACGGGCGCGGTTCCAGACCTCTGGTCTTACCCTTCACGATCAAGCTCTCAAACAATGCGTCGCGGTCAAGTACAGTTTGTGATGATTGGTTGTGCAAGAGGTTCTGCACGACGCTCATCCCCCGAAGCACCAGTCTCGCTTCATCGAATTCAGCGGAAGGCTTCGACCATTGCATCGACTCCATCAAGTTCCAACTGGCCGCGAATTCGATAATCTCTTGCTCAAAGTCGGGATACCTTCGTATCCATTCCTCGATAGGAGCGCTGTGTCCCGCAGCAGAAGCTACGTAGGCGTCAAGAACGTCCGTCAACTGCTCTTGTCTCATTGAATCGTTCATCTTTATTCTCCTCGCCACTCTTCCAGAATCTCCTCAGCGGTGGCCAGCCAGTTCCTGATCGTTCGGGGTGTCTTGGCGAAGTGCCGACTGATCGTTGGTACATCTTCGTCCCTATGTTCTATCGGCCAACCTGCGTAATGACGGAGTAGGAAGGCGGTTTTAATTGGCTCCTTCAACTGACCGAGGGCTTCCCGAATCAACGTTCTGTTGACCGCATAAGATTCGGGGGATGGATACGGTGAAGCGCCCGTTGCGACTGTGCTGCGAGCCAACGCCGTTTCGCCAACCTCCTCGAAGGCAAGAACGGAAGGCGATTCATACGAGATTCGCTTCACCAACTTTCGAAAGACCTGCACCGACAGCCTTTTCAAGACAACCCAGAATCGGACTTGGAGGAAGTCGCCGACATCGCTATTCAAGTCCAAGATCTTGGAGAAAAGCTCGCTGATGACATCCAAATGGCCTTCATCGGCCAACACCTTGCCCAAGGCACCCAATGTGCTGTACACCACGGCAACGCAACGCGACAGCAGGCACTCAGAGAGATCGCTTACCGTCCGCCTATCCCCAGCTTTATGGAAGTGCCGAATCAGATAGACGAGGGTTTCTTCTTTGACGAATTTCGACGAAGCCTCGTCCCGGATTCTTGAACGTTCGATGATGCCTTCGGCGTCAAGCCTGAGAATCTCGCGAATCTGCTTGTCTACGGCCGGATTGCGCCGATACACCTCTCCATCCCGGTTGCAACGCGTCAACGGCTCCGGCTGGCAGTACACGTCCCACTCTATCTGTTGCTGCTCCATCTACGGCCCTCCTGTAGCAGTGATTTGGTCCTTAGTTCGCGCTCGCTTTGTCGCTTAAACAATCGTGAGCGGACGAAAAACCGGAAATTTCGATTTTCCCGCATCGCTTGACAGGCGCCGCATCTTTCCTACTGTCTCTCCTTCGGCACCCAACGGCCGACGAGAACTCCGGGTAAGCTCGGCCGTCAGCGCATGAAGCGGTTTGTTGGTGAAATCGGCCTCCCACGCGTTGAGTTGAATCACGTGGAATCCCGCGTTTTGCAAATGTTGGCTCCACATCCTCAGGAACAACGTCCTGCCTGCTCCATATTCCGCGTCGACGGAGATGACGCAGGGACCGGTTAACGAAGCGAGGATCGGAGTCGAGCTCTCGACGGCCGGTCTTCGTTCGAGAAGATCGTTTTCGAACGGATCGTCAGACGACGCGACGATATCCGACGGCCTGATTCGTGGATGCTGCTCCTGTGCCATAACTCCTCGTCAAGCTCCCGCGATCTACTCGTAGCACCTGCTTAAGGTGATAGTCCCGATCTCACCTCTTCCTCTGCCCGTGTAGTAGTCGCCCTCTAGACGGGAGCCGTCCAGTTCCAAGGTGGCGGTGCCCCGGTGCATCGCCATCGTACCCGGCGCGTCGGACCTGGGCTCATTTACGTACTGGTAGGACAATTCAGGCTTGGTCAGATCGGTCGTTCTCAGGGAGGCCACGATGCTGCTAGACCGGGATTGTTCAGTTTCTAGTCTGATGACCATCTTCGACCATCGTTGCAGTACGACGGCTGAAACCTTATGGCCGCTGCCATCGCTGTTGCAAGAAGATTTGACTTCACCGATCCACCTTCCATTGAGGTCAGGCAGGGAAACGAGCTTGAGATTCCTGAGTAACCCGAATTTCCACTGGTAGCGGTCGAACAACCAAAGAAAGCCCGAATAGCAACCCGCGAACGACGGCACACTCAACCACCACTGAGGATTGAAATCCACGGCGCCCAGACCTATGTGAAGTAGCCACACCAGCAGGACGCTGACGCCAACGGCGACGACGAACACCTTTTCCCTTCCTTCCAACTCATACGTGTGCATCTGGTTCGATCACTCCCAGTCGTTCCACAGACGAGCAAGTTGGTCGGCTAAGGCTTTCGCATCCCTGATCGACCACTGGTCAGATGAAGGACCGAAAAGCCGTTGCTGGCCGTTTTGACAAACGAGTTCGTCGAACCTGCTCTGAGCCATCCAGTTGACGATCGAGCGGTACGTCTCTTGGTAGCTGGTTTGATACGCCCAGTCAGGCGCGTTGAAAAGTAGACACTCGACAAAGTAGGACGGAGCGAGGTCCGACCTGATCCTGCCGGCGGACTGCAAGCGGTTTCTAGCGTTCTTGAACATCCTCACGATCCGTTTGTAGCGGTCCCACGTGCGCGCGCTCTTGCCGGCGCCGTTCGTGTAGTGCTCTTTCGGATAGTTCACAATCCAGTCCTTGTCGCTCAACGCCCAGAAGGTGATGCCTTCTACATATAACTGGTAACCGCTGTACCGCCGGTACGTCATGCCCACAACGACATCAGCCGCGAGCCTAGGAGGGTCAGCCTTCAACTTGATCGATTTGTTGCCCTGCCCCACCTTCTTATCACCGAAACCTGCTTGCAGCGCCTTCAGCGTCTCGCGGCGGAAGTCGTCCCAGCCGTATGTGGCTGGTCGAAAGGTCGATTCGAGCATCCGTTGCTCGTATTCTGCGAGGGCGCTCACGTCATGGTCGAACGACGAGGTCATCTCCAATACGACGTCCACGTCGCTATCGCCTCGGATGTTGGTGGCGTTTCGGTATGATCCCTGCAAGTAGAATTCGCGGGTCATGCCTTCGGGCCATTGATAGGCATCCAACACTTGTCGAATAGCCTCATGCGTGCGCTTGGATGAATCCTGAGCGCCGTGGTGTGACCATGTGCTTAGCTGAGACTCTGGAATTGCCATGTTTTCTCGGCACCATCCCCGGTCGCATCACCTACGTAGAGGTACGCGAACGCGTGATAATGAGTGTTAGTGTCAATGCTAAAATTCTGACATCAATGGAGAAAAGTACTGATGCCGAGTGCGACGGAACAGATCATGGCCTACGCCGCTGCTTTGCCTGAAGGCTCGTTGCTTCATCCGAAGGCGCTGCTGCATATGGGTACCAGAGCAGCCATCGATCAAGCGTTGTCCCGTCTCGCCAAGAATGGAAGGCTCTTGCGAGTCTGCCACGGGATTTACGTTTGTCCCGTGGAAACCAAATTCGGCCGTCGGTCACCTGCAGTCGAGAAGGTGGTTGCATCGCTGTCGGCGCTGTGGGGTGAGACGATAGTGCCTAGTGGCGGGGTTGCGGCGAACGCCCTTGGCCTCACCACTCAGGTGCCTGTGCGGTCGATTTACCTGACCTCCGGACCCAGCCGCAACCTGACCCTGGGCGGGTTGAACATCGAACTGCGTCACGCTCCTCGTTGGCAACTGGCTGCGCCGCATCGACCTGCAGGGCAAGCGGTTCGTGCGCTGTCCTGGTTGGGGCCGGCAAATGTTGAAGAAGGTCTGAACTTAATCGGGCGCAGACTCTCATCGGAGGACCTTCAGGAGTTGGCGGATCTGCGGGCGATCATGCCGAATTGGATAGCCGAACCTGCGAGCGCGTTGATCGCCGATGATTTCTTCGCATTTTCGATGAGCGATGACAGGAGGGCCTAGCGGTTGACTATCGACCCCGCCATTAGCGAAGGACAGGTCCTCACTGGTCCTTTGTTCAGCGAGCAGATGCGAGCGGAGACCGTTCGATCGAACGGCCTCGGTTCCGTGGAGGCCGGACTCGTCGGAAAGCGGACAGAGAGGTTCCGTCGGGTCACGCTGACCCCGAACGACATCGCGGCTTTGACCGTAGCTGACTCAGCTTTGTCGTTCAAAGGAGACGGGCACCTGCTCCGCCTCGGCCTTCAAGCCTACTCCCTCGGCTGGCATACGAGTTCGACCCCTACTTCGGACTTTCGATCTCACGAGTCGACCCGCTGCCCCATCAGCTCGAGGCGGTCTACGAGTATCTCTTGAAACTCCCCAGCGTGCGGTTTCTGTTGGCCGACAACGCCGGGGCCGGAAAGACCATCATGGCGGGCTTGCTCATCAGGGAGTTGAAGCTGCGAGGGTTGGCGGAACGGGTGCTCGTCGTTTGTCCAGCGAACCTGTCCTTCCAGTGGCAGAGAGAACTCAATTCCTGACCCTGGTACCAAACCCGATATCGCCAGTACCTCGGACAACCGTGTGCTGCGCTACGACCCGGCCTTTTCCGCCGTCTTCTCGGCGACACAGCATCGTCAAGACCATCAGTGAATCGTTTTGGTTTGAACGCCAGAGTTTGGCGAGCGGTCTGAGAACCATCGGACCGGTGACGCCGCGACCACAACTGTGAGCCCGATATGCAGGTCAGCGACAGCATCCGCGTGATGCTAGCTGGAAGAAGGCTCTGCAACGCACGAAGACTGCCTTCTGATATCGGCGGCCTGCGCTTCGGCAGGGTGTGAGCAAATAAAATGGACTCGCAGACCTTGAGATGATGGTGCTCCCACTCTTACTTGCTGGCGTAAGGGTTTCCGCTTTCGAGCGCGGGTTAACCATCTGGTTGCCACAGCAATGCGCGTCGCCACCTAGGCTTGTTCAAAGAACGTATTGCTATAGCTCGGTTCGGAGCGCGCATCAATGGCATTTACGAAGTCCGGGTCTGAATCTCCCATCCGACCCAATTCCTAGAGGCGAGGCTTGAAAATGCTAAAACTGGACACCGTTGTGGACAATCAAGATTGCGACTTACGAATCTACGAGAATCTGCCCTTGCCGATGGTCGTGCTTCAAGGTTGGTTCAACGACCAGCACAAGTGCTTCGAGCTGTTTATTAACGCCCTAACACGCCAAGAGCGACTAAATCTTTTCTCGAAGATTAGCAGCTTAGCAACCGCGAAGGCAAAATACAAGAACCTTTGGGACGCTGATGAATTCAATAAGTTGGCAGCTCGGACACGCGGCGTTCACAAACTTCCGGGCCAGCTCGCATATAGGTGGTTCTCGTTGTGGGCGGATGGTGTCTCAGACGCTGTTGTCGATGCAGATGGCCTGAAAGGTCTATTGGCAGGCCTGGGCACCGTAGAGGCAGCACACCACATTTTCAAACCTTGGTTCTACGGAACGAAGAAGGTTCGGAATCTCAACGCTGCCGACGCTGCCAGAGTTCTCGCCAGACACGGATACCTTGATCCCGAATCAAGACCTCTGCTTGCGAGAGGAGCTCTCAGAGGTGCGGCGATCTTGCTTGATGGCCAACCCCCTTCGAAAAGCATAGGTCGACTGGAAATTGAATATCGTGAAGAAACCACGCGTGTTGCCCTAGAGGAGAGGGCTGCTGAATACATCGCCGGCTCCGATAAATTCTCCGGCAGATTCCAGATGGAAGAGGGCGAGAATTGGTTCTGCGAGGTTGTTCACAAAACGCATTAACCTCAGATTCAGAGAGAATCGCTCGTCGCTGTGCCGCCGGCTATTCCATCGCCACCTGCTTGGCTCTTTCACAACTCAAGCGTCCCGGCCCGTCTTTCCGATCCACGGCTGTCACGCGGAGCGGAACGCAAGGCGCGGCCGGATGCTGACTTGCGCGTTAAGACTCTGCAACCGCTGAGATCAGATCTTGGCCGAGGGCGACGCTTGACGCGGCGATGAAATCATCATTCTGAGGATTCGCCACGTGTCGAACCACGAGCTGAGTGCCCGCGTCGGTAGGGTCGCAGAACAGCTTTTGAAACATCGACAACGCGTCGGATGTCACCTGGCGAGAAACTTCGTGCGACTTGAGAAGTCTCAGTTCCGAAACCATGTCGGCTGTGTCGATCGCTCGCAGCAGCCGATAGATGTCGAAAGCGTCTTTGTCGAGCTGGCGGTTGCGAGGGCTCTCATGTTCGCCGACGCGTTCACCCACTTTGTGAACCTTCGCCACCAGGAGCGCTGCCGGTCCAGCCACTTTGAGGTTGCACGAGCGACCTGCGCCTGGGGCCAATGAGCTGATCGTCTTACGCTCATGGCTGACAAGCGCGCCCTCGAGCCCGCGAACCTTCATAGCCGCCCTCGTGCCGTGGGCTCCAAGCCTGGCTCCTCTGCGACCCGGTCCGCCGACGGCTTCGGGCACGAGCAGGTCCACCCGATATGGGCCGCCCTTGCTGTAGAGCCCAGGCTGATCGCCCAGTCTAAAGCCGGCGCATTCCATGACGTCGACGATCGGTGGGGTGTCTCGTAGGAGCTCCGGGTCGAGAACTATGTCTGCGTCGTAAGTGAACGGGGAAACCGAGAAACTGGCGTCCTCGCTCTCCGAGTGGGCGTACACCGCTTGGGCGCCCACGAGCACGCCAGCGTCGCTGTGGCTGCCCAGCGCATCGACAGCATCTAACAGCGCCTCGCGGGCGTCTATGCGCGCTTGGTTAATTCCAGCTTCCATCGATCCTCGTTGTTCTTCATCCATTCCAGCAACGCTTCCGCCTCGGCGGGCCCGCGCCCTGGTCCCTTCATTAGATCCAGAAGGACCTGTGTAACGCGTGCGTACGCCACACCGTCGGCGCGTTCGACGGACTCGACCGCCACCGCGTCGAATGGGTGCACGATCGAGACGTTCGCCCCGGTCTCGGCAGGACGCAGGTCGAGCGATCTCCCAGCTGCCAAGGGATCGTCTGCGTATATGGAGACTAGGCGGGGCTCTGCGAATGGTGCTAGGCGATTCGCAGCTAACGAACCGGTGATTGCGTAACGGAATTCCGCCCTTCGGAGCCGCGTGAGCAACGGCGCGGTTCCCCTGGGTTCAAGCCAGGTCGTCGACACGTTTGAGGTGCTGAATTCGTAGTCCTCGGCCCATCTGTTGGCAAGCATCTGCCAGTCTACCGAGACGATCCGGCCCCGGCGACCTTGCTTGCCCACGATGTCATCGGATTCCAGCAAGTTGACAACCCGCGAAACCATGGCTGGCGAACACCCCGTCTCGGCCGCGAGTTCCCGAGTCCCGAACGGAGTACGGTAGTCCATCAGAGCCCTCACCACTCGGGCGGTGCGTCCTCCTTTCAGAGAACGCAGCGGCCGCTTCTCTCGGATCGGGTTCTTGTCGGCGCCTTGGTTATGGACGAAAACGGCTGGTCGCTCGACAGAGAGCCTGATGTTTCCGGTCGAATCGGCGTAGCTGATCCCGGCTTCTGTGAGACGTTTCCTCGTCAAGGGGCTGAGGTATGGTGAGATCAGCATTGAGACGGGCTCGGGGCCGGTCGTTCCGTTCTGCTCGCGCCGGGCGCGTGCTGAAGCCTCCAGATGTGACTCCACGCTTGACAAGACGTTGGGCTGGACAGGCTTCAGCTTCGTCTCCACCATGATCTCGGACGAAATTCCGTCAGGCGCCCGGATCTCCAGAATCGCGTCGACCTGAAGCTTGAAACCCTGTGAAGACGGAACAGCCGCGCCGCGCTCGCTGCTGCGCAGATTCCACCCTGGCGGCAGACGCTCGCCAATATCCTTCACGGTATCGTCTACCAATTTGGTTTCATAAATGACGCTGTTTCGCATCATGTGCAACATGATAATTCATGCAACACAAACCCGTCAAGCGAAACCGCAAAACGGGAACGCCGAATCTGACGTGAGCCCGTACGCACGAAGGTACCGCACCTGAAAAGATCACGGTCGTTCACGCTGCAGTTGAGGTCGGTGATGTAGCCTGAGAATCTTGGGCTGGTCTAGGATCAGCGGCAGAGTGTCATACACGTTCGGGGCGTCGTAACCAAGGCGCACCGGCGGTTTTGCACAACACCATCGATCCTCGGACGGTCTCACGTCGACGAATCGAACCTGCGAAGGAGCGCGCGTCTGATGGAGTACATCGATGGCAACGTCCGGTTCAGTGCCGGGGATCTTGTGAACCATTTGGCCTGCCGACATCTCACTGTGCTGAACGGCGAGGTCGCAGCGGGTGTCTTAGCGGCGCCCACGGATTGGGATCCGACCGTCGCGTGGATGCATGAGAGGGGGATGGCCCACGAGAGAAACTACCTGCAGCACCTGGAGGACATCGGTCGACGCCTGACCCGGATCGAGGGAGTCGGGGTCGACGCCGCGGCCGTGTCCGCTACCGTGGGAGCGATGAGCGACGGTGCCGACGTCATCGTTCAGGCCGCGCTCGCCGACGATCAATGGGCCGGACGCATCGATGCGCTTCTCCGCGTGCAGAAACCAAGCAGCCTCGGCGACTGGTCTTACGAGGCCGTAGACGCCAAACTGTCAAGGGAAACCAGGAGCGGCACCATACTCCAGCTGTCGCTGTACTCGGAGCTGGTTTCAGGAGTTCAAGGCGTGCTGCCGGAGCGCATGTGCGCCGTGACTCCGTGGACCGAGTTCGAACCGCAGGTGTACCGGACGACCGACTACGCGGCGTATTACCGGCTGGCGAAGGCGCGGCTGGAGTCGGCAGTGACATCTGGCGAGGAAGTCCAGACTTATCCCGACCCGAGGGTGCATTGCGACATCTGCCGGTGGAGCCGACAATGCGACGCGCGCCGGCGTTCAGACGACCACCTGTCGCTCGTGGCGGGCATTTCCAACCTCCACGCGGCCGAACTCAAGGCCAAGGAAGTCGACACCGTTGCGAGGCTCGCTGGCGTTGCACTCCCCTGGCCGTGGGAGCCTGACCGTGGCGCGGTCGCCACCTACGAGAAGATACGCGAGCAGGCACGAGTGCAGATGGAGGGCCGTACTGCTGATGTGCCGATTTACGAGACCCTTGACCAACAGCCCGGCGTGGGCTTGGCCAAACTGCCGGAACCGTCGCCGGGCGATGTGTTCTTCGACATCGAAGGCGACCCTTTCGTCGGTCCGGGCGGTTTGGAATTTCTTTTCGGCTACGTCACCGTCGACGAGTCGGGCGACCTGCCTCACACCGGCTTCTGGGCGTTGGACTACGAGGAGGAGAAGCGCTGCTTCGAGCGGTTCGTCGACTGGCTTGTCGAGAGGTGGGCGAGGCACGAAGACATGCACGTCTATCACTACGCCCCGTACGAGCCTAGCGCGATGAAGCGACTGATGAGCCGGCACGCCACACGCGAGGCCGAGGTCGACCGAATGCTGCGCGCCGGTCTTTTCGTCGACCTGTACCGGGTGACGCGGGAGAGCGTGCGCGCCAGCGTGGAGAGCTACTCCATCAAAAATTTGGAACCATTCTTCGACTTCAGACGCGAAGTGTTCCTCGGCGATGCGAACCGGGCCCTCTATGCTGTCTCGGCCGCCTTGGAATCGGGCGGCACCAAGGAGATTGAGAACAGCGCCTTGGCAACTGTGGAGGAATACAACCGCGACGATTGCGCTTCCACCTTCCACCTTCGCGGCTGGTTGGAAGGGATCCGCCTGAACTTGATGGCGCAAGGCTTATCCATCGAGCGACCACAAATCGGCCACGGCGAGGCATCGGAGCGTCTCACGGATTGGGAGCAGGCCATCAGGGAGCTTGCCGATCGCATCGCCCACGGCGTCCCGGCGGCGCCCGACGAGCGCAGCGAGGAGCAACAAGCGCGATGGGTGCTGGCCAACATCCTTGAGTGGCACCGCCGCGAAGACAAGGCAGCGTGGTGGGAGTATTTCCGCCTGAGGGACACCGCAGTTGAAGACTTGCTGGACGATCGGGCGGCGTTGGCGCGTTTAGAGATGGTGGAGACGGTGGGAGGCACGGCGAAGGCGCCAGTGCACCGCTACCGTTTCCCGGCACAGGAGACGTCTCTCCGGGGTGGTGAGACGCTGCATGTCCCGGGGGAACAGTCGCCTCTGGGCAGTCTCGTCGCTTTGGACACCCTCGGGTGCACCATCGACGTCAAGAAGCGGGGCGCATCTGCCAACAACCACCCGGAGGCAGTTTTCGCACATGACATCGTGCCATCCCAAGAGCTGAAGAATGCTCTGGTGAGGGTCGGCGAGCACGTTGCGGCTCACGGCATGGCTGACGACGGGAAGTACAGAGCAGCTCGGGATTTGCTACTCCGCCGACCGCCGCGCTTGAACGGAGCGCCCGTGCAACGGCAAAGCGAGTCGGCGCTGGATGCCGCGCTGCGCATCGCTTCGGACGCCGACTTCAGCGTGCTGCCTGTGCAAGGCCCCCCCGGCGCCGGAAAGACTTACACCGGCGCAAGGATGATATGCGAATTCGTGAGCAATGGCGCTCGGGTGGGGATCACCGCCAACAGCCACAAGGTGATCGTCAACCTGCTGCAGGAGGTGCTTTCCGCCGCCGATCAGCGAGACATCACTGTCAAAGCCGTGCGGAAGATCTCCCGCAATTCGGACGCCGAACTACTCGACCCGCGTGTCGCCCAGACGACCGACAACTCGGCCGTTTTCGCGGCATTGGGAGAGGGCTGCCAAGTCGCAGCCGGCACCGCTTGGCTATGGGCCCGGGAAGAGGCGCTGGACAGCGTAGACGTGTTGTTCGTCGACGAGGCCGCTCAGATGTCGCTGGCGAACGTGCTGGCAATATCCCACGCGGCGCCCAACCTGGTGCTTCTGGGCGACCCGCAGCAGTTGGACCAACCCGCTCAGGGCACGCACCCTGACGGCACTGGCGTGTCCGCTCTGGCCCACCTTCTCGGCGAGCGGCAGACCATTGAAGCGGAACAGGGACTGTTCCTAGAGGAGACATGGCGGCTGCATCCCGATATTTGCAAGTTCACGTCGGAGGCGTTCTACGAGGATCGGCTGGCGTCCCGCTCCGATCTAGAGCGGCAGCGTGTGATTGCGCCCGGGCCGCTGTCAGGTACGGGGCTGCGCCTGGCGCCAATCTCGCACCGCGGCAACCAGAGTTCCTCGGAGGAGGAGGCCGACGCCGTGGCATCCCTGGTCTTGGACCTCGTCGACAACCAGGCTAGCTGGGTCGACGCGGATGGCCTCGAGAGACCGATCACGTTGGAGGACGTCCTCATCATCGCCCCTTATAACGCTCAAGTGTTTACGGTCCAGGAACGATTGCCCGATGGTGCGCGGGTAGGCACGGTGGACAAGTTCCAAGGTCAAGAAGCGCCAATCGTGATTTACACCATGGCGACCTCCACCCCGGAAGACGCGCCGCACGGTATGGAATTCCTTTACAGCCTGAACCGGTTGAACGTGGCGACGTCAAGGGCGCGGTGCGTATGCGTTCTGGTGGCATCTCTGGAGCTCTTCGGACCGGAGTGCCGGACGCCCCGGGAGATGCGGCTGGCCAATGCCTTCTGCCGTTATCGAGAACTGGCTTCGGAGGTCGTTCTTTAGCTCGATGCAACGGCTGATGCGAGACTTGGTTTGATCGTGTCCTGCGCCGTCGAGTTTGCAAAACCCGATAGTCGGGTACTTTACGCTTGAGCGTCAGCGTACGTGAACGGGCAACCAAACTAGGGCGCGGGAACTGGCGGTACAGCTATCAGGTAAGTCGACGACGCCACATAGTCCGTCAAGGAAAGCCGTCCCTAGCATTCCGGTTTATCGGCTTGCCAACTGCTCGCGCTTGAATATCAAGTTTATCGCGCAAATGTAGCATTGGTGACGCGCCGGGGACTCGAACCCCGAACCTAGTGATTAAGAGTCACTTGCTCTGCCAATTGAGCTAGCGCGCCACTTGCGATTCTAACTTGAGTGCAACCGACGACCGGGGTGTTGATTCGCTACGGCTATAATCGGCGATGAATTGCAGCGATTGGAACCAAAACATGTCCTCAACACGACCCTCCCAAGACGATCTCCTACGATGGCTCCACGACGACCTCAATAATTGGGGTCGATGGGGAGAAGATGACGAGCGCGGCACACTGAACCACCTCAGCAACCAGACGACGTTGGACGCTCTATCGTTAGTCCAAGAAGGTGCGACTGTATCGTGTGCGAGAGCGGTGGGATTCGAGGCTGCGGTTGATGTGCCGCGTCCGCCACAGCACTACATGATCGGGTCTGGAGACGTTTATCGAACCGGAGAGGGTCCGGATCGTCAAGTCGCCATTGACTACTTCGGATTAGTTTTCCACGGGCACACGGTTACCCATATCGACTCTCTCGCCCACTTCTTCTGGGATGGGAAGGCTTACAATGGACGGCCCGCTTCTGTCGTGACGGTGGCCGATGGTGCGACCGAACTTGACATAACTGCGGCGGTTGGCGGCATCGTTACGCGCGGCGTTCTAGTGGACGCTCCGATGCTCCGCGGGGTTCGCTACATCGAACGCGGGGATGGTGTCGGAATGGACGACATCAACGCCGCTGAGGAACAGTGCGGTTTCAAGGTACGTGAGGGTGATGTACTGCTCCTACGAACTGGACAGCTCGGCATGCGTGAGGAACTCGGGCCCGTCGATGCATACGTCGCTGGGTCATCTGGACCGTTGCCTGAGATTCTGCCGTTCATGCACGAACGCGGCGTAGCTGTGATGGGTTCGGACACTGGCAACGATGTCCAACCAACGGGCTATGACCGTTTCAGCAACCCCGTCCATCAAGTCGGGATCGTCGGTATGGGATTGTGGATTTTAGACAATGCCTGGCTTGACGACATCGCTGCGGCTTGTTCCGAACGCGGAAGATGGGAATTCCTCATCAACATCCTGCCGCTCAGGTTGCCTACGGTTACCGGATCGCCTGTCAATCCGATCGCGGTTTTCTGAGGCATTAAACCCCCTTCAATTCCCCCTTGGCATCAAGGGGGAGGGATATGGATCCCCTTGAGCATCAAGGGAGAGGAATATGGGAGCGTCCGATCTGTTGATCAGTAGTGGGCGTTGCGGACGATTTCGAAGTCTAGGGATCGGCCATCGGGCGATCTTGTTACGCCCACGAAATCGATGCGCCAATCTACGACTTTGGAACCAACTTCGGCCGCGAGGTAGCCTAGGGCGACGTTCTCTATGCGGTTGAGTTTCTCGGGTGTTAGGGCTTCAACGGGTCGTCCGAATTTTGTCGAGTTCCGTCCCTTGACCTCGACGAACACCCACTCCGGTCCTACCTTGGCGATGATGTCGACTTCGCCGTGTCGGGTTTTGTAGTTGCGGTCGATAATTCGGTATCCGAGTTGCCGGAGGTGATTAGCCGCCGCGTCTTCGACACTCAAACCTAGTCCGTCGGGAAGACTCATTTCGCTGCGACTGGCAATGTTTGAAGCGGATGTGGCGGATAAAACTGCCCATGATTTATCGGCGATGAGTTGTGCGACCGGTTTGAATGAGCGACGATGGGCCGGGGTAGGGCCTAGGCTTTCGAGCATGTCCATGTGGGCGGCAGTGCCGTAGCCCTTGTGTTGTGTGAATCCGTAGCCCGGGTATTGTGCTTCCAGATCGTCTGACATGATGCGGTCGCGCGTCACTTTGGCGATGATTGATGCTGCCGCGATTGAGAGGGATTTCGAATCGCCGCGTATTATCGATTTGGATGGCGTGGCGATGCCGATGTTTGTGACGGCGTCGATTAAAAGGAAGTCGATCCGCCACCTGATCGCGCGGATCGCATCGCGCATCGCGAGTTTAGTGGCAGGAACGATGCCAAGTTCGTCGATCTGGTCGGCAGGCACGATGCCTACCCCGTGCGTACTCCCGTAGGTGCGGATCATATCGAACGCGTACTCGCGCTGGTTGATGGTCAGCTTCTTCGAGTCATCGATGAGCCCGATGTGTTCTTCCGACATTTCGGCGGGAAGCACCACGGCGGCAGCAACGACAGGTCCTGCAAGTGCGCCGCGGCCAGCTTCGTCGATTCCGGCGATCACACGATAACCGGATTGGCGGCATTCGGTCTCGAACGCGAAAGTCGGGCCTGTTTCCCTTTTTTGCGCCGTTTGCATGACGCGTTCAGGATACGCCAATCGCGCCGTTGACTCGACTTGAGATGGCGAAGGGTTACGCCGCGACGGCTAGATCAGTCGCGGTCGAGACGTCCGAAATGGGAGATTCAAGTTCAATGAAGCCTCCGCCGAGGACTCGATCGCCGTCGTAGAAGACGATAGCCTGACCAGGGGTGCAAGCTCGCATTGGCTTTGAGAACCTGATTTTCCCAACTTCTGCGCCTAACATCTCAATCGATGCTGGCTCTTCCGGACTGCTGTATCGGATCTTCGCAGTTATCTCAGCATTCGCTGGCGGGGCCTCGTCGATCCAGTTGACTGCCGACGCGTATACCTCGTCACGCAAGAGTTCTTGCACCGATCCCACGGTCACCCTGCCCGACTTAGAGTTGATCGAGGTCACGTAGATCGGTCCCTTCGTGCCACCCATCATCGGTAGCCCCTTACGCTGACCGATGGTGAAATTGTGAATTCCGTCATGCTCGGCTAACACGTTGCCCTCAACGTCGACAACCACACCCGATTTCGGTTCATCAAGCCGTTCCTCGACGAACTCGCGATATGTACCAGTTGGGATGAAGCAAATGTCCTGCGAATCAGGCTTGTCGGCTACTGGCAGTCCTTCGTTTCGAGCAATCTCGCGGATCTCATCCTTGGTGTACCCGCCTACAGGAAACGCCAAGCGCTTCAACTGATCCTGCTGCAGGTTGTAAAGCACATACGACTGGTCCTTCATGATATCCGCGCCGCGCCGCAGCGACCTGCGACCGTCTTCTTCCGTGGCGATCTGAGCGTAGTGACCCGTCGCAACGATCTCCGCGTCCATCAGTTCCGCTCTATCCATTAGGAAACTGAACTTCAGCCGGTCGTTGCATGCTAAGCAGGGATGGGGCGTCCTCCCCTGTCGGTACTCGCCGACGAAGTAGTCGATAACGTGCTGCTGGAACTCCTTCTCGAAGTTCATGTAGTAGTGCTTCGCACCAATGATGCGGCACGTCGCCCGCGCATCCTCAACATCTTCGAGCGAACAGCAGGACTTTGAGAGTTTCCCGGCCCCTTCAAAAGGCGCGTTGAACAGCCGCATCGTTACACCGATGACGTCGTAGCCCTCTCGAGCCAACATAGCCGCAGCGACAGAGGAGTCGACACCCCCACTCATCGCTACTAGCGCGCGCTTTTTCGAATTCAGCATGAGGATTGATGAGTTTGCGTCGATTCGGACACTATTACTTGGACTGTTCCCTGTGCCATCGACGAAGTCCTTCTTTTCAGAATAAAATCGCTAGTTTCAAGAATGCGACTGAACCACACGACGATTCATAGTCGTATCTTGTACCGATATAATCCGAGAACACATGACAACATCCACACCTGAAACTACGGTCAAACTTTCGATTGAGGAGCTAGCGCGGGCGGCACTCGAAGAAGCCTCATCCAACCTAGGGTCCGATGTCGTTCTACTCGACACCCGGAACGTCAGCGATTTCACCGACTTCTTCGTGATCGCAAGCGGCGAGACTGAGCGTCACTTAGAGATGATGGCTGACCGCATCGAGCGGAAGATTCGAGATTTGGGAATGCGGCGGAACAATCGCGAAGGTTCCGGTTCCGGCGGATGGCTGCTCATCGACTTCCCCGGTTTCATAGTCCACCTCTTCAACCGTGAAACCAGAGCGTACTACGATCTTGAAGGGCTCTGGTCCCAAGCCAACGAAGTCGTCCGATTGCAATAACCGGGGCGGCTATCCATCATCCGATGCAATCCATATGTCGCTCGAACGCGCGTAATCGATCAACTCTGCGTCGCTGAAGAACAGACCAACTTCACGCTCGGCATCGTCTGAATTCGCCGAACCGTGCACCAGGTTGCGGCTGATTTCAACGCCAAAATCTCCCCGAATCGTACCTGGCGGCGCGTCACTCGGGTTCGTCGCGCCCATCAGCTTACGAGTGATCGCGATAGCATCTGGGCCTTCTAAACAGAGCGCTACCACCGGTGCGGCGGTGATGTAGTTGACCAGACCTTCGTAGAACGGTTTGCCCTCGTGTTCGGCGTAGTGACGTTGCGCCAAGTTTTGGCTGACCTGCATCAGCTTCAAGCCCACGATCTTCATACCTGTCGCTTCAAACCGACCGATGATCGTCCCAACCAATCCGCGCTGCACTCCGTCGGGCTTCACCAAGACCAATGTTCGCTCTAGTTCCATCTGTTCGCGTCCCCAATGAGATTCAATTCGGCGAGCAAAACGACCGCCAAACAACAATTGTGCACAACGCCCTTCGCGCGCCGGTTTACGTTGCTCGCGGAGCCGTAATCGTTGGTGGACGGGAGTAGATCGGTTCCAAAAAGCTGTCCGATATCTCACCCCGTTCGAGACGTTCAAGCGCTATGTCGAGCAAGTGTTCGGGCGGCCGCACGACACCATTGCCGGAGCCGGTATGCCTTTCGGTTCCTTCTCCGCACAGCACATGATCATTATCGTCAAATCGCGAAGCGACTTCACCCTCTTCGCATATCCCGAATTCGACAGCTTCTGATGAAGCTGAGATCGGATGAGCAAACACGCTGAATGAAAGCTGATTCCTCCCCACCGGGATCAAGGACACCACATGTTTAGTGGTCACGGTCCGGTGTCTGTACGCCTGCAAGAGATGCGTCGGTACGCCGATCAATCTCGCCTCCGTCGGTGCGACGAGTCCATGGGCTGTCGCAATACCAACCCTGACCGCGCTGAATCCTCCGGGACCGAGGGCTGCTGCTACCGCGTCGAGATCACTCGCTTTCAACCCCGCGGCATTAACCAACTCCATCACTGCTGGCATGACCTCTCTTCCATGGTTGTGCCGCGACTGCCACGAACGCGTCGAGACGTCGCCATCGACGTAGAGACCTACCCCGGCGAAAGCGGTCGACGTGTCGATCCCTAGAATTTTCATGTTTTCATCCCCACTTGCAACCTCTGCGCAACCGCATCCAACAGAGACCGCGACTTTGGTCCAGTCGGTGACATCGAAATTGATCTTTGCTCTGATGATTGACCAAGCTCGATTCGTATCTCTAGCGCATCTTCCGGCAACGCGCCTTGAGCGTTCTCCGGCCATTCGACGACCAATGCTCCGCGGTCCAACGATTCATCCAAGGCTAGATCGATCACCTCAGACGCGCCTGTAATCCGATACAGATCGCAATGAAAAACTCTCACCCGCCCCGGATACTCAGCCACAATGATGAACGTCGGACTCCGAGCCGAAACCTCCGACTCTGCACCAATCGCGATCCCGCGTGCCATGCACGTCTTGCCCGCGCCCATCTCCCCGTACAGCAGCACGGTGTCGCCGATGCTTAGTGACGCGCCGATATCTCGCCCAAACGCCTCTGTTTGGCTTTCAGAATTGCTGACTAAGCGTAACGTGTTTTCGCCCATCAAATCTTCCCTACCTCGCAAAGTGGTCCCAACCCTTGGCGTCAAACTCGATTGGGGTGCCATTATCATCCAGCACAGTCACCTCACCCTTGCCGTTTTTGCGCGGTACGATCTCGCCTATAACTCCGAAATCGGACGCAACACCCTCTGGTTGCGCCTCATTCACTTTGCCGATCGATTCCGCGTCGCCAACGTAGATCAACTCGTAGTCTTCGCCTCCCGTCAGCGCCAATTCCAATGCCCGATCCGGAAATTGAGACAATAAATCTGAATCGACCGGAACTCGATCGGCGTAGATCACTGCATCCACGCCGCTCGCGGAACAGATGCGCTCCAGATCGATCAATAGCCCGTCGCTAACATCCATCGCGCACTTCACGCCCGATTCCACTATAGTGGCGGCGAGGTCGACTCTGGGGTTGGGTCGGAAATGAGCGTTCAACAGCCGCTCGATAATATCGTCGTTCGCGCGTCTCGCAGAATCTGTGCGCCTCTGCTCCAGCACGGTCAAACCGCCAGCTGATCCGCCGAGTGGGCCGGTGACTGCAACCAGCTGACCGGGGCGCGCGGCATCTCTGGTCAACGTTCGACCCGCGTCGCAAAGCCGACCAGTCAATGCAACACTCAAAATGATATTGTCGGACGAAACGGTGTCGCCTCCGACCAGCTTTCCTCCGAATTCGTCCAACGCCCCGATCACCCCTGAAAGCAACTTATCCAAGTCTCCGACACGCGTGGTTGCCGGGATCGCCAACGTCAGAACCGCATGTTCCGGGATGGCTCCCATCGCTGCAATGTCGCTCTGATTGGAAACAATGCACTTCCACCCCATGTCGTGCCATGACATCGACTGAGACAGAAAGTGGACGCCGTCGACCATGGCGTCCGCGGTGAGCACGATGTGACCTGCGTCAAAACGCATCACCGCCGCATCGTCGCCAACCCCTACCTCACTTTCAACCGATGCACCGCCCGAATTGACACGTTGTTTGATGATCTCCACAAGATCCGATTCGCTGATCGGCGCATGGGCAGAACGCTCGTCGGATTGCATACGAAAGATTATATTTGGGCTATTCTCCGACCCTCCTTTGAGCGCCGCCTTATTATGACTACCGTCCTACTGCTGTCAGACATTCACGGCAACCTACCAGCCTTGGAAAAGACACTCGAAGACGCGTCTCAACGAGCCGACATCACTTCGGTTTGGGTGATGGGCGATAGCGTCGGCTACGGCGCACAACCTAACGAAGTCGTCGAGCGCTTGCGCTCGCTGCCTGACCTAGCGATGGTCAAAGGCAACCATGAAGCTGCCGCGATCGGCGAAATCTCGATCGCGAACTTCAATCCGTCAGCTGCAGCATCCGCGGCGTGGACAGCGGATGCTCTGACCGCGGAAACTCGAGATTTCCTAAGCTCACTACCATTGACAACAGTTCAAGCAAGTATCACGCTCTGCCACGGCACGCCGCGCAATCCGATCTGGGAATACATGTTCACTTCACAGACCGCCGACCTTAACCTCAACCATTTTGACACTGTCGGATGCGTTCACGGTCACACTCACATCCCATCTGTATTCGGCGGTGACGCGTCCGCGAATTGGCAAGTAATACAAGCGCGCGATGCCGATGTCTTCCAACTCGATTACGAGCGGTGGTTCGTCAATCCTGGTAGCGTCGGGCAACCACGGGACGGCGATCCAAGGGCATCATACGCGTTGCTACAAATCGCCGACAACGTAGCGCCGCGAATACAGTTTCATCGCGTCGAGTACAACGTCGCGAAAGCTCAGGACTTGATCCTCGATGCCCACCTGCCATCTACGTTGGCATTCAGACTGTCCGTAGGTCGGTGATCGAAAGACAATAGCAACCCGCGCGTTATAATTCAGCGACGAATTCAACCACTCAGGAGCACGATAAAAATATGCCCGTAGTCCACATTCACATGTTCGAAGGCCGCACCCACGACCAGAAATCGGCGATCGTCAAAGGCGTGACAAAAACTATATCTGAAGTTGCCGGCATCCCCGATTCCGCTACCACAGTCGTGATCCACGACACCAAGCGATCCAATTGGGCCGAAGGCGGCGTGCTGGCCTCAGAAGCCTAATTCGCCCACACAGTGACCCTCCGTCCAGCCGCCTCCAAAATCGTCGGTGGCATATACGTGATCGTCGATCCTGACCATTGTGGTGGTCGGGACATTTTCATGATTGCTGAAGCGACCGCGTCCGCTGGTGCAGCCGTCATTCAACTCAGGCACAAGCAAGCACCTGAAGCGGTGATAACCGACGAAGCTACCACCATCGCCCAGATCTGCCGCGCCAACGATACCCTCTTCATCGTCAACGACTCGCCCTTTATTGCAGCTGAAGTCGGAGCCGATGGCGTACATGTAGGCCAAGGTGACCTTCCCGTTGCCGAATGTCGGATCATCCTTCAACCCCATCAGATAGTGGGCAAATCCAACGCGCTGATCGATGAAGCTATTACCTCGTTCAATGAAGGTGCAGACTACATCGCTGTCGGTTCCATCTTCACCACTACCACCAAATCTGATACCCGTCCGGCTGGACTCGCAACACTTCACGCCGTAGTCGACTGCGTAACTGCTCCCATCGTCGCCATCGGTGGCATCAAAGCATCCAACATCGCGGCAGTCGCCCAAGCTGGCGCCGACAGCGCGTGTGTAGCTACGGCGGTGACTATGGCTCAAGACCCAGCCGCCGCAACACGCGAGTTGGTTGAGCGGTTCGGCGAAGCGCGAGCTGTTACCTAGCTTGAGTTGACACGATTTCCCAGCGTTGAACATCGGCACCGTCCATTGCCAACGCCGAACCCAAACTCAGTTCCTGCTATCACTCGATTCGCTTAGAATCGTAACTTGGGCGTCTCGGCATTGGCTGTTGACGGATCGTCGAGCGTCCTGTGTCGAAATCCGTCGTGGGGCGTTAGTAAGGACGCGTGAATAAATGACCGAGTTATATATAGCCATCGGCGCTGGAGTGCTTGCACTCTTGGTCGCAGCATTCCTCTTCAGGTTGGTCACCAACCAACCCTCCGGCGGCCATGCTGTGCAGGAGATAGGTGCTCTCATCCAAGAAGGCGCGATGGCGTTCCTTCGCCGGGAATACACGATCCTAGCTGGATTCGTGGTCATCATCTTCATCGTCCTCGCGGTTTTGATCGACTTCAACGTGACCGGCAACTCGACGATCGAAAACCTGATCAGCGACGGAAACCTATCGGTAACCGGGCCTTGGACCGCCATCGCATATCTCGCTGGAGCCATCGGTTCTGCGCTCGCCGGTTACATCGGTATGAACATCGCCGTGCGCGGCAACACCCGCACTGCTACCGCTGCCGAGACTGGACTTAACCCAGCCCTCCGTATCGCCTTCAACAGCGGCGCTGTCATGGGCCTCACGGTTGTCGGTATCGGCATCGTTGGAGTAACCATTCTTTGGCTAATTTTCGGCAACCCGAACGTTATCGCCGGATTCGGTTTCGGTGCATCGTCGATTGCCCTGTTCGCCCGCGTTGGCGGCGGCATTTACACAAAAGCCGCAGATGTCGGTGCAGACCTCGTAGGCAAGGTTGAAGCCGGACTACCGGAAGACGACCCGCGCAACCCTGCCGTCATTGCTGACAATGTCGGCGACAACGTCGGCGACGTCGCTGGCATGGGTGCCGACCTGTTCGAGTCTTACGCCGGATCCATCATCGCCACGATCGCCCTTGCATGGACCGCCGCTAACGCTGTCCAAGATATCGAGGCACCGAAAATCGTGCTACCCATGATGCTGGCAGGCATCGGCATATTCGCTTCGATCATTGGCACTTCAATCGTCCGAACCAAGGACGATGCCACTATGGGGAATCTCCTGTGGAGCCTCAGATTCGGGATTTTTGGAGCCGGAATACTCGCCCTCATCGGCACTGGCATCTACATCCTAATGAATGACTCGCTCAGCTTCGATCTGTTCTGGGTGATACTCGTCGGTCTCGTCGTCGGACAAGTGATAGGCACGGCTACCGAGTACTTCACGTCGTACGAATTTGCACCCGTGAAGTGGATCGCCCAACAGTCGCAGACCGGGCACCCTTCGACGATCATCGCGGGTATCGCAATCGGTCTCTATAGCACAGTCATCCCGACGATTGCGATCGCAGCAGGCATTTGGATAGCCTACGAACTCGCAGGTCTATACGGTATCGGTCTTGCCGCGGTCGGTATGCTATCCACCCTCGGTATCACCTTGGCAACCGACGCTTATGGCCCGGTCGCTGACAACGCGGGTGGCATCGCCGAACAAGCTGGACTTGACCCCGAGGTACGCGAGCGTACCGACTCGTTGGATGCTCTCGGAAATACAACCGCCGCAACTGGTAAAGGTTTCGCCATCGGTTCTGCCGTCTTAACTGCAATGGCGCTGATGGCAGCATACGGACAGGTAATCGACATCGACAGTTTTGACCTCTTACAGCCGAAAGTTCTTATTGGTGCCCTCGTCGGCGCGCTATTGCCATTCCTCTTCGCAGGTTTGACCATGCAAGCAGTCGGCACCGCCGCAGGTCACATGATTGAAGAGGTCCGAAGGCAGTTCCGGGAAATTCCCGGTTTGAGGGAAGGCGCTCCCGGTGTGCGTCCAGATGCGGCTCGTGCAGTCGACATCAGTACGCGCGGTTCGTTGAAAGCGATGATCCTACCCGGGCTGATCGCAATCGCCGCGCCAATTCTCGTAGGTCTCTTCGTCGGTGCTCACGCCCTTGGCGGTATGCTTGCGGGTTCGATCATCGCTGGCTTCCTGCTTGCCATTTTCATGGCTAACGCTGGCGGAGCGTGGGACAATGCCAAGAAATACATCGAACTCGGCAACTTCGGCGGTAAAGGCTCTGATCCGCATGCGGCGGCTGTTACCGGCGACACCGTCGGCGACCCCTTTAAGGACACCTCTGGTCCAGCGATCAACATCCTGCTTAAGCTGATGGCGGTCGTGTCACTGATCTTCGGCCCGTTGTTCATCTGATCAGCAACCGAACCGCAACTGCTGACCTCAATCCAGCAACAAAACGCGCAGAGCGGCGGGAAAAAAACCCCCCAAAGTCCGTTTTAAAAATTAACGTATGGAAAATAAAAAAAAAAGTAAAAATTAAATCAAAAAAACCCCACCCC
>VXSB01000065.1 GCA_009838175.1 Chloroflexota bacterium
CCTTTCGTGAAACGAAAGGGGCGCGAGCGAGCGGAGCGATGCGAGCGGGGTATGCCCGGGTGGCGTGGGGGCGGGTCATCCCCTCTCCCTTGATGGGAGAGGGCTAGGGTGAGGGTGAAAGGGCGGTGGTTCACTCCCTTCGCGTAGCGCAAGGGGGACGCGGAGCGAAGCGAACGCAGGAGGATGCCGGGGCGGGGAAGGGGACACGCTAAAATCCCTATTAGCCAACACCCATCCTTCCTATCCTTCAAAATCATGTCCATCCTAGTTCAAAAAAACATGCGCCTCGCGATCTGGGCCTTCTTCTTCGTACTCGGCATCCTATCCCTAACCATCCCAACCGAACCCTCCCAAGCCCAATCCCTAACCACCGCACGCGGCGTCTACCTCATACAACTCGACAGCGCCATCGACCCCGTATCCGAGCGTTACCTCCTCCGCGAACTTGATCAGGCAAGAGGCGAATACGCACTCGTCGTCATCGTCCTCGACACCCCCGGCGGACTCCTCGACAGCACCCGCGTCATGGTCAACGCCATACTCGAGTCCCGCGTACCCGTCGCCGTCTACGTCTCCCCATCCGGCGCGCACGCGGCCAGTGCCGGCACATTCATCGGTGCCGCCGCCAACATCCTAGCCATGGCACCCGTCACCGAGATCGGCGCAGCAGCCGTCGTGGGAGGGCAGGGCGAAGACCTCGGCGAGACACTCCAAGTCAAAGCCAACGAAGACGCCGCGGCCCTTCTGCGCGGCATCGCCGAAAAACGTGGCCGCAACGTTGAAGCACTCGAAGCAACCGTATTCGAGGCCAAAGCCTACTCCGCCGAAGAAGCTGTCGAGATCGGAATCGCCGACTTCGTCGCCGAAGACCTCGACACCTTACTGCACTGGGCCGAAGGCCGCACCGTCGAGACGGCCGCAGGCACCGTTACCCTCGAAAACCTTCTTAACTCCCGCATCGAAGAGAGCGAATACAGCGTCTGGGACCGCTTCCTCGGTGTCATCGCCAACCCCAACCTCGCATTCCTACTCATCTCCCTCGGCAGCCTCGCACTCATCGTCGAACTCTGGAACTTCGGATCCTTCATCCCCGGCACCATCGGCGTCGTTCTGCTAGTCATCGGCTTCGCAGGTGTCGGTCAATTACCGTTCCAGTGGGCCGGAATCGTCCTCATCGCCCTCGCAATAGCACTCCTAGCCGCCGAACTCTTCATCACTCCCGGCTTCGGATTCTTCGGTATCGCCGGAGTAGTCGCGCTCATCCTCGGCGGACTCTTCCTCTTCCCATTCCCATCCATCGACGCCCCAGAACTCCCCGGCGCACCAACAATCCAAGTCAGCAGATGGCTCCTCGCCGGAATCGGCGCACTCATGCTCCTATTCATCATCTGGCTCATCCGAGAACTCCGCATCGCCGCACGCCCCGATTCCTACGTCCCCACCGGCTCCTCCAGCCTCGTAATCGGCACCACCGCCCACGTTACCAAAACCCTAGACCCCGACGGCGAAGTCTACACCGCCGGCGAACACTGGTCAGCCCACACCCCCGACCGCACCACAATCCAAGCCGGCCAAACCGTAAAAATCCTAGAGATCGACGGCGTAACCCTAATCGTCGAACCCGAAACCAACGACTAGCCCCTTTCGCGCAGCGAAAGGGGCGCGCACAAGCGAAGCGAGTGCGCGGGGTATGCCCGGGCCGGGGATGGGAGGACGTCGCGCCAGCGATATAGACAACCCTCCCCTTCGCCCAAAAACAGGACACAGAATAAGGGGACGCGAACAAGCGGAGCAACGTTCGCAGGGGATGCCCGGTGTAGCAGAGGGCAGCTAACACGTCCAACCCCATCAATTCTGACGTAGTTCAATCAGAGGAGGGCATCTAACCCTCTGTCAGTACCATCTGCGATAACCTAGCGAAAAACACCCCCGACGTTGAGAACGCTGCGGCAAGGAGCAAAACATGGGAATTATCAACTTCGTACGCGACTACGAACGAGTGGCGCGGTTCACCTTAGGCAAGTTCGGCGGGATGAAAGGCCCTGGCATCGTCATCGCGATACCGATCGTCCACCAGATACAGAAGGTCGACACCCGAACCGCGGTCTTGGAGATTCCCCGACAGACCAACATCACCAAAGACAACGCCCCGATCGACATCGACTTCCTCGTATACATGCGCGTCGACATCAACCAGGCCGAGAAGGCCGTCCTCGAGGTCGAACACTACACCTCGGCGGTAGTCGGACTCGCAACCACAACCCTGCGTGCCGTCGTCGGTGACATCAGCTTGGACGAGGTCCTCTCACAACGCGAGCGTATCAACGAGCTCATCCGCACCCGCCTCGACCAGGAGACCGGACGCTGGGGCATCAAAGTCACAAACGTCGAAATCCGAGAGATCGAACCACCCAACGACATCCAAGCTGCGATGACCCGCCAGATGTCCGCCGAGCGCATGAGACGCTCAATGGTCCTCGAAGCCGACGGCCAGCGCGAAGCCGCCATCACCGTCGCAGAAGGGGAGAAGCAGTCCGAAATCCTCAAAGCCGAAGGTGCCAGACAAGCCGAGATCCTCAAAGCCGAAGGCGACCAGCAAGCCGCGGTATTGAGAGCCAACGGCTTCGCCGACGCCCTCCAACGAATCCAAGACACCGCCAGCGGCCTCGGCGGAAACACCATGACCCTCCAATACATGGACGCCCTCAAAGAGATGGCAGCCGGCGAATCCACCAAATTCGTGCTCCCCATGGAGATGACCAAACTAATGTCCGGCATCGGCAACGTAATGGGCGGCGCCAGCACCACCGAAAACAACAACTAACCCGCGTACCGCTCCCTTCGCGCAGCGTAAGGGGGCGCGAGCAAGCGTAGCGATGCGAGCGGGGGATGCCCGGTGTGGATAGCCGAGCATCAAAACATCCCTTCTCCCTCAATCGAAGAAGGACCATGAAATTCCCCTCTCCCTTGATGGGAGAGGGCTAGGGTGAGGGTGATGGCAGAGTTGCTCAAAACCCCACCGTTTTTTTACGTTCAAATTCGCATCAAGCCCAGTTACACATCGCTTTGATACGATGTCGCCGAAACCATAATCATAGTTTCACGTAAAAATTCAACGAATCTCGGCTGATTCTGACTCAAACAGGGCGACGCGAACCCCGTAAAGCGCGTTCTTCAGCAATGTCTAAGAGAGTCGCCTGATCTGCGCATCGTCGCATCCGACTCGTCACGCGCAGCCGTGCGTGTGGATGAATCCCGCTAGCTCCGACGGACACAGACCGTCAACATCGATATGGTTCGATCCCACATCGGACCACGAGGGCAGAAGTCGCTGGCTGATGTAGAAAATCCACCGACAGAGCCAGCGTCATCCGGCAAGAATTTCAACCGCGTTAGAGACCCCAGCATCCGGCGTCGTAACGCGCCGAAAATGCCACACCGACGCGTCGCCAGATGACCGAAATCTGACAACCAGAACACCTTAACAAGTTTTGAACTTCGTCAAAAACTGAAATTGCCGCTAAATTGCCGCTCCAGCGGCAACTTCGCGGCGAGAAAGGCAGAAATTGCCGTAAAATTGCCGATACAGCGGCAATTTAGCGGCAAGAGCGGCAATTTCATGGCAAAACTCGGAGACTACGAATTTCCAGAAATCGGATTGACCGAAAGCGTCGAACTGACGCGAAGAATCTACGACAAGCTAGGGGGGGAAGTCCGTAGAGACGCCCTGGCGATAGTTTTGGGTATGTCATCTGCCGGAGGTGCGTTCGGCGCACGTGCCAGCGCATTACGCATCTGGGGACTGGCAACAGGACGAAGTTCGATCGAACTGACACCTGCCGGTGTGCAAGTTTCGTCACCAACCAGCCTTGAAGAGGAAGCGCAGGTTATGCGACGGTTGGCCGCCTCGGTTCCATTGTTCAACGAGTTACATGGACGCATCGGCGATTCGAGCGTCGATCAGAGCGTTTTGGCAGCGATGCTACAGGAGATCACCGGCGTCGAAATGAATGAAGTCGTCCGACGCGTAGCAATGATTGAGCGGATATTCGAAGGCATTCGTGGGTATCTCAACGCGTCAGTCGACCTTCAGGTCGAGAAAAACTCCATGTCGCGAATCGGCACCAACATCGAAAACCTGCCGGAAGGATGGATGGAGTTCCGATACGACGACGGCGCTCTCAGAATGCGCGAAACCGCCGCAAACCTAGACATGCTCATCGCCACCCTCGAGTCCCGCCGAGACCGACTGAGCGGCTAACTCAACTGAATCAGAGGTAATCCTTGACTTTCTCAGCCAACCTCTGAGTCATCCCCGGAGTGGATGCAAGCTCGAGTTCCGAAGCTTCCCGAATAGCTTTCAAACTGCCAAAACGGCGCATCAGTGCACGTTTGCGGGACGGACCTATGCCCGGAACTAGGTCCAAAGCAGACTTTAGTGATGTTCGACCACGCGTTTTGCGATGATAGGTGATGGCGAAGCGGTGGGCTTCGTCTCGGACTTGCTGCAGCACGAACAAAGAAGGTGCGTTTCGTGGCAGCCGAATGGGTTCGGAGCTGTCGGGTGTGAAGAGTTCCTCTTCCTTCTTAGCGATTGATGCGAGCGGGATGTCGGCGACTCCGAGGTGCAGCATCGTCGCCAACGCGGCGGAAAGCTGTCCTTTGCCGCCATCTATGAGCACAAGGTCGGGTGTGATGCCGAATGAATCAGACGGTTTGGTCGGATCTGTGCTTTCAGTAGCTGCCTTTTCACGAACGGCATTAAGGCGCTTGAAGCGTCTGGTGAGGACTTCTCGCATCGATGCGAAGTCATCGTTACCATCGACGGTGTTGATCTTGAAACGTCGATATTGCGAGGTTGCAGGCGCGCCATTCTCAAACACGGACATTGCGGCGACCGACGAGGTGCCTTGGATGTGGGAGATGTCGTAGCACTCGATGCGGTAGGGGCGATTGGGTAGGCTCAGGGCTTCCTGCAGATCGTCCAAAGCACGCCCCATCAGGTCGGAGTTGGACTGCCACTTCAGTTTTAGCTGCGAGAGACCCTGTACGGCGTTCTCGTGCGCCATATCGACGAGTTTTCGCTTCGGGCCACGCTTGGGAACGTTGATCTCCATCTTGGCACCGCGATTTTCGGTGAGAAGCTCTTGGAGCACGTGGATATCTTCGGGTTCGGTCTGCGTCAAGAGGCGACGCGGCATGTGCGGGTTGCCGGCGATGTAGAACTGCTCGATAAACTTGGCGATGATGTGCGGATCGGTGTCGTCGTAAGTGCCGGCCATGATGAAATTGTCGCGTCCGACCATGCTGCCGCGGCGGATGAAGAAGACATCTATCCACGCCTCGTCACTGCCTTTCTCGCAGGCGATGACGTCCATGTCTTCCTGCCCGATGCCGACAACCTTCTGGTCTTCATAGACGATCTTCATGGCGTTGAGGCGATCGCGAAGTGCTGCGGCTCGTTCGAACTCGAGGTTCTCGGCGGCTTCGGTCATCGCCTCTTGTAGCTCGACGACGACCTTGTTGGTGTCGCCTTGCAGGAATGTGATGACCTGTTCGATGACTTTGTCGTATTCCTCCTTGTCGGCGTAGCCGGTACAAGGAGCGACGCAGCGCTTGATGTGGTACTCGAGGCAGGGGCGCTCCTCTTCGCCCGTTATCTTCATCGTGCAGGAGCGGTAGGGGAAGAGTTTTTTGAGGAGGTCGAGGGTGGTTCGGACAGAGTATGCGGAAGCGTAAGGTCCGAAGTAACGTGCGCCGTCGCGTTTGGAGCGTCGACGGGTAAAGTAGACGCGGGGGAACTCGTCGTCGAGGTCGACCTTGATGTAGGGGTAGGTCTTGTCGTCTTTGAGACGGGCGTTGAAGCGCGGTTTGTGCTGCTTGATCAGCGAATTCTCGAGCAGCAGGGCTTCCCGCTCGGACTCGGCGACGATGTAGTCGAAGTCGTGGATCTGTCCGACGAGTCGCTTGGTTTTGCCACGCAGTTTGGTTTCGTTCGAGAAGTATGAACGCAGTCGGTTTCGCAGGCTGATGGATTTGCCGACGTAGAGTATCTGCCCGCTCTTTCCGCGCATGGTGTAGACACCGGGCTCGCGGGGCACAGCGGCGAGGCGCTCGGCGAATAGATCAGCGCGGGAGAGGGAGTCGGTTGTCGCGGAAGTGGACATGGGGTAAGTTGATTTTACGGGGTTTAATGACCGAGATCGGGTGAAGGGATCCAGAGTTAACCGGATCGGAAATCATTCGGCCCAGAGATTCATGCGTAATTGAGCGTCATCCAACTGGAGCGGGACGACGGTTTAAAGCCACGAATCTCTATGTATTGGGGGTTACGTTCGAATTAAAGAACGATGGTGAAGACGGTTAGGGCGACTACAATGCCGGCGGCTAGGATGCCCATTTTGCGGATTTCGCGGGGGAAGGTGCGAGCGTAGACTTCGGAGCGGGTGCGTTGGGTTCGGCGGGCTCCGGCTGGGCGCTGGCTGGCTACCGCGGATGCAGTGGCGGCCAGGACAGGGGACGGCTCAACGATGGCGGCGTTTTCTGCTTCCGGTTCGTCGTTGGTCTGGCTCTGGCCAGAAGGTCGCTCGGTTTGGACGAAGACGTTGGGTCGGCGTCCTGAGCGGCGTCGATTTCGGTTTCTTGGCGGCATGTGGGAGTAGGTGGTGTTCTATCTGGTTGTTTCGATTCTAGATGACGGCTAGAGCTTGCCGTCGTCGTCGAGGGATTGGGCGGCTAAAACGGTCATTCTAGCGGCGTATGAGATGGTGACGTCGGATGTGTTGAACATGAAGTGGTAGAGAAACGGGTCGATTGGGCTTGTGCCAAATGCTTTTTCGAAGTAGCGGTGCTGTGCGGCATCTGAGTGAGTGATGAAGTCTCGTGCTTCGTCCATGGAGATGCTTTCACGTTCGGCTACTCTCGCGGCGCGGTCTTCCATTCGGCCAACAACTCCGACGCGTACGACATCGTTGCGTTCTCGCAGGATGGCGGCCCCGCCACGGCTGAGGATTACGATGTTCCCTTGGTCGGCAACATCTTCGATGACTTCACGCGTCGTGGCGATGAAGCGCTCGTCGTCGACTTCCTCGGCGGTGGTGTGTGGTTCCTCCTCGTATTCGCTGTATTGGCGTGAGATGAGGTCTTCGACGCCGGGGCCGAAGTAGGGGTCACCGCCCATTCCGGCGACGGCAGATCGTTCGAGGACGCGCTGGACGCGCAAAGCCAATCGGTTCACCAGTGAAGGTACGCGGCGCTCCTGATCGACCAGGGCGCGCATGGTGGCGTTGACCCTCCTCGCGATCTGGGCGAGGATGAGACGATCGACGAAGTCGATCTCCAACTCGCGGGCGACGAGGCGACCCAGATCGGGTGCTCCGGCTCCAACTCTGCCTTCGACGGTGATTATCGGCATATTTACTCCTTTTCCTAGTTACATTATCGCTTGAGATGTCAAACTCCGTTGAAACAGTGTTTTTAACTAGGATGGATATGATTTTTAAGGATGGGTTGATGCGGCGGCGAAGTTCGAAGAAACAAGAAAGTGGTTAATCTCGGATGCCAGCAGGCGCGTTGACTTCTCAGCGGTGGCGCGAGAACGCCCCGGTAACGTTCAGTCCCCAAAACCGGCCGGTGCTCGGCTACGACGGTGTTGCGGCATCGACGCAGTCATTGGGATCGGCGGCGGGCGCGGAGATGCTGACCGCGGGCGGTAACGCCATTGATGCGGCGGTGGCTACGATGTTTGCTTTGTCGGTGGTTGAACCGATGAAGATGGGTATCTACGGTGCGGGTTTCATGAACATCCGCTTAGCTGATGGGCGTCGGATAGCCATCGACAACTACTCGCAAGCGCCGGGCGCGGCGACGATGGATATGTTCACGCCAGTCTCGGACGAATGGCCAAACTACATGCGTGCACGCGGTGATCTTAACCAGACGGGAGTATCGGCGTCGGGCGTGCCGGGATCGTTGAAGGCGTGGTGCGAGGTTCAGTCGGAGTTGGGGAATCTGTCGCTTTCGGAGGTGATGCAGCCGGCGATCAGCCATGCAGAGAACGGGTTCCGAGCGAGCGAGCACTACTGCGGGTTCGTCGCTGGGAATACTGATCTTTTACGGCAGTACAGCGCGACGAGCAGCATATTCATGCCGGGAGGCGAGGTGCCTAAACCGGGCGATATGGTGGTGCAGCGCGATCTTGCCAGCACGTTGAAGCGGATCGCGATTGAAGGTTCGGATTACCTCTATGGCGGCGAGCTGGGCGAGGAGATTGTTCGGTATTCGCAGTCACAGGGTGGGATCATCACGATGGATGATCTGTTGGGGTATCGCACGCGACGGGGCGAACCGGTAAGTGGCAGGTATCGAGGCTATACGGTTACGGGGCCGCGACCATCGTCGGCTGGCGGACTTCACCTGATCGAGTTTCTGAACGTGTTGGCGTTGCGGGACATCGGCGATATGGGTTTTGGTCGCAGCGCGACGATCCACTTGATGGCCGAGGCGATGCAGCTGGTGTTTGCGGACCGCAACCGGTATCTGGCGGACCCGGAGTTCCAAGAGATTCCGTTTGACCGACTGCTTTCGGAGTTTCATGCCAAAGAGTTGATGAGTCGGATATTGCCGAATACGGTGATGCCTGAGCTGGCGTCGCCGTTGCTGGCGGAATCGGATGACACGTCGCACATCACGACGGCTGACCGTGAAGGCAACATTGTGTCGGCGACGCAAACGATCAACCATATCTTCGGTTCGAAGGTTGTGGTACCGGGAACGGGAGTTCTGCTGGACAACACGATGGCGAACTTCGATCCGCATCCTAATCTTGCGAACTCGGTTGAGCCTTATAAGCGGGTTGCTAGCAGCATGGCGCCGGTGATTGTGTATCGAGGTGAACGACCGGCTTTTGCGCTAGGTCTGCCGGGGGGGATACGTATCTGGCCGTCGGTGGCGCAGGCGATCGTGAACATCATCGATCATGGGATGACACCGCAGGAAGCTATTGAGGCTCCAAGGATGTTCACGCAAGGGCAGGAGGTTGAGTTGGAGGAGGAGTTTGGCTCTGAGGCGGCGTCATCACTGCGGAACATTGGTCACAACGTGACGATGGTCAAGAATGTTGCCGGCGGAATGAACATCATCGAGTTTGGGGATGATTCGACGTTGGCTGGGTCGTCGTGTTGGCGTTCGGATGGTGGAGCTGTGGCTGTGAGCCGTGGAACAGCGCGAGAGGGTGTTGGACTGACGGTTATCGAACCTAGCGGCGCATCGGAATCGACCGAGTAGATACGTTGGAAGGTCCAAGCATGTCGAAGGTGCTGGAGGCTCGTTCGGAACGATTTGAGTTGGTCTGTGCTGATAGTGGGTCGGTCGCGGATACATCGTCGGTTAGGAATGTTTATAGCGACTGCGGCGGGGTTTATGACATCAGGTATTTCGATGCGTCTGACGCGGTTGCGGGATTGCCGTTGGCGGGAGAGGTCGCTGTGGAGCTTGGTCAGGGGAATACTCCTTTGGTGAAGTTGGACAGCTTCGCAGAAGAGCTTGGGATCGCTGCTTTATGGGCAAAGCTCGAGTTCTGTTCACCTACAGGGTCGTTCAAGGATCGTGGTAGCGCGGTTTTGGTTTCGGCGGCAGCAGAAGAGGGGATAGGGGAGTTCGTGGAGGATTCGTCGGGCAATGCCGGGGCGTCGATGTCGGCGTATGCGGCTCGAGCCGGGATGCAGGCGCATATCTTCGCGCCGTCGAGTGCCGCTAGGGGAAAGCTAGACCAGATTCGGATATTCGGGGCTGAGTTGCATCTGATCGACGGTCCTAGACAGGCGGCGACGGATGCGGCGGCGGAGTTCTCGGAACGTGAGGGGATACCGTATCTTTCACACGCGTTGAGCCCTTGGTTTGCGGAGGGAGTCAAGTCGATTGTTGCGGAGATTGAGAGGGACTTGGAAGAATCGCCTACCGATATCGTTGCTCCGGCTGGGAACGGTGCGTTGCTGATCGGGTGTTTCGCAGGGTATCCGTCGGGCAAGTCGCCTCGTATTCACTGCGTGCAGTCAGAAGCGGTGCAGCCGTTGATACGGGCGATTGAGGGAAAGGTTTGGGATGCAGGCGAGGCGCGGTCAACGGTTGCTTCGGGAATATCGGTGAGCATGCCGCCGCGGGTGCGTCAGGCGGTGCGGGCGGTTAAAGGATCAGGTGGTTCGGCTGTCGCGGTATCGGATGCGGCGATGTTGGCGTGGCGAGAGCGATTGGCTTCGGAAGTCGGGATATTTTGCGAGGTGACGTCGGCAGCGGCGTTTGCGGGCTTGGAAGTGATGGTGAATGAGGGGTTGATCGGAGAGGATACGCGGGTGGTAGTGCCGGTTACGGGTTCGGGGTTGAAGGAGCCGGTGTAGGGAGTGGGTTACCCTAGCCTTCTCCCATCAAGAGACCATTACAAAACCGGTGTTTGGGCACCATTCGGCTTGGCAGCCTAAGCGCGCCCCCTTTGTCCTTCGGACATTTCCCCCGCTCGCGGGGGAAACCCGATGGTTTTCAAAGGTCTCATCAAGGGAGAGGGGATAATAGCTGTCTATCCGTCGATGGATGGGGGGATTTCTAGGTGTGTAAGGTCTGGTAGGTCGCCGCAGGTGGCTACCTGGGAGAATGTGCCGCCGGGGATGGATACGGCGATGGCGTGGTTGCCGTCTAGGATGGTGCTGACGTGGCGTTCTGTGAGGGTAGTTTCGGAGACGCCGCCGATGGCAGGATCGAGAGTTTCAACCCATTGGAAGTTCGGAAGGTCGGTTGCGTTTTCGCATCGTCCTCGGCGGATGCTGATCTGCTGAATGGTGCCTGGTGCCGGTCGGACGGTTACCTTGATCCAGGTTCCACGGTCTAATTGCCGGACTATACCGGCGCCTTGCTGGGAGTAGTCTTGCAGACTGAGGTTGAAGCCGACTTGCACCTTCTTGTCGTCTTCGTCTTGGTAGATCGTTGGAGTGACGGTAACTGACATGGTGCCGGGAGTGGCGGTCGGTAAGACGATGGCAGTTGGTTCTGCGTCCTCGCCACATGCCACAACGAATATGCCGAGCAGGGCGATGGCGAATGGGAGCAGGATCAGCCGCGCGTATTTTCGGGGGATGTTTGCAAACATGAGAGTCGATTCTATCCACCAGCACTGGCTTCTTTGAAGGCTTCGGCAAATCCATCAAGCGAACCGTGTAGCACCTCATCCTCGACGCAGTACGAGGCTCGGAAGTATCCGCCCATTCCGAAACCGACGCCTGGGACGACGAGAACGAGTTTGGACTTCAAGAGGTTGACGAATGCGACATCGTCGGGCATTGGTGATTTGGGGAACAGGTAAAACCCGCCGTCTGGGAGGTTGCATTCGTATCCGATCTTCGTGAGGCCGGTATGAATGATGTCTCGCTTGCGGAGGTACTGTGACATGTCAACGCTTGACCGCTGGAGCTTGGAGACGAGGCGTTGCATGATGGCAGGAGCGTTGACGAAGCCGAGGGTACGGAGCATGAAGACCGACGCGTCGAGTAGGTCGACTTTGCCGGGGTCGTCTGGGTTTACGGCCATGTATCCGATGCGTTCGCCTGCAAGGCCAAGGTCTTTGGAGTGAGAGGTTGCGACGATTGTCCGAACGTGGTGCTTGAAGACGAATGGGTAGGGATCGTCGGTGTAGATGAGTTTTCGATACGGTTCGTCGGTGATGAGGTAGATCTCAGTTCCGTATCTGGTTTCGGCGGATTGAAGGATTTTCGCGATGTCGGCGATGACAGATTCGGGGTAGATGACACCTGATGGGTTGTTGGGCGAGTTGATGATAATGGCGCGAGTGCGATCGTTGATGAGCGACGTGAGCGAATTCAGGTCGGGTATGAAGTCTGGAGTCGATTGCGCTTCTCGGTAGATGCCGTTGGCGTGTTGGATGTAGAAGATGTATTCGGCGAAGTAGGGTGCGATGATGATGACTTCATCGCCGGGATCGAGGAGGGCGCGCAGGGCGACATTGATGGCCCCGGCGGCGCCGACGGTCATGATGATGTCGGTGGGTTCGAAATTTGTTCCTGATTCTTCGGTCAGGGCTTCGGCGACGGCGGCGCGAGACTCGATGAATCCGGGATTGGGCATGTAGCGGTGCAGACCGCTGTCTGGTTCTTGCGCGATCTCGGCGAGCGCTTGTTTGAACTCTGGCGGAGGTTCCAGGAGCGGGTTGCCGAGGGATAGATCGAAGACGTTTTCGGGTCCGTGGATGGTTTTGAGTTCCATGCCTTCTTCGAACATGCGACGGATCCACGAACTCGCCTGCATCTGTTCTCGTGCAAGTTTGGAGATTGCCATGGTTTATCAGGCCTTTCGGATGGTCTGTAGGGTTGGAACGCGTCAGCTTCGGCGGCGGTTTCGTCGCCTGCGTCGACGTGGTGGGCGTCCCACTCTTTGTTGGCGGTTCTGGGCTGGATTTTTCTCGTCTTGGGGTGCGAACATGCGGGCTAGGAGACCGGGTTCACCGCTGTTTGGGACGATGATGACGTATGTGCCCGCGATCTTGTCGTGCCAGCCTTGTCCTTTTTCGTCGAAGATGACCCATATCAGGCCGATGCCGAAGGTGATGACAGATACGAAACGGCCGACGGCTTCGCGTGGAATGGCGAGGGCGACACCGGGTTTATTCCCCTCTTCATCGACAACTAATACTCCAGCGACCCATTTGCCGATGGTGCGTCCGAAAAGCCCGGTCGGAAGGATGAAGTAAGCGAGGAAGATTGCGACTTCGAATATGCTGCGTCGGGGATCAAGGTTGAATCCGATCTGACCGGAAGCAGAATCGATGATGAATTTGAGCATCAAAAGCAACCCGATGTCCACGGCGAAGGCATAGATGCGCCTTAGAGGTCCAGCGAACTCGAGTCCGAGGGATTCGATGGTTACGGATTTGGGTTCTGGCTCGCGATGCGCCTCGACTTGAGCCTCGGACTGTGCTGGTTCGGATACAGATTGCTCTGGTTCTTCGGAATGAACCGGACGTGAGCGGTGTCTGCGGCGCGAGGTGGTCATAGTTGGCGATAGAGATTGTATCGTTTGGTGCCGATTGGACGTAAACTTACTATCGCTGATTAAGCATCGAGCATTGGAGCAAACATGGGCAGACTTGATGATAGGACGGCGTTGATAACGGGCGCGGGTTCGGGTATCGGTGCGGCGTGCGCTGAATTATTCAGTGCAGAAGGCGCGAACGTGTTCTGCGCCGATTTAGAAGCTGGCACCGCGCAGGATGTGGCAGACCGGGTGACTGAGCGCGGAGGACGGGCAGACTCGGGTTCTGTGGATGTCACGAAGCGGGATCAGTGCGAGGAATTGGTTGGGAAGGTGGTTGATAGATTTGGCGGGTTGGATGTGCTGGTTAACAGCGCGGGGGTGACGCCTCGTAAGGCGCCGTTGGAGTGGGATTTCGAGGAGAAGTGGGACTGGGTGATCGATGTGAATCTGAAGGGCAGCATGTTGATGTCTCACGCGGCCTCGGATGTGATGCTTCCTGCTGGCTACGGATCGATTGTGAACTTGGCGTCGATCATCGGTTTGGTCGGGTATTCTACCGGGATGAGCGATGGGTTCAACCCGTATCCACATTCGAAGGGTGGTGTAGTTCAGATGACGCGGGATATGGGGGTGGCGTTCGCTAAACAGGGCGTTCGAGTGAATGCGCTGTGTCCGGGTTTCACGTATACAGCGTTGACTAAGTCGTTGACGGATGATGACGACACGCGGCTGCATCTGGAGTCGCTGCATCCGATGGGCAGGCTTGGCGAGCCGATTGAGATTGCTTATGCGGCGTTGTATCTGGCTTCAGATGAATCGTCGTTTGTAACAGCTTCGTGCCTGCCCGTAGACGGCGGGTACACGGCGGGATAGGGGGATGAGATCAATGGTGACACAGACACAGATGACGGGAGCGACTGGTTTGGGGCGATTAGAAGGGAAGGTGGCGTTGATAACTGGTGGCGGCAGTGGTATTGGTGAGGCGAGTGCGAAGCTGTTCGCAGATGAAGGTGCGACGGTTGCGATTGCGGATTTGAATGCAGAAGGCGCGGAGCGTGTTGCGGGTGATATACGTGAGGCCGGGGGTTCGGCGATGGCGACGGTGGTTGATGTGACTGATAACGACAGCTGCGCGGCCGCGGTTGATGCCGTAGTTGATGAGTTTGGTCGCGTCGATGTTCTGGTGAACAGCGCGGGAGTCGGTGGGCGGCGCGCATTGGATATGACCTACGAGGAGCGTTGGCAGTTCGTGATCGATGTCAACCTGAAAGGCACAGTGTTGATGGCTCGCCATGCGGTTGAGCAGATGAAGGAGCAGGGCAGTGGCGCGGTTGTGAACATTGCCTCGATCCGGGGGTTGATCGGTTATCCGGATTTCATCACGGATGGGTTCAATCCGTATCCGCACTCAAAGGGCGGTGTGGTGAATGCGACGCGGGATATGGCGCTTGGGCTGGCTAAGCAGAATATTCGGGTCAACGCTGTGTGCCCCGGATTTACGCACACGGAGATGACGCGTGGGACGTGGGAGAACCCGGAGATGTACGACCGGATCGTTGCGCTGCATCCGATAGGTCGTTTCGCGCAGCCTATCGAGATTGCTCGCGCGGTGCTGTTCCTAGCCTCGGACGAGGCCTCGTTCGTAACTGGCGCTTGTTTGGTGATCGACGGCGGTTTTACTGCGCAGTAGGGCCGTTCGTAGGTTAAGCCGATACGGAGGCGAGTTCGCTGGTAGTCGGCTGTCCGTTGGCGCTGGTTCCGTAGCTGGATTTGCCCTTGACGTCGAAGACTTCTTCGGCGCTGGCGATGATCCATGGGTCGGCATCGTAGACCACGTTCTCATCTTTGCCGTGGTAGGGCAGTAGGTTCAGCACGTGGCGGATGGAGTTGATGCGCGCCCTCATCTTGTCGTCTGATTTGATGACGTACCAAGGGGCGAAATCGGTGTGGGTGTGGTAGAACATTGCCGTCTTTGCGGTGGTGTATTCCTCCCAGCGATGGTATGACGCGAGATCGACCGGACTTAGCTTCCACTGTTTCAGGGGGTCGCGTTGGCGTCGCTTGAATCGTCGTTCCTGTTCGACGCGGCTTACGGAGAAGTAGAGCTTGATGATTCGGATGCCGGAATTCGCCCACATCTCCTCAATCAAGGGTGTGTCGATCAGGAATCGGTCGTATTCCTCTTCGGTGCAGAAGCCCATGACCTTTTCGACTCCGGCGCGGTTGTACCAGGAGCGGTCAAAGAGCGCGATCTCTCCTGCGGTAGGCAGGTGTCGGACATATCGCTGGAAGTACCATTGACCGGATTCTTCGATTGTGGGTTTTTCGAGTGCGATGACCTTGGCGGCTCTAGGGTTCAGATGCTCCATAAATCGGCGGATGGTGCCGCCTTTTCCGGCGGCGTCGCGGCCTTCGAATAAAAGCAGGACCTTCTCGCCGGTGTCACGGACCCAGTTCTGCATCTTGACGAGTTCGATTTGGAGCGGGAACTTGTGCTCGTAATAGGCATCGAGGCTGATTTTGCGTTGGTACGGGTATGCGCCTTCGCGGAAGAATTCGCGACGCTCTTCGGAGTCGAGATTTTCGCGGTCTTCAGGTGCGCGGTAGTTCCTCAGCTTGCCGCGCGTCATTGAATCTTCGAATGCATCGCCCCATTTGGTGTTGAAGAAGCCGTGTGCTCGTTCGCTGGTGGTGCTCTGGTATTTGGGGGTGCTCTCTGCCATGATGAAATTACCGTGGTCTGTCGTAGGCTGGCGTTTGAATGGTTACAAATATACCAGTGTCAAAGTTAGCGTCGGATAACGACGCTGGTGGAGGTTGTGAATGCCGGATCGATCCGACGTTAGATGTTCTCGAAACGCGCAGGCGAAACGATTGCCGGCGGTTTTATGTCGTTCAGCACGAGATCAACGATCCAATCTGCCATCGATAGCGATAGCAGGATGCCTTTTTTGCCCGCACCGTTGGCGTAGTAGAGGCCGTCGGCGGCGTTGGAAGCCCCGACGATGGGTATGCCGTCGCTGGCGACTGGACGGAGGCAGGCGGTGGTCTTGATGGTCTTTAGACCGGTGAGTGATGGGATGTAACTCGTGACTCCGTTCATGATGTGGTTGCGACCTTCTTCGGTGATGTTGCGATTGAAGCCGCGATCCCATTCGTAGGTTCCAGCCCAGACCGATCCGTCGGGTTTGCGACCGACGTTGAAGCCACTGAATCCGACGCGGTTTTGCAGGTCGTTTCCATCGCGTTCAAGCCGGATGATTTCGCCTTTTATTGGTTTGATGGGTAGTTCTGGGATGCCGTCGATCTGGCTCACCCAAGGTCCGGTTGCGGCTACGACGAGAGGTGTATCGATGCGTGCTTGATCGTTGAGGTTGATGCTGTTGATTTTGCCGTCCACAATTGACACACTTGTTGCGGTACCGGAGGCGAAGGTCACTCCGAGGCGTTCGCACTCGTCTGCCAACGCTTTCGTGTAGGTGTAGCTGTCGAGCTCCCAACCTGAGTTGATGAGTGAAGCGGCGATCATGCCGGGACGGATCGAGGATTCGAGTTCGTAGATCTCATTGGGTCCGATGAGTTCGGCATCGAAATCTTCGGATCGCATCCATTCGGCATCTGCGGCGAGGGCTGTCGCTGTTGTTTCGTCGTCGGCGAGAGATAGAGAGGTGATGCGTTGGAGTTGCCAATCGTGTGATGCTTCGGGTGATACTTGCTCGTAGTGTTGGATGTGTTTGTCGATGGCTTCGCGGTAGATTTTGGTCATCGGACCGGGCACGCCGCTGCCGAAGTGGGCGGATAGACCTCCCCAAGCGTATCCGGAGGCGTTGAATGCGATGTGGTCTCGTTCGATGACGTGGGAGATGATTCCGTGCTGCGCCAAACGCAGGGCTACGGCGCAACCGACCGCGCCGGCTCCGATAACTACGGCGTCTGTGGTTTGTGTTGATTGCATAGTTGGTTGTCCTCTACCCGAAGAAATGCGCATCATACGGTGCGATAGTCATCGATTCTTCGGACAATGCGATGGTAATTTGCCTGAGAAGGGTTGTTTCGGAGTGGGATGGGTATGATTTGGGCGTGTTTGTATGTCCACTTGGTGTGGCTGTTTGCTGCCGGGCCTTCTTGGGG
>VXSB01000040.1 GCA_009838175.1 Chloroflexota bacterium
TACGGGCCCGAAGACCCTGGCCGCCGGGCCTTCCCCAAGAAGGCCCGGCAGCAAACAGCCACACCCCGTGGACATACAAACACGCCCTAAGCGGCCTCAACCGGGTTGTGCAGGACACCGATCTTATCGATCTCGACGGTTACGTCGCCGCCGATATTGATCGGGGGTGTAGTTCCCGAGGTTCCGGTCCAAAGCATGTCGCCGCATTCCAGCGTAACGTAGCGGCTGATAAAGCTGATCGACTGCTTAACGTCGAAGATCATCTCCGACGAATGACACTTCTGCCCCTCAACCCCGTTAACCAACCCGCGAATGTTCACGTCCTGAGGATCGATGTCGGTAACTATGAAGGGGCCAGTAGGTCCGAAAGTATCGGCAGACTTGGCGCGCCACCACTGCGTGTCGGCATCGGGTCCGCCCTGCCAATCGCGCGCGCTGACATCGTTACCGCAGGTGTACCCGAACACGTAGTCCAACGCGTCCTCTTCGTTGACATTCTTGGCGCGCTTACCCATGATGACTATGAGTTCGGATTCGCAAACCACCAATCCGGAGTCAGCAGTCAACTTGATCGGATCACCAGGTCCGATTATCGCCGTCGGTGTCTTGTAGAACGGTTCGGGACGTGACGGCTCTTCTGCGCCGAGCAGGTGCGAGCGATAGTTGCGCGCCAAGCACAGCATCTTCGTCGGGTTAGGATTCGGCGCCAGTATCTTCACACCGGACAAGCTGTGAGATGCGCCGGTTGCTTCATAGGACTGTCCTATCGGCGAGTTCGAAATCTCGGTTACCGTGCCATCGTCCTCTACGATGCCGTATGCGGCCCCGTTGCCGCTGTCAAATCTGACGAACTTCAATCTTCGGCTCCCTGTGGATTGATTGTGTGAATTCTCAACGCAAGTGTAAGTCAATCGACCAGCAACACCACATTGCAGTGCCGATTGAAGATAAAAGTTAAAATCCACGTCAGCAGTTCATAGAAGAAACACAGGCGGGACTAATGCTAGACATCAAGATTGTGGGAGGCGTAGTGCACGACGGAAGCGGTCTACCGGGAATCCTCGCCGACGTTGGGGTCAAGGGCGATTCGATCGAAACGGTCGGAGATCTGACGGATGCTGAAGCCGCTGCAACCATCGATGCGACTGGAAAATCTGTGACGCCGGGTTTCATCGACCTGCACACCCACTCCGACGCCTCATTCCTCGTCGACCCACACGCCGATTCAAAACTCACCCAAGGCGTTACCCTCGAATACTTCGGAAACTGCGGGATGAGTTTCTGCGCACCACTGTACGGCGCGGCGCGAGACCAGCTTCGAGAACGCTTGACTCGTGGTGGCGAAGGCACATTCGATGTCGATTGGGAAGATTTCGACGGCTATTTGAACGCTATGGAGCAGCGCGGATCAACGATCAACATCGCAACACAGGTGGGGCACGGCACCGTCCGCGCCGCTGTGATGGGCATGGACAACCGCGGCCCTACGATCGACGAACTCGCTCACATGACCCGACTCGTCGAAGAGAGCCTCGACGCGGGAGCCTTAGGAATGTCCACGGGATTATGGTACGCCCCTGGCGCCTATTCTTTGACCGACGAGGTGATCGCACTTAATCAACCTGTAGCCGACCGCGACAAGCTCTACTCGTCACACATCCGCTCGGAAGCAGACGACCTCTGCGGGTTGTTCCCAGCACACGCCGAAGCAATCGAAATCGGACGCCGGACCGGTGGTCGCATTCAGGTATCGCATGTCAAAGCAGTCGGTCCCAAATTCTGGGGACGCGGACCCGAGATACTCGAAGGATTCGAGCGCGCCCGCGACGAAGGGATCGACGTTGCCGGCGATCAATACCCGTATTCCTGGTCGAGTACTGGCTTCAGCGGCGCCATGTTCGCTCGCTGGTCGCTGACCGGCGGCAGGCAAGAGACGCTCGAACGCCTGCAAGACGACGACCTGCGCGCCAAGATGCGCGTCGATACCGAGTACTACATCAGCCGCAACCACGGTGCCGCCGGTTCCGTAGTCGCCCACTTCCCGCCGAACTCCGACTACGAAGGCATGAGTCTGGAAGAGATCGGATTGGAGATGCGTTGCGAACCCGCTGAAGCCGCGCTCCGCTTGTACGAGCAGTCCGACGGATCATACGTCTTGGAATCGATGGAAGAATCTGATGTCGAGGCGATCGCTCAATGGCGATTGATGGCCGTGTGCTCCGACGGAAGTTCATTGCGGACCACCGGACCGCTCTCGTCGGGCAAACCCCACCCGCGCAGCTATGCCACAAACTCACGCTACTTGGAAACATTCGTCAAAGAGCGTGGCCTCGTCTCCTTCGATGAGACCATCTACAAGATGACCGCTCTCGGCGCCCAAAGACTCAATCTAACGCGCCGAGGTCGAATCGCACGAGGGATGTATGCCGACGTATTGGTATTCGATCTCCACAACATCAAGCAGCACAACTCCTTCACCGACCCGCATCAATACTCAACCGGCATGGACCACGTCATCGTAAATGGTGTTCAAGCAATTGCCGACGGTGAATTGACCGGTGCCACACCCGGCAAGGTTTTGCGCGATTTCGACGCATAGACGAGGTATCTACTGCTCTACTGAGAACGCGAGGTGAACCATGACTTGGGACCTGGTAATAAAGAACGGAACGGTTATCGATCCGGCCCAAAACCTACACGCCAAACGTGACATCGCAATTGCGGGCGGTAAGATACGCGCCGTCGAAGAGTACGTCAGCGATGGTGACGCTCATGATGTCCTTGAAGCCGACGGCCTCATCGTCACGCCAGGTCTGGTGGACCTCCATGTTCACGTCTGGTGGGGTGTGGCGCATTTGGCAGTGGAAGCAGACCCATCTAGCCTTTACCGCGGCGTAACGACCGCCATCGACGCCGGATCGGCCGGGGCAAACACCATCGCCGGTTTTCATCGCTACGTCATGCAGAAAGTGGACACGCGAGTTCTCGCCTTTCTGCACATCTCCGGGATGGGTCAACTCGACAGCGAGATCGGCGAGCTTGAAGACGTGCGATGGGCGCGCGTCGAAAAAGCCGTCGAAGCCGCAAGGATGTTCCCAGAGGTCATCGTCGGCATTAAAGTCCGGCTGTCTGAAGCGATACTCGGCAACAACGATCTTGTCGCCATGGATCGCGCACTCGAAGCATCGAGCCAACTCGGCAAACCGCTGATGATCCACATCGGCGGAACGATCAACCCAGTGGAAAGATATCTGGAACAGCTGCGTCCGGGTGACATCGTCACACACAGCTTCACCGGCAATCCTCCGGGGATTGTTGATAATACTGGAAAAGTCATCGACGCCGCTCGCGACGCTATGAATCGCGGAGTCAACTTCGACGTCGGACACGGCGCGGGTTCGTTCTCGTTCGATGTTGCCGAGAAGTGTGCCGCCGATGGTTTCGGACCCGGTACCGTTAGCTCTGATGTTCATCGCTACAACATCCGCGGTCCGGTGTTCGACTTGCTGACAACATTGTCAAAGTACCTTTACTTGGGATTCTCGCTCGATCAGGTCATCGCGTTTGCCACTCAGCGCCCCGCTTCCGCGATCGGAATGGCCAACACAATCGGCTCGCTGCGCGTCGGAGCCGATGCCGATGTTTCGATAATCAGATTGCTAGAAGGCAATTTCGAACTGACAGACGCTCGTGGCGCTACACGGAACGGTAAACAACTACTCGTACCGGTAGACACTGTCCGCAATGGACGCCGCTACCCGCCGCACCACTCTGCACATCCCCATTTGGTAGGTCATCATCACGGCCACTGAAACGCTCACAAAAGCATCTGACCATTCCCCGCTGTTGCGGATGGAATCGGTTTGTAAGCGGTACGGAGCGGCGACCATACTTGACGGTCTCGATCTGTCGGTAAGTGTCGGACAGGTAGTGTCGATCATGGGCGTTAACGGATCCGGGAAATCGACGCTATTGCGCATCGCGGCAACGTTGACCACCCCTACCTCAGGTGAATTAACCATTAAAGGCACCGACGCTGTGAAAAATGCCGCCGATGCCCGCCGACACATCGGCGCAGTGATGCACTCGCCTATGCTCTACTCTGATCTGACGGTGCGCGAGAATTTGTCGCTGTTCGCGACTTTATGCCGGCTTGATGACCCCGTGAAACGAGTCGAACAGGTTGCGTCGCGCTTGGCACTGCATGACCGGTTGGATGAACGCGTCCGGCGGTTGTCGCATGGCTACCGGAAACGCGTTGCAATCGCGCGTGCCATCATCCATCGCCCTTCACTGTTGCTATTGGACGAGCCCGAGACCGGACTCGACGATGCATCGCTCGATGCGCTGATGGATATCGTGATGGAATGGAAGTCCAACGATCTATCTGTACTCGTAGCGACGCACAGTTCCGAGTTTGTCTCCGATGCAGCAGATGCGACTTACAGAATAAGTGGCGGTCGGTTGCGTACTGCCGAAATCGAATGATGTTCGATTGACCGCTACGCTGTCGATAATCTGGGCGCTCACGCTCAAAGAGTTGCGGATCGAATCGCGCAACCGAGACGTCGCAATTGCGATCGTTATGTTCGCATCGCTGGTGATCGCGATATTCGCTATTGCGATTGAGCCTACGAGCAGAAACGCTATCGAGACCGGCCCTGGCGTCTTGTGGGCGGCAATCACATTCGCCGGCGTCGTAGGACTAACCCGGGCAACATCTCACGAGTTGGAGAACGACGCGGTTGGCGCGTTGATGATGGCTCCCGTGTCGCGAGATCTGCTCTTCATAGGCAAGTCGCTAGGCAACTTCCTATTCCTATCCGTAGCTACGGTGATTGTGTTCGTCGTTTTCACCTTCATGTTCAATTTACCGGTATTCCGAGCAGAAATCCTCCTCGTCGCACTGTTGTCTACGATTGGCTTTTCATCCGTCGGAACTCTATTCTCGAGTCTCACATTCAGAGTCCGCGCACGCGAGGTATTATTGCCGATGCTGTTCTTGCCATCGGTATCGCCACTCCTTTTCGCGGCGATCCGAGTAACTGCGGCTGCAGCGAGCGGTGAGAGCTGGTCCGCTTCGATCCCTTGGTTACAGCTTGCAGTGGCTTACGATGTCGTATTTGTGACCGCTTCCGCCCTGCTTTTCGGTTACGTCCTTGATGATTGAAACCGCCCGCAGGTCCGCCAGAACCAAGGTTCATTGCCGAACCGATTTACAATTGACAGGTGCCAATAAGCAGCAACCGTCGCTGTCTCCAACTGCCCGATCCGAATGGCATTTTCGCAAATCCGCCCCCAGACAGTGCTGCATGTTGCGACGTTAATCGCTATGGCATTCGCACTCTGGATGATGTTCGTCTGGGTGCCGACAGACATCAATCAAGGAGTTGTCCAGCGCATCCTATACATCCACGTACCCGTGGCATGGGTCAGCATGGTCGCCATCATCGGCGTAGCAGCGGCGAGTGTTCTCTATCTGAAAACCAAAAACGAGAGATGGGACCGTCTCGCCGTCTCGATGGCCGAAGTCGGCGTGATGTTTGGCGCCGTGATGCTGATTTCGGGAATGATCTGGGCCAAACCGGTGTGGGAAGTCTGGTGGACGGGCGAGGCCAAGCTAACCACAGCACTCATCCTATTCTTCATCTACATCGCCTATCTGATGTTCCGAGCATACTTCCCCGCGGGCGACCAGCGGATGCGTCTATCGGCCATCATCGCCATCATTGGCGCCATTGACACCCCCATCATCTACTACGCCTCAGTATTGTGGCAAGAAGCACATCCGCCTTTGATCGTCGGGCCAGTCGCAGAGGAAGAGAACCTTGTCGCAGCGGAGATTGGACTGACACTCTTGGTGAGCGTCATCGCCTTCACCTTCCTATTCTTCTCCCTGCTATCCGCCCGGCTAGGATTGGCGAGAATGGAAAGCGAGTATGAAGTGTTGAAGTTCCGCATCGCCGCCTCTATAGCAGGTAGCGGTCAATGAAACGTTTGATCTCAACAACCTCGGCGATCGCGATTGCCGTGCCGTTGACCCTAATTTTCTCTGCGTCTATCTTGGCGCAATCCTCTTCAATTGCCACTGGCGTGGTCACTTTAGTCGAGACTGGCGATGACGGTGGTTTGACGGCGTTTTCCATCGTCAGGGGTGACGGCAACATACAACAATTCACGGTTTCATCCTCCAACCCAAACACAGAATACGGGTTAGAAAATCGCGTCGGCGACAGATGGGTGTCGGATCAGGCTTCAAATCCTCAGGAAGCGGCCGATCGCTTGCGAGATCAGCAACGTCGATTGGCCCAAATATCCGTCCAGTCCGATGATGGCGGTGTTGCGATATCCGTAGTGCAAGCAGAATCGACGGACATTGACACCAACTTGGGGTACCTGCTCGCAGTTGTGGCGATAGCATGGATAGCAATAATGGCCTACGTTCTTTATCTAGGTGTCCGGCAACGCGCTATCGCAACTGGCATCGCAAATCTCCAGAACGAAACTGATGGCAAAGAATCCTGATGGAAAACAGCGAATCACAAGGTTTAACGTCCGCATCATCCGGAACTGAAAACACCGCCAAGTCAACAGTGTTGATCAGCGGTAAGGCTCGTATCGCAATCGTCGCGTTGGTGTTTCTGGTGGGAGTTGTCTACCTAGCCGTAATCGCATTCAACGAAGCAACCGTCGAATTTTCGAGCGTTGATGACGTGGTACTGCATCAAACCCCGGGCGGCACACAATCTATCGGCGTACTGGGCAAACTAGTCCCGAATTCGTACATCAAATCGCCAGACGGAGTTACGGCGAACTTCCGACTGCGCGACGAAGGCGGTTCGTTGGAACTTCCTGTCGTGTACGCAGGCGAGGTCGGTCAGGTCTTCTTCAACGACCATTCAGAAATCATTCTCAACGGCACATTAGGGCCCGATGGCGTCCTCGAAGCGGAGATGCTAACCGTGCGCTGCCCTTCCAAATACCTGACCGAACAAGAGCAGATGGAACTCGACGGGCAGATGGAACCTCCGCCTTATCAACCCGACTACTTCGGCAACCAACCCGACGCTTAACTGACCGTCGGCAGTATTACACCCTCATCCGCAGTTGTCGTAATTGCCGATTGAAAGTCCCAACGGCTAAGGTCACCAACAAGACGAACCCGCAGCCGATAATCAGCGCCACTGACGATCCTAAACCGTCTGCCAGCGCGCCGAACACAAACCCTCCCGCGGGGAACCCGCCCCAAGCGAGTTCATAGATACCCGCCAACCTCCCTCTGACGTTGTCGGTAATAGCCATCTGCATGGAGATGGTTCCCAGACCGATGTGTATCGCGTTCATCAGCCCGAACAAGAATGCGAACACGAATCCGAAGTAGATGCTAGTGATAAGCGCGAAGACAATCGCGCAACCAACGGTCAAGACGTTTGATATAAGCAACCCGTAGCCGGTCCGCTTGAATCCTCCGCTGAATCCAAGGAACAATCCCCCGATAAAGGCTCCAACACCTACAGCCGCGAACAACTGGCTGTACTCGCCCGCGCCAACGTTGTAAACCTCACGCGAGATTGGGGTCAAAAGGTAGATGAATCCACCCATCAACAGCGCGTTTACGAAAGTGAACGTCAAATTGCCGTTCAAGACCGCGTTGCTCCTTACCACACTCGCAATCTCCACAACATCCTCCCAAATCGGTTGATGTGCCGTTGAAATTCCGGGTGAAATGGGACGATACAAAGCCACAATCGCGAGATTCAACGCCATGACCGCCGCGATTGTGACGTAAGTCCACTCATATCCCCAGTGATGGACAATCGCACCCCAGATCAGTGGCGCCAGCACACGGCCCAGATTGAAAAACGAGTTATCGAAAAATACCGCCCTCGGCAAGATGTTGCGAGGCACCATGATCGGAAGAAGCGAGAATCTCGCTGTCCAGTCCAGCGCCAATGCCGAGCCATGTATCGCTCCTGCGACTTGGATATGCCACGGTTCTATCTGATCCGTAATGAGCAGTAGACCCACTGCCAACATTGAACTGAACGTCATCACGGAACCACACATCAACAAGACCTTGCGACTAAAGCGGTCCGCAAGAAATCCGCTCACGACTGAGGTTGATACCGAGGCGACCACAACTGCCGCTCCCAGTATCGCTAGCTGAAGCGCCGAACCAGTGATGTCGAAAATCACGTAAGTCTGAGTCACCGTCACCATCTGATTGCCGATTCCCCAGACCACGGTACCGATCAGGAACTTACGAAGTTCGAGCGACGACATAGTACGCTCTAGACGCGCAACTTCGAGCCTGGCTTTGCCAGGACGTCTCTTGGGCATCACTGTGTTGTTGCGCGTCAATCCCATTTACCTAATAGTGCTAAAATGCGGTTCAAATTCCGATGAGCGCCACTCCAGAAATAACCAATCTCGCCTATGCCTCGCTCGTTGCGTTCTTCCTTGGTGCAATACCCGCCGCGTATCTCGCTTCTCGGCTCCACGGCATCAACATTTTCGACGTAGGCTCGCGGCAAGCCGGCGCAACGAACGTTTGGAAAAACGTCAACCGCAAAACTGGCTTCATAGTCTTTCTTATCGACGTTGCGAAAGGTGTCCTCACGATACAGCTATCAAGATACATCTTCGAAGTTTCCGGGCTTTGGTTCCTTGTACCGTCGGTTGCCGTGATTCTGGGACATTGGTTTTCACCGATGACCAAGTTCAAGGGTGGTGATGGTGTAGCTAGTCTCGGAGGGTTGATCGTAGGGCTTTTCCAGTGGTTTGCGCTACCCGCCAGCCTCGTGGCGATAGCTTTCGGCGTACCGCCTCTACGTTACAAGTTCGCTCACCCTTCATTGCAGGCAGGCGTAACTGGCTGGGGCGTCCTTCTCTTGACGATCGCAGTTGCCGGACCAAGCGATCAACGAGTCGAACACTTGGTACTGTACGTCGGAATCTCGTGTCTAGCCCTCGCAGTTCTTCTGAAAAGCGTCCGATTTCATAGGCGTAACGCTCATTTCTTCAACGAAGAAGAAGAGTTGGAAGCTGGTGAGATCGAAGAACATCGCACCGCTGAGTCCTAGCGCTAGACCGCAGGCAAAACCAATCGGTCGTCAACCGCCTGCTGCCAGATCCTGATCCGCGCCGTCATATCGCGAACCCGGTCGCGACACTCAGGATCGTCAAACCTGTTGTTCATCTCGAACGGGTCTTGGTTGAGGTCATACAACTCACATTGATCGCCAGGGCTCAAGTTCAGCTTCCAACGATCCACAGTCACGACTGAACGCCAAGAAACGTGCGACATGCGCTCGATATCGGGGTTGCCAAGCGGCACAGTGGGCGGATGCTCGTACCACTGCATAAAAACGTCATCGCATAGATCCGCACTGCCTTCAAGAACAGCAACCCTGCTCGAGCCTTGCAGGTGCGGCGGCATTTCCGACGGGGTAACTCCCATCAGCTCTAGCAACGTAGGCACGATGTCAACGTGGCCGATGCTACCCTCGATCACCTTCTGCGAACGACTCATCCATGGAACACGCATCAACAGTGGCACGCCCGCAATCTCTTCGTAAAACGCCCGTTTCGTGCCCAACATACCCCGATCACCGAGACCATCGCCGTGGTCCGATGTAAAGACCACGACGGTTCGGTCCGATTGTGCGGTTTCCTCGAGAGCGTCGAGAATCTTTCCGACGCCACGGTCCATAAGAGTCACTAGACCGAAATACCTCGCCCGAAGCGCTTTCCAATCTTCCGGTGTGCTCAAAGGCAGGTCCGCTCCACCAGCGTCGAGTGAAGCCGAATTGTCGTTGTTGAGTCTGAAATAGTCTGTAGGCTCACCTTCCAAGTGGTGTTCCGCGCGTCGGCGATGCCAAAGCGGGGTGTTCTCGTCTGGTGTCCGCAGGAAAAGCGGTCCGACTGGGATGTCGTCCGGATCGTACGTGTCGTTCAACGGACCGTTATACGGCGGGTGTGGCTCAAAAAACATGGCGCACATGAGCCACGGATCATCAACGTTGCTTCGAATGAAGTCGGCGACGTTATCGCCAAGGAACGTTGACATCGTGTGCGCTTCCGGCAACATGCTTCGCTGTTTCTGCGAAAACGCCAATCCACCGTCCGTCCGTCTGTGCGGTTCATAGCCGTGTTGTCTCAAGAAATCGAAGTATTCGGAATGCCGGAAACGATCCTCGCGTCGTGTGTGCGTCTTGTTCGATTCGTGTTCGTCTTCGGTCGCGATCCAATCGTCAAAACCGTGTTGCCGGACGAGATCGTTGCCGAGGTGCCATTTACCGAATTTTGCGGTTCGATACTCGTCTGGCGATAGAGTGCCGATCGAAGCAGAGGTTTCGGGCAGCGGCACGCTGTTTTTGATCACACCAGCGGTGTGAGGATATAGGCCTGTCAGCAACGATGCCCTTGCCGGCGAACAAACAGCGACCGTAACGTAGCAGTTTTCGAAGACGAAACTCTCGTCAGCCAGCGCGTTTACGTTGGGAGACTCGACCCAATCGTTGCCATAACACGCCATCGTGTCGCGACGTTGCTGGTCGGTGCAGATCAGCAGGATATTGGGACGATCAGACATTGCGTTTGATTATGCGCCAAACGCGATCAATACAGTTATCCGGATCACCGGTCCGCCTAGACGGGCAGGCGCAATTGCTAGAGCGCGTACGAAGCTAACAGATCGGCGGGAGTACGCCGCGGGTTAGCTTCGGCTATCTCATCGACCCGATCTTGGAGTGTCGGGCGTTCATCTTTGTAGATCAATCCGAGCGGAATGCCAGGCCGACCCAGCAGATCCTCTGCCGATTGACGGCTCGACGGATCGTGATCTTCCGGAACCTCCCAAGCCATGCCCGGTATCCCTTTGCGGCGATTGCCCTTCAAGATGTCGTAGGTGTCGTTATAGGTCGTGCAAGGCGACTGCACATGCACGATCGAGAAGCCCTTGTGGTTCATCGCGTCCTGAATAACGTTTGCAAGATCGCGCGGCTTACTCGAGTAGTGAGACGCGATGTAGGATACGCCAATCGTCAGGTAGTACTTGAGCGGCATCATCTGAGATTCGATCTTGCCGTATGGGGTTGAGCTTGTAGTCACACCCATCTCGGTCGTCGGTGACGACTGACCTTTGGTGAGACCATATACACCGTTGTCCATGACCACACAGGTTACGTCGACGTTCCGTGCGGCAGCTGGACCGATGTGCTCGCCTCCGATGGCCAGAAAGTCACCGTCACCTGCGACGACGACAGCTTGCAAATCGGGGCGGCCCATCTTGACACCGAATGACAACGGCAATGTTCGACCATGGATGCCGTGGAGCCCAAAGGGTTGATCGCCCTCCATCAAGTGGACCATATTGCCCGAACACCCAATGCCAGCGACGATAACGTAGTTCGATTGTGGGATCTCATGTTCGGCCACATGCCTCTCGAGCGCCCACTCCAGAGCCCGTCGCACGCCGAAGTCGCCGCAGCCCGGGCACCAAACGAAGTCGTATTCTGGGTTGCGATTGCTCAAACTAAAACTGTTCCTTTCTCGGTTCTCAACTCGGCGACTCGAGCCGCGATGCGGTCAACCAGAGTCGCCGGTTTGAATGGCAGTCCGGTGTACTGCGTAACTGATTCTGCTCGGTAACCGTGTTGGCGAAGCACCGCCGACCATTGTCCCATGTAGTTGAGTTCGGGCACGATAACTATATTCGCCTGTTCCAGCGCCGCCTTCATTTCGTCAGGCAACGGATTGAGTGCCATCGAGTACAACCAACCAACGTCTACGCCGTCAGCCTTGAGCCGTTCGTACGCCTCGCGCGCTGGCCCTTTGGAGGAGCCCCACGACATGATCATCGCAGTTGCGCCTTCATCCTCGATCTCGATGTGAGCGTCGTTGAGAAGACCCATCTTCTTGAAGCGTCGCTCTGTCAATCGGATGTGATGACGCGGCAGATGCGTGGTATCGCCGATTTCGTCGTGCTCCGAACCGTTGGCGACATAGGCACCAGGCCCTCCTGGTATCGGCATCGGTGATAAACCATTTTCGCCCCACGACTCGTAGCGAGCGTATCCGTTGCTGCCGTTGTAGACGGACCGAGTTTCGACATTCACAGCATCGAGGTCAGGCTTTCGGATGTTTTCGCCCTTCTCGGCTTGTCCGAACTCGCTCATCACGATAATCGGGCCTTGATAGCGTTCCGCCCAATTGACCGCTAGCGCTCCCGCCTCGAAACACTCTTCAACAGATCCCGGAGCCAAGATTGGAACTGTCATGTCCCCATGTCCGGGATGGAGACACGTCATCAGATCGCTTTGCTCAGATTTTGTCGGCAAACCCGTCGAAGGTCCGCCACGCTGGACATCCACCACCACGCAAGGAATCTCCGCCATCCAAGCTAATCCTAGTCCCTCGCCCATCAACGACAATCCGGGACCCGCGGTCGCGGTCATCGACTTCTTGCCCGCATAGCCAGCACCCACTATTGCGCTGATCGCCTCAATCTCGGAGGAAACTTGGTGCGCAAATCTGCCTTGTCCGACGAGGTTTTGCTCCATCCAGACCAGTATCGTCGTCGCTGGAGATATCGGGTAACCGACGTAGAAGTCTACCCCGGCCGTCACTGCGCCAAGCGCCAGTGCGGCGTTGCCAGTGATCATTATCTGTTCGTAATCCGGTGGGCTCGGAGGAGCCAACGTGCCGACCGAGAACCCGCTGTTCGCTGCAACGTCCGCACCCAATCGAATCGCCTTCTTGTTGGATTCGATGATCTCATCGTCGCCAGGGCGTCCACGAGTGAATCGGGCGGTTATAAATGCGTCGATCTCTTCGAGTGAAAAACCGATGAGGTGCGCGACCGCGCCGATGGTGACCATATTGGCGGCGCGCGTGTTGCCAGTTGACTTGGCGAGTTCGTCGGCATCGATCCCGAAATACTGCCCGCCTCCAGGTAGCTGAAATTCGCCGGAATTGTAGATTGCTACGCCGTTATCGGAAAGGTCTTCTCGGTGGTTGTTGTACGCGTACTCGTCTAACGAAACTAGCACGTCGACCGAGTCGCCTGAACTCAAGACTGGAGAAGTGGAAATGCGAACCTGCGATGAGGCGGGGCCTCCCATGATTTGCGACGGGAATGTCGAGAATGTCGAGACGTAATATCCAGCGTTTGCCGCCGCTCTAGCCATTGCGTCGGCTGAGGTAACAAGTCCCTGTCCGCCTTCACCGGCGAACCGAATTACGAAGTCCTGGCTATGATTGTCCGACATATTTCGTGAAAACTCACTCCCCATTTGCGCCAAATCGATGCGTCGTACGTCATGAGTTTCGCACCAGATTCAAAGCGCGGCTATTCGGGCTCCTTTATCGTAATGATACCCCTAACCCATCTCACAAAAGGTTTGTGTTCTCACCCAATAATCATCTGTCGTTTACAATCCCCTGCCAGAGTATCCAAGACTAGAAATGAACATTCTTAAACCACGAGCGATGAAAACGGTCACGCGTTGGTCCGCTGGCGGAGTCGTGGCGCGCGCGAATGACGAAAATCGTATCGAAATCGCTCTGGTAGGCCGTTTGGGCGACAACCTTTGGGCCCTGCCAAAAGGCACGCCGGATTACGATGAGACGATAGAGGAAACCGCGATCCGTGAGGTGCAGGAAGAGACTGGCTTAGATGTCAAATTGCTCTCCTCCGTGGACGAAACCCGATACTCATTCGTGCGATCTAAGCACAGCCGGTTAATGAGTGAACGCGATAACCCACGCGCAAACGTCAAGGTCAACAAAACCGTCTACTGGTACCTCATGGAAGCGTGTGGAGGCGGGTTCGAACATCACGACCATGAGTACGACATCGCATGCTGGGTCGAACTCGACAAGGCTCTCAAACAACTCACACACTATAGCGAAGCCAAAGTAGCCAAATCCGCGGCGCGCATCTTTCGCAAATTGAACACCTTTCAAGACGCGGTCCGTCTAAAAGGTCGATTGACCACCCTGCGTTCCAAACGGATGTCAGACGCTTGGAACGACTACGTATGGCGAACTGATCCGGAACTATCCGAACTCGACGCCGCCGAACCGCTTGGCCTCGCGTATGTCGACTTCGAACGGTTCTACCGGGAAGATCTGAAGAAATCCAACCGAAAGTCGTTCAAATTTGCCATCGAAGACCAAAACGGTGTACACATCGGAAACTGCATGTGCTACGACTACAACCGACGACGGACGCAAGCGGAATTCGGCATCATGATTGGCGATCCTGAGTATTGGGGCAAGGGCTACGGCTCGGACGCCACGAAAACCCTTCTCTCGCATATCTTCACCAACACTGACATCCGCCGGCTGTATCTCCACACTTTGTCGACAAACCGCCGCGCCCAGCGTTCATTCGAAAACGCGGGCTTCCGCAAATACGATCACATCTGGCGCGAAGGTAAGAGCTTTGTTCAGATGGAGGTACTTGCGTACGATTGGGCACGCGACAACGCGTGAACCAATCTCGCGGATATCATTCAGTCAACATTCCGCAACATCGCACAGCCAAGGAGTAAACACAAGATGCCGAAACTTCTACTGATCACTGGCGGAAGCCACCCCTACGATGAGACGACACCGGTGATGAACGAGTTCCTCGCCGAAGCCGGCCACGATGTCGATGTTTCCGAATCGGCAGCGGAACTCGAAGGTGACCTGTCGGGCTACGATGCCATCGTCCTAAATACCTTGCGCCAACCTGCCACCGAAAACGATCTTTCCGAAGCCCAACGCGATGGTTTAATGGGTTACGTGTGGACTGGCGGCGGATTGGTTTCCGTTCATATCTCGGCTGCCTCGTGCCCGGATTGGCCCGAGATGAAGAAGATGACTGGCGGAGGCTGGATACTCGGCGAAAGCTGGCACCCACCATTCGGATGGTTCCAAGTCCATCTGAGCAATAACGCCCACCCGCTCGCTAAAGACATTTCGCCCTTCTGGACATACGACGAGTGCTACTGCGGTCTTGACATACAACCCGACATCGACGTGTTCATGTACGGTGTCGTCGAGGACGAGTTGAAGCCGCTCGGATGGTCGTGCAAATACGGCGAAGGCGATGTTGCAAATATCGCCCTTGGACATGCTGGATCCAGCCAACAGCACCCAGAGTTCCAGCAGTTGATCTTAAACAGCGTCGACTACGTCGTCTGAATGCGGTGTAACCCGATTAATCCTGCTTCGGTGCGGGATTGATCAGATCCATGCCGATCGTTTCCGGTACTACGCCGGCGAGCTCTTCGACCGTCCACCGACCTTCCTTGTAGATGGATCGGTGCGACACCGGGTGGTTCATCAAGCTGACTCGATTGCCAGTGCAGTGGAAGATGTTGCCCGACACGCCGTCGGCGGCATCGGTGCAAAGCCAAACAACCATCGGAGCGACTTGGTCCGGCTCGGAGGTGAGAATGCCTTCCTCAGGCGCCGGGAACTGTCCAGCGCGCATCGCGCGGGTCGATTCAGGAACGCTGTCGGTCATGCGCGTGCTGGCACCCGGCGAGATGATATTCGCGGTCACGTTGTATCGCGCAAGCTCTTTCGCGACCACACGCGTGAAACCAGCAATGGCATCCTTCGCAGCTCCGTAGTTCGACTGTCCGCCTTGCCCGTACAAGCCTGACACCGACGAGAACGTCACGATCCTGCCGCTCTTCTGTTCCCTGAATATCTCGGAAGCCGGTCTCACCACCGAGTACGTCCCCTTGAGGTGCACGGCGATCACATCGTCCCACTCGGCCTCGGTCATGTTGAAGATCATGCGATCGCGCAGGATCCCCGCAGGAGTAATGACAATGTCGAGACGTCCGAACTCATCAAGTGCCTGCTGAACAATGTTCGCGCCGCCTTCTGCCGTCGCAACAGAGTGGTACGAAGCGGTAGCGCGGCCGCCCAGTTCGCTGATCTCCTCAACCACCTGTGCGGCTGGCGTCGAATCTTCGCCCTGTCCGTCCAAAGCGGCTCCAACGTCATTCACAACCACGGACGCGCCTTCGCGCGCCAACAATTTTGCAACCCCACGCCCGATGCCACGCCCCGAGCCCGTCACAACCGCGACCTTGCCGTCGAGCCGTTTACCGTCCCTCGACTTCATGACCGCAGGTGCGGCCGCACCCGAACCCGGGTTTATCTGTGCAAATTCGCTGCCACCTGTGATGCTCTGTGAACCTTGCAATAACACCTTGGGAGCCAGTCGATCGAGTTCGTCCAAATCCCAGTTACCGGATGGTTCCGATGTATAGATAGTGTTAACGCGTCTCGGCAGCGACAGATGCGTTACATTGCCGCCATACACCAGGAAAACCTGCCCATTGATCTGAGCTGCTCCATCGGTCGCAAGATACGCCACAAACGGTGCCACATCGCGCGGCTCCCAAGGAGCTTCATCAGGCTGCGGCAATGCACCGCGCTCAACCATCATCTCTTGAATGTTGCCCGGGATCGACGCGATCATCCGCGTCTCTGCTCGCGGCGCGATGCTGTTGGCAGTGACTCCGTATTTGCCCAAGTCTTTGGCTAGCACTTTCGTGAATCCAGCGATGCCGCTCTTCGCCGCGCCGTAGTTTGATTGGCCGATAGACCCCACGAGTCCTGAACCAGACGAAAATGTGATGATCCGCCCACCGCGCTGCTGTCGGAAAATCGGCGCCGCGTGCCGCACTACGGTGAAAGTGCCCTTAAGGTGCACCGAAATGACATCGTCCCACTCCTCCTCGGTCATGTTGTACAGCATCCGATCTCGCAAAATGCCGGCGACGGTCACTACGATATCGATACCACCGAACTCATCCTGCGCCGTCTCGATGATGCGTTGCCCACCGTCCCAGGTCGTGACTGAATCGGTCGATGCGACCGCGTTTCCACCAGCCGTAACGATGCCATCTACAACCTCCTGCGCGATCGACGTCGATCCGCCGGAGCCATCTAGTTCTGCCCCGATGTCGTTAACGACAACGCTAGCTCCGTTGGCGGCCAGCTCTTCGGCGACTCCTCTGCCGATGCCTCTTCCGGCACCAGTGACTACTGCGACTTTCCCCTCTAGTTGCAACTCAGTACTCCTATTTTCGTGTTTCAATCGCCGCGGATTGTCAACGCGACCGTTGCTTTTCCCGGCGTGGTGACCACACCATCTGCATTTCGAAATTCAATATCCAGATCAACGAGCCCGATGCCGTCCTCGACCCGTTTTCCCGTGACAGTACCCGCGCATGTAACTGCGCCGGCGTAGTCGATGCCGCGGTAAGACGTTTCCAGATTCTTGACTGCGCCAATGTCTCCGGTCCAATCTGCAAGCATCTGCGACAGCAGCGCGGTTTTAAGAGCACCATGGATGATGATGTCATCGTGGCCCGCGCTACGAGCATAATCAGTGTTGTAGTGGATCGGCGTGAAATCCTGCGACACCGCAGCGTACTGGACCAGCTGTCTTGGCGTCACGACTTGTGTAACGGCCCCTGGCCCACCGCCGATCTCAACATCTTCGAACATTACCTTCGTCATGTGGGTTCCCTCATCGCACGCATCGCGCCTTCACAGCTCGACTACACAGACCCAGCCGGTCGGCCATAGGAGATGCTAGTCGATTCTTGCGTAGCCACTAATTCACCAGACGCGTCTGAATAACTCACTTCCGTAATCTTGAAAAGCATAGGACCGAATCGACCGCTTTTCTCGAAGATTTCCTGCATCTTACGCACTGCCGTAATTTCGTCTCCAGCGACAACCGGTCTTATGAATTTGAAGCGGCTGCCACCGTCCAAAACATCGTGGAACGGTTCAGGAAACGGTGGATCAAACGGCGCTGTGATGAACGACCGCAAGATAAGCGGATTCGCCTCGATCATCGCCTCGTTACCCTCGAGGTCGGGATCGTTCTCGACGGGTGGCAATACACCACGGATAGCAGCATTGAACCTAGCGACATCGCGATGTGACACGCGGTAAGTGATTGGCGGAGATTTCGCGCCGATGAAAGATTGCATCACGTCTGTGATTACCGAACCCAATTTTCTTCGCTTGATCGCTACCTGAAATTACCCGTTTGCCCCAATTTGCCATCATTGGCTCTGCCAAAGTGTAACTAACGGGAGCGGCGTCGCGTAGTCCTTCTACGTCCAACGCGGTTGCCAGAACGTGCCGCACGGTTCACTGCTTCTTCCCGCAACTCGCGGGCGCTCTTGGTGCGCTCCTGTGCACCGGGTTTCCCCCAAGCTCGGTCGCGCACCAGCATCAACACGATGACGGATGTCAGCATTGTCGCAGCAGGAACGTACAAGATGCCGATCCTCTGCGCGAACAGCAATATGAAGCCCCACAACAAGACTGTTCCAACGATCAAGTTGAGCTTGTGACGCCGTTCCGATTGACCATTCGGAGGAACAGACAATATCGCCCCAAGCGTAATCAATACCGGAATGACCGCAAATACGACACCGAGGATCCCGTTCGAATCTGCGATGCCTCCGCGTCGAACGGTCCGAATGCCGTCGGTGTTCGTTTCGACGATCTCAAACGAAGGCCACAGTGTCAGATATGCAAATGCAGCGATGCCCAACAACAGCGCGAAGACCGCGAACACGAATGTACGGTCCGGCATTTTGGAAAACACGGAATGGAGCCTATATCTTTTCGAGCCCGGCCATACTCGCCATCAACATCTTCACGCCTTCCTTGGAAAACGCGACAGTCACCCTGACGTCATCCTTAATCGGCCGCGAATTGACGACAACACCCGTCCCAAACATGCTGTGCTTAACCCGTTGCCCCGCCCTCAACTGCAACTCAACCGGCATCTCATCCAATCCCCGCTCGGTGAACTTCTCGCGTTCCTCCCGTCGTCGAGGCGGCGCGAATCGATCGCGATCAACCGCGATCCCGAAGCTCGATGAGAACGCAACCGGTGGCGGTGCCGCACGTCCTGACATGGTGTTTTTCACATATTCCATCGGAATCTCTGCAAGAAACCGAGACGGATTCATCTGTTCTCCGTAACCCCACTCTCTGTAGAACTTAGGCCAAGTGATGTGCAGTTTGCGCTTTGCGCGTGTCATCCCCACGTACATCAACCGACGCTCCTCCCTCATAGCCGCTTCCTGTAGCTCCTCTGAATCCGCGGAATTAACCATATAGTGTGGCAACACCCCCTCGCATAGCCCCGATATAAACACCGTGTCGAACTCTAGCCCCTTAGCTTGGTGCAGGGTTATCAATGTCAATGCGCCCGGGATGTTGCTCGGATTTACCCCTTTGGTTCCATCAACGCCAATTCCGTTATCCATTGCGTCGACATTGGTGAAAAGTGCAGTGTGTTCCAAGAAATCGGAAAGCGCTTGCCGCGGATGTAATCCTTCGACCAAATCAGAATATTTCGAAGTCAGTGACGAGAGCTCGGTAAGGTTTTCGCGACGGTCGAAGTATGTTGATACATCTTTTCTTATCCAGTCGTCGTAACCGCTTGCTTTCAACGCAAAGCGCAACAGATCGTGTGGGTAAACGGTCTCCGCGTTCGCGAACAAGGCCTGTACAAACTCAGCAAATGAACGGACCTTGTTTAGCGCTGCTCTGCCCAGCCCAAGTTCGTGAGAGGTTGACAGATCACAGGACGACAGCACGGAATCAAGAAGTGTAGTGCTGTTGAAAACGCTGTATTGTTCTACCTTTCGCAGAGTAGCCGGCCCGATGCCACGAGGCGGCACGTTGATTATGCGTCTCAATGAAGTTTCATCCAGAGGGTTAACGACGATGCGGAGCAGTGCTAGTGCGTCCTTGATTTCTCGACGTTCGTAGAACCGCACACCCCCGTAGAGACGGTACGGAACACCGCGACGACTACACTCTGTCTCAATCGCTCTCGATTGGGCGTTAGTCCGGTAGAGGACCGCAACGTCGTTGAGCCTGCCTCGATTCCCGTCTTTTGCTGTTTTGGACCTCGTAGCACGCTCTACGGCATTCAGTATCACGCTCGCTTCGTGTTCCGGGTCCTGTGTCGCGTCGATCTCAACTAGATCGCCTTCTTCGTTGTTGGTAAACAGCGAACGTTCGATTTTCCTGTCATTGTGGGAGATTAAACCAGCTGCGGCTGCGATGATTGTCTTGGTAGAGCGGTAGGACTCTCCCAACTCAAAAACCTCGCATTCAGGCAGTGCCTCGGCAAACATCTCGATATTTTCTGGTCGCGCATTGCGCCAGGAATATATCGATTGATCCGGATCTCCAACGACACAAATTCTGCGATGCGCGTCTCCCAAGACACGAACGAGTTCAAACTGCAGCGCATTCGTATCCTGAAACTCGTCAACCATGATGTGCTGGTAACGGTTCTGCATGGCACTACGAATATGCTCGTCGCGGACCAGAATCTGGTAGGGCTTTAGTAGTAAGTCATCGAAATCTACTGCGTTAGCACGGCCCAAATAAGCCTCGTATTGTGCGTAGATATCCGCGTTATCTTCGTGTCCCGGATCTGTCGAAATGCTTGCGAATGTCTCCGGAGTCTGGTTGTTGTTCTTGGCTCGCGAAATGTCTGCCAAAACTTCTCCGATACTCGCGTCGACTTTCATGTCCCCTATTAGCTGTTTGAGTGTGCGCTCTTGATCATCACGGTCGTAAATCGTGAAGTCGCGACCTAAACCCGCGGCATCGTGATGGGTGCGCAAAAAACGCGCGCCGAATGAGTGAAACGTGCTCACGTTCGTCTCAGACGCGTCCGGCACGAAGCGATTCGCCAACGCGTCGCAACGCTGACGCAGTTCGGCCGCCGCCTTGTTCGTGAACGTCACCCCCAGAGCCCGCCACGGACGAACACCAGTTGCCAGAATGTACGCCATTCGGTGCGCCATGACACGCGTCTTCCCGCTACCTGGCCCGGCCACGATGATTAACGGCCCGTCGATATACGAAGCCGCGGCCCGTTGGGCATCCGACAGACCTTCCAACACAGCATCAGGGTTTGTAAGCAGAGTAGTCATTCGACGATCACACAAGTTCAGATTTTAACGCGTGTGTCATAACTAGTTTCGCACATTCCCGCCCATCCGTCATTCCCGCGCACCCTTACGTCATTCCGGCGAAAGCCGGAATCCAGAAGGCCCACCCGTCATTCTCGCGCAGGCGAGAATCCACAAGCGCTATCATGCCCTACGAGCCAAACCCTCGAAGTGAGTGAAACACGATACCGATCCCGGCGCGTGCTTCCATTCTTGCCATCCTCGAGATATCGCCTCCAACTCCGTACGCGTCGCAATACCGTACTCGATCGCCTTGACCGCGATATCCGATTCCAAAATACGTTGCGACCACTGATCACCCCACCATGTCTTTCCACTCTCCTCGTAGAACGTCCAAGTGCTCGTAGTGATCTGGATGTCCGTCAGTTCGCCAGTCGCTTCCATCCATTCGAGCACATGACGACCCGCGTGCGGATTTCCACCATTGCGAATCGCGACTGCGTCGTAAACACGCCTGAAGTCGTCAAGCGCCTTCGATTCTGGAAACGCAGCAAAGGTTCCCCAATCGACTTCTCTGATACCGACCAATCCGCCCCGTTTAGCGAGCCGTGTCGCCGCTTTCAGCGCGCCAACCGGATACGCGAGATGCTGCAGTATCTGGTGCGCGTAGACCACATCGAACTGACCCTGCTCAAGTTCGGTCTCGTATATGTCGTCGACGCGAAACTCCAAATTCGTAGCATCTGTCTCTTTCAATCGCAGATCCCATTCGGTCTGCAACCCATCAGAAATGTCGATACCGAGAACAGAACCGCTACTACCCACAGCATCGGCCAACCCAACGGTTATCGTCCCAGGTCCACAACCGAAATCGAGCAACCTCATCCCCGGCTCGATATGCGGCAGCAAAAACGCAGCCGCGTCTTCCGCTGTCCTAGCAGAGTGCGCCGACAAAACGGAGCGGTGATGCCCATGCAGATACGTTTCGCGCGGCGAGGACATGCTGAACCTCTGGTCGCGCGCGTTTCAGCGAGTCGCTGGTAAAGCGACGAGATCCAAGATCGGATCAATCATCGATCGTTCGGACAGCAACTGGCTCACTCGCAACAGCTTTTCAGGGTGCGAAAAACCCTCTGAAGCCAACCCATCGAGAGCATCCATTGTCGCGTTCGTGTCGCCATCTACCACGATCAATGGAATGCGCTTTGTGCGAGCTTCGTAGAACACGTAGTCAATCGGTTTTTCACCACCTGTAAGCACCATTGCGCGGGTGGTTTCGCTTTGAAGTGCGGAAATCTGCACATCTGGACGTCCAGCCCGAACCACCACACAGGTGTTGTCCTGTGACCGGAAGTAGAACGGCCCCCAATCCAGCACCAGACCACCGATCAGCACGTTGTCTACCAATTCCGAAGTCGTATTCACCTCGAAAGCTAATTCACCTTCGAGATGATCCATAAGCGAGTCGACAGTATTCGCGGCCAAACGCCGGTCCTCAGGCAACCATCCCAAACAAGGCAGCCCGTCATCATTCAGAGTCGCTACCGCTCTGTCGGCGTAAACATCTCGGTAGCGTGGCACCTTGTTGAGAACCACAGCCGAAAGTCGTTCCCCGTACTCCGTCGCGGCTGATTTCACATCCTCATCAAGGCCAGCCAAGAGGATCACATTCGCATCCAGTTTTTCCGCGAGGTCGGTGTCATACGATGGATCACCGGACGATCCTTCGATGACAGAAACGGATGAGGCTGAAGGATCGATGGCTCCCGCTGCTACCATCTGGACCCCGTCGTCGGTGGCGAAAAGATCGCTCGTATCCGCCGCGGAAGTGACCGGAACACCATCGTGCCTCAACCGTGAAATGATGGCGGCGGCGAGTGCTGATTTGCCTTTGGATGCACTGATTGACGAGATGATGATCGACGGCATTTATGGCACTCGGACGAGGTTGTATGAGCCACGAATCAAGCGGCTCGTCTGCGATATGGATTATACCAGCGGCCTCGAAGATAAAATAGGGTTTACCCACTTTGCCGAGGTAGCTCAGCTGGTAGAGCAATGGACTGAAAATCCATGTGTCGGCGGTTCGAGTCCGCCCCTCGGCACCACTCTATTCGACCATTCTTAAGTTGGGCGTGCAACATCCAAGTTCTTGAAATCTTAGAGCTTATTTGCTCTGGTGCCGAAGGTGGGAGTCGAACCCACACGGGCTAAAGCCCAAAGGTTTTTGAGACCTTCGCGTCTACCATTCCGCCACTTCGGCACTCGACTCCCTAATTCTAATCCGCCCAAAGTAGCCCGACAAAAGCAACCCTATAGTTGTGACATCCTCGCCGAATTTCCATGCGTCCCTCGCGGATAATTCAATCTCATGCCGACATCAGACAACCAGAACGCAGCAGATCACTCCACCAACCAGTCGTTCCTCGAAATCCACCGCCCGATCGTCTTCCTCGACATCCAGACGACCGGGCCCGACAGTCGAACGGCACGAATAGTGCGCATATCAACCCTTCGAATCGAGCCTGACGGCCAAGAGCGATTCCGCTCCCAACTGATCAATCCCATGGCACCGATTTCCCCCGGTGCCACCGATTTCCATGGCATCACAGACGAGGATGTTTCCGATTGCAAACCGTTCGCGGCATACGCAAAAGCCCTCTACGAATATCTCGATGAATGCGATCTAGCAGGCTTTGGTATACGAAGGTTTCACCTGAAAGTCCTAAGGCAGGAATTCGAGTTTGCCGGCATCGATTTCCATCTTTCCAATCGCACGATAGTCGACGCGATGGAGGTCTTCCACAGACTTGAACCCAGAGATTTCGACTCGGCGTACCGACGATTCGTCGGCGGTGAGTTCAACCGGTTGAGCTCTGACGACGCCACAGTGAATGCCGTCCGAGCAATCATAGCCGGGCAGATAAATCAGCATCCCGAGTTGCCGTCAGAACCTGCACGGTTGGAGGAGTGGGCAACAGGTACTTCGGCAGAGCAGCACATCGACGACCAAGGCAGGTTCACACTGTCAGACGATGGCGACCCCATCATCAATTTCGGTCGCTATCGCGGTTTCACCCTCTACGACATGAGCGAAAATCACGCGGATTATCTGCGTTGGATCGTTAGCGACGAGTCGTTCACCCCACAACAGCGGCAAATCGCCGCCGACGCAGCAGAAGGAATAATGCCCGATTTCGAATGACCTCAAAAAGGGGTCCCTCGCTCGCGGTGGAAATGTCCCTCCAGGGACAAAGGGGGCCTCGCATCCACACATCATTCCCATGCAGGCACACGTCATTCCCGCGCAGGCGGGAACCTAGAGAGGGGAAGGGACGATGGGAAAAAGAGGATGGAGCGGAAGACGGGGTTCGAACCCGCGGCCTTCTCCTTGGCAAGGAGATGCTCTACCACTGAGCTACTTCCGCTCGTTAGTTAATGATTATGCATCATGAAGCCGAATCGTGCGTGTCGTCAAGACTCGACGAAATGGTAGCGGCCAAGGCCCTCAGTCCGACATCTTGACCAGTAGCTTGCCGAAGTTGGCGCCATTCATCAGTCCGATGAACGCGCGCGGTGCCTCCTCGAAACCATCCACGATATCTTCGCGGTATTTCAACGATCCGTCTCGCACCCAAGCGGCAAGCCTCGCACGCGCCACCTCGTGGTCTTGCTCAAAGTTGAACACCAAGAAGCCCTCAATACGCGCCTGTTTCGTGATCAGGGTCCAAAGGTTGCGCGGGGCCATCTCGGGCTCTTCAAGGTTGTATTGCGATATCTGCCCACAAATGATCACTCGGCCGCGCAGTGCCAAGTTTTCAATCGCCGCATCCGTTACAGTCCCGCCCACATTGTCGAAATAGATGTCGATGCCGTCTGGCGCGAGTTCGGCGATCCGCGCAAACACATCTTCCGTCTTGTAGTTGACGCAGGCATCGAAGCCGAGCTCGTCCGTGCAGTACTCCGCCTTCTGATCAGAACCAACGGTGCCGATAACGCGGCATCCGTTCATCTTGGCGATCTGACCGACAACTGCACCGACCGCACCTGATGCGGCAGAAACGAGCACCGTCTCGCCCGGCTTTGGTCGTCCGACCGCCAGCAATCCGTGATACGCGGTGAGCCCCGGCATTCCGATAACACCGAGCGCGGTGGATATCGGCGCAATTGACGGATCGATCTTCCTCGCCATGTGCCCTGGAACTACCGCGTACTCCTGCCACCCGATCTGACAAGCAACGATATCGCCGACCGCGACATCGTCCGATTGCGATGCGATAACCCGACCGACTCCTTCACCTACGATCACATCGCCGATGCCGACTGGAACCGCGTATGAGCGTCGATCGCGCAGTCGCCCGCGCATGTACGGATCGAGCGATAGATACAGAGTTCGAACTAGTATCTCGCCATGTCGCGGGTCATCGACCTCCGCCTCAACAATCGCAAAATCACGGGTTTCAGGGTATCCGACGGGTCGATTAGCTAGAGTCCAACGGCGATTTACTAGTTCAGGCATGTCGTGAGTCCAAGCTCCTGCGCGTGGAGTGTTCGAGTGTTAAGTACAGACTATTCTTCGGATTCGAGGGCTTCGTCAGCGGTCTGTTCGCCTCGAGCCCGGGCGCTGCGTGATGCCCAGAAGTAGAACGGCGCGGCTAAAGCGAAAAATACGACCAACGCAGCCACACCCGGTGCCCATCCCTCTACGCCAGAGCCGTCCAGTTGGTTGTCAAGCCACGTCTTGATACCGGCACCCGCAAGCGCCGCAATCGTAACGCCAATGATGATGAAGACCCACTCGACGAGTTCATTGGGAAGGTGTAATTTGTTCATGCGCGTTTGCGTCTCCTGTCGAATGAATCCCATAATAATGCACTCTTATAACTGTCCCTCAAACCACGCCCTGTGGAACACATCTCTTGAAGGTTGTATACTGCGCACAGCGTCCAGATAACCGCCCGCGATTCTGAGTATGACGACCGCACCAACTGCTACAACTTCGACTGACGGAGCCGATCGACGACAGTCCCAAGATGCGGTCTTGCGTGTCGACGACTTGCACGTCTACTACGAAACAGCGGCGGGCGATGTCAAAGCTGTAAACGGTGTCACGTTCGATCTGCGACCGGGTGAGCGCCTTGCATTAGTGGGTGAATCCGGCAGCGGAAAGAGCACTATGGCCACTGCGCTCATGCGCATGACCAGCCCACCCGGCAAAATCGTGTCTGGCAGTATCCAATTGGGCGGCCGCGATCTGCTGCAACTCAACGAAGCCGAGATGAGACGCGCCAGACTCGCCGAGATTGCCCTCGTGCCCCAAGGCGCAATGAACTCGCTCAACCCAGTTATCCGGATCGAAAAACAAATCATCGATGGCATCTTAGACCACGTAATCGAAGAATCTCCCGGAACATCGCGTAGGTCCGACGAATCTTCCTTCTCCCGAGCCGATGATTTCGGTGCCCTCGCAAGAACGCCGACACGTTCCGAACTGCGCGAAAAGGTCGCCGATCTTCTGACCAACGTCGGTTTATCGCCATCCGTCGCCCGCATGTATCCCCACGAACTCAGCGGCGGTATGAAGCAGCGAGCTGTATTGGCCATCGCGACTTGCTTGTCACCAAAAGTGATCGTCGCCGATGAACCAACCAGCGCGCTCGATGTCGTTGTCCAACGCCAAATAATGCAGACCCTTGGCAGGTTGCAATCCGGCATCGATGCCGCCGTGATACTAGTCGGCCACGACATGGGACTGGTAGCGCAGTTCGCCGACACTATCGGCGTCATGTACGCTGGACGATTGGTCGAACTTGGGCCGGTTAATCAGATCTTCGAAGACCCGCAACACCCATACACCAAACTCCTTATTGACAGCTTGCCGTCGTTTAGCCAGAAGAAAGAGTTCATCGGTATCCCCGGCATGCCACCGCGTCTGCTGAACCTCCCCTCCGGATGCACTTTCTATCCACGCTGCCCTTCGGCTATGGACATGTGCCAAAACACTGATCCATTGAACATCGAAGTAAGACCGAACTGGCGTACCGAGTGCCACTTGCATACTGAAGCGGTGTCGAATGGCTAATCTGCTCGAACTCGAAAACGTATCCAAGATCTTCGGCGGTGGATTCTTCAACCGTTCGAACGTCACGATAGCTGTGCAAGATGTTTCGTTAGCGATACCCGAAGATCGACCCACGATAACCGCGATTGCTGGTGAGAGCGGAAGTGGCAAGACAACGCTCGCAAGGTTGCTTTTGGGTGTGATTCCTCCGACTTCCGGTCAAGTCCGGTACCAAGGTGAAGATGTCCAGAGAATGCGCTCGCGCGACTGGCTGAACTTTCGTCGCGAGGTGCAACCTATCTTCCAAGACCCGTTCGAGGCTTACAACCCCTTCTACACCGTCGATCACGTCCTGCACCGCCCGATCCGCAACTTCAAACTCGCCTTGAACGCGCAAGAACGAGACCAACGCATAGAGGAATCTCTCCGCATGGTCGGTTTGCAACCGGACGAGACGTTGGGACGCTACCCTCACCAGTTAAGCGGCGGTCAACGGCAACGCGTCATGGTCGCTCGCGCGCTCCTCCTGCGCCCGCGCATCATCCTAGCCGACGAACCTGTGTCCATGGTTGATGCATCACTCCGCGCTACGATCCTGCGGAGCATCCGAGACCTCAATCGCGACTTTGGCATATCGGTCATCTACATCACCCACGACCTCACAACCGCGTACCAAATGTGCGACAACATCATCGTGATGTACCGCGGCGTCGTGGCCGAAGCGGGCAGCGTCGAAGAGGTCATCCAGAACCCGAAGCACCCCTACACCCAGCTACTTATCGACTCCGTGCCACAGCCGGATCCTAAAGCCGCTTGGGGCGAAGAAGACGACGAATCGGTAGACCGTGTTGATGAAAGTTCAATCGTCACCGATCAATGCAAGTTCGCACCGCGATGCAAATACGTAATGGCGGAATGCACCGATTCGGCACCCCCCTTGCGCACCATCGGACCAAACCAGTTGGCCAGCTGCTTCCTCTATACCGACCAACCAGAGGTAGAAGACCCGGACATCGGACAGTCGTTCGAGTACCCGGTGATTGAACCCGCCGAAGTCACAAACTAACCATCTTTGACGAGGTTATTTTGCGACTTCCTCGATCTCCACGGACTGATTCGCCGCGATATCTTCACTGACCTGTACGACGCCGCTTGGCCAAACCACCTCGATTGTCTCAACCTTCGCAGCTTTACCCAGTCCGAAATGCAAATCAATACAGTTCATACTCAAGAACGACGAACTCCCAAGAACATCCTGAACTTGCGTCGTTGACTCTCCCGAAGCATCAACATCGGCAGTCACTTTGACACGTGCTCCGATGCCATCGGCGTTGCTGCCCGTACCGTCGATGCTCTGACGGCCAGTCAGTTTCACCGATAACCAGTTTCCTTCACTAGCATTGCTCATCCATAGAAACAACGGGCCGCGGAAAAAGTCGATCGTTTTTTCAGATATGAATACCGGTCCGTTACTGTTCGTGCCCAGCAGATCGACCGTTCCATCGCCATTCAGGTCGCACTTAGCCAACCCTTTGCCGTTTTCGTGGTAGCGACGGTCCAGTCGCTGCCGTTCAGGATCGAACTCCGGATTGTTCGGGTCAACAACCTTGTAGTTGACCCCTTGAATATCGAGCAACTGCGCCTCAACGGTTATGTCCTCGAACTGCCCCGCGCCGTCGCCCCGCAACATACGTCCTGAACCTGTGTACTTGAAGCCATTCGGACCTTCCCCTCTGCCGCCCATTGCTCCGAGCCAATAAAGGTCCTGATCACCATCATTCTCGTAGTCGAAGAACGCCGTGCCGAATCCGAAATCGTATGCCGCCAATCCAACCGGCTGTTCCACATCGTTCCAAACCTTCAGGATATTAGATTGATCCAGTGATTCTGGAGGAAATGCTTGGCTCGTGGCAACATCGGTCTGCGGCGCAACATTCTTGAAATCGCCGATCATGCCCATCTCATCGTCTTCCATAACACCGTCATTTCGCAACAGGAAGTGGTAACACGTACCCCATCCTTGAGCGTGGCTATAGGCGCAATCGCCTGAAGGCACCGGAGGCACGTCGTAGAGCAAGAAGTGATACCCGATGTTCGTGATGAAGATGTCAAGATCCTCGTCCGAGTCATAGTCCCCCAACGCGAACCCCATCCAAGCACCTACGGCATCAACACCCATCTCTTCCTCTATCGAAGCGAATCTCACATCATCCCCATCCGTGTCGTTGCGGTATACCTTCAACGTGTCACCATCGTCGGCCAACCACAGGTCGAGGTCACCATCGGAGTCGTGATCGAAGAACAGCGAAGCCAACGTCTGCCCCGTCGGGTCCCCTATCCGATTACCATTCGCATCCTTTAACGACGCGTCATACCCTCTCACCATCTCTCCGGTATCAGGATCTTTCCACTCCATCGGCTCGCCATCCGGGTTCAACATCTTGATCGGCGGGCTGATCAACCCCGCAGATTCAGTCACATCACTGAATGTCAGATCACCGTTGTTGATGTAGAGCCGGTTGTAGTGCCCATGGTGACGAGGATCATCGAACCGGATGAAATCCTGATCCAGGCGGTTGCCCACAAACACGTCCGTCCAACCATCGTTGTTCACGTCTCCGCAGGCGATGGTGATCGCCGACTGTACGTTGATGTCGTCACCGAATGCCGAGTCCGTAACATCCTCAAACCGCTCTCCCCCGACATTCCGCAAAAGCCTGTCCTTGATCGCGTTCGTCAGCGCTTCGTTACCAACCGCGGATCGGTAATCAAGTTCATCACCAATCAACCCGTAACCTGCCACGTAGAGGTCTTGATACCCGTCGTTATCGAAATCACAAGCTGCGACCGCCGTGCTGTTCGAGAGCGCCAAATCTGCTCCTAGTTCTTCACCCACCTCTGTGAATTCATTGTTCCCATCGTTGCGAAACAACAGATTCGGCCCGCCGGGTGATTCCGGGAATTCCGAATCAGAGTTTGCTTGAGTGACGTAGAAATCCATGTCGCCATCACGGTCGAAGTCGAAGAACGCCGAACCAGGATGCCAGTTGTTCACGAACGCGTTCTTGCCGAGCGCCTCGCGGGCAATGTTGGTGAACGGCATAACTGGTTCCTTACCCGGAACTATCACGGGCTGGAGGGACGGCGTCGCCGTCGGAATCGGAGTCGGACTCTGAGGTACTGTCGTCGGCAACACCTGCCTCATTACCGTCGGCGGGACAGTAGTCGGTTGCGGGATAGAAGCAGTAGGTATTTGCACTAGCTCGCGGTCCGGTTCTTCAGCCCCTCGAAAGACCAAGAAGAAGATTATCGCCAAGCACAAGAGGACTGCCAAAGACAAGAAGGCCGCCGCCAAAGACAACGCGAATATTGATTGCCGGATCGACATAGCTTCAGAATCTCAATCTAAAACAATAAAGCGGGTTGCGGTGATTGCCCGCAACCCGCTTTCTGGAATTCCGACGACTTGCGTGTCGTACTTTCGTCCTTCGTTACTCCGTCGGCTCGAGATTCATCGTGATCAGATACCAACCCGTCCATGGCGGATATGGAGCAGCATACGGATCCTCGACGCCCGGCCAACCAGTCCAATATCGGGTATTGTGCACGATCACGTGCAACTCTTCGGCGATGTGAATCACTGGCAAATCGCGCAGATACAGCTCGAACGCCTGACGCGTCAACTCTACGTATCGCGGGTCGTCTGGCGAGTGGAGCATGCCCTCCATCTCATCCAAAATCGCGTCCATCTCCGGATTCTCGTACCGGCCTCCCTGTACTGCCCCAGCGTAACGTTCGCCCGGCGGTGCTGAGTTCTTCGAATGGTAAGACTTGAACGTCGTGTACGGTTCCGTGATCGATCCACACTGCACCCAAACGACCTCAGTCTCGCCCAGTCGCAGTCGGTCGCCAATCGTCGCCGGCTCTCCTTGCTTGAACACCGCATCAAAGCCGCCTGCCTGCAGCTGCTTCTCTAGAAACGGGCCTTGCGGTCGAAGCCAAGACGGGATTTCCAATGTGATCTCTACACGCTCGCCGTCTTTGGTCCAGAACCCTGCCGAATCTTTCGAATAACCCGAATCCGTCATCCGCGCCTCAACTTTTGCTGGGTCAGGATCGTTCGGATTGTATTTGTCGATGATGTCCTGCACCAACGGCAAGTACTGCTTTACGCCGTAGGAAGATATGGGGACCACCACCGGCGGCACTCCACCTTCATAAGCCAAGTTGGCGATTTCATTGCGGTCGATCGCATGGTTGATCGCCCATCGAACGTTGACGTCGCTGAAGTGCTTCTTCTGGTTGTTCAGTATCAATACGAAGTTACATCCGTCCGCAGCACCCCAAACGGGCCCTTCAAAGTTCCACGATCGGAGTGCGTCGTTGAATCCTTTGGCCGCTTCAAATGTGCCCTTCAACAACGGCACACCTGCGTCGGTCTGGTTGTTTATGTAGAGCTGACCAGCGATGTCATCGTTCGCAATCGGGATGTACTTCAGTCGTTCCACTTTCGGCAAGTCGTGGAAACCGGTCTCAGCGCCCCACCAATCGTCTCTACGGTCGTACAACTGAACCTCAGGGGTTGACAAAACTAATTTGAATGCACCTGTTCCCAGAGGCCAACCCTTCGCGGGATCATAGTTGTTGAACGTCAGAGGGTCTTCGTTTTCCCAGACGTGCTTCGGCACGATCACGACATGGTTCTCATGACCGAAGCCGAACTGCTCCTGGAAGAAACGAGGGTCAGGACGCGTCAGCTTCATTGTGAAGTTGTAGTCGTCGTGGACGGTCACACTCTCGATCTTGTCCGCGAACAGCGTGGATCGGTTCATGTCTGGAGCGTTGGCGATCACCATATCCACGGTGAACTTAAAGTCGTGCGCGGTGAATGGGACGCCATCCGACCACTTCGCCCCCTCTCGAACCTTGACGTCGATCTCGTCGAGTGTGTCGTTGTACTCAAAGGATTCACCGAGCCACGGGACAATACTCCCGTCATTCAGGTTCGTGTAAAACAGGTGCTCGATCAGACCCTTTTCCGACGCGTGACGGGCATGAGAATTACCCGGCAACCACCAGTTAAAGTCCTCAACGTTGTCATGTTGCGTCCGATAGGAACCACTCCAGTGGGTAAATACCACCGTCCGGTTACGCGGCACATCCTTCAGCGCACCAGGGTCTGGGGTTGGAGTGACTTCCTTCTCGACAATGACCTGCTTCTCAACCTCCACAGTCTGCACCACGGTCTCGCCTTGTACGACGACCTCTTTCTCGACCTCAACGGTTACCGGCACTTCGACCGCGACTTCCTCCTTGACCACAACCGTCTGGACCACCGTTTCGGTGCCTCCGCAGGCTCCGATGGCGACTAACGCGACAAGCGCAGCGACACTAGGCACAAGCGTTGACAGCATCCATTTCTTCGGCGATTTCACGGCGCGTACCCTCCTCGTACCGTTTGGACAACTTCGTAAAGATTAACGGAAACCGAAGTTGCAGTCAATCCTAGTATTTCGTTAGGTTTTCGTCGTATTGTTACGAATTCACAATTATGAGCCGTCACATTCGAAGTCGCAGAAATGATCTTTATCAGACAAGATTCCGGACGGTACAAGCAGAACGGGCTGCGGTTAAATGACCGCAGCCCGTTCGATTCTCGCGTCGGCGATGTGATCGCCGTCTCAGAACCCGACTAGTCTAGTTTCCAGTCGGCTTCAAGTTCAACGTGATGTGGTACCAACCGTTCCACGGCGGGTATGGCGCAACGTACGGGTCCTCAACACCCGGCCATCCTGTCCACCAGTGCGTGTTGTGAACGATCACGTGCAACTCTTCAGCGATGTGGATTACTGGCATGTCACGCAGGAACAGCTCCATCGCGCCTCGTGCCAATTCCACGTAACGCGGGTCGTCAGGCGAGTGAAGCATCGCTTCCATCTCGTCCAAGATCGCGTCCATCTCCGGGTTCTCGTAGCGTCCGCCTTGGACCGCACCCTTGTAGTTCTCGCCAGGAGGTGCCGAGTTCTTGGAGTGGTACGACTTGAACGTGTCATACGGCTCGTTAATCGATCCACACTGTACCCAAACGACCTCGGTCTCACCCATCCTGAGACGGTCACCGATCGTCGCCGGTTCGCCCTGCTTAAAGACAGCGTCAAAACCGCCTTCTTGCAACTGCTTCTCAAGGAACGGACCTTGTGGCCTCATCCATGACGGAATCTCGAGCGTGATCTCTACGCGTTCGCCATCTTTGGTCCAGAATCCTTCCGAGTCTTTTGAATACCCGGCGGTCGTCATTCGCTCGTCAACCTTCTCGAGGCTATGGTTGCCAGCATCGTATTTGTCGAGAATGTCTTGCATCAACGGCAGATACTGCTTAACACCGTAGGACGAGATCGGAACAACTACTGCCGGAACACCGCCCTCGTAAGCCAGTCCAGTGATTTCGTCACGGTTGATGGCGTGGTTGATAGCCCAGCGAACATCGACGCTAGAGAAGTGCGTCTTCTGGTTGTTCAGAATCAACACGAAGTTACAGCCGTCCGGGGCACCCCATACCGGCCCTTCAAAGTTCCAAGACCGCAGAGCGTCGTTGAAGCCCTTGGCAGCCTCGAATGTTCCTTTCAGCAACGGCGGACCAGCATCAAGCTGGTTGTTGATGTAGAGCTGACCTGCGATGTCGTCGTTCGCAACCGGGATGTACTGGATGCGCTCAACCATCGGAGCGTCGTGGAATCCGGTCTCAGACGCCCACCAGTCGTCACGCCGGTCATAGATCTGCACTTCCGGTGTCGATAATGCCAACCTGTAGGCACCAGTTCCCAACGGCCAACCCTTCTCAGGGTCATAGTTGTTGAACGTCAACGGGTCCTCGTTCTCCCAGACGTGCTTCGGCACGATCGGTGTGTGGTTCTCCCAACCGAAACCGAACTGCACTTGGAAGAAGCGCGGGTCCGGTCGCGAAAGCTGGATCGTCAGGTTGTAGTCGTCATGAACGACCACTTCCGAAATCATGTCGTTCCAGTGCGTCGAACGGTTCAAGTCCGGCGCGTTGTTCCGAACCATGTCGATTGTGAACTTGACGTCGTGAGCCGTGAAATCAACTCCGTCCGACCACTTCGCTCCCTCGCGGATCTTCACATCGACCGCGTCAAGCGAGTCGTTGTATTCAAACGACTCTCCCAGCCATGGGATGATGTTTCCCTCATTCAAGTTCGTGTAGAAGAGGAACTCGATCAATCCCTTCTCTGATGCATGCCGAGCGTGAGAGTTGCCAGGCAACCACCAGTTGAAGTTCTCGACGTTGTCGTGCTGTGTCCGATAGGAGTCGCTCCAGTGCGTAATCACGAGCGTCCGGTTACGCGGCACATCTTTTAACGCGCCAGGGTCCGGGGTCGGGGTAACTTCCTTCTCGACCACGACCTGTTTCTCGACCTCGACCGTCTGCACCACCGTCTCGCCTTGAACGATGACTTCTTTCTCGACCTCAACGGTTACGGGCACCTCAACCGCCACCTCTTCTTTGACGACAACCGTCTGGACAACCGTCTCGGTGCCTCCGCATGCCGCCAAAGCCGTTAAGGCGATCATCGACGCGGCCGCTAACAGCACGGCTAACGGGCTCAACCTCTTCAATCGCATGATCTACTTGACCTCCTGACGACGCCGTTTACGGCTTCGTCTATCTGGACATCTTTTATTGCGGATTTCGTTACGCATTTGGAAGCATAGCGAATCCGTCACGCTTAGAAAGTTTCCAAGCGACGCGCTAACACTATCGAATATCTCCCAGTTTGTCAACAACGGCTTGCAAAGAAAGACTCTTGACTATTCTGGGCAATCCGATTAAGTTAACCTCAGTGTTTACGAAAAGCCGAGAAAGCTCGCATCTACTCCGGAATCACGACCGCAAACTGGCGCACCTATGAATCCCGCATACATCGTCCGAAGATTCGCCCTTTTCGTACTCACCGTCGCGGTTGTCGTTACCGTTATATTCCTACTCACTCGCCTCGCTCCTGGAGACCCCATCGAGGCCAAAGCCCTCGCCCTTGAAGCGCAAGCCGGAAACACCGGTGGCGACATCGGTCCCATCGTCGAGGCTTACCGCGAAAAATTCCAACTCGACGGGCCGTTGCACATACAGTACGTGACGTATCTCACCAACCTGTTGAAAGGTGACCTAGGATACTCCATGACGAACTATCCAGCGACCGTGGTTGACAAGATCTCGGCCGCTATGCCGTGGACTATCGGCATCGCATTAGTGACCACCGTCCTGGCTATGCTGTTCGGTTCCCTGGTCGGCGCATTGATCGCGTGGCGAAGGTCGTTTGTGCTCGTGCAAGCCACTCTGCCTGTCTTGATGGTCACCGCCGCAGTACCGTTTTTCCTATTCGGATTGGTGCTCCAGTTCTTCTTGGGTGTGCATTGGAAAGTCCTGCCCACGGCTTTTGGCGTCGATCCAGGTTTCTTGGTCGGCTGGAACATCGAGACGGTCTGGCAATTGACCAAGCACGCGCTCCTTCCCGCAACCGCAGTCATCGTCGCTAGCACCGGACTATGGGGACTCGGGATGCGCGCCATGATGGTCACAACTGCCGGCGAAGATTACATGTTGCTTGCCGACGCCAAAGGCTTAAAGGAACGACGAATCTTCCTGGTTTACGCGATCCGTAACGTCCTTTTGCCTCAAACCACCAGCTTTGCCCTCTCCCTCGCCAGCGTTGTAGGCGGGCTTCTGTTGGTCGAAATCGTCTTCAACTACCCCGGGATAGGTCTGCTGCTCAGGAACGCTATCGGCGAGAGCGACTACTTCATGATCCAAGGCGTGACTCTCATCACCACCTTCGCCGTCGCATTGGCCCTGTTTATCATGGATCTGATTTATCCCCTGATCGACCCTAGGATTTCATACAGCCGATCATGACCGTAGGACCGACAGCCCAACCTGCCTCCGGCGCAACAGGCGATAGCACGTCAGTCGCATCTGGTGTTGGTTTAGCAACCCGTGCCTATGGTTTCTTCCGATACAACATGAAGATCACGATCGGGCTGTTTCTAGTCTTGATCGTCGTCGCTTTCGGTTACCTCGGTCCTTTCTTCGTCGATCTCGAAAAGGCTGAAGTCGGTTCAGTTCTCCCGCCCGGTCAAGCGCCGTCCGCTGAAAACTGGCTCGGTACCGATGCACAGGGGCGCGACATGCTCGCATGGCTCATCGATGCCACACCTGACTCGCTAAGAGTCGGTGTTATGGCTGGTGCGCTTGGCGTCATGATCGGCGCTTCGGTTGGATTCATCGCCGGCTACTATGGCGGGTGGATAGATACTTTCCTACGAACAATCACCGACATTGCGATGGCAATACCTGGACTGCTCGTCTTGATCGTCTTGGCGAGCCTTAGGCAGGAGGGTATGACGCTAGAGCTGATGGCGTTTTTGATCGCGTTGTTCTCATGGATGGGCGCAGCACGCGTCATCCGGGCCCAAGTGTTGTCCATGAGGGAGCGGCAATACGTCGAAATCGCCAGAATGTCCGGTGAAAAGGGCATCTACATCGTCTTTTTTGAACTTATGCCCAATTTGATGCCATTCCTTCTCGCCGCATTCGTGGGATCGCTCATCGGCGCGATCTTGGCGGCTGTCGGACTAGAGTTCCTGGGACTCGGCGCCACGAACATCTCCACTCTCGGAAACATCCTCTACTGGCAGAACTTTTACAACGCTGTCATTCGAGGCATGTGGTGGTGGTGGGGTTCACCCATCGTCATTTTCATCATCCTGTTCGCAGGACTATTCATCGCATCCATCGGACTCGACGAGTGGGCGAACCCGAGATTAAAGGAACGCTCCTAGTCCGTAGGGGCTTCGATTGAAAATCTCCGACATTCGTCTCTCGGTATTCCAACTGCCGACTCAGACGCCGTTCTTCAATCTCGAACTCGAACCTCTCGGCGATCGCGAAGTTTGGCGATCAGTTCCAACTCGACCACATCCGACCGAGTACCACGTCCTTCACGTAGACACCGACGAAGGGATCGAAGGGGTATCCACCGTAGGCGACGCGCGCTACACGACCATGAGGTCAATCGATCTCGAACATCTTCGGCACTTGGCGATCGGCGAAGACCCGCTTAACCGCAAGCGCCTCGAATCGAAAATGCGCACCGCGACGCGCCACATATTCACTATGCCCGGTTGGTATGGCGCGTTCGACAACTGCCTCTGGGACATCGCTGGCAAGGCTGAAAACAAACCCGTCTACCAACTCATCGGCGCTACTCGCGACTCCGCCCCCGCCTACTACAACTATCGCGGTGGCGGAACCCTCGAAGCCGCCGTCGAAGACTGCCAACATGCACTTTCCATTGGATTCACTGCCGTCAAAGATCACCTCTCGTGGCCAGTTGCGAAAAATGTTTATTGGTTTGGCGAAATTCGGCGCGCATGCGGAGACGACATCGACATCATGCACGACGCCGCGGGTGCCCGTTATGACTTAGAAGATGCCATAAAGGCAGGCAAAGCACTCGAAAACCATGGATATCGTTGGTTTGAAGAGGCGATTCCTGACAGAGACTTCAACGGTTTGCGAACTCTCTGTGATGAACTCGATATCCCGGTGATGGCCCTTGAAACTCTGATGCATGAGCCTGAAATATCCAAGATATGGCTGGAACAAGGTGCGTGCGATCTAGTCAGAGCACACGCCCGGGATGGCACTACAGCCCTGCTGGATCTCGCCAAACACGCCGCGGATCGGGGCAAAAACGTAGAACTCAACGGACCGGGCGGACTTTTCGGGCTTGTTCATACGCATATGACTTGCGCGATAGCGAACACTTCCTACTACGAATATTTCCCCGGCGGCTCACGCGATGAACTGGGTCGCGAGATCGGTCTGCTCAATCCGCCGGTCCCGCGGGATGGCAAGGTGATGCCGCCAAACCGGCCGGGATGGGGTGCTGTATGGGACTGGCAGTATTTCAACTCGGTGCGGGTTGCGGAACTCTAATCCTTGCAGCGCATCAAGGCTGAGCGTGATGTGGGGGTGAGTGATTCGAGGAGTTAGAAGTTGCCGCCAAATTGCCGCTCTTGCCGCTAAATTGCCGGAAGTTGCCGCTATATTGCCGCTCAGCGGCAGGATCAAGGCAGTGGTGTTTTCTGGTGTTATTCGGGGTGTGGTGCGGGGGATGAGGCGGGTGTCGGCGTTTGAGGTTTGAGGGATGGTGGTTTTCGTAAGATTTGGGAGTTTGGTTGGAAGGGGAATTTAGAACAAACTAGCCGCTGGAGCGGCAAAACTCCGGCATGATTAGTTTTTGAACAAGTTCAAAAAATGGCGGAAGCGCATCTACCTCTGTTAAGAGAAAATCCGTCGCCGGTTAGCACCACACCCTATGAGTTGTGGTATACATTCCTTCACGTCACGGCACATTTATCGAGGTCGCCGGGGTTATTGTTTGATGCCGCGAATCGCGAATACACCGTGCCGAGTCCGATCATCTGCTCCAATCCTTTAAGGAGGGTAAGCATGAAGTTTTTAGGTAAGAGACCGCGATGGGCCGCTCTCATCCTGTTGCCCGTCTTGCTGGCGGTGCCACTCGTCATTGCGTGTGGCGAAACTGTCACCGAGACGGTCATCCAGACTGTCGTCGTTGAGAAAGAGGTCGTCGTCGAGAAGGAAGTAGCTGGAGAGACCGTAGTCCAGACTGTCGTCGTTGAGAAGGAAGTAATGGTCGAGGGTGAACGAGTAGTCGAGACTGTCGTGGTCGAACGCGAAGTTCCGGTTGAGGTTGTCCAAACGGTCGTCGTCGAGAAGGAAATCGTCGTCCAGAAAGAAGGGGAGACTGTAGTCCAGACCGTGGTTGTTGAGAAGGAGGTCGAGGTTGAGGTGCCGGTCGTCCAGACCGTCATCGTCGAGAAAGAGGCGGCGGCTCCATCAGGCGAACTAGTCACCGGCAATCCGCAAGGCACCATGATCATCGCCGAAGGCGGTGTTGGTGTTCCCGTCGGTTATCCCGAGCAGTGCGTCCCCGGTTGCGGTAACCAGAAGTTCCGCATGGGCGCGTATGAAACGCTCCTATGGCTAGACTCGAGCGCTAACGCAGTTTCAAGACTCGCCACGGACTGGACTGTCGCAGATGACCAGTCTTGGGTCGACTTCGACATCCGTCGCGGCGTGCAGTTCCACAACGGCTACGGCGAAATGACGGCCGAAGACGTTGCGTGGAGCTTCAACAACGCCAACCCGAACACCAACCCCGACTCCCGTCATGACCAGGCCGGTGACTTCCGCGCCATGGCAACAGAGTTCGAGGTCATCGACCCCAGCAAGGTTCGCATGCACGTCAACATTTGGGAAGTCGGTGTGTTGCGGCGCAACCTTAGCCCCTACTGGCAGAGCATGGGTGTGCACAGCAAGAAGGTGTTCGACGAGTTCGGACCTGCTGGCATGGTCGACGTCTTCGTCGGCACTGGCCCATTCGTTTTCGAGACTTGGTCGTCCGACGACCGCGCGGTGTTGAATGCCCAAAGCTCGCACTGGCGCAAGGTTCCGGAGATGGCCCGCGTCGAAATCCTCGCCGTTCCTGAAGCGGCCGTCCGAAAGACGATGCTGGAGACCGGGCAAGCGCACGCTGCGAACATCGCCTTAAAGGATGTTCCCGGACTCGTGGAAGCAGGTTTCGCGGCTAACCCGACAGCGGCCCGTATGAATGGCCTCTACTTTGGCGGAAACTACTGGCAGACCCATCACTTCACCGAGGGTACCGAGCTAGATCGACCGGGTTACGACACGTCGCTGCCTTGGGTAGGCGAGTATGGCAACGAAGAGTCGATGCAATCAGCGATCAACGTTCGACAAGCCTTGGCTGCCGCCGTCGACCGCGAAGGCATCAATGCCGCTATCCTCAACGGCCTCGGTTACGTGAACCACATCACCAACCTCTCGGTCAACTCGCAGACTTGGGCTGAAAACGCCGAGTCTCATGGCTGGGCTTACAACTTCGATCGCGAAGAGGCGAAACGGTTGATGAACGAGGCAGGATGGGGCGACGGATTCGAGGTAACGATCTGGACCGGTGTCGGAACGCACCAAGAGATCGTCGAGGCGATCGCCGCAGAATGGTTGGCCACCCTTAACGTTAGGGTCAGCCTCGACCATTCGCCGTACTCAGAGCACCGACCAAACCTGGTCAACCTGTCGTTCAACCAGATCCAGTACCGGACCTGTGGTGACAGCTTCTCGGCTTTGAGCGTGGACTTGCCGAAGTCTAACGAGACGACATCGCACAAGATCGGCGGCACGATTTGCGCCGCTAGCATCTTGCCGCGATGGGATGAGATCTTCGACCAGATGACGAAGGAGCTCGACCGTCGCAAGCGAACCGAACTCGCGATCGAGCACTTCGACTACGCGCGTGAGGTCTCCATCAACGTTGGCGTGAACGAACAACCTGCGTTCAACACCTTCGATGGCTCGAAGATTCTTGATTGGCCGATCCCGCCGCAGATGTGTATCGGTGGTTGTGGTTGGTTCAACCTTGAAGAAGTTGACTGGCAGCCGTAAGAACCGTCGACAAACGATGAGCGCCGAACCTCACTGGTTCGGTGCTTAACCTCAGCACCCGCGCCCTCGCCGCCCAAGCGAGGGCGCGGGTGCGAGTATCTGAATCTATTGACCGATGCGTAGTTTCCTAGCCCGCCGAGTGTTGTATGGGATCATCGCGATTCTTGGCGCGTTGCTAGTGATATTTGTGCTTTCGCGACTCTCAGGCGATCCACTAGACCTGTACTTGGACGAATATGGTGGAGCGCTCGCCGAGGAAACGCGCGATCGATTCCGAAAAGAACTCGCGCTCGACCAACCCGTCGTATTCCAATATGTCATCTGGGTCGGCCGATATCTCCGAGGCCAATACGGCGACAGCCTAATCCACCAACGCCCGGTCATCACAGTCGTCCAAGAACGGTTCTGGACATCGATCCAACTTGGCGTAATCGCCTGGACTTTCGGAACCATCTTAGGCGTGCCGTTAGGGATAGTGTCCGCCGTGCAACGAGGTCGCCCCCTTGACTACCTCGCCAGAGGCATAGCGTTGATCGGACAGGCCGCTCCCGTCTTTTGGGTTGGGATAATGGCGATCCTTATTTTCTCCGGTGAACTGGAATGGTTGCCTTCGGGAACACGAGGCGACGGTTTCGCTGTGAGAAACTACATCCTGCCCTCAATCGTCCTAGGATGGCTACCAGCGGCCGCGTACCTCCGGCTCACGCGATCATCGATGTTGGAGGTCCTTGAATCCGAATATGTCAAGTTCGCCCGCGCAAAGGGGGTCGACTCGGGCTTTGTTATCTGGAAACACGCTTTCCGCAATGCGGTGATTCCGCCACTGACCCTTTCGGGATTGATATTGATTGGGTTCATCAATGGCACCACGGTTATTGAAACGGTGTTTTCGTGGCCTGGACTGGGACGCGTCGCTGTACAGGCTGTGCAAGGCAATGATTTTCCCCTCATATCTGCCATCACGTTCCTCACTGTCGTCCTATACGTCGTCGTCGTGCTGACGATGGATGTTCTTTACGCAATATTGGATCCGAGGATCCGATATGCATAGCCATTTGAGATGACGACCGAATCGCGACAACAAACAATCAGCGACGCCGCGGCGGCGCCGACGGCCGCTGGTCGGCACCACACGCTGGGTTGGATCGGATACGGTTTCTACATCCTGCGACGCTGGCCGATCATCCCGGCATTGATCATAATCACCCTGTTGATTTGCGCAGTGTTTGCGCATCAGGTTGCGCCGCACGATCCATATGTCAACAATCTTCTCGACCGCAATACCGCTCCGTTGGCGACCGGCCAGTCGGGTCAGTTTTACTTATTGGGCAGTGATTTCATCGGGCGTGATTTGCTCAGTCGGATCATTCATGGGGCTCGAATATCGGCGATGGTGGTCGTGGTCTCTATCACCGTCGGCGTCAGCGTCGGCACAACTTGCGGTCTGCTCGCAGGATACTTCGGCAGGCATATCGACGAGATCATCATGCGCATCGTCGATGTCTGGGCAGCTTTGCCCTTCATCATGCTCGCGTTGATCGTCGTGAGCATCTTTGGTCAAGACCTTAGGATTCTCATCGCCCTCTTGGCGCTTATCTCATGGCCCGGCGCGGTACGTCTTGTCAGGGCCCAAACTTTGAGCTTGCGCGAATCCGACTATGTTCAGTTCGCCCGCGTGGCAGGCGCGTCGTCAACCCGCATCCTGCTTCGCCACATTCTCCCCGGAGTGATCAATATCGTCGTCGTCAGCGCCACTCTTGGCGTCGGCGGCATTATCCTGACCGAAGCGACGCTGAGCTATCTGGCCGTGGGTATTCCACCACCTACGCCAGCATGGGGCGCGATGGTCGCCAACGGGCGGGAATACATAGGAGACGCTTGGTGGCTCTCCGCGATCCCGGGCATGGCAATATTCCTCGTCGTAATGGCGGGAAACTTCCTAGGCGACTGGATGCGGGATCGGTGGGACCCGAATTTGCGGCAGTTGGATTAGTCTGTTTCGACAAACGTCCTGACGATGAAAAACATTTGAGATTCGTTCGGATCATGGAACCACCCGATGCTCAGACCTCGGATCTAGAACCTCCGGACGGGCCAATAAATCCGTCCAACGCCACGCGGCGTAGCGCCGTCAAGAATGTGCTATCAGCATTAAATGGTTGGCAGGCAGTACCGGCGTTCATCATCGCTCTCTACCTATTTTTGGGCGTCTTCGGGCCTACATTGGCTCCATTCAACCCCGAGATGTCTGACCTCAAACATCGGTTTTGCCCTCCGCTGGCGATCGACGCGTTAACGACATCAATTAGTTCCGCTTCGGATTGCAGTGCGACCAATGTTTTCGGGACCGATCAAATCGGCAGAGACATTTTCTCAAGGTTGTTGCACGGAGCCCGGACCTCATTGTGGGTGGTTGGATTGAGCGTCTTCACCGGCACTGCCGTAGGAAGTGTTGTGGGGGCAGTGGTTAATGGTTGGCGTCGAAAACTTCGGTTGGTTTCGTACGGGGTAGCGATTTTCACCATCGTCCCGTTCGCGGTCTTCGTATTCGCTCAACCCCACAGTCTGTACATTTACGGCGTGATCAATTCGGCCGTGGGGAGCAACGCGGTGGATTGGTCAGCTGTGGTGGCATTGTCGAGTTTCTCAGCAGTGCTGACGTTCGTGCTCGTCGCTGTTGCGTACCGGTATGACGAAGCGTGTCGCGTCTCGTGGGTTTCAGAAGTGGATGCCGCAGACAGGGCCAGCAGTTTCTGCGAGATTCATCGCAGACAGATTGTTGCTTTGGCGCCTTGGATCGGGTTGGCGGCAATCGCAAATTCCGCGTTGGTTTTCCTCGGCTCGGGGTCGCAGGCCTATCTGCTCTCAGCGATCACATGGTCGTTCGAATGGGAATATCTGCTTGAGCACATCGGAATGTTCAGCGCATTATTGCCGATGGTTTTGTTCCCGATAGCCTTTGTGACATTCGGAGCGTGGTGGTTTGTGCGTCATGTTCGGGATAGGTTCAAAACGATTTCGGAAGTCTCATCCGGTTCGGAAGACAAGGTTGATGATGGTGGGGAAGAGCTTGCGATCGACGTTTCCACACCAACCGATAGATGTCCAGACAGCGTTGAATCCGGACCACTTGGAAACGACGTCTTGATCGATTCCAGTTCGATCGCGAAAAGACGGCGTTGGATCGTGGTCATCATTGCCATCACTGCGGCAATCGCCGCCTTGCGCTTCGGAGGTGCAGAGGTGGTGCCGGTCGTCAGGGAACTGGCACAAGATAGTTACCAAAGCGCATCAACAGTGTCCCGGCAAGGGTGGGTAGAGGCGTCAAATTGTGCGACTGAGATGAGTTCAAGAGTGATGACCTTTAGGGCGTTGCCACCTGAAGAGCAGGAGATTAAAGCAAGTCAACGCTGTCTGGAGCTGTACTTCGAGCATCGAAACGCGCCGACGCACCGATTGACCATCGACTACGCTCTGCAATTCGTGCCGCAAACGTTGACGCTCGCGCTTATCGCCACCGTCGTGTCTACAGCTGTGTGGGTGGTTACCTCAGCGTCTGCGAACGTCGTGAGAAGGACAATTACTGCTTGCCTCATTCTGGTTGCGTTGCTGGGATTGATGTTGACGTTCGGATCTGGCGTATGGACCCTGGTCGTCTTGCAGTGGATCGATCCCGTGATTTCGGTGACACACGACAAAAGCATGGCAACCTCAAGAGCTCTCAACATCGTTCGCGACTTCTCCGTCGCGTTAGGCGTTACCTATCTGATGATAGCGATCTTGAAGCCGAACCTTAGACTGGGAAAAACGGTTCCGAAGATTAACGTTCTATCGAATTGGTCTTCTTTTTTCGTTCCGTGCATCCTACACACGTCGGGGTTCCTGATCGTGTTTCACTACCACTTCCCCGCAAATTTCCTGTTTCTCGACGAACATTTGGGCGTGATCGTTAACCCCTCGGAGGAGGTGTACATTTCATCCCGTTCGCTAGTTCGATATTGGATATGGACCTATTGGTTTGCGCTGATCGGCTACGCCGCGATAGTTTTAGGCTTTTTCGCGGCGGGGATTTGGGGATTTAGGCGGTTCGTTGCAAGTGACCTATACGGCGTTGACTCAACGCTTGTCAGTCCAGATAATCCATCTCAGGACGCAGATCCCACCTGAGAGAATCGGGTGGATCGATGTTCTTCGCCCACGCCTCCATCAACTCCTGCTCGCGCTTCAGTATCCGCATCCGTTCCGCGATGTGGTCAGGATCCCAGCCGTCCAAAACCCGATCCATCAACTCATCCCTTACGCCCCTGCAACTCGGATCTTGTGCCCTGTCGTTAAGTTCGTGGGGATCTTCGGCTAGGTTGAAGAGTTGGGGTTCGAAGCCGTGGTAGTAGTTGAGTTTCCAGTCGCCGGAGCGGACCATGCGGTTTTGGACGCCGCCGGGGCGGGCATGGATATCTGCGCCACCGAGGTTTGCGGATATGCCGGAGCCGACGGAGGAGTCGTTCATGCAGTACTCGCTGAAGACGGCGTCTTTCCAATCGGCAGTGTCCGGGTTATTGATGAGGTCGATGACGCTCATACCGTGGGATTGAGGCAGGGGTTGTGCGCCTGCGGCGTCTAGCATGGTTGCAGCTAGGTCGAATTGGTCGATTGGGGTGTCGATGACGCGGCCTTCGGCTAGGTGTCCGGGCCATGAGACTATGGCTGGGACGCGGGATGAGTCTTCGTAGAAGGTCTGCTTCCACCAAAGGCCGTGCTCCCCTACCTGCTCGCCGTGGTCGGAGGTGTAGATGATGATGGTGTTGTCCATGTAGCCGTTGGCGTCAAGGGCGTCGAGGATTTCGCCGATGAGCTGGTCGGTGCGGTCGCAGAGTGCCCAGTAAGCGATTCGGGAGCGCATGATTTCTTCGTCGGTGACTTCGACGATGCCGGTGCGCTCTCGCCACCACTGGATGTACGGGTGGCAGTCCTCAATCGGTTCGGTTGGTACGGTCGGCATGGGGACGCGGCCGTCGTATTTGTCGTAGTCGGCGGCGCGGGCGACGAATGGTTGGTGAGGGAGCATGAGGCCGATGGATAGGCAGAGCGGGGAGTCGTCGAGTCCGGAGCGGCGGGTGATGCCTTTGTTGTTTATGTAGTCAACCGCCGACTGCGTTACATATTCGTCGTGGACTTCGTAGGCGCTCTGGCCGCGTCCGGAAGCTTCTAAGCTGACGCGTGCAGGCCCAGCGGTGCCGTGCAACTGTCCGTGGTCTACTGGCCGCGGACTACCGGGGTAGTTGGGGCTGTGGTCGCCAACATACCGTCGGGAGAAGCCGTGGAGCTGATCGACGCCGTTGTAGTGCATCCTGCCGATCTGGACCGGATCGTATCCCGCCGCGCCGAGGGAATGGGCATAGGTCGGGACCGCGGAGCTTAGGATCTGGTCGTTTGTCCAGACCTCGGTCTCAAACGGATATCGGCCCGTAACCAGAGCCGTCCGTGACGGAACGCAGATCGGCGAGCCGCAGTACGCGCCGGTGAAGATCGCACCGTTTGCCGCCAATCGGTCGAGATTCGGTGTCTCTAAGACCTGATCCCCGTAGGCACCGATGACCGCTGGATTGTGCTGGTCGGACTGAATGTAGATGATGTTGGGGAGTGAATTTTCGGGCATGGCGGTTCGGTTAACTGGCGACTGGAGCACGGTTGGCGATTGGCATTTCGTCATAGAGGTAGCAGCTTGCGACGCGATCGTCGTTGATCTGGAACGCGGTCGGGTGCTCGTCGTGGCACCTGTCCATGACCTGCGGACAACGATCGGCGAATTTGCATCCGGTAGTTTCGCCAGATTCGTCGATTGATAGGACTTCGTCGCCGCCTTCTTCCCATCCGCTATCCGCCCGCATTTGAGGGATCGATTCGACGAGGAGGCGAGTGTACGGGTGTTTGGGGTCACGGATAACGCGTTCGACGCTGCCCTGCTCTACCACTGAGCCCTTGTACATCACCAGAATATCGTCGCAGATCTGGTAGGCGGTAGTTAGGTCGTGTGTGACGTAGACGACTGATATGCCGAGGTCTCGGTTGAGGGTTCGGATCGATTCGAGGATGGTTGCTCGGAGTGATGCGTCGACCATTGAGACGGGTTCGTCGGCGAGGATGATGCGTGGTTTCAGTAGGAGTGCTCGTGCGACCATCATGCGCTGGCGTTGGCCGCCGCTGAGTTGGTGGGGGTAGCGTCCGAGCATTTCGTCGGGGCGCAATCCTACTGTTTCGAGCGCCTCTCTGATCAGCTGGACCCGCTCATCCCTCGAACTCGCAAGCCCGAACTTTTCGATGGCTACGTGGAGGAGGTGATCTGCTTTGTAGAAGGGGTTGTAGACCTCGAATGGGTCTTGGAAGATGGGCTGGACTTCGCGTCGGAAGTTTCGACGGTCGTTGCCGGACATTCCAGAGACGTCTTGTCCGTCGTAGATGACGTTTCCTAATGTGGGTTTGATGACACCCAAGAGGAGTCTGGCCAAGGTCGTCTTGCCGCTGCCGCTCTCTCCTGCTACGGCGGTGATTGTCGGTCGATCTGCAGAAATCGCGAAAGTGACATCGTCAACCGCTACAGTGACGTTGGATCGGTTGAAGAGTCCGCCGCCAAAGACCTTGGTGACGTTTTGGAGTTCGAGAAGGTTAGGCAACTTCACTGCCCGCCATGGCTACGTCGGGGTCGAAAAGATGGCACATGACGTGACGGTTATCGCCAATGTCTGTGTCTTTGGGTTCGAGTTCGTTGCACGGGCCTTCGACTGATGGACACCTCGGGGCGAAGACGCATCCGGGTGGGAGGTCAACCAAGGGCGGCGGGATGCCGGGGATACCTGTGAGGCGTTCGCGTTTCTCTTCGAGGTCTGGGACGCTGTTGATGAGGAGTTTGGTGTATGGGTGTTTAGGCTCTTCGATGATTTGCTGGACAGTGCCGATGTCGACGAGTTTTCCGGCGTACATGACGCCGATACGGTCTGCGAATTGTGCGACTAGTCCCATGTCGTGTCCGATGAGAATGACTGCAGCACCTGTGTCACGTTGGACGCGGCTCAACGTCATCATTACCTGGCGTTGAACGACAACGTCCAAGGCGCTGGTAGGTTCGTCGGCGACGATTACCTTGGGGTTCATGCTGGTGCCGGTGGCGATTGCGACACGTTGCTTCATTCCGCCGCTGAGTTCGTGCGGAAACATTCGGCCAACGTTTTCGCGGAGTCCGACGCGGAGAAGGAGGTCATAGACGTGACTGCGCAGGTTTTCTTTGGTGTCTTTGATTCCGTGGTCTATGAGGCCGTCGAAGATTTGGTCCTCAATGCGCATCACGGGGTTCAATGCATTCATCGCGGATTGGGTGACCAAGGCGATCTCCGCGAGCCGTGCCAAGCGCATCTCTTCGTCGTCGAGCGGGACCAAATCCCTGCCGTCGAGGAGGATCTGTCCGCCGTCGATGTAGCCTGGGGCTTTGGTGAGTTTCATCAACGCCATTCCGAGGGTTGTTTTGCCACAACCTGATTCGCCGACGAGTGCTAGGCGTTCGCCTTGTTGCAAGGCGAAACTCACGCCGTCTACCGCTTTTACGACTCCTGCTTCGGAGTCGTAATAGACCTTCAGATCTTTGACATCGATTGCCGGCAATGAAGAATCGCCCATGCCAGAGCGACGGAGATCATCAACAGTCGTCGGCATTTCGGATCGCGTTGATTGCTCGCGATCTGCAACGGCGTTAGTGGTTGTTTCTACTGCCAACTAGAACCGTCTCCGCAACCGCGGGTTGGCCCATTCGTCCATTCCGCGTGACAGCATGAACAATCCGATGAAGAGGATGACGATGACGACGATTGGAGGCGACCACCACCACCACCATCCATTGACGAGAGATCCGTACCAGATGTTGTGGTAGATCATCATTCCCAAGGTGTTGGAACTGAAGTCGCCGAGGCCAAGTGCTTCGAGTCCGATGGAGGCGAGTATGGCGGATGAGACGGCGAGGACGAAGTTTGCGACGATGAAGGGCATGAGGTTGGGCATCATCTCCTTCAAGATGACTTCTGGGCCGTTCATTCCCGAGAGTCGTGCCATCTCGACGTATGAGCGTTGTTTCATTACCAGGACTTGGGATCGGACGACTCTAGTGGGGCCAAGCCACGCGAGCATGGCGATGATGAGTGCGAGTTGGATGAAGGTCATCTCTCCTCCTCCGACTTCTCGCCAAGCGATGGTGATGATGATCAGGATCAATAAACCGGGGATGGTCTGCAAAGTGTCGACGATGAATCGGATTGCTGCGTCTAGGATACCGCCGTAGTAACCGGCTGCGAAAGCGAGGATGGTGCCGACGACGGTGCCAAGCGACCCGGCGATCAAGCCGATCATGATCGTTTGAGGGATCCCTTGCGAGAAGGAAGCCAGGATGTCCTTGCCTAGACGGTCGGTGCCTAAAAAGTGTTGACGCTCCTCGTTGTCGTAAGCGAAGCAGAGTTCGCGGGGGTTTTCGGAGCTGTAGCAGGGATGTGGGTTTTGGAGGGAAGGTCGTTTGTTGGGCGGTGCGAATGCTAGGTCTTTCGCGTCTTCAGGAGCAGTCATCAGGGTTCCGAATGCCCAGAACAGAATGATGATTCCAAGTAACACGAACCCGGCGATAATCGACGGGTTCCGCTTCATGTACCGCCACAGTCCGGCGGCTTGGTTCAGCGTGTCGGAAGTGGGGCTACTGGAGGTTGCCAGCGGTTCTGTGGGTGCTGTGGTGGCCATGCCCTATGCAGATGAGTAGCTGATTCTGGGATCGAGCAGGGGGTAGATGACGTCGATCACGAGCATTGCAAAGGCGATGGCTAGGACGATGATGAATACGACGCCTTGGATGACGAAGTAGTCGAATCCTGTGATTGCTTCGTATAGGACTCTGCCAATCCCTGGATAACCGAATATCCGCTCCACTAATATCGCACCAGAAACGACGTGTGGGAGGGTTAATGCCAGCGCGGTCGTCTGAGGCAGTACGGCGTTGCGGACAGCGTAGCGAAAGAAAGCTCTAGCTTTGGTCAGACCTTTGGCTTCTGCTTGCAGCATGTAGTCCTCGCCCTGCATCGTGATCATCATTGATCGCATTCCAAGTGCCCAGAAGCCGATCGACGCCAGAACGATGGACAGGGCAGGTAGGAGCGAGTGTTTGAACACCTCCCACAGGAACCCGAAGTCGCTCCAATCTGGCAGTGTCGTAGGCGCGTAGCCGCCACCTAACGGGAGCAGTTTGGCTTGGAATGCCAAGAGCCAGATCAGTATCAGGCCCAGAAGGTAGTAAGGAACAGCGGCAAGGAGAAAGAATGGTGGAAGGATGAGTTCAAATGCTGCTTTGGGTCCGTGCTGCCAAGCCAAAACTGCACCGCCGAGGGTTCCGACAACAAAGGCTAGAAGAGTAGAGGTCACCAGCAAGCCGATCGACCATGGCATCGCTTGGTTGATGAGTTCGCTGACGCGCGTAGGGTATTTGGTGATCGATTCTCCGAAATCGAATCTGACGGCGGTTGAGAGATATGTCAGATATTGAAGGACTAACGGACGATCCAGTCCGAATTTGGCGTTGTAGGTTTCGATGAGGGCTGCGTAATCTTCGGCTCGCGTCGTCACACCCTCGGCTGCGAGCAACTCAAGGCGGGTGGCAATCGGGTCTTGACCGGTGAATCTGGGGAGAAAGAAGTTGAACGATGTGGCGACAAAAATTACAGCCACGAACATTCCGATCCGTCTCGCCAGATAATCTACGGTCATCTCATTAACACTTCGCCGTATTGCGTCCCGATACGCGCCGATTCCAAGTTAACAGAACTGACCGGCGTGACAGGATGCCAGTCGGGAGATTGCGACTAGTTGCGGCGCCGGAATGATGGGTATTCGCTCCCATCCGACGCCGCAACCAATGTTGCTTCCGCTAAAACGCGGACTATTCCCTGCCGGTACCTTCCAGCTTGCTCAGGATGTACGGGAATCCTGTGTGCGGGTGGATGCCGTTCATGTAGGGCTCGTATCCCGGAGCGTCGCCAGGCCAGTTCTCCCAGTAGTACTCGTTACGAGTCACCCGGTTGAAGAACTCTACGAGCGGGACGTCCGGCTGGTCTTCCAACCAAATTCGAAGCGCCTGTTCGGTAAGGTCCAGGACCTTGTCGACATCAGGTTCTTCGGCCATCGACGCCACAACCGAATCGAATTCGGCATTCGAGTACGACCAGCGGTTAGCACCAGAATCGGTCGTGAACATCAGCAACGACCGATAGATGTCGCCTGACTGCGAGCCGTTGTGTCCGACGAGCGTGCACTCATAGTCGCCACCCTTCCCGTTTCGGGCCCAGACGTCCGGGGGCTGTGCCCAAGATGACTCGATGCCGTGCTGCTCAAGCAAAGCGGCAACAACCGGACCAAGGTCCGTGAAGTGCGCCGAGCTGATGATGTTGCACTTGACGATTTCGCCATTGGCGTCGGCCCAGAAGCCGTCAGAGTTCTTGGAGTAGCCGGCCTCTGTCATGAGGGCGTCGGCGGCATCTTTGTCATACTGACCAACTCCGTACTCTTGCCTCAGAGGCTCCATCGCCTCGTTGACGTGCTTCAGACCAGCGTACTGCGGCCATGGCCAGTCGTTGATTCGGCCTTTGTTCAGGTAAGCCTGAGCATTGAGGCGGTCGCGGTCGATGTACTTGTTGATCGCTTTTCGAACGTTGGAGTTGTCCAGGTGCGGCTGCAGGTTGTTCAGGTGCAACGAGATCGGCCACCACGAAACCATGCCGTACTCCCCTTCTGGGTCGCGGCCGGTGTAGGTGGTCGTGTTCGGGTTCTCGCGCAGGATCGTCTCGACGGTGTCCACGCGCAAGTCGTGCGTCTCGTCGATTTGGTTCGTGATCATTGCCTGTGCGAACTGCGTGTCATCGTCAATGTTGTAGAGCACGTAGCGCTCGACTTCTTGGAACGGCACAAATCCGGTGGCGCAGCCCCAGTAGTCATCGCAATTCTTCACGCGGTCCAAGACTCGGCGGAAGTTGTCAGAGTAGGACAGTCGCCACGGGCCAGTCGTAACAGGACCGGCACCGTCGTTGTACGCGTCGTACTCGGCCCAGTTCTTGTCATTCCAGACATGCTCCGGAACGATGTAGGTGCCAGAGTCGCCCTTGTAGATCACGACTTCAGCGTGGAATCTCGGCGCCGGGAAATTGAAGTGGACCTTTACTGTCAGATCGTCAACAATCTCAGCTTCTTTAATGAAGGTCTGGAAGACTCCGCCGCCTCGAACTTCGCTGCCCAATTCGGCGAGGGTGTTGAACGTGTATGCCACGTCCTCGGCGTTGAACTCTTCTCCGTCACTCCAGAGCACACCATCGCGCAGGTTGTAGGTCAACTCGGTCGCTGCCGCGTTGTAGGAGAAGTCTTCGGCCAGCCACGGGTAGCTGTTGCCGTTCAGGCTGTCTGCATAGAACAGCGGCTCGTGGAAGAAGATGACGCCCTTCTGGTGGGTTCCGCCGAGCGCGTACGGGCTCCACATACGGAGTGCAACGCCGCCGCCGAAGCGGGTACCGACGACAACGGTCTTGTTGCGCGGAACAGCCGAAACGACTTCGACTTCCTTGATGACTTCCTTCTCTACCTCAACCTCCTTGACGACCTCAACCTCTTTCACCACCTCTACTTCTTTCTCAACCTCGACCTCTTTGACCACCTCAACCTCTTTCACCACTTCCACTTCTTTCTCAACGACGACCGTCTGGATAATCGTCTCAGGCTCAGAACTGCCACATGCCATTGCAAACGCAACAATCGCCAAAACGGGCAATACCAAGAGGCTCATCCGAGCTCGTTTCAAACTAGATTTCAAGTGCCAACCTCCAAATTCAAGGGCGGGTATTACGAGAGCGGTTTTGACCACCCATCGAAACAACATTCGATTAACGCCATTCTGGCGTTCCACCTTTTCGACTCTAATTTCTGATTGGTTGATGGTCAAACCAAGCGCGCCCAAGCATACGTATCGATTCAATGCGTGTTGTACGCTGAAAAACTTAGGTGCATTACCCAAAACCACCATAAACCTGATGCAAATCGTCACTCAATTATCGCGTTCCAGCAACCGCACGGCTCTACTAGCTGCACTCTCTGGCGCAGTCATCGCGGCTGTCGCCCTGCTGCCTGTTGCTTGCACCAGTGAAGATCCAACCGCGACTCCGCAACCGACCGCTTCGCCACCTACTGCCACTCCAGAATCGCCGCAATCTGCGCCACAGGACGGTCCGCAAACATCGGCGCAATCCATTGACGAGATGATGAACGAACCTATCCAACCGTTCACAAACATCGCACCACTCGTCTTGGTGGACCAGAAAACTGGCGAAGACTTGTGGATGATCGAGAACCGGCATCCCGGCGTAGCGATCTTCGACTATGACCGCGATGGTGACATGGATTTCTATGTCACTTCCGCAGAAATCAATGCTCTACTTCCCGATACCACCGGTGGCCCCAACCGTCTCTTTCGAAACGACGGAGATCATGTCTATACCGAAGTCGCAGAAGAGGCGGGCGTCGATCTCCCAATAGCCAACAGCACTGGCGTCGCAGCATGTGACATCGACAATGACGGTTATCAAGACCTATACGTCGCCTCATATGGCAGGATCGGCGACAACTTAGACTATCGAGCCGCTCGATTTTACTCCGAACTTCCTGACATCATTAAGGACCGAATCTTTAGGAACTTAGGCGACGGAACCTTTGAAGAGATAACAGAATCTGCCCTTGGGGATGCCGCAAATCTTCGCTCCGGTTTCAGCGTCGGTTGCGCCGACGTCAATAACGATGGGTGGATCGACATATTTGTCAGCAATCGAGTCGATCAAGACTTCCTTTGGTTCAACCGTCCCGACCATCATGGCCACTACAACGTCCTGTACATAAACAATGGGGACTTGACCTTCACGGACGTGACTGAAGAAGCAGGACTGCTCTACGGTCCGATCCTTATGCGAGACCCATTCGGAGACGATATCGGATGGCCAGATCCTGTAACCGGCAAAATCGTGCCCGGGTATAACCCGGACCTCATCGATGCCTCCGGCGAGTACGTCGGCGAACCCACAGGACAAACCCTCGCCGCACTTTTCTTCGACCACGACGATGACGGTGATGCCGATCTGTGGCTCGCAGATGACGGCAGCAGGTTGAAGGTCTTTCGCAACGACTCGACCCAAACCAACATCAAATTCACTCAGATCAGCCGCGCAATGGGTGTCGACATGATGGGTGCGTGGATGGGTTTCGCGCTCGGAGATTACGACAACGACCTCGATCTGGACATCTTCGTCACCAACATCGGCTACCATCCTCTCACTCGTGAAGCACCGACAACGCCTTCCGGCGACTGCGCATACGGACACCAGTACGGATGGGGAACCTGCTTCCACTTCCTGTTACGCAACGACGGCATTCGCGATGTCGAAGGAGTCGGAACCGTCGGCGTCTTCAACGACATCGCCGGTGCGACCTACGTTGCAGCGAACGAAGTGATGCCGCCAATGGCCCTCGATCCAACCCAGATCGACGAGGAGTGGCAGGTGCCGACAGGGCTTGCCGCCTACGACTTCGGTTTCGGCACCGTATTTTTCGACTACGAAAACGACGGTGACCAAGACCTGTACTGGCTTGGCGCGATGTCCGACCGCGGCGAAGCTCCAAGTGGACACCTCTTCCCCGGCGCGGGACGCATGTTAAGAGGAAACGGTGCTGGAGACTTTCAAGACATCACCGTAGAGGCCCGTGTGCTCGACATCCTCGGAGTCGACTACTCCATCCTCGATCCCGACGACCCCAAATTCGACCGATCCGAACAACGCATCAGCCCGGCGTTCCACGAGAACGGCAAGGGGCTCGCCAAAGGCGACCTTAACGGTGACGGATACGTAGACCTAATCGGTACCAACAGCAACGGATGCCGGCTCGCGGGACAGAACGAGTGCAACTGGGAAGCCGGACCGCTCTTCATGTGGATGAACGCTGGCGGTGACCGCAGCTGGCTCACGCTTCGGCTCATCGGCGGAATGGCCGATGGCAATACCGGCAGCAACGCCGACGGCATCGGCGCACGCATCTATGTCGAATACACCAACGAAGACGGTTCCACTGGCGAGCAAGTCCAGGAACTCACTGGAAGTTCAACCTTCCTTTCGATGAACAGTCTTGAGCTCACATTCGGCCTCGGCAATGCCAGCAACGTGGACAAAATCACGATCGAGTGGCCAAGCGGCATTGACCAAGAGATCGAAGATGTCGCCGTGAATCAGCGCATCGAAATCACTGAAGGTCAACCATTGGAGTAACCTTCCAACATCCGCATTCACTGGCGACCGAAGCGTGCTACAGCCACAGAGACCAGACAATTTAGATCCGCAGGTCGAACGCGCCATCGCGATGACGCGCATCATCAGACCTCCGCGCAAAACTCTCTCGACGTTCGGATCCACCGTCATCAATTACCACGTCGTCTCGCAGCCCGTCTATGAAGGCATCTTCGAAGACGAGCACAAAGACACCGTAATCAGACACGGCTTGGTCAGAGCCGACCGGCCGCAGATCGTCACACCCGGATATCTGTCCCGCTCTGAGGGTTTCGGACAAGAAGCCTCCGAATACCTCGATTACTTGACCAATCGATACGGCTCGGATGTGCCGGGACTTCTCTACAAATACAAGAACGAACCGCAGTCCACCGACACCGTCACCGGCGAACCCATTCAAGTTGCCGCCAAAATCCGTGACGAGATCGAACGCGACGACAAGCCGCTCCATGCTGTTCTCCTCGGGGTCGATGAACTCTGGGACGTCTCCGTAATGAAGTTCATCTACGAGTTCACTAACGAATCGGCTAAATCAAACTTCAGCGAACTCAACGAGCGCAACCTCCTTGACGACGAAGGCGGCGTTCCACGCGACGCGCGTCTCCGCATCGAAGACCTGTTGCGAAGGGCGCATCGCCGCGAGGTGGACCCGTCGGACGTTCACGAGGAACTGATGCGTTGGGGCCTCTTCGAGGAATATCAGGAACAGTTTTTCAGGCTCTTCCGCCGCGACCGTTAGGCGTCCCGCACCTCGACACCCGCTTCGATCATCGCATCGATCGCCAGGTCCGAATCTCCCGGTTCCAAATCCACACTCTTCATGCAGTTGCAGTAGACGACGGTCGAGAAACCGCGCTTGCGAGCGTCAAGAGCCGTCTCTTTCACGCAGTAGTCAGTCGCAATGCCAACCACATCAACCCGTTCTACACCGCGCGCTCGAAGTATCCGCTCCATCGCCGTATCTGACGAGTTCCCAGTCTGAGGGTCACGGACGGAGAATCCGGAATAACCATCTTCACCACCCGTACCCTTACGAACGAAGTCCGCGTCTGGTGCAACGGCAAGCTCCCTGTAGAATTCGGCACCCCAAGTATCGCCAACGCAATGCACCGGCCAGATGCCACCATCCTTCGCGAAGTGCGGCGTAACCTCTGGATGCCAGTCCTGTGTGTAGACAACCAACCTTCCCTCGGACCGAGCATCGGAAATCATGCGGTTGATGTTAGGCACGACTGACTCCGCATCTTGGACGTAGAGGCTCCCACACGAATCCACAAAGTCGTTCTGTACATCGACAACGATGAGCGCGGTGTTTTGTTTGGACAAGGTGACCAACTCGCTGAACTTCGGAGCGTCGTCTGACTTAGATTTTCGCATATCCTATGTGCAGCAGATCGCACGACGGTGCAGGTCTGCCCAAATAAGACGACGGAATCAGACGAAAGGCATATGAGATGACTGGCCGATACAAGGCGGCAATCGTGGGTTGCGGCGGCATCGCGCAGGCGCACATGGATGGATACTCGATGGTCGACGACGTCGACGTAGTCGCATGTGTCGATCCGATCCCAGAAGCGCGCCAGATGTACATGGACGACTGGGGAATCCCTCAGTCATACGCCACCTTGGAAGAATGTGCTTACGACGCCGAACCCGACATCGTCAGCGTGTGCACTTGGCACCTCTTGCACGACCCATTGACCGTCGAGGCTGCTGGATACCCGTCGATCAAAGCCATCATCTGCGAAAAACCAATGGCGATTGGCATGGGACGCGCCAACCGGATGGTCGAAGCGTGCGATGCGAATGACACCAAACTCGTCATAAGTCACCAACGCCGCTTCACGCCTGGATGGAACAAAGCCAAAGAACTCGTCGAAGCCGGCGCGATCGGCATACCGCTCCGCGTCGACATTCGAGTAAAAGAGGGTCTCGCTAACTGGGCGACCCATTCCATCGACGGCGCAAAGTTCATCCTCGGCGACCCAAAGCCGCGATGGGTCATGGGCGCTGTCCAGCGAACCACCGACAAACATGAGCGGAACACTCCGATCGAAGACTCCTGCATAGGCCTCGTCATGTTTGACGATCCGCTACAGTTCTTCATACAGTCCGACCTCTGGGACAACGATTGCGATGCCGGCAAGTTCTTCATCCGCGGAACCGAAGGCATGCTCCATGTCCGTGAGACCGTATTGAAACTCTTCAACGCCGAAACCGACGGTTGGAAAAGCATCGATCTCGATCTGCAAGAAGGCGATCAGGCTATCGGCGGAAATATGAACGCTAAACAGGTTGAAGAACTCGTCCGTTGGCTCGATGGCGGCCCCGAACACCGCAATGCCGGGCACATCGCTCGAGACACCGTAGAGATCATGATGGCGATGTACGAATCGGCGCGTCAGAACAAGGTCATCTATATGCCGATGGAGGAGCAGGAATACCCCCTCGAGCTCATGATCGAAGAAGGCAAGGTGGTCGTTGAAGAGCCGGGGCGGTACGACATCCGCGGTTTCTTGGACCGCAGCAACATCGACGAGGCCCGCTACGCGCAGTTGAAAGAAGACGGCGTTAGCCATCACCAGGCGATGCGCATCCTACACGACGAGATGGCGCGCGGCTAGGTTTAGGCGACTGTCAAGGCAATCGAGACGACCTCTCGATTACTGATGACAATTTCGCAAAACCAGAGACGGTACACCGACGTTACGCCTGCACATTTCAACCCAAACACGCTCCATCCAATTGGCATTGGATCAAGCGCGTTCCAAATTGACAAATTCGGTTATTGGCTGCTCGGCATCTTCGAGTAGATGTGGTGCGCCAGACGTCCAATCGGCATCGATTGCAGCCACACCTTGCCATGCCCCTGTAACGTAGCGAGGAACAACCCTTCGCCTCCTGCCAGCATCGATTTCAGATTGCCGGCACGCTGGATGTCGTACTCGATGCCCTCTTGGAAGGCGACGATGCAGCCGGAGTCTACGCGCAGTCGTTCGCCTTGCAAATCCCGCTCGATGATGGTGCCGCCAGCGGACATGAAGATGTGTCCGTTCCCTTGGACTTTTTGCAGGATGAAACCCTCGCCACCGAAAAATCCAGCGCCTAAGTTCCTCTGGAACGCGACCGTGATCCCAGTGTCGCCCGAACCGCACAGGAAAGCGTCTCGTTGAGCTAAAACGGTGCCACCCAAACCGCCAAGGTCGATCGACACGATCTTGCCCGGGGCTTCCGACGAGAAAGCGACGATTTGACTCTGATTGCTAGCGTTCTGGAAATGCGTGACAAAGATGCTCTCACCTGCCAGCATCCGAGCACCGGCGTTCATGAGGCCGCCAAGTAATCCTCCACCACCGCCACCGGGTCGTTTGCCCATCTTCGACTCGAACTCGATACCGGGTTCCATGTACATCATCGCACCAGCTTCACCGATAATCTCTTCACCCGGAGCAAGCCGGATCTCAAGCATCTGCAGATCGTCACCGATGATGCGGTACTGGAAGTTACCGGCACTCATAACGTCTGTCGCCTCGTTGGTGTAGCGCATTTGTTGAACCGATCCTTTCGAGATTACCTAGCGGTAGAGACTTCATATCCGTACTTATAAAATCTACGATCAGGCGAAATTATGAGATTGTTGGCAACCGTATAGGGATTCATCAGCGCTCTCGACAACGGACACATCCTGCCGCGACCCGGTAACATCGTTCTTACAAAACCGAGAAAGCGAAGCGTGCAATGGCCGCATACGTGATAACAGATGTAGAGATCACCGATTCGGAGATGTTCGCCGAGTTTCGAGAACGGTTGGATCCAACCGTTGCGGCTCATGGCGGCACATTCATCGTAAGGGGTGAGAACATCACGGTCGTCCAGGGTGACTGGCATCCAAGACGCATAGCGATGATCGAATTTCCAAATCTCAAAGCCGCCAACTCATGGTTACATTCCTCCGAGTTTGGCGCACTCCGAGAGATCCTGGATAAATCCTCTAACACCAACCTCGTAATCGTTGACGGAATTTAGAGCAAATTGAGGCCTGTCGCACCGATCGCAACCGGTCTACGACTGGTGTCCATCAATCCTGACCGCTGATCACCGTATTTGGCAGGTTCAACGCATCGATCACCATGTTCGGATAATCCCGTCGGAATCCGACTCTTGACAGCATTTCCGCGGCTGATGAAGCGATCACGGGTTCGCCGTTCCATTCGCCTATAACCACACGCCTCGTCGTCGATGTCTGCGCGATCACACGCACCAAAGCCCGTATCCCTTCCTCGATCACCGCGTCCGATGCATCACCGGTCATGATACGCGCTCCGTTCGAGTAAGCCACCATCACCGGGACTCCACCTGCGAACACCACGCGGGTGCTCGAATTGCGACTGAAATCCAGCAGCCCAGATTCCGCCTCGTTGGAGACGGATGCCAACCTACGGTCAAAGATGTACACAGGATCGGTAGCCGTAACTATCAATGGCACTGTATCCCCGTCTAGCCGCCCATCGGATCGCATCGTATCGACAAATTCGACGCCTGCGAATTGGACTCCAGGAAGTCCGTTGACGAAGTAACCGCGACGGACTACGCCGCGCAGTTCCATCAGATTCAGCGCGTTGTAGATCGATCGCCAATCCCAACCCAATTGGTCGATCTCAATCGCGCGCCGAGTAACGACGCCATGCCGCCTCAAAAGCGCTTCCGCTCGCTTGTCCGCAAGTTGTGCTTCGCCTAACTCTGGACCCAAGAATGAAAACCGGGATGTGGCAGACCAGTTGACACTTGGCGCCAAGACGTTCTGCGCCTCACGAAAACGATGAGCGAATTGCCGCCGCGCTCCTGAACGTGATCGGAAATGTCGAGACCGGTTTCTAGGACCACCGTCCGTTGCCGGACTCACCCCACGCATCGCCGTCGAGTTCGATATCGCCATCGCCGCACGCCAAGAATCGCCAGTGATCAGACCCGCCAATGCCAAGTCGCGTATGGCGGTTGCCAACTCGGAAGGCGTCATGCCCGGCAGTCCCGCAAGAATAGTCTCGGAATCGACAACGCCTTCACTAACTATGAACTCGTACACACGCTCCGTCTCTGCCGTCACACCTTCGGCACCCGCCAGTATGCTTTCCACCGTCGAACTAGGCAGATACGCCCGCGCGTCTCCAGCGCGAACCAGCGCGACACTTCGAGCACCTTCCGATTCGCCCTGGCAGAACACCCATGCAAACTCACCGTCTCTGACCATTCGGTCTAGATCAACGCTTTTGAACCCATCAACACGCGCAGGCAACACATCCCGCGCCCAACGCTGAACCGGAATCGACACGCCCTGCAGCACATCCAACGCATCGACAGTCGCATCGCGTTCAGTATCATCCGTGGCGCCCGCGATTCGATGCAGTCGCAACATCGCAGCTTGGTATCGCAGAGGATCAGATGGCCGCACTTCTGAGCGGAGAATCGAAAGAGTGCGTTCCTGAATTCGCACTAATGTTGACAGATCCAGCCATTCCTCTACTCCTTCATCCCTGAAGTAACCCTTTGCGGCTTGCGAATCCGCCAACATCTCATCCAACGCGTCCCGTAGCGGCTCAGACGCGATCGGATACCGCGCCTGCAAAACTCCAACCGACACCGGGCCGTTGCAAGCCAGATATCGTGCCACTACTCGCCTAACAGCCCCATAGTCGCATAGATCCGCAATCGCTTGCCGATACTCTTCAGCGAGGCTAGCTGCGATCCATCTCGATTCGTTCGATCCATCAACTTCGAACTCGACACGCTCCGCCCTCCCCTGCGATTCCAGATCCGTAATCCAACCTTCCCATCCATCCTCGCTACGCTCCGCAATCTCGTCGTACGACAGATCGCCAATCTCGCTCAAGAGCTGCGCCAACTCGGTCTCGGTCCTCGCCCTCATTCCAACCGCCGTGCGTCCTGCCAACGATGAAACGTCATCAATAGCCTCAACCCTCAACAATCCCGCCGCTTCGGGATTTCGGAACAACTGCGCGAGCGCCTCTCGGTCGATGTTGAGCGATCGAAGTCCGCGTTCCGCTTTCGGGGTGTCCCACTGGTACATCCAGAAATCGATGAAATTGTGTTCCAGCGACCTCGCAACCGGAGATGGAACGTCAGATTCGACGAACTTGACCTCGATTGCTCCAGATTGGACGCGCTCCAAAACGCGCCCCAAACCCGGCATGTCCATATAGTCCTCAAGCGCGTCACGATACGACTCCAATACGATCGGGAAATCAGGGAACGACTTCGCGATCGCCAGCAGGTCCTTCGAGCGCAACCGCTGCAACCAAAACGGCGTTCGACGAAACTGCCCTAAACTCGGCAGTAGCAATGCCCGATAAGCGTTTTGCCTGAAGACCGCGCCGAACAGCGGCGAATCGATCATGCCTTCCAAGACGTGTTCTTTCACCGATTCCCCCGACATCTCTTCGATGAATTCAACATCCGAAGCACCATCGCCCTGCGGCAACCTGAACATGAAACCGTCGTCCGAGACCTGCACCTCCGGTTCGATTTTCCGACGCTCCAGCAACTCGCGGGCAATCGCCACTGACCACGGGCCATTTATCCGTCCGCCAAACGGCGAGTGCACCACGATTCGTTGGTCGCCGATCGAATCTTGATATGTCTCAACAATTACCGTCTTGTCGGATGAGATATCACCCGACCACTGGATCTGCCTCCGAATGTATCCGATGATCTGCCTCGCCCCGGCCTCATCGACCGGAAACTCCGACATCAACCACTCGACAACCTCTGCTGGCGTTTCCTCCTCGCCTACATACGGCATCAACCTCCCCGCGGCCTCCGCTCGAAACTCCGCCAACGCTTCTGAAAGATCTAGTGGTCGCCACGGAAAGTCCCCGCGCCAAAACGGCATCCGAGGTAGAGCCCCCGGCGCAGGCTCGGCGATCACGCGATCATCATCGATCTTCGCAACACGCCAAACCTGACTCCCCAACATGAATGCATCGCCTTCGCCCGACTCGAACACGAACTCCTCGTCCAACTCCCCGACGCGTGTCTTTCGGTCCGGAAGCACGACCGGGAACAATCCACGATCCACAATCGCTCCACCATTGCTGATCGCCATCATCCGAGTTCCCGGCAACTGCTGCAGCACATCCCGCGTCTCATCCCAGTGAATCCGGGCTCGCAACGTAGAAAACAGTTCGCGCGGATAGTGACCCGAAACCAACTTCACAACACCTTCGAAGTTCGGATACGTCAACTCACCGTATGGATACGCGCCCTTGATGACTCGATAAAGCTCTCGCATCGGCCAGTCCTGCACCGCAACCGCCGCAACGATCTGTTGCGCCAACACGTCGAGCGAGTTTCGTGGCACCTCAACCGCCTCCACTTGCCGCTCCTGCATCCCTCTAGCCACAACCGCCGCTTCGATCAAATCCTCCGGATGCGTGCCGTAGATCTTTCCATAACTCGTCTCACCGACGCTGTGCCCCGCCCGTCCGACACGTTGCAATCCTTGCGTGACCGTCTTTGGCGATTGCAGCTGCACAACGAGATCTATGCTCCCGATGTCGATACCAAGCTCCAACGAGCTTGTTCCGACCAGTGCTGGCAACTCACCCGCCTTCAGCTTCTCCTCAATGTCGCGTCGCAACGTATCCGACAAACTGCCGTGATGCGCCATGAACGGACCATCCTCAGTGCCAGTTCCGATCTCGCCGCTACCGACAGCTACACCGTCATTCTCCCCCTGCTCTCGCGCCGACCACACAGCGTTCAGACGGTCAGCGGCATTCTCTGCCTGACGACGGCTGTTAGAGAACACCAACGTGGTGTCATGACCTTCGATGTCGTCCAACACCCTCGGTATCAGCTTCGGCCATATCGAACTTGGGTCTCCGTCATCGGTATCCGACATTCCGTGGACACTGATCTCGATCTTCTTAGACCCCGGACAGTCAACGATCGAAACTGGCCTCGGCTCAACGATTAACTTGCCGTTGTCGCCCCCGGCCGACGACACGTTCTGTCCTCCCAACAGACGCGCAACTTCTGTCAATGGTCGCTGCGTAGCCGAAAGTCCGATACGCTGGAACCCCGGTGCGATCTGCTCCAAGCGCTCTAACGTGATGCTCAGATGAACGCCACGCTTGTTCGCGCACAGCGTGTGGATCTCGTCTACTATCACCGTCTCGACCGTGCTCAAGATGCTCCGCGCACGAGGCGACGTCAATATCAGGTAGAGCGACTCTGGCGTGGTGATGAGAATGTGCGGTGGATTCCTGACCATTCGAGCCCGGCCTGAAGACGGGGTATCACCCGTCCGCACATCTGCTCGTACCTTGGGGATTTCAACACTCAGCGATTTCGCCGCCGTCTCGATACCCCGCATCGGCTCTTCCAAGTTCCGCTCCACATCGTAGCCAAGAGCTTTCAACGGCGAGATATAGAGCGCCCTGATCCCCTTCCGTTTCGACAGCGCAACATCCGAGTACAGCCCATCGAGTGCCGAGAGAAACGCCGCCAACGTCTTACCCGAACCAGTAGGCGAATGAATCAGGACATTTTCACCGCTCTTGATCCGCGGCCAAGCCTCCCGCTGCGGTTCCGTCGCCACTCCATGACATTCCCTAAACCACCGCGCGACCGGCGCGCTGAACAGCCCGACGACATCAGTATCGTTATCTGTTGAAACAGTTCGTACCATCGCTCAAAACCACGGTACGAGTTTAAACGCGTGTTGCAACGCTTGGCGCGGGCCTAGCTCCCGCCGCCGCTCCAGATTCGCCGTCCCACGATCAACGCCAGCACCGTGTACAGCATATCCATCACCGGGAAGTAGATGATGTGCGAATTGACTGACAATCCCGTCTCGCTGTCCGGATTCAACTGCCAGAACCACTCCCAAAAGAACAGACTTGCCAACACAATCCCGCCGTAGAAAACAAACGAAGTCCTCAAATAGGTCGGCGTATCCACCTCGTGCTCGCTGATCGCACGTTTCCGCAGGATCCCCACGACCAAGACGATCACTACGCCGGCCGCCATAAAGTAGTTAACGATCTCCCAAACCGGATAATCCGGTGATCCATCGTGATATAGCGGAGTCACCGCCAAGTGAACTGCCACTACTATCGCCGTTACAACCAGAAACGCTCCTACGATCTTTCTCACGATCTCCATGTCGGTTGTCCTCCTGCTAATGCTGCGAACCGCAAGTCATTTCTTCGTTCAAAATCGTCTACCAAAGCTCCAGCGAAGCTTCAAACAGTGATCGCAACTCCTCAGCGCCAGTCGGCCTCGGTGCTAATTTCGTGACTCGATGCTGTGGCAATGTCCCGGCGACGAAAGCATCAATGTCCGACTCGTCGTACCCCACGCCGCTCAACCCGTTCGGCATTCCCAAATCCTGCAACAACTGAATAATATGCCCCGCCAATATCTCGCCCGCATCTTCGTCATCCACACCAGCAACATCCGCGCCCATCAACCTCGCCGCCTCAATATGCCTAGCCGGATTGGCCGACGCCGTGTAACGAAATACCGCAGGCGCGTTCAATATCACCGACAACCCGTGCGGAATGATCGGCTTGTCGTCGGGATATCCTTCCGGCTGGAAATCTCTCGCGTTCCCTGCGACTGGATACGACATCCCGTGAGGCAGGTGAACCCCGGCGGTGCCGAATCCAACGCCCGCAGCTGTCGCCGCAAGACACATATTCGCTCGCGCCTCGTCGTCTTCAGGATCATTAACTGCGCGTCTAATGTTCTGAGAAACAATCTCTATCGCCTTCGCCGCCCATACGTCGCTCATCGGGTTCGACCCTTGATACGCCGGGCGATGCGCCGGATCGATCGGTGCCTCGCGCCGTGTATACGGCAACGCGGTGTACGACTCCAATCCATGACACAACACGTCAAATCCGCTGAAAGCCGCCACGTTCCGCGGCATCGATCGCGTGTTCTCCGGATCCACCAACCCCATGTGCGGCTTCAGTGCACGGTTCGCAATCCCCGTCTTGGCATGCATTTCCTTCATGTCAAAGATCGACACACCCGAAGTCTCGCTACCCGTACCCGCAGTTGTTGGCACCGCGATCAACGGCTTCAACGCGCCAGGCACCGGCGTCCCCTTCCCTATCGGTGCATTCACATATTCCAGAAACTCCGCCGGATACGTGTCGTACAGATTCGCCGCCTTTGCCGTATCCATGACCGACCCGCCACCGACTGCTACAAAGCCGTCAAAATCGCCCTGCTCGGCGAACTGAATCGCGTCCGCGAAAGACGCATCCGTAGGCTCTACGCTGACATCGGCGTAGACCACGCACTCAATGCCCTCGTCCCGCAACGACTGCAACCCAGTCGTAACCGCCGTAGATTCGAGGAGCGATTGGTCGGTCAACACCATCGCCTTTTTGACACCGAGTCGCCTCATCTCGAAACCAAGTTCCGCGGTCACACCAAACCCGAACTTGATGCTCGCAGCATCCATCGCAAACGCAGTTTCCAGTGCCTGAGACATCCCGTTTCTCCGATTGATTGCTCGCCGAATCACACCCGTGGCTGGTCGTCAGCATTAAAGTATGCACCAACCCGCCATTCTTACCGCCAAGTCGTGAACCAATACCGAAAAGAGCTCAGCGTCGATCTCTATGAGTTGACGATGTCCCAGGTCTTCTGGCGGCGCGGCATGGATTCGTCCGCGACATTCAGCCTCTTCTTCCGCGGCTACCCCAAAGACCGTGCCTACTACATCGCCAGCGGCATCGATGACGCTCTTGATTTCCTCGAAGACTTCCACTTTTCAGCTGACGAAATCCGAGCCATCCGCAACGTCACGCCCCTATCCGACGAATTTGTCGACTTCCTCACCGATTTCAGTTTCAGCGGGACAGTCAGGGCCGTCCCCGAAGGCAGCATCGTTTTCGCGGCCGAACCGCTCATCGAAGTCACCGGAACCTTGATCGAGACCCAGATCGTCGAGACGATGCTCTTGAACATCGTCACTACCGCATCGCTCTTGGCAACCAAAGCTGCTCGCATCGTCCAAGCCGCTGATGGCAGACCCGTTGTAGATTTCGGGTCGCGTCGCACACACGGCGAAGATGCCGCGATTGAAGCCGCACGTGCCAGCTACATCTCAGGCTTCGCAGGCACCAGTAACGTCAAAGCCGCCGCGCTCCACGGCATTCCCGCATATGGAACCATGGCGCACTCGTTTATTCAAGCCTTCGATAACGAAGTGACAGCCTTCGCAACCTACGCCGACGAATTTCCTGAAACCACAACGTTTCTAGTCGACACCTACGACACCTTGGACGGAGTTCGCAACGCCATCCGCGTCGCCGAACAAGCACGTTCGCGCGGCACCAACGTCAACGCGATACGCCTCGACAGCGGAGATTTAGCCGAGTTGGCGCGGGCGGCTCGCGCACTAATGGACGAGGCTGGCTTTCCTCAGATTCGAATCATGGCAAGCGGAGGTCTCGACGAACACAGCATCTCGCAGTTAGTCGCATCCTGCGCGCCCATCGACGCGTTCGGCGTCGGAACACGATTCGGCACTTCCGCAGATGCCCCGTACATCGATTCGGTCTACAAACTCGTCGAGATCGACGGTCGTCCAGTAATCAAGCTCAGCACCTCCAAAGTCACCAAACCCTGGGCCAAGCAGGTGTTTCGGCGCTTCGAGGACGGCATGATGCGCGGCGACGTTATTACAAGATCGACTTCACAGGCGCCTAGCGGTTACCCGAATCGCATGCTTAGTACCGTGATGAAATCAGGCGAGCGACTCAAACAGAACGAATCCATCGCGACCATCAGAGAACGCGTCGCCTCGGGCGTCAACACCGTCCCAGAAGACTGCCGCAATCTCCAAGACACAGCCATATACCCAGTCGAATACTCTGATGATCTGACCATCGCCAAACTCAATGTCCCGAATCAACATGATTGAATCCTCATTACCAAGTCACGCCCGCGTCGTCGTCATCGGCGCCGGAATAGCGGGATGTAGCGTCGCGTATCACCTCACAAAGCTCGGTTGGCGTGACATCGTCGTCGTCGATCAGGGACCGCTGTTCGAGACTGGCGGATCCACAACGCACGCACCCGGCGGTGTGTTCCAGATCAACGCCTCAAAAACCATAACTGGGTTTGCCCGATACACCGTAGACGAGTGGGCAGAGTTGCAGCTAGACGGCGAGCCGTGCACGAATCCGGTCGGCAGCCTCGAAGTGGCATGGACCCCGGAGCGCCTCACAGACCTCAAACGCAAATCCGGATATGGGCAGAGCTGGGGCATCGAATCTCACGTCATTACCGCGACTGAGGCCCGCGAATTCGTACCAATGCTTTCCGAGCGGATCTTGGGTGCACTCTACGTACCGTCAGACATCCAAACTCCCGCGACTAGACCGGCGGAGGCGATGGCGCGAGCCGCAATGACAAGCGGAGCGTCGTTTCACGGCGGCGTCAAAGTTACGGGTTTCAAAATCGCTAATCGACAGATCCAAGGCGTTGAGACCACACACGGCGATATCGCAACCGATCTTGTCGTGTCTGCGGTCGGAATATGGGGGCCCAATATCGGGAACCTCGCCGATGTACCGATACCGCTCTCGCCGATGCAGCACATCTACGCCGTCACCGAGCCATTGCCGGAACTCGAGGGCGCAACTTCTGATATCGCAATGCCGCTGGTCCGCCACCAAGACCGCTCGATGTACTTTCGGCAGGAACGCGACTCTTTTGGCATCGGCTCCTATCTCCACGAACCGCTCATCCTTGACTCTGAGGAAATTCTGGACCTCGACGACGCGCCAATCACACCCGCGGAGATGTCGTTTACAGCCAACCACTTCAAAGCGGCTCAGCAAGCCGCGGGCGAGGTGATGCCTTGCCTCGATGGTGTCGGATTGACTCGAAAATTCAACGGCCTATTCTCCTTCACTACCGATGGTTTCCCGATCCTCGGCGAATCTCCTCAGTTGCGCGGCTTCTGGTCGGCGCAGGCGGTTTGGATCACGCACGCTGGTGGCGTGGGCAAAGCTGTCGCCGAGTGGATTGTCAACGGTGAACCAACTGAGGACCTCCATGAGTGCGACATAAACCGTTTTCACCCTCACGCTTACAGCCGTCAATACGTCCGAGCCCGCGCCGCCCAGCAGTATCGCGAGGTCTACGACATCATCCACCCGCTGCAACAGATCACGGAACCGCGAAACTTACGCCTCACGCCATTTCACTCACGCCATGAAGACCTAAGCGCAGTCTTTTTCGAAGACTCCGGATGGGAACGTCCGCGATGGTACGCCTCAAACGAACACCTGCTCCAGTCCTTGCCCGTCAAAGGCGCCTCACGTCGTGGCTGGGAAGCTCGCGAATGGTCTCCCATCATCGCGGCAGAGCATGTCGCCACGCGCGAACGCGTCGCCATGTTCGACCTCACACCACTCGCCAAGTTCGAGGTCAGCGGCCGAGGGTCCGTAGCTGCTCTCCAACATCTCGCCGCCAATCAACTGGATAGGCCGATCGGCTCCATCACTTACACCCCATTGCTAACACCTGCTGGTGGAATCAAGTGCGATCTCACGATAACGAGATTGGACCATGACCGCTTTCTGATCGTAACGGGCGGAGGAACGCGCTACCACGATCTGAAATGGATCAATTCCAACGTGCCGTACGACGGTTCAGTATCCATCGCTGACGCATCTTCCGACCTCTGCTGCATCGGTTTGTGGGGGCCAAAAGCCAGAGAGACACTGCGCCGCGTCTGCGACATCGACGTGTCAAATCAGGCATTTCCCTACATGACCGCTAAACGCATAATCATCGGCGATGTCCCGGCTATAGCGCTACGCATCTCTTACGTCGGTGAATTGGGATGGGAGATATACGCCCCGATCGAGTACGGAATGCGACTGTGGGACGTTCTTGGGGAAGCAGGCGAACCACATGGCTTAATCGCCGCCGGCACCGCCGCATTCGAGTCACTGCGCCTCGAAAAGGGCTACCGACTCTGGGGGAACGACATCCACACCGAATTCAACCCCTACGAAGCAGGCACCGAATTCGCTGTAAAGATGAACAAAAGCGACTTCATCGGCAAGTCATCACTTCAAGCAACTCAAGCAAATGGCATAAGCCGAAAGCTCAGTTGCATCACACTTAACGACAGTGACCGCGTCGTGATGGGCAAAGAGCCGATCATGTCAGGTGACCGCGTCCTAGGCTATGTGACCAGCGCCAACTATGGACATTCCATCGGCCGCGGAATAGCTTACGGCTACCTACTAAACTCCCACGCGACGCCCGGCACTTCCGTAGACATCGTCTACTTCGGCGAACGGCTACGAAGCACTGTTGCTCATGAACCGCTCTACGATCCAAAAGGCTACAAACTAAGGATTTAATCGAATCGAGGTAAACAAGTGCCACAAACTCTAGCCATCGACGGACTCAAGACCCGCCACTGGCCCATCAACTTGCGACAGAGCGGCAACAGCGACGCTCGGATTCTCATCTCCACGCGGATCAGGAAGTCACCCTGGTGGCACCTCTCAAAAGCCGCCGGATGCTGGGCATACACAACCTATAACCACATCTACCACCCGCGCGCCTACATCAAACCTGAAGACGGCGGGTTACTGGCCGAATACGAATTCCTTACACAACACGTCAGCATGTGGGATGTCGCAGTTGAACGGCAGATCAGAGTCAAAGGGCCCGATGCCGCCGAATTCGTGAACCTCTTGATCACTCGCGACGTCCATAAGCTCCTCCCAAACATGCAGGCGCGGTATGTGATCCTCTGCAACCAATACGGCGGCATTATCAACGATCCCGTCCTGCTCCGGGTCGCCGACGATGAGTTCTGGTTCAGCATCTCGGATTCCGACGTTCTACTCTGGGCACAAGGCGTCAACTCGTTCGCCAAATTCAACGTCGAAATCCATGAGATAGATGTTTCGCCCCTTCAAATTCAAGGTCCCAAATCGGTCCTGCTTATGGAAAAGATGTTCGGCTCATACGTCCGAGAAATCCCCTACTACGGCCTCGTCCACGACACGCTAAACGGTCACAAAGTCACAATTTCTAGAACCGGATTCTCTGCAGAGATCGGGTTCGAGATCTATCTCCACGACGCCACGCTGCACGCCGACGATGTCTGGCCATACATCCTCGAACAAGGCAAGGAATTCAACCTCGGCGTAATCGCACCCAGCCACATCCGAAGACTTGAAGCCGGCATCCTCTCCTATGGCCAAGACATGGACATCGAGAACAATCCCTTTGAAGTCCGGCTAGGCTGGCAGGTCGACCTAACCAAAGAATCTGACTTCATCGGCAAAGATGCCCTCACCAAGATCAAGCAGGACGGCGTCAAACAGCGTCTCGTCGGTCTCAAGCTCGGTGGGAAACCGATCACTTGGTACAACGAGGACTTCTACCTAGTCAAAGACTCAGGCTCCAGGGATGATGTAGGTTACGTGACCAGCGCGTTCTGGTCCCCAAACGTTGGATCAAACATCGCCCTAGCTGTCATGCCGAAAACCCATTGGAAACGCGGCACGAACGTCAACGTTCAACTCCCAAATGACGGCATCGTGGACGCGTCCGTCGTACGTGTGCCCTTCTTCGATCCGACGAAAGAAGTGCCCAAAACAGCGCTCTGAAAATCTTTTCGTCCTTCTGGACAACCACTCAGTTATAACCTTGATCTGAGATCCATAAGTGCTCATATCTGAACGGAGAAGAACCATTGACCTTGAAAATCGCCGCAAATCTCACCATGATGTTCAACGAGCACGAATTCATGGACCGATTCTCGGCCGCTGCGCGTTGCGGCTTTAAGGGCGTGGAATACCTCTTCCCCTACGACTACCCAGCCGAAGCTATACGCGAACAACTGGATGCAAACGGGTTAAAGCAAGTCCTCTTCGATTTCCCTGCCGGAGACTGGGCAGCCGGCGACCGCGGCATTGCAGTACAGCCCAACCGCGTAGGGGGATTCCAAGACGGCGTCGGCTTGGCGGTCGAATATGCTGAAACCCTCGGCTGCGAACGTTTGACCTGCCTGGCCGGAATTCCCGACGATGGCACCGATTCGGAAGTCGCCGAGCAAACCATGATCCGCAACCTGCAATTTGCAGCAGATGCCGCCGCTCGTATTGGCGCCACCGTTCTCGTCGAACCCCTCAACACCCGAGACGTTCCCGGAACTCACGTCTCGAAATCAGCGCACGGCGCGCAACTCGTTCAAGCCGCCGATCGCAAAAACGTACGCCTCCAATTCGACGTCTACCACACTCAAATCATGGAAGGCGATATCGCAACCAAATTCTCCAAGCTTTTGCCGATCATCGGACACGTCCAAATCGCTGACAACCCAGGTCGGCATGAACCCGGTTCGGGAGAAATCAACTACCCGTTCGTTTTGGATCACATCGAAAACAGCGGTTACGACGGTTGGATCGGTGCCGAATACATGCCCGCTGGCGACACCGAAAGCGGCTTGGGCTGGTTCAAGCAGTACTTATAGGAACGGACTAGACCCCGTAAACCTTAGCGCTGATCTGTTTCCTGCGCGTAGTTGAACAGATCAAGCCGTCGCCGCGAGGTCTTGGTCGGCAGATCCGCCGCGCACTCTGGCTGCCACATCCGGGAAGTACGTATCCAGAACGTGATCGACTATGCCCTCAGCGTCTAGCTGCAACTGCCGACGCTGATCCGCAGCAGTCCCGTGCTCGATAAACGCATCCGGCATACCGACCCGGTGAACCATGACGTCATCCAACCCAGCATCCTTCAAGGTCTCCAATACCGCAGAACCGAATCCACCTGCCAGCACGTTCTCTTCAACCGTCACGATCTGTCGAGTTTTACGCGCCGTTTCAAATATCAACTCAGTGTCGAGCGGCTTGGCATAAACCGGATCTACTACTCCGCACGAGATCCCGTACTCCGCAAGTACCTCCGCCGCCTCAACTGCCGCACTGCAAGACTTGCCAAGCGCAAATATCGATACGTCCTCACCATCCATCAACACCGAACCTTTGCCGATCTGAACTTCGTGTAACTCCTCGTCAAGAGGAACTCCCACCGCGGTCCCACGCGCAATGCGAATCGCAAACGGTCCGTCGTACTTGTAGGCCGTGTAAACCAGATGCTGCAATTGGTTCTCGTCACGCGGTGCCGCTACGATTGCATTCGGCAGGCACCTCAGATACGTGATATCGAACGCTCCGTGGTGCGTCTTCCCATCCTCGCCAACGATCCCAGCTCGATCCGCAATCAACTTGACCGGCAGATTCTGCAAGCAGATGTCGTGAAGTATCTGATCGAATGCCCTCTGCATGAACGTTGAATATATCGATACGAACGGCTTCAGATCCTTCGACGCCATCCCCGCCGCCATGCTCACCGCGTGCTGCTCGGCAATCCCGACATCGAATACTCGGTCCGGAAACTCGTGCATCACATCCACCAAACCCGTGCCCTCAAGCATCGCCGCGCTTATCCCCACGACCGATTCGTCTTCACGCATTATCTTTGCCAAGGTTTCCGAGAACACCTTCGAATACGTTGGCGCTCCCGACGAATCACCGAGCGGTGAACTCGGCTGGTGGAACTTGACCGGGTCATCTTCCGCCGGTTCGAACCCATGACCCTTGTGCGTCACAATGTGAATCAACGGCACAGATCCGGTTGAGGTCTTCGCCTGCCTTAGCGTCTCTTCCAACTGCTTGAAATCATGGCCATCGATCGGTCCCAGATACTGGAAACCCATCTCCGTCCATAACATCGTCGGAACGATCAATCCTGCCAACCCGGTATTGAATCGCTTGACGATCCGATACATCAACTCGCCAGTCGGGACTCGTTGGGAGATCGACTTCATCCGCTCAATCATCGACTGAAATTCGGGATGCGTTATCAACCGCTTCCGCCAGTTCGTCAGGAAGCCGATGTTCTCCGAGATCGACATCCCGTTGTCATTTAGGACAACGATCATGCGCTCTGGATTCAGATGAACAATATTGTTGAGCGCTTCGAAACTAGAGCCAGAAGTCATTGCACCATCACCAACCACCGCAATCGTCCATGAATCGTCCTTCTGATTAACCGCACTCTGCGCGATACCAAGGGCTATCGACAGCCCGGTACCCGCATGACCAGCCGCCAAGGTGTCATGCTCGCTCTCTTTCGGCTCACCGAATCCTGACAACCCACCTTCCAATCGAATGTCCTGAAACTCATCCCGACGCCCCGTAACCAGCTTGTGCGTGTACATCTGGTTGGTTGTGTCCCACACCATGCTGTCTTGCGGGCTCTCAAACACCCTGTGCAGCGCCAACGTCAGCTCAACCACACCTAGATTGGAAGCAAGATGGCCGCCGCGCTCGGTGATGACCGAGATGATGGTGTCTCGAGCCTCCTGTGCGACCTGCTCTAGCTCCTCATAGCCCAAATCTTTCAGATCACTTGGAGCATCTATACGGTCCAATATACGGTCAGTCATTAATTTCGACCTCCCACATGGGGCGCAGCGTCGTTTCTACCCTTCTCTGCTTCACTTCACGATCCTCATTTTCGCATGTACTGAAATATACCACAGCCTAGGTTTCTGATACATCGGCTCACTTGCCACTGACGCGGCATTCTGAGCACCGCTAAAACCCAAAATGCTTACGCTTTTCCAAGAAATTGTGGTGACTCCAGTTACTCACTGTTAACTAATACCGCGTAACATGGCTTCATCCATTAACGGCAAGCAACCAAGTAACCGGTACTGAAGTTGCAAAACATCATCCAAAGATTCAGTTTCGATTACGATCTTGAAACGCTAAAAGGCGATATCTTCGGCGGACTCACCGCAACCGTCGTTGGACTCCCCGTCGCCCTCGCATTTGGCGTCGCATCAGGTCTCGGCGCCATCGCCGGTATCTACGGCGCTATCGCTGTCGGATTCTTCGCCGCTGTATTCGGGGGTACCAAATCTCAGATTTCCGGACCTACCGGTCCCATGGCCGTCGCTATGGCCGCCGTCGTAACCCTCGCCGGACCTGACAACCTCGGCGAAGCATTCGGCATTGTCGTTCTCGCAGGCATCATACAGATCCTCCTCGGCGTCCTGAAAATCGGACGATTCGTCGCATACACGCCATACTCCGTCATCTCCGGATTCATGTCCGGCATAGGCGTAATAATCATCATCCTCCAAATCCTCCCCTTCATCGGTGCAGAAGGCGTTTCCGGCGGACCCGTCGGCGCCATCCGCGCCATACCGGATGCAATACAGGACATCAATTTCGGCGCCTTAGCCATTGCCGCTGCCACTCTCGCAGTAGGCATACTATGGCCAGAAAAACTGCATCGATATTTCCCTTCTACTCTAGCTGCGCTAGGCATCGGCACTCTACTCGGCGTTCTATGGCTCACCAGCGCTCCCGTCATTGGCCAAGTACCCTCCGGACTGCCAAGCCTTCACATCCCGCAAATCTCCGGCGACTTCCTCGTAAAAGCCGTACAACCCGCCCTCATCATCGCCTTACTCGGTTCCATCGACAGCCTCTTAACTTCGCTCATCGCCGACTCGATGACACGTACACGGCACAACGCCAACAGGGAACTCGTCGGACAAGGCATCGGTAACACCATCGCTGGATTCATCGGCGGACTGCCAGGCGCAGGCGCAACCCTTGGAACCGTCGTCAACCTACGTGCCGGTGGTTCCACCCCAGTCTCGGGCGCAATTCGAGCCGGCATCCTCCTCACTCTGGTCCTCGGACTCGGACAATACGTCCAGAACATCCCTCTCGCTGCCCTGGCAGGCATTCTCCTAAAGGTGGGTTGGGACATCATCGACTGGCGATTCATCACGCGCATCCATCGCGTACAAGTCGAACACCTCATCGTCATGGTCATCACCATGTTTTTGACGGTGTTCCTCGACCTCGTAACCGCCGTCGCCATAGGACTCATCGCCGCCGGAATGGCAACCGCAAAGCAACTCGAAAGACTCGAACTCGACAGCGTAGTCTCAGTACCTATACTCGACCAGGTATTCTTCACCGGATACAAGGCCGCCCAATCGATTGATATGTTCTCGGCACGAGTCGGAGTCATCGCCCTGAGGGGAAGCTTCACGGTCTCATCGTCCAGCCGACTTATCACCACTATCAGCGAAGACATCCGTGAACACGAAGTCGTGATCCTAGACTTTACGGATACCGTCTTCATCGACGACAGCGCCGCACTGGTCGTCGAGCAAATGATCGACGTCGCCATCACGGAAAACACCGAATGCATACTTGCGGGACTCGGCGGAGTCCCCGAAACCGCTCTGCGCGCACTCAACGCTATCGACAAAGTCCCGGAAGAACACATCGTCGACAACTTGGAAAGCGCGAAAATAGTAGCACTCGAAATGCTCGGCCTCGAAACCGAACGCGAATCCTAAGCCAGCCGCACCACGGAAGCAACCCAAACGTCGCACTATAATCCCTAGCACCCGCTATACCAACCCCGACTAACCGCGTAGATAGCTAATGTCCGCAAAACTCCAACAGGGCGACCGCCTGCCGCAACTCAAATTCAAACTCGTCGACGGTGATGAACTCAACCTACCTCGCGGCATGTCATCCCGATACCTCGCCCTTCTTTTCTTCCGCGGCACCTGGTGAAGCTACTGCCGAAGGCAGCTAGTTAGCTACCAAGAGCGCCTTGACGAACTCGAAGCCCTCGGTGCTGACATCATCGCCGCAACCGTCGGAACTCAAGATGAAGTCAAAGCCATGCGCGACGAACTTGGACTCACTTTCCCCGTCGCATACGGCCTCACCGAATCCGAGTTCGAACCACTCGGCGGATGGTGGACAACCGATCACCACGGCCGCTACATGCAACCAGTCGAACTCTTGATCTCACGCGGCGGCGTGGTCTTCGGCTCCATGTACGCCTCCGGCCCAGTCGGGCGAATGTCCGTCGACGAAGTCCTCGTCGCAATTAGGGGTCGGGAACAACGCAGTTAACATCTCGGTTTGGCTACCCAATCATTGGGTTCGGCTCAAACCATCGCTCCTTCTCACGAAACTCGCACTGGTCGTGAAAATACCACTAAAATAGTTTGCAATACAAACTATTTTGCGCTACAATCAATTCAAATCCTGTGTGACACCTTGACGGCCCACAAGTGTCGAGGCCGCTAAACACTCTACGAAAGGACTCCAATGCAATCTACAAATGACTCCTCTCCAGAAAACAGTTGGAACACCATCCATGACACCATGGACCAGTCGCGTAGCTCCATGTACCTTGCAGGAATGGACACCATCCTGCTCATGTGGGGCGGACTCATGGCCCTTAGCTATCTCGGCCAATTCGCGATCATGTCGCTCGCTAGTGACTTTGTTGATCGCAGTCCATGGGTCTTCGCTCCATTTTGGTTGGTTGTCGTCGCGATAGGCATGGTAGCCAGCAGTATCATCGGACACCGCGCGAGCAAGAGTCGATCCGATGGGGACGCGGCTCGGAATGCAGGACTTCGCGTGTTCGCATTTTGGATCGTCGTAGTCGCCGCAGCCTTTCTGATTCCCGGCGCGGCTGGGCTTTGGAACGACGACACAGCCTCCAGCATCCCGGGCGTTGCCATCGGTATCATCGCCCTCGGATACACGCTATTCGGAATCATGCACCGCCCCGCGCTTGCAGTTGTCGGTATAGGAATCGCAGCCGCGTACTTCATTCCCGACTACCTTCTAGACGATATCGCGGCAGCAGCAACTGCGGTATTAATGTTGGCGGTGGTTTTCGCCGGCGCGTTCTGGCTTCGGAAGAGCGGCGTCGCATGACCCAAGAGCCTCTCGTTCTCGACGAGATCATCCATCAGCCGGTGAGGTTGAGGATCATGACGATGCTCGTCTCTATCCCCGAATCCGACCGCGTGACGTACGGATTCGTGCAAAAGTCCTTGGATCTAACCGGCGGGAATCTGACGACCCATATACGGAAACTTGAAAACGCCGACTATCTAAACGTCACCAAAGAGTTCCACAACCAGAAACCTAGGACGTGGATTCAAGCGACCGTGGCAGGACGTCAAGCCTTCGCCAAATACTTCACCAACCTTCAAAAGGTCCTCAGTTGGCATCCCGAGTCTTGATGTCAGTACATGTGCGGCTGCAAAGCTGCGGCGAGAGTCAGTTCGATGTCTTGGATCGCTTGTGTCATCGCTTGACCGATAAGGTCAAGACGCTTGACCTGATCGATACGGGGAGTTACAGATTCCAACTCCTGTGAAGACAGCAGCGTCTTGAATATCCCGCAAGCGTCGGCAAGACAGATAATTACGATGTCGCGTGGATCTGGTATCTCGTCACTGAAGAGGACGCCCATGATCCGCAGCTTGACTTCGCGTTGCGCCTGACCGTCGATCGTCGGATATCGCCTCGACTTGAAGACCCACATGAAGCGGTCGTCAACCTGCTCTAAAATTCCCTGCTCGATTAGCCTTCGCAGAGCCTCTTCGCGCAACTCCGACGCCTTGACAGCGGTACGCTCCACCCAGAACCGCGCATCGTTTCCTCCCACTTCCGCGATATCCGCCAGCGTCGGATCCAACAGCGAGTCACCAGTCGGGGTTTCGTCGATAAGAATCAGGTTGTCCAAGTCAGTGTCGATGCGATTCTCCAGAGCCAGATCCATCAGAACTCCACCTGCTAGCGCGTAGTCCAACGAAACATTCGGCAGACGCGCGAAACGTCCATCATCGTCGTTCAACAACAGCAGGATGATTTCCTCGGTGAATCTGAGCATCGCGATTTCTCTTTCCTTGAATTGACAGCGCCTCGAAGCGTTGCCCATTTCGACCCGGAACACACGGGCAATTTTGAACGTCATTATATTCGGGCTGAAACAAAGTCTCGCTTGATTCAGACTCCCCCTTTTCGTACAGACGAAAGGGGGTTAGGGGGTATGCGCGTCTAGACGAAAGAGGGCGGGAAGTATGCGCAGGGTTGGGGAAGGGATCACAGCACATCATCCAAAACCATCGCAATCACAGTTCAAAAAACGTTTCACGACATTTGAGTCCCATCTTTGCAATGATTTCGCTGTACAGACGGGATTCGATGTGCGCGACGCGCTATAATGCGCCCCAAAGCGCGCGTATGCGCGCCTGTAAAGAAGAGGTTTGAAGATGGCCAAGTCAGTAAATCACGTCGTAACCAGGCCGGGACGCAGACACAGCGATCCTGAAACGGCGATACCAGTCGCGAAAGATCTGGTAACCACGCCTGGCTCGCCGACCATCGACGGCGATGTCTCCTACTACAGCCGGGAATACCCGATCGAGTCCCAGACCATCGAAAAAGCCGCCGACCGCGAGTGGGGTTGGACCGTCTACATCAAAGAGGTCTACGACTACCGGAAGAAGCACGACGAGGTCAGCGAGCCATTGATCGAAGCGGCTTGGGTCTCAGGCGACATCGAACCAACTGCCGAGCCGGACCTCGAGCACGACGTCACGACCGACATTCGAGAGAAAGCCCGAGAGTTGGGTTTCGGAGAGGTTGGCTACACAAGGTACGACCGCAGATACACGTACCAGAGCAAGAAGGGCTGGGTCAAATTCAATAACGCGATCTGCTTGGCGCTGGAGCAGGACTACTGGCAAACCCAGACCATCCCGAGCTTGGAAGCGGAGTTCGCACACTTCGGAACCTACGAGATCGCGGGTGCTTTGGCGCTAGATCTCGCTGAGCACATTCGCTCCCTCGGGTACCACGCCCAAGTTCACAGCCCCAACGACAACAGCGGCGCATTCATTCCTCTATTCGTCGAAGCAGGCCTCGGTCAGCTTGGCGCGAACGGTCAGCTGCTTTCCCCGCACTTCGGCTCGCGGGCGCGGCTGATGCTAATCACCACCGATGCGCCAGTTGTTCACGATGAACCAGTCGACTACGGCATCAACAAGTTCTGCGAAGAGTGCCAAGTCTGCGTTGTCCGCTGCCCAGCCCGTGCGCTTCTACGTGAAAAGGTATGGTACCGCGGCGTTAAGAAGAACAAGCTCGTTTACGACCGCTGCCGACCAGTGATGGTTACCTACGAAGGATGCGCCGTCTGCATGAAGGTCTGCCCGGTCCAACGCTACGGCATGAAGCCCGTGATGGAACACTACATCGAGACCAGCGAGATCCTCGGAAAAGGCACACCGAACCTCGAGGGTTACGAACTGCGAGGCAAAGGCTACTTCGGCCCCGGAAAGTTACCCCACTTCACGCGTGAAGAGTTCGAAATCCCTCACGGAACTAAAGAGGAACATCTCTTACAACAATTCAAAGAAAAGCTGGAGAAGAACGGGACGACCGACGCCGAAGAAGCACTAGAGTTTGCCAACGAACTTAAACGCATCGTAGAAGCGGGTGTCTCTCGCACAGACGAATGACCCGCGCGGTCCTACTACTTACCCGACCAATCCTTCAATCTTCCCCGGACAACGATGTTCCAAAAAGACACGCTCGACGCCCTTTTCGCGGAACTGGAAATTAACTACGGACAAACCACCGAGTACGACCAGTTGCTCCGCGAAACCCACCTCGGCATCGCCCTGTCAGACGCTGACCGAGACTTCGACGGTCAAGTCGACCAACGCGTCTCATCCCTAATAAAAAAACACCGGGACGACAGCTAACCTCATCCTGACCCTCTCGGGTCGAGGGAGAGGGATGATAGGCGTTAAGTTGCATTAGGATTACGACCGGGATGGGCCGTGTTCAGTCCCATTCCCGATTGTCAACAAGTGGGAGGATAGGCTTCATTGGGAATCCCACACCGAAGAGTGCGCCGGGATATGCTGCCCATCGCCGTACTCGTCGTTATGGCCACGACCATCCTATCGGGCCCGTCGGCGGTGCTCGCACAAGGTGGAGATGAGGTCGATCTCAGCTTCGACTTCGAGAGCGACGCCCAGGGATGGATGGTGGGGTTCGCAGATCTGCCCGTCGACTACGACAACTCGATCTACGAGCTGGACCACCAGCATCGCACGCTCCCCGACGGTCTTGAAGGCAGTGGCATCTATGTTCAGGGACACAACCGCAGCGACGACCTGTTCGTATTCCTAAAGAGACGCGTTGATGGGCTGAAGCCGAACACGACATATGCGGTCTCTGTGTCCATTGACCTAGCTACCAACGTGTCGGCCGGGTTGATCGGTATAGGTGGCTCGCCCGGCGAGAGCGTCTTTGTGAAGGCAGGAGCGTCCACCGTCGAGCCGTTGGCCAAGGAGGACGGCAACCGGTATCTCAGGATGAACATCGACAAGGGCAACCAGTCCAGAGGCGGCGAATCCATGGTGGTTCTAGGCAACGTCGCTCACCCCGGGGTCCAGAAACGAGAGTACCGCATCAAGGCTCTCAACAACGGCGGCCTGCATCTGAGCGTGACCACGGACAGCGAAGGAGCGGTCTGGCTGATTGTCGGCACCGACTCCGGCTTCGAAGGTCTGAGCGGGCTGTATTACGATCGCATCGCTTACACCCTGAGCCCAGTGCCGGTGGAGCCTCCAAGTACTCCAAGAACCGGCGGCTACGGCCCGCCTCTCTGGGCGTTGGCTCTAATTGGCGGATTCAGCGTGGCCCTTGCTGGTTTGGGGATAGTTGTTGTTTTGCGTCGGCGTGCTATGTCGTGATCCTAACTCCCCTCAATCTGAACCGTGATGATGTCCACACCGTGGACCTTCTGGTGACGAATGGTGGAGGTGTGGTGGCGCGACAGCCACAATGAAAGATCATCGACAGTCGGCACAGCAGCCTCATGAGTCAGAAACGACAACTCGATGATGGTCTCCTCGGTCAACATCCATCCCTGACCCTCCCGATGATGTAGCCTCCCCCTGCTCTGCGTTCAGGTAGCAGTCGGTGTCCCCGGCAGCAGGCTGGCGCACAAATACTCTTTCATTCCGCCTCGCGTTATGCCAACCTCCGGCAACAGCACTTACGAGACGATGACACCCCCTTCGGCGGCGATAGTTGTGAGTCAATTTGCTTGGTTGACAGCGCCAATAATGATACTATGTCTCAATAGAATGTCGGCCGCAACCTCGATGAGCAGAACATGCGGCAGCAGTTCGAAAAATGCCTGATTTGAGTGTCGGACAAGAGGAGACCGCATGATCGTGACCGAGAGGAATGAAATCGTCTATGACGTAGTGGTTGTCGGCGCTGGTGCCGCAGGCGTCGGTGTTGCGGTGGCTCTCAAGCATGCTGGCATCGAGAACTTCGTAGTTTGCGAGCGTCATACGGTCGGCGCATCGTTCGTCTCGTGGCCGGCCGAGACCCGCTTCATCACGCCCTCGTACCCAACCAATTCGATCGGCATGCTCGATTTGAACTCGATTGCGATTGGAACTTCACCCGCGTTCAGTTTGGAGGTCGAGCATCCGACGGGTGAAGAGTACGCGATGTATTTGCGTGTAGTCGCACAATTCTTCGGGTTACCTGTTCGCCCAAATACCGACGTAGTGCGGGTAGCAAAGGTTGACGACGGATTTCACATCGATACGCCCGACGAGACCTTGCGAGCCAAGCACGTCATTTGGGCCGCTGGCGAGTTTCAATACCCGCGCTTAAATGGGTTTGTTGGCAGCGAATTGTGCCGCCATACCGCCACCATCGCCAGCTACGACGAGCTTGAAGGTGACGATTTCATCGTTGTGGGTGGTTACGAAAGTGGCGTCGACGTGGCCTATCACCTAGCGCGTCGCGGCAAACGAGTGCGGGTGTTCGACAAGAATCGCCCGTGGGTGGACGAAAGCTCCGATCCCAGCGTCGCGCTTTCCCCCTTTACGCTCGAACGGGTACGTGATAACCGGTTTTTCAAGCAAGTGGAACTGTATCCGTACATGCCCATCGAATCGGTCACGCGCGTCGACGACACGTATGAAGTCACGGCTCGGGACGGAAATCGGTTTCAGACCCGCGTCCAGCCACTATTTGCAGGCGGATTTGAGGGGAGTCAAAAGTTAGTCGCAGATCTGTTTGAAAGACGTGAAGATGGCTCTCTGCTTCTGAGCGAACACGATGAATCGACCATCGTGCCGGGAGTGTTTCTCTGCGGCCCCGCAGTTCGCCACGACAAACAGGTCTTCTGCTTTATCTTCAAATATCGACAACGATTCGCCGTTGTCGCCAAAGCAATTGCGACCTCGCTGGGTCTGACGGCGGAAGCATTGGAAGCGTATCGCAGTTGGGGCATGTATCTCGATGACCTTTCCAACTGCGGTGAGGAGTGCGTATGTTAACGGGAAACAACCAAAGCGCCGCCGCTCCTAGCGCGGTGCGAAGCCGACTAGCCAGGGTGCGGAGCATCAAGTGGCTCGGGCAAACGACGGCCAGCGTTTGCTGGATTGGCAGCTTGCTGACTTCCGGGATCGGATCCACTGGGGATTGGTTGCAGCTGTGTGCTGCATCCGCATGGCTACTGGCCAACATCACAGCCATTTTGACTGCTGAGGCTGATTGATGTGTCGGTAGCACTTTAAGCGGTCGGCATGACGGTTTAGCGAATAGGACCATCAAAAGGCCGAATTGCCCACGTCCGCGCAGGTCTGCAACCCAGTACGGCTAGCGGGTGATCCTAATGGCCAGTCGGCCGTCGCCGGAAGTTTCAGGGAAGAGGCAGAAATACAGAGCCAGCGCAGACGCAATCTGAAAGATTATTGATCTACTCAATTCTGGTGGAGCTGACGGGATTCGAACCCGTGACTTCCTGCTTGCAAAGCAGGCGCTCTCCCACTGAGCTACAGCCCCACACCTAAAGTCTATATCTGCCCCTTGCCCCTTTCAGGCAGTGAAGGAGTACCCCAAGGACGGGAGAAGAATCCCCTCTCCCTTGATGGAAGAGGGCTAGGGTGAGGGTGACCGGCAGTGACGTTTCTACGAGTTTAGTTATCATTCATACAAACCAAAATCCGCGCCATTAGATGCTCCGTAACTGCTACATTTCCCTGCTCACACTCCTAATCTGCGGACTCGTCGCCACAGCCGTTTTGATCGCCTGCGGCTCCACCGATGGAGCCACCACTAACAGCGCCGAACAGGGATTCCAACAGGTAATGGATATCGAGATGACCTTTGACCCCGACGATCTGAGCGCAATCGGCTTCAAAAAAGCGCGCAGCTACGATCTCGAAGGATTACCAGGAGCCAGCGACGCGATATTCGGGTTCTGGCGCATCGCGTCCGGCGACCCCATCGACTACGAAGTACGCTTCTACGCCAATCACGCCGATGCAGTGGCACTTGGCACCGCCCTCGCTGAAGAAGGCTCTGGCGCCGATGCGGTCCTCGATGAGGACGAGGCAACCTACAAAGAAGGCGTCAAAGATCGACGCATGATCGTAGGATCCGGTATCGGCGGCGGTGCCCGCAGCGGCACAGGGCCGCGTTACGGCGGATACGCCATCTACGGGAATATCGTGATGCTTTGCGCTGGAGCAGCAGGTGATCAGGCGTTGGAGCGGTGCGAAGAATTGGCAACCGCGCTAAGCGAATCGGCAGGCAATTGAGCACCACGATCAAAGCCCTCGCTTTCACTGCGCTGCTGTTGACGGCGTTGGCTATAGGTTGCGGCTCCAGCGATGGAAACGGAGGCGATAGTTCAACCAGTTCCGAGCCAGAGACCGATGCCAGGATCTTCGATCGCGAGACGACGCTGTCAGGCGACGATCTGGTAGCACTAGGCATGAAATCTGGCAAGACGTATGATGTCTCAACGTTGCCCGGTGGCGTTGAGGCGCGTCTCCTCTACTGGCGTGTAAACAACATCGCCGTGGAGTACGAAGCTCGCTTTTACGAGACGCATCAAGATGCGGTAACCCAAGGCACTGCCCCCGCGGAAGAAGGAAGCGGCGAAGATGCCGTCATCGATGAGGATGAAGCGGTTTACAAAGAGGGTATCCGAGATCGCAGGAAGGTTTTCAAATACCCAAATTCAGTGTTGAAACCGAAGTATGGCGCGTTCGGAATCTACGGCAACATGGTCGTTCTGTGCGAGGGTAAAGACGATGTCGAAGGATGGGATCGATGTTCTGCGCTGATCGAGGCGCTTGATAATCGCTGAAGGTCGAAAGCACACCGACAGCAAATTGATCGGCATATTCAAAACCCTCGCTTCCACCGCACTGCTATTGACGGCGTTGTCAATAGCTTGCGGATCCAGCGATGGAGGCAGGGCTGGCGCTGGTATCGCGGACATTTCGCAGGTTGAAGCCAATACCAGAATATTGGACCGTGATGTAACGCTGTCAGGTGACGATCTGCTCTCACTCGGCTTGAAATCCGGTAAGAAGTACGACGTTACAGACCTTCCCGGAGCTGTCGCCAATCGCGTCTTCTTCTGGCGTGTCAACGATATCCCCATTCAATACGAAGCCCGGTTCTATGAATCCCATGCCTCCGCAACAGAGCTTGGACCTGAACCGGCCGAAGAAGGTAGCGGCGAAGGCGCAATTCTCGATGCCGATGACGCGGTGTACAAAGAAGGTGTCAGAGATCGGCGAACGGTATTCGACTTCCGAGGCACACCAAGACCGAGATACGGCACCTACGCCATCTATGCAAACATGGTCGTACTCTGCGAGGGCCGCGACGATGCCGAAGCATGGGATCGTTGCACCGCGCTTATCGAAGCACTAGACAATCGATGAGACCAGCAGCCGCTTTAATCGTCCTGCTCGCAATCGCAGTGATGTTGTTCGCGTGCGGCAGTCAACCAGCGGCAGAGGAGTTAGTCCAACCCAACGACGTAGGCCCGCAATCCCAATTCGTCAAGCCTTCTGATCGCATATTTGCGATAGATGACTTTGAGGCAGCAGGCTTGAAATACTCTAAGGATTACAAGACCGAAGGGCTGCCCGCAGCTACTCGTGTGTCCCTGTTCTTCTGGAAGATCGATGGGACTCCGGTCCAGTACGAAGTCAGATTTTACGCCTCGCACGATGAAGCTGTTTCAGCCGGAACGTCGTATGTCATTGAGGGAGCCGGACCCGAGGCGATCATCGACCCGGATTTCGCACGCTACACCGAAGGCTTGCGAGACCGCCGAACGATCGTTCATACCCGTGGCTCGCCAACGCCAAGATACGGGGATTTCGTCATCTACGGCAACATGATCGCCCTTTGCGAAGGACGAGACGCAGAGCAAGGTTCGCAACGATGCGCCAAACTCGTTGAGGCTTTGGACTTGTCTGAAGACTAGTCGGCGCTCCGTCGCAAAGTTCGCTTCGCTAGTTGATAACATATTTAGAAACATACACACATGCGTCAAAATTACCGCGAAGCCCCGATTGCGGTAGCCCCCTATGTTCAGGAGCACGAAGAGATGATGCTAAAAAGAGTACGGATGCTCGGATTGCGGAAATTCGGGCTGATTACGATGTTGTCCGTTATAGCCTTCGCGATGGCTTGCGGTAGCGCCGAAAGCAACGTTGAGGACGGCAATGCCGGTAGCGGCGATGGTGGCGGTGTCGCCGCCGCGGTTGAAGATGTCTCAAGCGGCCCGCCCGGCGTCGAGATAATTTCGACCGATGCCGTATACACGGTCGACGACCTCATCAACACCCCCAACTACAAGAAGAGCAAGAACTACAAGGTCGAAGGATTGGACGAAGCGACCGACGCCGTATATGGCTTCTTCGGCCCCGATCCATACGATCGTCAGGAGTTCGAAGCCCGCTTCTACCCCGATCACGAAACCGCCATCACCGTCGGTGTCGACTTCGCCGACGAGGCAACCGGCCCAGACGCAGTGATCGCCAAAGACATTCAGCGGTGGGATGAGGGACTCGTCCAACGGCGTGCATGCTCTGGCAACACCCGCGGCTCTCACCACTCCGGCAAATGCGACAACGCCAAATATGGCGACTACGTCATCGCCGGCAACATGGTGCTCCTCTGTCAAGGTAAAAACTCCGAGATCTCCCTCGCCAACTGCAACGCCTTAATGGAAGCCCTGCAATCGCAGTAGTGAGGAAGACCAAATCCCCTCTCCCTCGATGGGAGAGGGTTAGGGTGAGGGTGATCGGCTACATCGCTTTCGGCGTCGCATCCTCCCTATTCTTCGTTGCATGCGGCAACGCCGATTCAGCCGATTCCTGCGGTTCCGGCAGATGCAACATCGCAAAATACGGCGACTACGTGATCGCTGGCAATTTGGTGCTACTATGCCAAGGCAGGGACTCCGAAACCGCTTTGCAAAACTGCGAAGCACTTCACGCAGCCTTGCAGAACTGATATCGACCGACATCGAGGACGGTATGTCAAACGACACAAAGTCATTTCGCTCAATTCATGCCTTGGCGATAACGATTTGTTTGGCCGTCACGATGGTCATCACTGCCTCCACGGCCTGCGGTTCCGACACTGGCAGTGGCAGTGGAGGCGGCGATGCTCCGGCAGAAGGCGGCGACCCTCGCATAAGAAGCTCCGAAGGCACCTACTCGATCGATGACCTTAAGACCGCGGGCGTCAAGGCAAACAAGGACTACGACGTCGAAGACCTGCCCGGAGCCGATGCTGCTTGGCGGGTCATCTATAACCGCCTCGATTACGAGGTCCGCTTCTACCCCGACCACCAAACGCTATTGGACGAAGGCATATCCTACGTCGAGCACGTCACCGGCGATGACGCAGTAGTCATTGGAGACGACGTGATCTGGGAAGAAGGCGCCAAAGACCGACGACGTTGCAGCCGTGACGCCGACACCCCACACTCCGGCTGCTCCTACTCCCCCCGCTACTGGGACTACGTAGTCGTCGGCAACATGATCCTCATGTGCGAAGGCCTCGAAAGCAAACAGTCCATCGACAACTGCGACAACCTCCTCCAACAACTGCCTTAACCCCCGCTAAAGAAGCAGAATCCTAACACAGCCCCTTTCGTGGGACGAAAGGGGCGCGAACGCAGTGAGCGGGGTATGCGCGGACGGGTGGCGGGGCCCGTCATTCCAACTCCGGCACTGTCATTCCCGCGCAGGCGGGAATCCAGCACCGCCAGCGTCATTCCGGCGGAAGCCGGAATCCAGAGGGACAGGGGATCCTGATCATTCCCCAGATTCCGTCGCCTCGATCAACTCGATGCAATCGTCGGTCGATACTTCACACATCATCACCAAATTCCCAGCCACCAGATACCCCCCGTACACCCGCCGACTCGCGAACCCCGAGCCATCGTGAACCGTACGGTCCAACGCCTCTTCCGCAGAAGCCGTCCCGTCGTTCATCGCGGCTTCATGTGACGGATACCGCCGAATCTCAACGTCGCGGCGATTGTAGAAACCGTAGCGAGCCTCAAGGGCGTTAGGCAACGTATCGATTTCATAGATCTGATGTTGCTTCCAACCGGCCTCAATGAACTCTTCGTAGCCAAATTCTCGGTTCGGTCGTGTCCAAGCACTTATCTCTGGACGGTCACCTATCACGTTAATCCCCGTCTCATCAATAACTTCCGTCGTATCGGTCACACCGCCCTCGGAAGCATTGCCACCACATGCGAACGCTACCGCAACTACGATTGGGACAACAACCGCAAACCAAGCTCGCAGAACACGCTTGCCCCTTTCGTGCGACGAAAACGGCGCGAGTGAAGCGAGCGGGGTATGCCCGAAAAATCGCTTCATTGCGCGATCTGGTCTAGGAGATCGGTGCAGTCAGTAACCGAGATCTCACACAGCATCACCGTGTTCCCAGCTACCACGTACGCACCATACAAAGTCACACTCGAAAATCCCGCACCTCTGCCCGACAGCTTTTCAGTCTCGATCGCCATCTCCGCAGACTCCCTACCGGCAGCCATAGCTACATCGTGCGACGGATAAACCCGTATCTCGATGTCCTTGCGGTTATAGAACCCAAAATACGCACCAGTTGCCTCCGGCAAGGTATCGAGCGGCCACTCCTTATTCTTCTTCCAACCCGCTTCGATGAAATCATCGATTGTGAACACGCTGCCCGGCCTCGTAGAAGCACGTAGCTCCGCCCTATCCCCGATCGTCACAACCGCGTTTTCATCCACCGCCGCAACCGCAGGTTCGCCGTCTCCCCCATCCCCCGGTTCATCACTTGCACTGCCACAACCGATCACGAAACTGGCGACCGTCAAAACCAACAGTGAAGCGAAGATCGATTTTGCATTGATTAACATGATCCGGCTCCGATCCAGCGCAGGTAGATTAACGCTATCCTAGCGCATCTCCACTAACATCACAGTCCATCACGATAATCGGCGCAATCAGCGGTTCAGACAACAACGCGCCGAAGCGGCCGGGCCTAGTTTCCCAGACCCGACCGCTTCTAATTCCATCGGGTTGTTCGGCTGCCAGCGCCATTCCGGCTGGGCAACCGATTCAACTCAATTCGCTTTAGCTCGCCGGCTCAAGCATGTGAATCACCAGCGACCAAGTCAGGTGCCACCACGCCTCGTTAACGTAACCAGTCACGTCAAGCGCACCCTGAGAGGCATCGCCCTGCGGCCAGCCATCCCAGCGCGCCGTGTTCATGATGATCCGGTGGTAGAACTCCAAGATCGGAACGTCCGGCAACTCGGTCAGCCAGATCGTCGCCGCCTGGCGCCAGAGATCGTACATCTCAGCCGTGTTGTCAGGCGACGTCTTCGCAACCTCGTCCGTCAACTCGTCCCACTCTTCGTTTTCCCAGTGGTAGAAGTTCACCTGGTGACCGCCAGGAATGTTCACAGACGATGACTGGTAGAGCTTCATCGTGAAGTACGGGTCACGGACTGAACCGCCGTGTCCGAACATCAGGCACTCGAAGTTACCCTCTGCCATTCGGCTCGAGGCATCGGTCGGCTGACCGTAGTCGGCCTGGATGCCGTGGTTCACTAGCTGCTGTGCAACTGCGGGTCCAAGGTCAACCCATGGGTTGAAACCGACGATTTCACAGTTGACCGTGTTGCCACCAGAGTCTTCCCACATGCCATCGGAGTTCTTCGTGAAGCCCGCGCCTTCCATCAACTCATCACCGCGGTCAGGATCGTAGTCGAGCGTGGAGCGCCCAATCTCTTCCATGACTTCGGTTGCGATGTCGAAGTACGGCTGGAGCGGAGGATACTGCGGCATGGTCAGCGGGTTGAAGGCCGCCGCACCGTCGTATGCCAGCTCACGCAGTTCCGCACGGTCAAGGTAGAACGAGATCGCCCAGCGAACGTCCGGGTTGTCGTACGGACCGAACTTACCGCTCGTGTTGAACGCGATAGATACGGGCCACCAGTCGACGTAACCGTAAGGCTCGCCACGACCGGAGTGCGTAATAAGGTCTTCGTTCTGGTCAAGAGTCTCAGCGATCAGCGACGGAGTCGTCATCGCGGCACCGTCGATCTGGTCGTTGATCAATGCCTGGGCACGCTGTTCCTGCGGGACACCAGGGATATAGATGATCCGCTTGACACGCGGCAGACGACCGTAGTCGCCCAAGTCGGCAACGCCTTCGCCCCACCACGAGTCGCGGCGGTCGAAGATCTTCTGCTCGGTCGAGGTCGTTACCTGCCACGGACCAGTCGAGAGCGGCCAGCCATTGTCGCGGTTGTAGTCACCAAAGGTGGTCCAGTCGCGACCGTTGTAGTGGTGCTCGGGAACGATGTAGACACCAATGTCGAACTTGTAGGTCAGCAGGAAGAAGAAGCGCGGGTCTGGGCGTAGCAGGTTCACCTTGGCGGTGTACTTGTCGACCAGTTCGGCGTTGTCCATCGCGGCGTCAACGTCTTTACCCCAGCGGACCTGTTCCTTGAGTTCCTTGAGCGTGTTCAAGGTGTAGACAACGTCTTCGCAGTCGAAGTCTTCGCCGTCGCTCCAGGAGATGCCTTCGCGACAGTTAATGGTGAGCTCGGTGAAGTCGTCGTTGTAGCTGTAGTCCTCGGCCAGCCACATGATCTCCTCGTCAGCGAACGCCGAGAAGAATGCGAGAGGCTCGAAGATCAAGTTTGGACCCTGCTGGTGGTTGGCACCAATGGCGTATGGGTTCCACAGTTCATGGTCGATAAATCGCCCCTCTGAACCGCCGTGGAACAGCTTCAAAGTGTCTTCATCAGCGACATCGCCTGGATCGAAGACCATACCCATGGCCTCAGACGGCGGCGGAGGTTCCGGTGTCGCGGTCGGCGGGACTGCAGTCGCGGTAGCCGGAACTGAAGTCGCAGTCGGCGGGACGGGTGTGGCGGTGGGCTCTTCCTCACCACAAGCGATGACGACGCCAAGCACCATCACGCTCGCAAGGATTGCCAACAAACCATACCGCCCGAATTTAACGGGGAGATTCATTGTTCTATCTTCCTCATCTCTTGTATCTGCAAGTCAAGCGAAAATCTTATATCGGTATTACGAACACACAGCAAACCGCGCGACGAATCCCGAATCGCTTGACAACGATCAACACTTCATTCTGTACTCTAGATTGACAATTGTCAACCTGTTTTACCCATCGATTTTCGATCAGAACCATCCCCTTCGCGAAGCGGCAGGCAGGGGTGCCAGAAACTTGCACATATCCTTCCAACTAGATACAATCGCTTGAGATGTTGGTTTGGTGCTCCACGTTATGGGTCGCCGTCGGCATTTCAACCACCCTCACGAACTTTGGGCGACGATTCTTTGGCAACTAGCTCGAACTCGCGGCGAAACCCCGCGTTGACTGGACGTCAAAACCCCGTTTTGACGTTCCTATCCGCGTTTTTCGGCAACTTCATCGTTCAAAGATTCCTGCTTTTCCTGCTAACCGTTTGGGTCGCTGCGACGGTCATTTTCATCCTTCCACGTCTAACCGGACAAGACCCGGTGAAAGAAAAGCTGCTACTTGAAGCACAGCGCGGTGGATCTGTTCAGGCCGGCATGAACGAAATGGCGCAGGAGTACTCTGCCAGACTCGGTCTCGATCTTCCTATCCAAGAGCAGTACATCAATTACATAACTGATCTGGCCCGATTAGATTTCGGTTACTCCATCGCATACTTCCCGAGAACCGTCAATGAAATCATCTTGGATTCCATCGTCTGGTCGATCGGGTTGATGACCGTTACGCTCTTTTTGGCCTTCGTTCTAGGTACTGGCGCTGGCGCCCTTTTGGGTTGGTCACGCTCACCCGGATGGCTGAGCTATGCCTTTATGCCCCTGCTCACTTTGTCTGCAATACCCCAGTACATGCTCGGACTAGTGCTGATGTTTATCTTCGCAATCATCCTTAACTGGTTGCCCTTCTTCGGCGCTTACAGCCCCGGCAATCTGCCGGAATGGAGCCTGGGCTTTGTTCTCGACGTTTTGAGGCATGCCATCCTCCCGGCACTCGCAATTCTCTTCTCCGCGGTCGGCTTTTGGGCCATCGGCATGAGAGGCATGATGGTCAACACACAAGGCGAGGACTTCATGATCCAAGCCGATGCCAAAGGCCTCAACGGCACTCGGATATTCGTCCGCTACGCCATCCGCAACGCCCTATTGCCACAGGTCACTGGTTTAGCGATCTCATTCGGCACGCTGCTCACCGGCGCCGTTCTCGTAGAGGTGCTATTCCAGTACCCCGGTCTCGGGAACACTCTCTTCTATGCCATTAGAGTGTCCGATTTCTTCCAGATAACCGGGATCGTCATGACCATCATCATCTCGCTGGCCATGGCCACGATGATCGTCGACTTGGTCTATCCCCTGATCGATCCCCGCGTCAAATATACGCAGAGCTGATATGGCAAGAGCGACTGGTACAAGAAATCTCACCATGGGAACCCGAGCGCGCCTAGCCCGGCGACGTTGGGGAGGCTTCTACCAAGAGCGCATCGAACCGATTTTTCTGTACGGTCGGCGCAACCCTTCGCTGATCGTCGGACTCGCCATGCTTGGCACCCTTCTGTTGTTCACTGTCATCGGCCTGTTCGGTTACGCTCAACTGGAACCTCACACCAACGATCCATCCCAGAACTCGCGTTTGGATGCCTTCGTAAGCGGCGGTGCCCCGGTCGGAGATAAGCGCTTGCCTCCATCGTGGTGCACGTGGTGTGAGGACATCGCAGAGCTTGAAGGCGATAAGAAGCCGACGCTTTTCCAGTACCCCATGGGCACCGACACTCAGGCGCGTGATCTATTTGCAACCAACCTCAGAGGCATTCCCCTAACACTCGGCACCGGACTCATCGCAGGACTATTGTCTGTCGGCATCGGCACCGTCACAGCTTTCGTTGCTGCTTACTATCGCGGCGTGCCAGACGTGGCCATTAGATTGCTGACCGACGTCGGTATCTCCATACCCGGCCTCTTAATCCTCATAATCATCAGGATCCAGCTTGGGACCGAATTGCTTTGGTGGCAGTTGGGCGCCGGTCTCGCGGCCGTCGGATGGGTCTTCTCGTCACGAACCGTACGCTCTCAAGTTCTGGTCTTGCGAGAACAGCCCTATGTCGAGATCGCACGACAGTCAGGCATGTCCGGTCTAGCGATCATCTTCCGCGAAATGATGCCCAACTTGATCCCCTACATCACCGCCAGCTTCGTAGCCTCCGTCGCCGGCTCCATCCTGGCATCCATCGGCCTTGAAGCGCTCGGCCTCGGAGACTTTTCATCGCCGTCGCTTGGAATGACCGTCTACTGGGTGATCCAGTTCGGCGCTATCACACTCGGCATGTGGTGGTGGTGGCTATTCCCGTTGGCATTCATCGTCATCATCTTCGTCAGCCTATTCCTGATCTCCGCCGGTTTGGACGAATGGTCCAACCCCAGACTACGCAGACAGGTATAAGCCTCAGCGATAAAACTCCAGAATGGTTACCATCGAACAAGAAACACGCTCCTCAAATGCGTCCGGAGACGACGAGTTTGCGCTCCGCGTCGAGGACCTCAAGGTCTACTACGGCACGCCACGCGGCACCGTAAAGGCCGTTGATGGCGTCTCGTTCAATCTGAAGCAAGGCGAACGCTTCGCGCTCGTCGGCGAATCTGGCAGCGGCAAGAGCACCCTCGCCATGGCCATCATGCGCTTGACCCGCGAACCCGGACACATCGCTGGTGGACACATCTACCTCAACGGCCGCGACGTCGTCGATATGCCGGAAAAAGAGATACGATCCATCCGTCTCCGCGAGATGGCCCTCGTTCCTCAAGGAGCGATGAACTCCCTCAACCCCGTCATGCGCGTCGGCGACCAGATCATCGACGGCATCATGGACCACGTCCTACCAGGCGAGAGCCCGCCCAACAAATCAGAAATTGACGAGCGTATCCACGACCTGTTGATCCGCGTCGGACTCGATCCGAACGTCGCTCGCCTGCACCCCCACGAACTCAGTGGCGGTATGAAGCAGCGCGTCGCAATGGCCATTGCCATCTCCCTCGACCCCAATATCATCGTCGCAGACGAACCCACAAGCGCACTCGACGTCGTCGTCCAAAGACAAATCATGCAGACCCTCGGACGGCTGCAAGAAGGCTTGGAAGCGGCGGTTCTCCTCGTAGGTCACGACATGGGGCTGGTCGCGCAATTCGCCGACACCATCGGCGTCATGTACGCCGGAAAACTCGTCGAAGTCGGTTCCGTACCGGACGTGTTCAAAGACCCCAAACATCCGTACACCCAACTCCTAATCGAGAGCCTGCCGTCGTTCGACATCAGTCGACAATTCGTCGGCATACCGGGTATGCAACCCGCCCTCCTGAACCTGCCCCCCGGCTGTTCCTTCAACCCGCGTTGCCCATCCGTCCACGAGCGTTGCTTCCGAGAAGTACCGGCATTCCTACCCATCGACGGCCGCGGCGTGGCGTGCCACCTATACGATGAAACCGTCATTCCCGCGCAAACCCCCGTCATTCCCGCGAAGGCGGGAATCCAGAGGGACGAGGAGGTGACCAATTGAGCGAATTCATGCGACTCGATCACGTCACTCGAACATTCGGTGGCGGAGCCTTTTCAACTAAACCGCCAATCGTCGCGGTCGACGATGTGTCCATCTCGATCGACGAGGACGAACCCAAAATCACAACCATCGCCGGCGAGAGCGGATCCGGCAAGACGACCTTGGCGCGATTGCTAATGGGAACCATCAAACCCACCTTCGGCACGATGTACTACCGCGGCAACGATTTCTCCAAGCTGTCCCGCGGAGATTCGTGGAAGTTCAAACAAGAAGTGCAGTCCATCTATCAAGACCCATTCGGCTCCTACAACCCCTTCTACAAAGTCGATCACGTTCTCGAAACTCCCATCAACCGCTTCAAACTCGCGACATCGAGAACCGCTAAGACCGCCATGATCGAAGAAGCCTTGGCGATGGTAGGCCTCCAGCCAGGCGACACCTTGGGACGTTTCCCACACCAACTCAGCGGTGGACAGCGCCAACGCATCATGGTCGCCCGCGCCCTCTTGATTAAACCCCGCCTAATCCTCGCCGACGAACCCGTCTCGATGGTTGATGCCTCCCTACGAGCCACAATCCTCGATTCCATACGTCGCCTCAACCGCGAGATCGGCATATCCGTCATCTACATCACCCACGACCTAACCACCGCGCTCCAAATCAGCGACAACATCCTCGTCATGTACCGAGGCTCGGTAGTCGAATCAGGCGCTGTAGAACGCGTAATCCTCGAACCCAAACATCCTTATACCCAACTCCTAATCGAATCCATCCCCCAACCCGATCCCGACAACAAGTGGGGCGACGAACCACCCACACCGCGCTTCGAAGACTTCTCCTCAATGTTCGGTTGCAAGTTCGCAGACCGTTGCCCACACGTCATGGACATCTGCAACGAAGAGCAACCGCCCGGCTACCGCCTAGAGCAGCACCGCCAAGCCCAGTGCTACCTCTACCAAGACGAAGCCAGCGAAATGGAAGACCCCGACCTAGCCTCAATCTTCCAAGACCGCCGAGCCGAACTGAACGTCTAACCCCGAATCCTCCCCTTCGCGAAGCGAGGGGGACGCGTGCAAGCGTAGCGAGCACGCAGGGGGTTCATGCACTGAGTGCCCCGTCACGTCATTCCGAGCGTAGCCTAGGAATCTCTCTTATAACCTCCTCTAACCCCGCGTCTGCGCTAAAATCCCGATACCAGATTCACACGAACCCAAGGAAATCCCCTCAAATGAAAATCACCGGCGTCGAATACACCCCACTGAAAAACGGCAGAGTCATAATCCAAGTCCGCACCGACAAAGACATCACTGGCTACGCCGAACTCCCACGACACTCCGATTCCTTTGAGGGATACCTCGAATCGACCATCAATCCTCTCCTGATCGGCGAAGACCCCCGTCAGATCAACCGCCACTGGGAAACCCTGTACCTCGGCTACGGAGACCGCGTCACCAAGGTTCCTCCACACACAGTAGGAGCCATCGACACCGCTCTCTGGGACATCCTCGGAAAAGAGACCGGGCTCCCCTGCTACACCCTAATGGGCGGCGCAGCTCGCCTCGAAATCCCCCTCTACTGGAGCGTCGGATGGGGATGGAAGAAGACTCCCGACCAGATGCTCGACGACGTCATGGACGGATGGGACCAGGGATACAAGGCATACAAGCTCCGCATGGACTGGAAGAACTTCCGACAAGACGCCAATCCCGCAAACGACCTCGCCATATTCAAACTCGTCCGAGACTTCCTACCTGACGATATCTACCTCGGTTTCGACGCCAACAACGGATATTCCGTAGCTACAGCCATCCAGATTGGTCGCGCAATGGAGAACTACGGACGCATCGACCACTTCGAAGAGCCGCTACCGCACTACGACCTGCCCGGACTCCGCCAAGTCGTCGACGCCCTAGACGTCGCCGTCGCCACCGGCGAACAGGACCATGACCGCTGGCGCTTCCGAGACATCATCCAGATCGGCAACCCCGACATCCTCCAACCCGACGTCCTCAACGCCAGCGGCCCATCCGAGGTCCTCAAGATCTTCGCCCTCGCCACCACCCACAACAAACCCTTAATGCCCCACTGCCCCAGCGCTGGCATCAAGTCCATGTCGTCCCTCCACTGCTACGCCACCGTCGGGAACGCCACCCGGCCCCACGAATACTCAACCGAATTCGCACCGCCACTCGACGAAGTCGCCGAACTCTACGGCGAACACGTCCTACCCAAAAACGGCGTCATGACCCTCACCGACAAACCCGGCCTAGGCATCGACATGAACGAAGCCGCCCTAGCCAAACAATCCGCCTGACCCTCGCAGGGGGTTCATACCGTCATCCCCGCGAAGCCTGCCCCGTACCACGATACGGAGGCGGGAATCCAGAGGGGCGGAGACGGGTCACCCGTCAACGGCGGAAATGTCCGGAGCCTGCCCCGCACCCCGATATGGGGCACAAAGGGGGCGTGGCCCCAAGCAAATCCGCTCTCCCTAGATGGCAGAGGGCCACGGTGAGGATGAAAAGTCGACGTGCCAAAGGGTTTCCCCCGTCAACGGGAGAAATGTACGAAGGACTAAGGCGGCGCACGAACCTACGGCTCACTTAGCCATGACTGAATTACGCTAAAATCCGATTAGTAGATTCACCCCTCAAACTCACGGAAAGCCATCCATGAAAATCACCGCTTTCGACATCACGCCTCTCAAGATCGGCAGAGCCATCCTCCAGATCCGCACCGACAAAGGCATCACCGGCGTCGCCGAACTCTCCCGACGCTCCGGCGCCTTCGAAGCCTATCTCGAATCGACCGTCAAACCCCTGCTCATCGGCGAAGACCCCCGCAAGATCGACCGCCACTGGGAAACCCTCTACCTCGGCGACGAAGAGCAAATCACAAAGCTCCCGCCACACGTCGTCGGTGTCATCGACATCGCCCTCTGGGATATCCTCGGTAAAGATGCGGGGATGCCCTGCCACGCTCTGATGGGTGGCGCAGCCCGCCTCGACATCCCCCTATACTGGAGCGTAGGACTCGGCTGGATCAAAACCCCAGACCAGATGCTCGACGACGTCATGGACGGCTGGGAGCAGGGATACAAAGCCTTCAAGATCCGCATGGACTGGCGATCATACAGACAGGACTCCAATCCCGCCAAAGACCTCCAGATGTTCAAGCTGGTTCGCGACTTCCTGCCCAACAACATCTACCTCGGCTTCGACGCCAACAACGGCTACTCAGTCCCAACCGCTATCCAACAGGGACGCGCCTTCGAAGACTACGGACGCATCGACCACTTCGAGGAACCGCTCCCCCAGTACGATCTCCCCGGACTCCGACAAGTCGCCGATGCCCTAGATGTAGCAGTATCCACCGGTGAACAAGACTGGGACCGTTGGCGCTTCCGAGACGTCATCCAACTCGGCAACCCCGACATTCTCCAACCCGACATCCTCGGTGCTTCCGGCCCCTCCGAAATCCTGAAAATCTACACCCTAGCCACCACACACAACAAACCCATAATGCCGCACTCACCAAGCGCCGGCATCAACAGCATCGCATCCATCCACTGCTACTCCTCCATCAAGAATGCCATCCGACCTCACGAGTTCTCCACCGAATTCGCACCGCCCCTCGACGACATCGCAGAACTCTACGGCGAACACGTCATCCCCCACAACGGCACCATCACCCTAACCGACAAACCCGGCCTAGGCATCGACCTAAACGAAGCCGCCCTAGCCAAATACGCAGAGTAAACCCACCCTCCCCTTTTTGCGCAGCAAAAGGGGGACGCGCAAGCGAAGCGAGCGCAGGGGGTTCATGCCTACGTCATTCCCGCGAAGGGGAATCCAGAAGCAAGGACCTAGGGTTCCCCCGCTAGCGGGGGAAATGTCCGAAGGACAAAGGGGGCCCCGAGCACAGGAAATACCCACCATGAAAATAACCGCATTCGACATCACCCACATGAAACGTGGCAGATCGATACTACAGATCCGCACTGACAAAGGCATCACCGGGCTCGCCGAGGCCGACGGACATCTCTTCGAAGCCTTCCTGAGAGACACCATCGAACCCCTACTCATCGGCGAAGACCCCCGACAGATCGACCGCCACTGGGAAACCCTCTACCTAGGCTCTCAGAAACAGATACCCCGCGAATCCAAGCTCCGACCCCAGATCGTCGGCGCCGTCGACATCGCACTCTGGGACATCCTCGGGAAAGATGCCGGCCTACCCTGCCACGCCCTCATGGGCGGCGCCGCCCGATTCGACATCCCCCTGTACTGGAGCGTCGGATCGGGCTGGAAGAAGACCCCCGACCAAATGCTCGACGACGTCATGGACGGTTGGGACCAAGGCTACAAGTCCTACAAGATCCGCATGGACTGGAAGAACTACCGCCAAGACGCCAACCCCGCCAACGACCTCGCCATATTCAAACTCGTCCGAGACTTCCTACCAAACAACATCTATCTCGGCTTCGACGCAAACAACGGCTACTCCGTACCCACAGCCATCCAACAAGGCCGCGCATTCGAAGACTACGGACGCATCGACCACTTCGAAGAGCCGCTGCCTCAATACGACCTACCCGGCCTCCGACAAGTCACCGACGCCCTCGACGTCGCCATCTCCACCGGCGAACAGGACCAAGACCGCTGGCGATTCCGCGACATCATCCAGATCGGCAACCCCGACATCCTCCAGCCCGACATCCTCAACGCCGGCGGCCCATCCGAAATCCTCAAGATCTACGAACTCGCCACCACCCACAACAAACCCATAATGCCCCACTCCCCCAACGCCGGAATAAACAGCATCGCATCCATCCACTGCTACTCCTCCATCAAGAACGCCATCCGCCCACACGAATTCTCCACCGAATTCGCACCGCCCCTAGACGACATCGCAGAACTCTACGGCGAACACATAATCCCCCACAACGGCACCATCACCCTAACCGACAAACCCGGCCTAGGCATCGACCTAAACGAAGCCGCCCTAGCCAAATACGCAGAGTAAACCCACCCTCCCCTTTTTGCGCAGCAAAAGGGGGACGCGCAAGCGAAGCGAGCGCAGGGGGTTCATGCCTACGCAACACACCATGTCCCCTATCCCTCGATGGGAGAGAACTAGAGCCTGCCCCGAACTCGATCCGGAGATGAGGGTGAACCCAACCCCGACGTGCCAACAACGCTTTACGATCATCAAAACCACAAACCACCACCACCTAATCCCCCCAATCCTCAAATCCCCGTAATCCCCGGTTCAGACAATGTCCAACTCCCCCATCCCCCGCCACTTCACCGCCACCGGATTCGTCGTAAACGGCGACGCCACCCTCCTCCACTGGCACCACCGCGTCCAAGCCTGGCTAGCCCCCGGCGGACACGTCGAACCCAACGAAGACCCTGTCCAAGCTGTCCTACGCGAAGTCAAAGAAGAAACAGGTTTCGACGTCCAACTAATACCTACCCAAACCACCCCTGAAACCTCCAACCTCGACCAAGTTGCCGCACCCCGCACCATCCTCATCGAAGACGTCTACGACGAAAAAGTCGGCAAACACCAACACATCGACATGATCTACTTCTGCCACATCCCAGGCCCGCGCCCCACTGCACCCGATGGTTGGGTCTGGTTCACTGCTGACGACCTCTCAAACGGCCGGGCAGCGACCAACCCAGACGGAATAAACGAAGCGCCGCCCGAGGATGTAGTGACTTTAGGTTTAGAGGGAATACACGCAGCGGGGTAGCGTCTTACAACACCTACTTCACCACAAACCCTCCACTCTCTTTCACCCTCAAACAATCCTCAACCGTCTCCAGATACATCCCCATCAAATCCGGCAACCCCCGCACCTCATCCACCGAAAACCACCGCGCATCGTCCGTCTCATTCGTGGTTGTCCGCAACTCCCCGCCCCACTCATCCACTCGATACGCCACCGTGAGTAGCTGCGCGTCAGGACGCGTCGGCGCAGTAAACCGCGGCTCCGAGTAAATGGCGAACGCCACCGACGACTCAACCACCAGCCCCGTCTCCTCCCAAACCTCCCGCGCCATACACTCCGTAACCGACTCCCCCGGCTCCATCCCACCAGCCGGCAACGCCCACTGCTTGTTATCCCCCCGCCGTATCAACAAAATCCGCCCACCACCATCAAAAATCACCGCCCGCGCCGCAGGCACTATGTAACTCGGAACCATCAAAACTCCCTTTCTAGTCGAGACCTTGCAAACCTATCATCGTTCCCTCCCCTTCGCGAAGCGAGGGGGACGCGTGCAAGCGAAGCGGCGCACGCAGGGGGTGCTCGGCTTCAGCAACGATCATCCCCTCTCCCCCAAAAGAGTACGAAAACAGCGAGAGAGGGCTAGAGCCTGCCCCGGACTTGATCCGGGGGTGAGGGTGAAATGGGACAAAAGGGAGGGGGGCAATCCCACCAATCCCTAAATCCCCGTAATCCCCGGTTCAAACTCCCCCTCTTAAAATGAATACATCAACTCAACCGTACTTCACCAAGAAAGCGGCAACAATGGCAACGCAATCAACTCGACGCGCTGGCGCAAAGCGGAACGGTCGCGCACCGGGCAAGTGGCGATCTTGGGAAACCACCGAGGGCGTGATCCGTGCGCCCCACCGCTCCATGATGCGCGCCATGGGCATGTCCGATGCCGACATCGACGCTCCATTCGTAGGCGTCGCTTCCACCCACAACGAAGTAACTCCTTGCAACGCCGGTATCAAGCCGCTCGTCGACGAGATCAAGGTCGGCGTCCGCTCCTCCGGTGGATCACCCTTCGAATTCGGCACCATCACCGTATCCGACGCCATCTCAATGGGCACCGAAGGTATGCGCGGCTCGCTGATAAGTCGAGAGATCATCGCCGACTCCATCGAGACCGTCTGCTTCGCCGAGCGCTACGACGGACTAGTCGCGGCGGCCGGCTGCGACAAATCCCTGCCCGGAGCCATGATGGCCATGGCCCGACTCGACATCCCATCCGTCTTCGTCTACGGCGGCTCCATCCTTCCCGGACACTGGAAAGGCGAGGACATCCAGATCCAGACCGTCTTCGAAGCCGTCGGACAGATCCAAGCCGGTCAAATGGACGAAGACGAACTATACGGCATCGAAACCAACGCGTGCCCCGGACCCGGCTCGTGCGGCGGCATGTTCACCGCCAACACCATGTCCTCCATTGGTGAAGCCCTCGGACTCTCTCTGCCCGGCGCGGCATCCGAGCCGAACGTCGACCAGCGCAAACGTGCATCTTCTCGACATGCCGGCATCGCCGTGATGAACCTGCTGCGTAAAGGCATCTACCCGCGCGACATCCTCACCCGCGAAGCCTTCGAAAACGCCGTAACCCTAGTTGTTGCCATGGGCGGATCGACCAACACCGCGCTCCACCTGCCAGCCATCGCACACGAAGCCGGCATCGACCTCACCCTCGACGACATTCACGCCATCTCGATGCGCACCCCGCTCATCGCCGACATGAAGCCGGGCGGCAAATACGTCATGTTCGACCTCGACCGCGTCGGCGGCGTTCCTCTCGTCACCAAGCGACTCCTCGACGCCGGACTCATCCACGGCGACTGCATGACCGTCACAGGACAAACCATGGCCGAAAACCTCGCCGACGTAGACCCCAATCCGGACGAAAACAACGTCGTCCGACTCGTCGAAGACCCGCTCTCCGAGAACGGTGGACTAGTCATCCTCCACGGCAATCTAGCCCCTGACGGATGCGTCCTCAAAGTCGCCGGACATCAGTTCGGCGCACGCTTCTCCGGACCAGTGAAGGTCTACGACCAGGAGGAACAGGTCATGGCCGCCCTCCAGCGACGCGAGATCGAAGCCGGAGACGTCATCGTCATCCGCTACGAAGGACCCAAAGGCGGACCCGGCATGAGAGAGATGCTGGCGGTGACGGGTGCGCTCGTCGGACAAGGCCTCGGTGAAAAGGTATACCTCATCACCGATGGACGCTTCTCCGGCGGCTCCCACGGATCCATCATTGGACACGTCGGCCCCGAAGCCGCAGTCGGCGGCCCCATCGCCGCAGTCCAAGACGGAGACACCATCGAAATCAACCTCGACGACTTCGAGTTGAACGTGAAGATTTCGAAAGAGGAGCTACAGAACCGATTGAGCCAGTGGCAACCCAAACCCCCATCCTACACACGGGGATCGCTGAGCAAGTACATCAAATTGGTTCAACCAGCGAGTACAGGCGCGGTTACGGGTTAAGGGATTCGAAAGCAAATCGATTGCGGTAGATGCGATCAACTATCTGCTATATTCACCCTCTAGCGGCACAGGTGATGCCGCGCCCAAAAAGTGAGGTCTGCCATGCCCCTGAAAACCGTCGCTCCTGAAATCCTTGAAGGCCTTGCTGAGTTCGATTCGGCCACTGTGCAGAATGCGGCGGCGATTGTGTATGGGGGATATATCTCTGAGCACATCGACTACTCGGGGCCCGATCTGAACCCTTATCTCTACGATCTCGACGGTTCGGGTAGAGCTACCGTCGGATATGCGATGACTTCTACTTGGACGCCGTTGCATGAGCCGGTTCCGGAGGTTAGTGGTCGGCACGACTACATGGACTCGATCGCTTACGCCAACGCGCCCACGATCGTGGTGCAGCAGGATATCGATCTGCCGCCTCGACGCGGTGCGATCATCGGCGATGGCATGGCTTACCAGATGGTGGCATTAGGCGCTGTCGGTGCGGTTACTGACGGCAACGCACGCGATGTTCCGGGTATCAAGAAGGCTGGCTTGGCCCTGTGGGCGACCGGTCGAGTTCCCGGACACGGGCCATTCAATATGATCGATCACGGTGTTCCGGTCGAGGTGGCTGGACTCCGTATCTTGCCGGGTGACATCCTCGTATGCGACGGCGACGGTGTAACCCGCGTCCCCGTAGATCAAGCCGAGGACATCTTGAAACAGGGTCACGAGGTTCGCGAGCGAGAGGGTAAGACCTTCGCCTACTTCTCGAAGCCTGGTTTCACGTTGGACGACTGGGAGAACTACAAGGCCAACGGCGTCGGATGAAGACGGTCGCGCCTGAAATCCTCGAGGGTCTCGCCGATTTTGATTCGGCGACGGTCCAGAACGCTGCCGCCATCGTGTACGGCGGCTACATATCCGAGCACATCGACTACTCCGGTCCGGACTTGAAGCCGTATCTCTGGAACCGAGACGGATCGGGTAAAGCCGTCGTCGGATATGCGATGACATCCACTTGGATGCCTATTAATGGCATAGATGGCCGTTCGCAAGAACCGAGGGGACGCTGGGAATACTACGACGCCATCGCAAATCTCGATGCTCCGACCATCGTCGTGCAGAAGGATATCGACACGCCTTGCCGACGCGCCGCGATCCTCGGCGATGAGATGGCGCACCAAATGTCGGCGATCGGCGCGGTTGGAGTCGTAGTCGACGGCAACGCCCGCGACATTCCGGGCATCGATCGCGCAGGGTTGTCGCTGTGGGCGACTGGGCGTGTGCCTGGTCACGCTTACTTCGCGATGATCGATCACAGCATCCCGGTGGTTGTCGCTGGTTTGCGGGTTTTGCCGGGGGATATTCTGGTGTGCGATGGGGATGGGGTTACTCGGGTGCCGGTTGATGTTGCGGAGGATGTTCTGAAGACTGCTGCGGAGGTTCGGGAGCGGGAGGGTGCGGGTTTCGCGTATTTCTCGAAGCGGGACTTTTCGATTGAGGATTGGGAGAAGTACAAGAGGGATGGAGTATAGTTCCTACGTGAGTTGACGGTCGTGCACCCCTTGCGAGCGTCGCTTCGCTTGCTCGCGTCCCCCTCGCTGTGCGAGGGGGAGGGATCGGTTAGCGGGTGAAGACGGGGCCTCGCATTACTTTGGCGGCGTCGCTTGCCATGAAGGTTGCGATTCTGGCGACGTCTTCGGGATCGGCGAGGTTGGCGATTGCGGCGTCGTATGCGGCTTGATCGCCGGTTATTTCGAGTTGCTGGCGGAGGTTTTCGAGGACCATCGGGGTGCGGGTTCGACCGGGTACGATGTCTTGGACGCGGATTTTGGACATGTCGATATGGCGCTGCATGACCATGGTGAATCCGTGTACGGCTCCCTTTGATGCTCCGTAGGCGTATGAGGATGAGCCTGCGGTGACGCCGGCTCCGGAAGCGGTGGTGATGATTGTTCCGCCGTTTGGTTGGTTATTCATGTGGGTGACGACCTGTTTGGCGATGAGGTAGGTGCCTTTGAGGTTGGTGTCGAGGACGCGATCCCAGGTGACTTCTTCGAAGGATTCAATGGGTTCGAACGCTCCGTGCAGGATGCCGGCGAAGTGGAGTAGGACGTCGATGCCTTGCATCCACTGGACGGCGGCGGCGACTCCGCCTTCGACGCTGGCGCGGTCGGCGATGTCGACGTGCCAGCATTTGGCGATGGTCGAACCGGTAGCGGAGTTGATAGTGTTGGCAGTGTCCTGCGCTTCGGTGTCGGCAACGTCGAAGATTGCGATAGCTTCGGCGTTGCATTCGGCGGCCATGATGGCGGTCGATCTTCCGATGCCGGTGGCGGCGCCGGTGATGATGATGCGTTTTCCGGTTAGGTCAGAGGGCATGGTGTCGGCCTAGGTGATTCAATTCGGTTCGTTCGATTTTAGGGGATATTGAATTGGGTTGAGCATGATCGGAATGATCGGTTGTGGTTGGTTTATAGGGAGCGGCTTTGCCGCCGGGGTGCATACCCCTGCGATCTCTTGTGTCGGTATTTTGGGCTCGCTCGCGTCCCCCTTATTTGTGTCCCATTTTGGGCGGAGGGGAGTTTGTTCAGGGCGTGTTTGTATGTCCACTTGGGGTGGCTTTTTGCTGCCGGGCCTTCCGTGGGGAAGGCCCGGCGGCCAGGGTCTTCGGGCCCGT